>NZ_FNUB01000005.1:2708236-3385295 GCF_900105985.1 Tenacibaculum sp. MAR_2010_89 | reverse complement strand
TTTTTTTAATTGAAATTCCATTAGATTTGCAGTGATGACTAATAGTTACTCAATGATTTCTATTAAAACTCTTATTTGTTTTGTATAAAAATATATGACTAAAAAAAGGAAAATAAAATTAATAAACTTTTTAAAATTAATATCAGTATTTATTTTTTTATATGTGTTGGGTTATACTTTTTTCAAGAAAAATTGATCTTTTTTCCTGAAAAGTTGAATAACAATTACGAGTTTAAATTTGACCAAAATTTTGAAGAACTTTATTTTAATACTAAAGATGGTAATTTTTTAATGGACTTTTATTTAAGTCTGTTAAAGCTAAAGGACTTGTTTTTTTTTTACACGGTAACGCAGGAGCATTAGATTCTTGGGGGAATATAGCTAAAGTATATACAGATTTAAATTATGATATTTTTATTCTTGATTATAGAGGGTATGGAAAAAAGTGAAGGAAAATAATCAAACAGCAACAATTATTTGAGGATAATCAATTAGTATATAATACACTAAAAAAGGAATACAGTGAAGAAAATATAATAATTCTAGGTTATTCAATAGGAACAGGACTTGCTTCTAAATTAGCATCGAATAATAATGCTCAACATTTGATTTTACAAGCTCCCTACTACAATTTAATAGATATAGTGAAGCAAAACTTTTCATACATACCTTCATTTATTTTAAAATATAAATTTATGACTAATGAGTATTTAAAAAAATGCAAAATGCCAATAACAATTTTTCATGGTGATAGTGATACTGTTATCAGTTATGAATCTTCCTTAAAGTTAAAAGAAGAATTTAAGGATAGAATACATCTTATTACTTTAAAAAATCAAGGGCATAATGGAATAACTTACAATAAAGTTTATAATAAAGAATTAATATATTTTAATAACATACTAACTAAATAAACAAATAAAATACAATTAGGTTAAAAACTTAAATAAATGAAAATACATTCAATATTAATAAGCTATTTTTTTATAATTATTTCATCAACTTACGCTCAAGATAAAGCTAGTAAATTTCATGATGAAAAAGGTAATTTTAAAATTTTATTCCCTAAAAGCCCTGAAATAACAAAAAAAACAGGAGATACTGATTATGGAAAAATAACGATTACATCATTTAATACTGAATATAAGAATGGGGATAATTTATCTTATAACGTTAGTTACATAGATTATCCTAAAAGTTTTACTGATACTTTAAGTGTAAAAAATATTTATGGTTTGTTTAACGGAGCACAAACAACAAATATTAATTCTGAAAGTATACAATTGTTAGGCACTTTTAATCTAGATATATTAGGCCATGTTGGGAGAGAATTTAGATGGAAAGACATTGATAATAAAATTATGTTTAGAGCAAGGTTTTATTTAGTTGATAATAGAATGTATATTTTAAGTGTAAGAACACAAGAAAAAAATAACTTTAATGTTGGGATAAATCAATTTCTTGAATCATTTGAACTTATTGGAGTTAAGCCTAAGGTTATTAATCAGAAAGAAGTAATAAAGAGTCAAAAAATTTATAAAATCAAATTTCCTATGAAAGCTGAAAAGCGTGAAATGGAAACTTCAACTGAATATGGTAAATCAAATATTTATATAGAATTATATCAGCCAAAACTTAAAAATGATGACAACTTAATATATATGATTTCTGTTATGGAATATCCAAAGGATATTACTAAAACAAGTGGATTTAAATTAGATGAATACTATTCAAACGTTATTAAAAAAGCTTTATTAGGGAGACAGTCTAAATTAATAAGTGAGAAGAAAGTATTTATAGCTGGTAATGAGGGAATAGAAGTAAAGGAAAGTTTTAAAGGAGGTTTAATAGTAATTAAACAAAAAACATTTATTAAACAAAATTTACAGATATCACTTCAAGTAATGACAATTCCAAGCAAGGATGAAAATGATTCAATGAATAATTTCTTTAAATCATTTAAATTTCTTCTTTAATGTATTTAAATAAAAATTCCTACCCTTGTGAGAGTAGGAATTTTCCCCTTGAAATATTAAGCTACTTGAAATTTTCATTTCAAACTTATTGCAATTTAGATTAAAAGAATAAATTGGACAATACGGGGAATCCTTGAATACAGACTAATGGTTTTCACTTAGTTGAGTACTTGAAAACCATTAGATTAGTGTTTTTTTTTTCTTTCCGTAGGAAGATGCTAGAAAAAATGATGCTTTTTGAAAGTTAGCTTTTCAAGTATAGTTATTTTGTATTTTACTGATGACTACAAAACAAAATATTAGAAACTGTTACAAATATCAATATATTGATTTAAGGTTTTTATGATATAAAAAAGAGAAGAAGCAACCCTTCTAAAGTACTTCTTCTCTCTAAACTATTCAAACTAACTAAAAAACTAAAAATCAAATTTTAAAACCATACAGTAAATATAATTTAAGCTTGAAGTAAATAATTAAAATATTTGATGAGAGGAAGATATGTATCGATGAAAGGTAATTATGTAAAGGCAAAGAAAATAAGTAGCAATATAAAATATACCAAAAACTGTAGTTAGTGAGTACAGCCATTACCACCGAAAACACATGATCCTGGAGGAAGAAGTTCAATACAATCACAAATAAGTAACTCAGGAAGAATTTCTACCAAAGGGATTACAACTAGGGTAAGAGACAATGTTATTGAAACCAGTTTAGTGAAAAGAGAAGCTTTTCTAGTTTCTATAAATTCGATATTAAGTTGTTCATAGCTATTTTCCATGAAGTAAAAATAATAAAAACAAAATAAAGTAAAAGTGTAGATAAAATGGCAAATGAAGTTTTTAAAATTTGGGAAAGTAACCGATGCAATTTTGTAATTATAGATTATGCACCGGAACAAAGAAAAAGTTTTTCAATTTCTGGTCATTGGTCAGGATTTGTAAATCAGTTTAAAAACGGTGAAACTATTTCTGAAATAAAAGAGTGTGCAAAAAAATGGCTCCGGGACAAACTAAAGGAAAATTTTGATAATCAATTTTCAAGTGAAAAGCAATTTCGATGGATATTGAATGAATTAGAAAATGAAAATCAATTAACATTTAATCTGTAGTTAAAACAAAAGCTCCCGAATAAACGAGAGCTAATTTCAAACTTATTAGATAGCTCGAAAGAATGTTAATGATAAATAATCATGTACCACCCTCCATGTCCGTTACATACTAATTCTTGTTCTTTTGGTGTAGCATGTGGGCTAATACCAAAAGTATTTCCATCAACACATATTACATACCAATGTTTTTCATCATTCTGTATTTGTACCCTTCCACCTTTAATCTTTTTCTGCTCAGATTTATTAATTACAGAGCCTAGGGTTGAAATGTTTTTTATCATAATATAAAAGTTTTAAGTTTCTCAAAAAAACATAAATAAAACAGGATGATATTAGAGACTATATAAACGCAAGAAATAAATGTATAAACGAAAATTAAGAAAACTGTAGGTATGGCAATAATTGAAAATACAACGCCAAGAGCAAATAATAAGCAACAAACACAACCATCAATATCAATTAGGGAAACATTAGAACTATCTATTGATAAAATTAATGTTAGTGAGTGGGCTGAACATTTGCATTCGGAAATACATTTAAAAACAGATAAAAGAAAATTAAAAATTAGGCTTGGTCATAATGATGTCCTGGACATATACAATCAAACTAAAAAAATATTAAAACAGTAATTAAAGAAATATGAAAACTCACTTACTAATAGATATAGAAAACGCAATAACTCCTTTTTCGGATTATGCAGCTTATGAAACGAAAACAAGAATTGTTATTAAAAGTAAAGATGACATTTTCACTTGTTCAGTAATAAAAAAGATAACCAAAGTATGTGATGAGACTAATAATAGGTTTAACGTCATCATGGAAAATGCAAAAGTTAAAATAGAAATATTTAAACATTAAACCTGTAATTAATTAGCACTACTGAAAAAGTTCTTTGACATAATTGTGGTAAGTAATTTTTTAATTAATTTTACCAAAAATAAATTATTATGAAAACAAAAAGTATAGTTGTTGTCATTATTATGATGATTATGAGTTTGGTGGGAAATGCCCAGAACAAAATTGAAGCTACAGGTAATGTTGGTGTTGGAACAACGATTCCAGGACAAAAATTACATATTGAAGGAGGTCATGGAGATAGTAGAATACTTTTACACTCTAGAGGTGGAGGAACTGAAAGTAAGTTTGCAGATTTAATGCTATGGGCAAGTGAGCCAGGGTTAACATACACCGGTGTGGGTATAGGTAATAATATTACTAATGCTACTACTACTCCATTTTTACGAAGAATAAGCAATCAAAGAGGTGGGTCATATATAAGATTTCTTGACGCACAGATAATGATGAATGTAATAAAAAATAATGGAGAAACTATTAATGCTTTTAATATTAGTAATTTAGGAAATGTAGGTTTAGGGACAACAAGTCCCAAAAGTAGATTAGATTTGGGAAAGAATTACTCTAATCCTTCTATTTATCCTAACAAAATAACTCTTTGGTCGGGAGGTGAAAATAACTATTTTGGGTTTGGTATAAGCACTGGTGATTTGGATTATTTTAGTCAGAGTAATCATAGATTTTATACAGGTTACAATGGGACTCCTGGATCTGAAAAAATGGTTATTCAATCAAATGGAAATGTAGGTATAGGAACAACAAGTCCAAATTCAAAGTTAACGATTAACAATGGAGCATTATCTTTTACGGGTTCAGTTTCATTACCTATGGCATCATTAGGTCTTCATAACTCTAATTTTATGTATTTAGTAGGTGGGAGTGCTGGTTTAAAATTAACTGACGACGGACTGAAAGGAATAACAGTAGTTGATGGAGGGAATGTTGGGATAGGAACAACTCAACCCGATATGGAGTTAACTGTAAACGGAAAAATTCACGCAAAAGAAGTGAAAATAGATCTAGCAATACCTGCGCCAGACTACGTTTTTAAATCAGATTATAAATTGAGAAGCATTGAAGAAGTTGAGAATTTTATAAAAGAATATAGCCATTTACCTGAAATACCATCAGCTAAAGAATTTGCTAAAAACGGAGTGATGCAAGCTGAAATGGATATGAATCTTCTTAAAAAAATTGAGGAGTTAACTTTGTATACGATTGACCAAGAGAAAAAATTAAAAACTCAAAACTCCAAAATTGAGAATCAACAAAGCGAGATTGAAGAACTAAAAAAACAAAATTCTGAAATTAAAGAATTAAAAGCTTTAGTTCAGAAATTATTAAAAGATAAAAACTAAACGTAACGGCTTATAACAAGGTATAAACCCCATAAAAAGGGGTTTATACAATACGTTAAATAAAAACATACACTTACTGCAAAGCACCTTTTTTAAGGTGTTTTTTTATGTCCAAGATTTAGTAAACGAATTATAAAATAAGAGTAGGTTCTCCGATACCTTAAAAACGGAAAAGTTCTTTGACATAATTGTGGTAAGTAAATTTTTAAATATGGAAACACTTAAAGAAATAACAGAATTAGTATTCAAAATTGAATATAACGGAACCTTTGAAGTTGAATTAAGTTCTTAGGTATAATTTAGGAGAGTTACGCTCTTATCCATATTACTTGCGCTTATGATTATTTTATAGGCCCTAGAGGTAATTTTTATTTTTTAATACTTCATTGAGTTATATTTATTATAGATTACCATGGCACAAATTTTAGTAAAGGTTACTATGATACAATTTTTATTAAATATTATTTAAAATGAAAAATACAATAAAAAAAAGGGATTTATCAGAAAACTGGAATGATAGACTTAAAAAAGTAGCACAATATGCAGTGAAGAAAATTCCCGAAGTAGGAGGTTTTATTAGTTACTTAGTTGGTCAATTTTGGCCTTCAGATAATGAAGATATATTTGAGTTAATGATAGCAGAGGTAGAGGGAGCTATTGATAAAAAAATACTGAAATATGAAATGGAGCAAACTAGTAATAATCTTGCATCTATAAGAGATTTAATGAATGATTATGTTCATACTGAGAATAATAAAGAGAAAGGAATAAGCCTAAAGGTGATTTTAGGGCAATGCACACAGTTAATGAATAATATTATAGGTTCTAGTAATTCTAAGTTCTTAATACCTTATGCTTCTATTTGCGCTAATATGCATATGACCGCATTGCGCGAACAACTAATTTATGGTGAAGAATTGTATGAAATAGATGGAAAAAAGGAATGGGAAAGAGAAATAAAAAAATATTATGATGATTACCATTGCTATTTTGAAAAAAACTACCCCGAATTAAAAAAATGGAGATTTGGTCAAATCAAAATAGATTATGGTAGCAAGCATAACGGGATATATCCAATTTCATATGGCTCTGCAAAAGACTTAGTTACTGAAAAAGAGATATATTATGATAAAAATTGGGCACAAGGAAATTTATATGAAGGTGTTATGGAAGCAATTAGAGAAAGATGGGAGAATGAGGCGTTATCAAGTATTGCGAAATGTTTGATAAGTACTTATACATTACACAGATATGTTTCAGGTAACCCTGATGAACCAGCCAATGTTTACGATGGGTTGGATGTACTTTACTTGGGACCTTATAGTGCGGCTACTGATGGAACTAAATCTGATGGTCAATATCAAATAAAAAAAACAGATAAAGAGGGTATTATAAAAGAATTTTATTATCGTTCTTATAATACTATTGATGGTCTCCAATTTATTTATGATGATCATAAAGGACATTTTACAGGTAATCCTGATGGAGGTATACCTTATCATATATTTGTAGGTTCAGAGAGATATGCAACGGGGGTTATAAGTTACTTTAACGCTGAGCCATATAGGGGATTAATGCAAAAAATAGGTTTTGTATTTTCTGATGGAACTATAGAGGGAGATATTAGTAGTATTGGTGACAATAGTTATGGAACTATTGATGATAACTATGAATTAATATGTGGAGGATTTACCCTTGGAGTTGGACCATCTAATACAAAGGGTATTGACGTGATTAAGTTAACGTTTAAATACCATGAATAGATAAGAATACAAGGAAACTGTAATAAAATTTCAAAATATATGACTATAAAGAAGTGTTTAAAAAAAAACACTTACCACAAAGCACCTTTTTTAAGGTGTTTTTTATGTCATAGATTTAATAAACGAATTATAAAATAAGAGTAGAAATCATGATAAATACAAAACTATCAGAAATAGAACGAAAGACATTGTTAAATGAATTACTTGGGTTTTCAACTTGTAAGAATGGGGTTGTTTATGATGAAGATGGAGACGAGTTTCATGGTTGTTCAGATAATGATAAATATGATTTTGGAACTCTAAATGGTATAATTGAATACATCAAGGATGAATCATTTCAGTCTGGAGTTTGATATAATCAAAGAGAAATTAAAAAAGTATTAAATCTGTAGTTAATAAATGAATATAGCATAGATAAATATTCCAATAAAATATAAGATTCGTGAAATATTACGAGCCAGTTTCCTGTAAATATCTTCGACGAAATAATAAATAATTATATCAACAGCAACAAGAATAAGAAACCCATAAAGTAATCCTTCGTAATTCATAAATCAAAAATAGAAAAAACTAAACAAATTAAAACAGTAGTTATTTTTTCTTCTTTTTAATTAAATAAATTACTAAGAAGGAGAGGAATATAGCAACAAAGCTAAATACAAAAACAGGTGGTTTATTAGCCAAGATAATAGTCAAATTCATAAGTCAAATATAAACAAACTAAAATAACAGTAGTTAAACAATAGTGAAAGCAGTAACTGTAGCAATTAGGATTATTGAAAATTGAATTAAAAATTTTTCAGAGTTGAACCATTCAATTCTTTTAGGAGATTTTGAAAAGTAGAATTTAAATAAAAGTAGATCAATTAAATAACATAGGGATAATAGAATAGCTCCTCTTAATAAATGAATCATGATTTTTTAACAAAAATATGGAAATAAAATAAGTGTAGAAAAAACAAAATAAAGTAAACCTGTAGTATATGAAAGTAGATCAATACATAACTTTTTATTTGGATCAGTGGGAAAATGATAAACATTTTCTAAAAAAGGTAAAATCTAAAATAATAGATATCTGTACTGATCTTTTAAAAATACATGAATCAAAATGTGGTGTTGAAGTTAACGGAGAGTTATACGGAATACCATTTAGTGAAATAATTGAAGTAGCTCCAGCAAATGGAGAACAGTTAATATTTAATCTGTAGTTTAAATATTAATAAAATACTCTTAAAAAAACATATTAAATATTTTAAATATTATAATGCCAACAAAGACACCTAGGAAAAATTTATAGTCATATTTTTTCTTGTTATTAGTCATATTTGAAAATTTTTAGTCAAATATAATTAATATATCATAAAATATGTGGTAAGAAGAATACAAGTAAAGAAAAAACGAACCGAAGTTCGCTTTTAAATGAATTATTCACAACCACAGTCTGCCATGCATTCATCATAATCTGCATTTGAAGTGTGTGCGTTATTACAAAAGTGAGCATGAGAAATACAATCGAATTCTAATTTTACTCCTCCTAATATATTTTTTTGAGCTAATTTATTTAAGGTAGATCCCAGATTTGAAATGTTTTTTAACATGATTTTTAAAATTTAAAGTTTATCAAAAAAAAATAAAAAACACACGGTAAAGTATGATATTTCATAAACGCAAAGAATAAATGTATAAACGAATTAAACTAAAAAAGTAGTTATGGAAGATCAATACCTACTTTTACAATCGGAAGCAGTTGCGGAAATGCAAAGAGGAATTAAAGTTACTAACGTTTGTTTTTCAGATTATGAATATATTACAGGGAAGCATGGAAAAATAGTTTTAGAAGATCGTGATAAATGCCATCAACTAGAATTTTTGAGATATAAACAAATTGATGTTTGGAATAATGGTTACGCAATATTAACAAATCTGTAGGTTTCCAGATTCTTAAAACTGAAAAGTTCTTTGACATAATTGTGGTAAGTAAATTTTTAATTGATTTTAAATCAATTAAATTTGTAGAAATACATTTATGGATATTTGTTTACTTGTAAGTAAATTCCATAGTTAGATAACTTTTTAATAAAATATGAGTAATTGCATTTTTTGTGATATAGTTAATGGAAAAGCACCTGCTTTTAAAATTTGGGAAAATGAAGAGCATTTGGCATTTCTCTCAATTTTCCCAAATACAGAAGGTTTTACAGTTGTAGCAACGAAAAAACACTTAAGTAGTTATTGTTTTGATTTAAAGGATGAAGAATTATCAAAATTAATAATCGCTGCAAAACAAGTGGGAAAACTATTAGATGAGAAATTAGATGATGTGGGTAGAACAGGACTGATAATGGAAGGATTTGGAGTTGATCATACCCATGTTAAACTGTTCCCGATGCATGGTACTTCAGACTTGAAAACTTGGAAGCCTTTTTTATCAAAACAGGTAAAATACTTTGAGAAGTATGAAGGTTATATCTCATCGCATGATTGTGATAGAGCAAGTGATGAAAAATTAACGGAAGTTGTTAATAAAATAATTAATTAATTAATTAATTAATTAAAAATGTTATCTGTTAAATACTTGTTATTTCTAAGTTAGAATAGAATCCCAATTTATAGATTACTAATTTAGCAAACTATATAATACTTAGAGTTATATTTTTATAAAATATAACTTACCAGAAGAGCTTCAAATTGAGGTTCTTTTTTATGTGCAAGATTTAAGTAAATTAAAATAAGTGTAAATAAATGGTGAAAAAAAAGCGGGACTAACCCGCTATAATTTAGAAAGGACAAAGACATACTCTCTGTGAAAACACATCTATACAGCCATTGTTAGATTGTTCTCTCGTACAGTATTTACCTCTTGAACCATTAATAGATTTAAGTTCCGTTTTGTTTAAGGCTGTACCTAATTTTGAAATGTTCTTTAGCATGATTTAAAATTTTTAGTTTATCAAAAATAACATTATGGTAGTCAGTTTCTTAAAAATAAACCTTACAGAAAGTAAGGATAAACCATAAATCAAATATTAAACTAAAAACAGTTATACCATTTTCCTAAATCTAAGAAAATGGTATTGATTAAAAAGGTTTTGATTATTAAAAAGGAGAAACTCTTACACAACATTGAAATTGAATAGGAATCGTTAAATATTGTTCAATTGTAACGTCAATGCCAAAAGGATAATCATAGGTTGCGCAACTACCACCATTACAATTTCTATCTCCTCCATTAATGGATTGTTGTTCTGATTTGTTTAAGGTTGTACCTAGGTTTGTAATGTTCTTTAACATAATTTGAGTTTTTAATTTCTCAAATTTAAAAAGTAAAAAATAAGAAAGGTGATAAAAAACTATAAAATAAGTAAGGTGAAACCTTACTTAATTAAACGTAACATTAAAAAAAACTGCAGTTAATAAATAAATATAGCATAGATAAATATTCCAACAAAATAAAAGATTCGTGAAATATTATGAGCCAGTTTCCTGTAAATATCTTCGACGAAATAATAAATAATTAGATCAACAGCAATAAGAATAAGAAACCCATAAAGTAATCCTTCGTAATTCATGAATCAAAAATAGAAAAAACTAAACAAAGTAAAACAGTAGGTTAAGGCATGTATTATCCCAAAGCCATTAAAAAAAAACAATTATTATGAAAATAATTTTATTTAATGTGTTTGATACTATTTTCAATTTTAAAAAATCAAAAATTTTCTTTTGTAATAAAATATTCCATTCAGGTTTTTCAATTTTAAAATTAGGGTTAGGGTTTTCTTTCTCGGCTTTTTTTACTGCTTTTGCTTAGTCAGAATCTATTTTAATATAATAGTATTGATCTCTGTCTAAATATAGCCTCTTAACCCAAATTTTCTTTTTAATTTTTTTCATGTATAAAATTTTCAAATTTAAAGATAAGGTAATTAAAGAATGAATATTAAAGGTTGTTTACCAGTCTTTTTAACAAATAAATTAACTGTAGGTTTTCAAACCTATAAAAAACTAAAAATGATGACTAACAGACTCGAAATAAAAAGAATAACTCTAGGCCATAGTTTATACTCTTCTTTGCCTTGTTTGTAGAATACATTAGGAGCAAAAGATGGTCCTAACATTATTAAAAACATAATGACTAAACAGAAATCTTTCATAGAAATTTTTCTTTAAAAATAGTAAAAACGAAATAAAGTAAAACAGTAGAAATTATGATTGATTGGATTAAAGCATTACAAGTCATTAATTATAAGTTTGATAGTATTGGTACATCAAGTATTGATTCTTATGAGCATCAAGAATTTGGTAAGCTTACTTTCTCATGGATTGCTAATAAAAGTAAAATACAAATTTCATTTGTTAACACATCAACAAATTGTATTTGCAAAGAACCAACTATTGTTTCTTGTGATTGTTCCTGGATAGCGTTTCAGGAATCAGATGCTTATCCGTCAAAGATTTTCACAAAAGCAGAAGTAGAGAAATTAAATCAATCAATATTATTTAATTTGTAGATAATGGAGTATTTGACTATTGACAATAGAATGGCGGTAAAAGGTAATCTAAAGCTAATAAAAGAGTCTTTTTTTGATTTAGAAATAAATTCTTTTGTTACTCAAATTGGAGACGGAAGAGAAACTGGAAACTACCGAACAGATACTTTTTCTCAGCCATTTAAATATGTTGGTTGTTTTTTAGAAAAGGATTTAAAGTATTATGCTTTTCAAGTTCCAAAAAAGATGTTACCGGGCAAAAGTCAAAAACATTATTTACTTTATGAAACAACCGGATATGAAATTTTAAGTAGACATAAATCGTATGTACGTTTTTATTCAGCTCAATTTAAAACAACACAATTAGAATTATTTTAAAACAGTAGAATGAAGAATACAGGCAAAAGAAAAGCGAACCGAAGTTCGCTAGATTATTTTAATTTCCAGGTTCAGGAATACAACGACAGTTTTCATCAAAACCATAACCTTCTTGACAAGGTCTTATGAAGATTCCACAATTAGTATTCCCTCCGTTAATAGACTGTTGCTCTGTTTTGTTTAGGGTTGACCCTAAGTTTGAAATGTTCTTTAACATAATATAAAAATTTGTAAGTTTTTCAAATCTAGTTTTTAAAAAATAGAAAATTGAAAAATAAACCTTACAAAAAGTAAGGATAAACCTTACTTAGCTAAAATTAAAATAAACAGTAGGTTTTCCGATACCTTAAAAACGGAAAAGTTCTTTGACATTGTGGTGAGTGTTTTTTATTTTTATAAGAAAAAGTAAATGGCTAGAGTTAGTGTAAGTTGGTTAGATTTAAAACCAAATATGAAAATGAATGGTAATAAAGAGGATTTGTCCCTTTAATTAGAAAGAGTTAGAAAAATACTTCCTGAGTATAACCATATTCCAGATACAATTTTTGAGCAATGGATAATGGGGCTCCATGATAATGGATATACTATTTATAACTATGCCTGGATAGACTTCACAAAGGTAAAATTTGAATTAATCAAATGGGATAGCTCTAATTTTTAAAATGTTAAGGTAATTGAGGAATTTAAATATTTTGTTTCAGCAAAAGAAAGTTTTAATGATATAAGAGACTTTGGATGCGGTAAAGAAGCACAAGAAAGTTGGTTACAGAAAGGAACATGGCTAACGCCTCCCATTATTATAGAAACAAAATCTTTTGAGAATATTCCTGAATGGAGTGAAATCAAGGGGAAGTTTCAATTAGTTGAAGGTCACACTAGACTTGGGTATCTAAAATCACTAATTAGACAGAATAGAGAAAGAAATATTAAACTAGCATCTAAACACTTTCTTTATATAATGAGAAAAAAGAAGAATCAGTCTCCAAAAATAATCTCAAAAGAAAACGAGATTACTCCTCTTTCTGATCAAGAACTAAATGAGGCTAAGAATTATTTAGATTCTTTATCTGAAGAAGAGAGAAAAAATCTAGATAAACTATTTGATATTTAAGAATGAAAATATACTTATCACAACCACTTCAAGAGAAGTGGTTTTTTATTGTCAAAGATTTTGTTTAACCGGTACCGTATGGTGTCAATTTAATTGTAGAAAGAAGAATATAAGAAAAAGAAAAGCGAACCGAAGTTCGCTACTTGTATATAGTTATACAAGTATTGGAACACATTTGCAATTTTCATTTGGTTCAAAACCAGTATCGCAAGGGTAGGGAATTTGATCGCATGTAGTTACCCCTCCATTAATAAATTTTTGTTCTGATTTGTTTAAGATTGTACCTAGGTTTGAAATGTTCTTTACCATAATATAGATTTTTAAGTTTCTCAAATCTAAAAAGTAAAAAATAAGAAAGGTGATAAAAAACCATAAAAAAAGTAAGGTAAAACCTTATTTAATTAAAAGTAACATTAAAAAATCTGTAGTTATTATAACAAAAGAAAGAAACCATTACAGTTCCTTTCTTTATCTAAATTTAATATGTGAACATACATTTCCAATAGCAGTCTCTTGGACTAAGACCTAAACCAATTAAAGCACCATTACAATAACAAGGAGTGAAGGGATTTGTGTCTTTACCTCCATTAATAGATTTTTGATCAGTTTTGTTTAGTTCAGAGCCTAAATTTTTAATATTTTTTAACATAATATAAAAGTTTAAATTTTTCAAATGAAATGAAAAATAAAGAGGAAAGTAATGAAACTTCATAAATGCAAATGATAAATGTATAAACGAATAAATAAACAGTAGATAAAACAAAAACTACCTTGAGCTATAGGGATAAAATATCCATATATGTAATAGTATTGGCAGTATTTAAAGTTAGGAGCAATTTTGTATAAGGGAACTGCAAAAAAAGAAATACTAATAAAATGAAAGATATTTAATAAAAGTAGAAACTCTTCTTGTATCTATAAATTGAGTTTTAAGTTGTTCATAACTGTTTTTTATAAATTAAAAACAAAACAAAGAGTAAAACAGTATTAAAAAAGAAAAGAAGTAGCCCCCCGTGGAATACCTCTTTTCTTCTAACTAACCAACTATTTACTAAAAATGAAAAATCAAATTTTAAACTATACAGTAAATATAGTTTAAGATTGAAGTAAATAATTTGAGTATTTGATGAAAGGAAATTTTGTATAGATGAATGGTAGGTTATCTATAAGTAAAATAAAAAAAAGTAACGAGAAATAAATAATAATAGGATTACCAATTTAAAAAATCTTTACGGTTAGGGTACAATTATACTTTGTATAGAAACCAAATAAAAGAAATAATTTGAACGATTGTCAAGGTGTTTAATAGAAGAAGTATATTAAAATTGTGAGATTTTCATTATCCAAATTTAAAAAAATGAAGCAGCACAATATTAGAAATTGTATAAACGTAATTTATAAAGAAAAAACTCTCATTAAATACAACTAAGTATTATTAATTAAGGTATAAGGGATTGAAAAAAAACAGTCAACCGCCCCTTAATTCAGTCAACTGTTCTAACCTTTAAGTACTTAAATTGGTTAATGTAAATTTTGGTTTAAATCAAGTTTTTAAACCTGCCAGCAAACATAATTAAGATTTTTAGAAAGCAATTTGAGTATTCGATTAACTGGACATTTGTATCGTTGAACAGTATGTTTTTATTAAGTTAAGGTAGAATTAAATAATTTGAATATTTGATGAAACGAGTGTAAGTGTAGTTTTTTGATATATAGTGTATTGGCTGTATTTAGGTAAGTAGTTGAGTAAAAAATAAAAGTAGTTAGCCAATCTTTTTTAAGTTTTCTAAAAATGAACAAGAGTTCATTTTGAAAGTAAGATTTAAATTAAATTATAGTATAATAAAAAGTAAGTAAATATTCAGTAATGGAGTTTATTGAAAAGGAAACTGCTAATAGGAAACAAGCTGTATGTGTTATAAAAAAGAACCCACTCAAAGTTGAGTGGGAAAATTGCTATGAAAAAGAAAGTCTAAAAGGACGTCTCCTAAGACTTTGTAAATTAATGGATAAAAAATGGTATTATAAATAAGGGATAATACTGATATTGATTTAAGGGATAACCATTAATTAACTAAGTGAAAAGAGTAGATAGAAGACTGTTATGCTACTTCCCAATTTTCAAAATCATCATATATATCTTTTGTATTGTACCCGGTAGTAGAAAATATTTTTTGTTGTCTAAGTGCTATTGCCGTTAATGTTTTTATAGCTTTTAATCCATCAGAGTCAATTTCTTTGATTTTATCAATGTTTATAGTCGTACATCTATTTTGTAAAATATAATGTTCAAAATGAATAATGAAAGATCTAACAGTTGAACAATTGATTTTACCTTTTAAATAAAAAATTCCTTTTTTTTCTGTTATTTGTAAAGCCATGATTGATTATTTTTAATTAACTACTGTAAATATCTAGTATAAATGTAAAGAGTAGTTGATTAATTCGGTCAATAACATTTGTATGATGTTAAGTGGTTGTTTTTTGAGTGTTTCATGTTGTTTTTTTGAAACATAAAAAGTATGTTATATAGTTAGAAAATAAATATGATAAAAGAAATAGTACTTCTTTGTTCTTTAAAAAACATGTTAGTCAATAGATGTAATTGTGATAAGTTTTTGTTTGATATATTTGATAAAAAAATAAATGAAAAAAATAATAATTAACTCAAAATTTACTAGTCATCAAAAATTAATGCTTTTTCTTTTCTTCATTTTTACATTCGGAATAGGGGTACTTTATTTATTAGGTTTAATTCCTAGCGAAGAAATGAATACAAAAAGGAGTGATTATATAGCTATAGCCTTTTTACCAATTTCTGTATATATTTTTGCACTTTTTTTTAGTAAACAAGGAGTTGTAATAAAGGAACGTAAACTAAAGTATTCTCAATTTATATTTGGATTTCCATTTTTGATGAAAAATATTGAATTAACTAATATTACAGATGTAAGTGTTTTATCAAGTTCTGGAGCTCAGAAATTTGCTTTCGTATCTGCAGGAAATCCAGATTTGGCTGTAAGTTCAGAAATTTATAAAATAGTTTTATTGAATGAAAATCATTCAAGTAAGTTTTTATTAATGATAACTAGGAAAAAAGATTTAGCTGAAAAAATGGCAAATGGTTTATCAAAGGAACTTCATTTAGAGTATAATATATATAGTCCTCCAATAGTTAGAAGACGTAGACGGTAAAGTTATATATTAAAGAAATAGAAAAACTTTTTCTGAAGTACCTATAAAATTTAAAAAACCTTAATGTTTATTCGGTTAAGAATAATATTAAGGTCTTTTTGTGGGGAAGGACTAAATAAATTTTTAAAACTATCTAATAAATATAGTTTAAGATTGAAGCAAGTATTATTAATTTTTGATTAAAAGCAATTCTGTATAGATGAACGGAGTATTGTTTTATTAATGTTTTATAAACAAGTGAAAAATTAATGATAGTATTTATGAAAAGTATAAAAGAGAAGTTAAAAAAACTGCGTATTAACTTTTTGTGTGTGGGGGACGGGTTTTAATAAATTTAATATAGTTAATACGCAGAAATAGAATAGTCATTAGTTACTTTACTAATTTCATAAAAATAAAGAACAAAACAAATAGGTGGAATCCATCAATATTATATAAGTAGAAACCAGTAAATAACTACGTGAAAACCAGTAAAAAGAAGTGTTAAAAAGTGTGCTAAAAATCAGTAGGTTAAGTAGTGTTTTAGATAGTCCCATAAATGTATGAGCATATAAAAAAGCAGGTGATCTATTAAAAATATAATAGACCACCCTATACCTTAAGCCCGTCCCCACGGGTCTTAAACATTATTTTTTAAAGATAGAAAATAATTTTAAAATAAGAAGAAAATAATGAGTATTGTGAAATTATTACAAATAAAAATATTAAAAAAGCGAACTACTGTTCGCTTTTTTTTTAGATAATTTAATTAAAATGGACATGGTGAACATCTACCATCTTCCTCACATGCCCAAGGGCATGTAGTACCTCCACCAGAAATTAATGTTTGTTGTTGTTTTGATAATACTGATCCTAATGTTGAAATGTTGCTTAACATGATATAAGATTTTAAAGTTTCTCAAACTTATAAATTAGATTATTTAAAAAAGAAGATTAAACCGTAAAATAAGTAAGGTTTTACCTTACTTATTTGTGGGCTATGAAATAAGTGACTTTAGAATAAGATTGAAGCCAATAATAAAGTATTTAACGATATAGATATTTGTATTGATAAGAGGAAAATTAAAAGAAAGTATATTTGCTGTAATCATTTGTTAATAATATTGAGATCTATGCTTAAAACCTATGTGTACTTTGTAATCCTTCTTGTTAGTTTATCAAAAGTTTATGGTCAAAAAGCGATAACTTCTGAAGGCAGTTATAAAAATGAAAAACTTAAATTAAATGATGGCCCCTATATTTTTATTAAAAAAAAACAGTTAATAGAAAAAAAAATAATAGAGAATCAGGTTTTTACAAAAGTGTTAAAGAAGAATTCTTATGACACAATATTCTTACCAAATAAATCAGAATTTAAAAATATTAGAAA
Source organism: Tenacibaculum sp. MAR_2010_89 (assembly GCF_900105985.1). NCBI lineage: Bacteria > Pseudomonadati > Bacteroidota > Flavobacteriia > Flavobacteriales > Flavobacteriaceae > Tenacibaculum > Tenacibaculum sp. MAR_2010_89. The sequence goes on along the minus strand of NZ_FNUB01000005.1, from coordinate 3,367,695 downwards.
AATTGCTGCATTAAGTGATATTCATGGAAAGTATGAACTAGCTATTAAGTTATTAAAAGCAAATAAAATAATAGATAAGAAATTAAATTGGAAGTTTGGTAAAGGTCATTTGGTAATTGTAGGCGATATTTTTGATAGGGGAAATAAGGTAAATGAAATGCTTCTTTTAATTTATAAACTAGAGCAACAAGCAGATAAAAGAGGAGGTAAAGTACATTTTTTATTAGGAAATCATGAATATATGGTTCTTCATAAAGATTTGAGATATATTAATAAAAAATATCAAAAAACATCTGATTTGCTTGGTTTAAAGTATAATGAATTGTACAATAATAGAACAGTTATTGGAAGATGGCTAAGGTCAAAGTCTACTATTATTAAAATTAATAATAATGTATTTGTTCATGGAGGTATTTCAAAAGATTTTATATCTCAAAATGATTTTAATCTTGAAGAGATAAATAGTTTAATGAGGAAATCAATTGATAGGAGTAAAAAAGAGATGAAAAGTACTGATTTTTATAAAGTATACTATGGTAAGAAAAGTTTAATATGGTATCGTGGGTATTTTAATGATAATTTACAAGACAAACAGATTACTAATATATTAGAATCAATAAATTCAGATCATATTATAGTAGGTCATTGTTCTAATAAAGAAGTGGTAAGTTTATATGATAATAAAATTTTTGGTGTAGATTCAAGTATAAAAAAAGGAAAATATGGAGAAATTTTATTTATAAAAAACAATAAATATTATAGAGGAACTTTAGAAGGGGAAAAAAAATGTTTTGAAAAAAAGGTTAGATCTAAAACCAGTCAAAAATAATATGTATGTAGTTCTATTCAAAATGAGTAGATTTTTATATCTGATGTTTATTTAGTAAATATAAAATTATAAAAATACCTTGTAAGAGATGTTTTTTATGATAAAAATAGGAGTTATAATTTACTAGTAACAAAGAGATAAAAAATAAAAACAAACGACCTTGTAATATTTTTAAAGTGATTGAGAAATTTTTTAACGATAAATTTAAAAGCATAAAAAAAGCTCCCGAAGGAGCATTATTAAAAAAGGGAGGGAAAGTTTATATAACAAGTTAAAAAATATTAACCCTACTCATAAATTTAAAAAATAATGAAAGAAGTGGAGTGATACAACATTTATGTATTACTTATGTTGTAAGCATATAGATATAATGCAAAAAAAAAAGAAGTAGCCCCCCGTGGAATACCTCTTTTTTTTACTAACCAAACTATTTACTAAAAATGAAAAATCAAATTTTAAACTATACAGTAAATATAATTTAAGATTGAAGTTATCAACTTAAGTATTTGATGAAAAGAAGATTTGTGTAGATGAAAGGTATATTATGTATATATGAATTTAAAAGAAGAAGTGAAAAAATAAAAAAATAGTTGGTCTATTCCTATAAAAGAAAAATAGACCAACCTAACCTCAAGCCCGTCCCCACGGGTCCTAATATTATTACTTAAATATAAAAGATAAATTTTAAGTTATTGAAAATGTAGTATGGAAGTAGTAGTAGTATTTGAGATAAATTAAATATTTTCAGTTGATTGAGTTATATAATTATACTAAAAAAAAGAAGTAGCCCCCCGCGGAATACCTCTTTCTCTTACTAACCAAACTATTTACTAAAAATGAAAAATCAAATTTTAAAACTATACTGTAAATATACTTTAAGGTATAAATACTTTGTATAGGTATTTGATGAGAAGGTATTAAGTATCGATGAATGGTTTATTATTGGCAAATAACAGGAAAGGAAGAAATAAAATGATAAAATAAAAGAAATATAAGTTACTTGGTTAAACTAGGAGAAAAATCGCCTAAATTAACTTTAGGCGATTATATAAGATCTACGTGTATTGACAAGATCCAGAAGTACAATCATCATTATCACAAATGCACCACTGTCCTGTAGGACATAAATTACTTTTTGAACAAGCACCCCCTGGGCCAAAATTCATATCATTTGTTAATTTCCTACTACCTTGAATTAATTTTAATTCAGGGTTAGTTAATGTTGTTCCTAGTTTAGATAACCTTTTTAACATATTAATATATTTTAACATATTTATCAAAATTATGTCAAACCTTAATGTTAAATTCTCTCTTTTAAAAATTGAACTAAATAAATTCATATTCGGGGAAGATTAATTAAAAAGCGTAGTTCATTATTAGATATTTTTATTTTTTCAGCAAAAAAAAGAAGTAGCCCCCCGCGGAATACCTCTTTTTTTAACTAACCAAACTATTTACTAAAAATGAAAAATCAAATTTTAAACTATACAGTAAATATACTTTAGTATTTAAGTAGTTTATTGAAGTATTTGTTGAGTTGGTATTATGTGTAGATGAGTGGTAGGATATTTGTTTTAAAAATAAGAAATAGTATAGTTTTTGAATAAATAAGAAATGAATTAAATTCGTAAAACAAATAAAAGTACAATTGTTGTTTGTTTATTGACTATGAAATTAATAAAAGAAAATAATAAAGAGGAGGCTATTTCAAATAGTGATGATAGATCCGAAAATTTTATAATTGATTTTTGGTTGTCGTCACTTTTAAGTTACTTATTTATTTTGTTATTTGATAAAGGTATTTTGATATCTATCTTACTTTACTATTTAGTAAGATTTAGTTATTATTTTTTATTTGAATTTTTTTATTTAAGAACACCGGGTAAGTTTAAAACTCAAAATAAGGTGGTTAATGAAAAAGGAGGTAAGCCAAGCTTCTTTCAATTAATGATAAGGAATTTAAGTAGGTTTTTTAGCTTGGTTTCTTTCGTTAGTGATAGTGAAAAGACAATACACGATGAAGTTTCAAAAACGTTAGTCATAAAAAATATAAAGCTTAAAAAAATTGAATTTAAGAGAATGTCAATTTTTCTTTTCTATTTATTGTCTTTTTGTTATTGGGTTTATATTTTGTTGATTTTGTGAATTAATTTTTTACAAAAAAAAGAAGCAGTCCCCCACGGAATACTTCTTTTTTTAACTAATTAAACTATTTACTAAAAATGAATAATCAAATTTTAAACTATACAGTAAATATACTTTAAGGTATAAGTGTTTTATTTAAGTATTGGATGAGGTGGTGTTATGTGTAGATGAATGGTAGATTGACTATAAGTGAAATGAAAATAAACGATAAAAAAAGAAAGCAGACATCAATTTAGCATTGACTATTTTATAAATCTTAATTTTATTGATTGGAAAATGTGGTGTTTTTTACAATTGATATTTTATCAAATTCTTTTTAAGAGTTTAAAGGAAAAATGTTATTTGATTTTGAAACCCTTATATTTACTGAAGATGACATATAGGTGACATTTAAATGACGTGCTAATTACCATAGATACACGCTAGATTTGCCCAAAGCAAAACATAGAAAATGAAAACAAAATCAATTAGCGAAAATTTAATATATCAACGAAAGTTAAAAGGGTTTACACAAGAAGAACTTTCGGACAAAACAACAGTTGGTATAAGAACAATACAACGTATAGAGAAAGGTGATGTTCAACCACATTTACAAACTATAAAATTATTAGCTAGTGGATTAAGTGTTGAGGTTGATGATTTATTAGTTCTTGATAATCCAAAAGAAGAAACAATAAAGCGTAAATGGATGCTGTTGTTACACGCATCACCTTTTTTTGGCTTAATTTTTCCATTTGGAAATATTTTGTTTCCATTGTTTACTTGGATAAGTAAGGCAGAAGATAATAAAACATATGATGAACATGGTAGAGCTGTTATTAATTTTCACTGCACAATAAATTTGCTAATAATTATATCGCTGCTACTATTTTTTCCTTTTCCTGGGGTAAACTTTTTTGGTACTGGTGCAGTATTTCTTTTTGGTATAATATTTAGTTTCAAAAATACAATGTCTGCATTAGATTCTGAGACTTGCTATTACCCTCTTTCAATTCCTTTTTTAAAGCCAAAACTGGCTTAGAATTTTAATTTTTTAATAGTATAATATGTTAGGATTATTAGTAATAATAGTAGTCTCTTGGGGACTTCTACACCTTATTCTGAATAAGAACATTGAATCGATAGGTATTGTGCCTAGTGGTAAGCGAACCATTCAGTTTGTAATTGGTATGGTATTTATTATGATCATTACTTTATTGAATATCTATATAGAAACTATTGTTTTGGATATAGATTGGAAATTACAATATAGTATTAACTACCACTCAATTCTTAATGCATTTGTTTACCATCTCAGGTCAGCATTAACAGAAGATTTGGTATTTAGAGGAGCAATACTTTACATCTTAATTAATAAGTTAAGTGTTAATTGGGGACTTTTAATTTCTGCTTTGTGCTTCGGTATTTACCATGTATTCTCTTATGGTTTAACAGAAGCAAAAATTATCCCAATACTATACGTTATTCTGATAACTGGATTTACGGGCTATGTTTGGGCATACACGTTTCATAAAACAAGATCTATTATGTTAGGTTTAGGGTTTCATTTAGGTATAAACCTATTGAATACATTTTTCTTTGAGTCACAACCTTATGGAGAATTGATCTTTAAAACAATAAGTAAAATACAATTAAACGATTGGAGTTGGTTAGGTTTTAACCTTTTCAAAGGTTTATTTCCTTCAGTTATAACTTTGTTTACTGTGAAATTATCATTGAGTTATGATTTAAATTTATTCAAAACAAAACAATCAATAATAAGCAATGAAACTATTATTTAAAAAGTATCCAACAGGGGCTAAATTTGTTGTAGCGATTATATTTTTTATTGCTGCATTATTTGTAAGTACATTAATTAATAAAGGTTTTATAAAACAGTGTATACCGTATGGGGCACCTTTGTTATTAGTTTTAGCGACTTGGGTTTTATATAAAATAGAAGGGAAGTCTCTAAAAGAGATTGGACTTAATTTTAATATTAAAAATATAGGATTCTTATTTCTAGGGATTTTAATAGGGATATTGGTTTTCTTAGGAGCAAAATATTTAAGAGGATTATATGTTGGTGAAGTATTTGAGGTTTCAACATCAATTAATTTTGAAGTAATATTGTTTGCATTCTATTTTATATTACCACAAGTAGCAACTGAAGAACTTTTATTTAGAGGCTATTTGTTTAAGAAAACAATAGAAGTATCTAATGTAGCTGTTACTAATATTATTTTTTCAATCTTATTTATGCTCATACATGTTGTTGATGAAGATGTATTACAAAATAAAGGAATGATAGTTATGCTTATTATTACAATTCCAGTTGGACATTTATTGTTTGCTACTGCCTTATTAAGATCAAAATCGATGTTTTTTCCAATCGGACTTCATTTAGGGAATAATTGGGCAACTAGACATTTAATTTCTAATACTAACTCGAGTAAAAGTATTTTATTTATTCCAGATATAATAACTTTTGAAACTTGGACTCCATTTATTTTTACACTTGTATTGTTTAATGGTATATACGTATTTCTAATATTGGTTATTTGGAAATGGGATAAAATAATAAAACTATTGAAGATATTGATTTACAAAAAGAAAGCTAGTTTATTTAAAAACTAGCTGACTTATTCTTATTAAGAATTCCCTACAAATCTTAATAACATATAGTAAACTTAAATAAAAAGTATATGAAAAGAAATAAGTAATTACCCTTGTCTATTTATTAGGGATAACCATTAGTTTATTGGGAGTAACCATTAAGAAAGGAATAATGGAAAATTGTGTTTTTAAAGAATAATTTAATTAATTAGTATAGATGTTGTCATAATATAAAAAATTGTAGATTTAGCACTTCTTATTATTTTAAAATAAAAGAACTTTATGAGCCCTATAAATAAATATATTCTTTGTCTGTTAAGCGTTTTGTTTTTTGTAGGAAGTATGCAAGCTCAAAATAAAAAGATAGATAGTTTAAAAAAAGAGTTAAAAACATATATAAAGCATGACACTGTTCGTGTAAAAATACTTAACCATTTAGCCTATTACCATTATAGAAATAATCCACCTCAAGCAATAACTTATGCTGAACAAGCTGGAGAATTAGCAGATGAAATACAATCTGTAAAAGGAAAAGCAAGAAGCTTTTATATGAAAGGGATTATTTATATGGAACAAGCTGATTTTAAAGTAGCTATTGAAAATTATGAAAAAGCAACAAAACTTTATAATTCAATAAACGATATAAAAAGTATAGCAGGCTGTAAAAATGCTTTGGGCGTTTTATACAATTATAAAGGGAACTCCACACTTGCTTTAAAGTATTATAAAGAAGCATTAGCAATAGATGAAAAGCTAAGTGTAAAAAGAAATATACCTAATTATCTTTATAATATAGGGGATATTTATTCGGATAATGGAGAGTATGAAAAAGCCTTAGTTAACTTTAAGAAGGCTTTAACTATTTTTACTAAAAATAATAATGAATATGGAATACTTAGTTGTTGGAATGCGATGGCTATAGTGTATATTGAACAGGGGAATTATCCTTTGTCTTTAAGGTATCATAATAAATCATTAGATGTAGCTGAAAAAGCTAAAGATTCTATAGGTATTTTTCAATCGTTTAGTAATATTGGAAACTTATATAGAAAACAAGAACTTTATGACAAAGCATTGAGTTTTTATAATAAGGCCTTAACTATTCATCAAGCTAATTATAATACTAGAAATATAGTAGCAATTAAAAACAATATTGGAAGTATATATATTAATAAGAAAGAATTTACTAAATCAATTGTATACTTTAAGGAGTCCGTTAATATTAGTAGAAAAATTAAAAATAATCAAGATCTAGCAATTAGTCTTATAAATCTTGGTTATGCTTATATCGAAATTAAAGAAAATTCTAAGGCTTTGGTATATTTTCAAGAAGCAAATGAAATAACTAAAATTAGCCAAAAGAAATACGATTTGATAGGTTCTTATTTAGGAATTGTAAATGCGTATTTTAACCTAAACAAATATAATTTAGCCTTGGTTAAGGCAGAAAAAGCTGTAGAGCTAGCAAATAAGTATAAACTTTTAAAGCATCAACGAGATGCATATAAATTTCTCGCTAATATAAACTATAAATTAGGGAACCATGAAAAAGCATTTATAAGCTCTCAAAAATTTAAAATAGCAAATGATAGTCTTTTCAATAAAAAAAATATAGAGAAAATAACTCAGTTAGAGTATGAATATAAGTATAAAAATGAATTAGCATCAGCTGAAAAAAGAGAGTTAAGGTTAACAAAAACAGTAAATACAAAGTCTCGAAGTTTAGAAAGAACACAGCGTAATTTATTATTGGGAGTTATCGCTTTTTTAATAACGACGTTAGTTTTAGGAAGTATAATTTTCTTTTTAAAGTTAAGAAATGAGAAATCTAAAACTCAAAATATTGTTATAGAACAGAAATTACTTCGTTCACAAATGACACCGCACTTCATTTTTAATTCACTTTCAGTATTACAGGGAATGATATTAAATAAAGAAGAAAAAACATCGGTATCTTATTTGTCAAAATTTTCAAAATTACTTCGTATTACGTTGGAAAATTCAAGAGATAAAATAGTTTTACTTTCTCAAGAACTGATTGCAATAGAAAACTATTTAGCACTTCAAAACTTAGAGAATGATTCATATGAATATACAATTTCAGTAGCAGATGTTATAGATACTTCATTATTTAAAATTCCACCTATGCTTATTCAACCATTTGTTGAAAATGCTATAGAACATGCATTTGTAGATAAAAAAGAAGATAGAAACTTAAAGGTTCATCTAGATTACTCAAATAAAGAATTAATTTGTACTATTATAGATAATGGTATTGGTATTCTTGCCGAAAATGAAAAGAAAGAGAAAAATAAAAAATCATTGTCTACCACTATAACATCTGAAAGATTAAAAATTTTAGCAAAAGATTTTAAAATGAAAGGCTCCTTAGTTATTGAAGATAGACAAAAATACAATGCCCATGGCACTATAGTTACTTTATCAATTCCTTATATAAAAGCAGACGTTTAATGAAAGCATTACTAGTAGAAGATAAAGCATATATTAGAAAAGCTTTACGTAATTTATTACAATTAATTGAAACGGATATTGAAGTTATAGGAGAATGTGAATCAGTAAAAGAAGCTGTTGTTGTAGCAAATGCATGCAAACCATCCCTTATTTTTTTAGATATCAACCTTACTGATGGTACGGGGTTTGATTTTTTAGAGCAAACAGAAAATTTATGTTTTAAAGTAATTTTTATTACTGCTTATGAAGAATATGCATTACAAGCTTTAAAAATTGGAGCAGTAGATTATTTATTAAAACCTGTTGATATTGAAGAACTACAAATAGCAATACAAAAAGTTACTAGTTTACCTGTAGCAATACAAAAACAACAAATAAAAACTGTAAAAGACGTTTGGAATAATGAAGACTCTAAATTAGTATTATCTCTTCATGATAGTTTTCAAGTAATAGATTTAAACGAGTTGTTATATTGTGAATCTGATAAAGGATATACCACATTTTATTGTAATAATGGTAAAAAACACGTAGTTTCAAAAACTTTGAAAGAATTTGAAGAACGCCTTTCTAAAGTCAGTTTTACTCGCCCTCATCAATCATTCATGGTTAATTTACAGTTTATAGATAAGTATGACAAATCAGGTGTTATTCATTTAAAGAATGGAAAAAAAATACCTGTTTCTTCTCGAAAAAAAGATAACTTCTTAAATACTTTTTTAGACTGGAATAATAAATAATTTTTTTGTTACAGATATTCTATAAAGTATTGCACTTATTTATTTAAAAGCATCGGAAATAGATTTACTATTTCTCAGGTCATTCTTGCTCTGTACTTTTAGTTGTGGAAAATATAAACACACTAAAATGAAAAGATTCAAATATATCTTTATTACCGGAATACTAATCTTATCAATGTCATGTGGTGATAAGGTTAGTAAACAGCCTGCAAATAGTAAGGGATTTACGATTATAGAAGATGAACTCAAAAAAAAGTTTGGAGTGAATGCTTATTATACTGATTTAACGATAAGTTATGATAAATCTATGGGGAATCTTATTGGGGTAACGGTTACTAAAGCTCCAGAGTCATTGAAAATGGGGCAATGGAGCTTAATGAAAGGTAACTGGAAGCAGAACTCAGAGATATATTTAGAAGTTCCAAATGGAAATGAAGCTGCAGACTTTATGTTTCAGTTAAATGAAAAAATTAATTTATCAACATTGGGGGAGTTAGTTGAAAAAGCTACAAAAGAATTAAAAAAACAAAAAAATATAGAAAACGTAGAATTAGATATAGCTTTTATTAAGTTCCCTAAAAATGGAGAAATTTTTAAAACCGAATATTATGTGATTTTAGAGCCCAAAAATGGAGGTACAACTTTCAAGTTTAGATATACAATAGATAAAGAGTTAATAGGAATGAATTACTAATTATAAAATTTGATAAGAATATAAAAACAATAAAAATGGAAAAAATAGTTACAATTAAAACTGAATACAATTCTTTAGAAACATTACATAATTTTTTAAAAAATGCATCATCATTTGAATGCTCTAAAGAGTATGACAAATGGGAGGTAAGAACAGATGCTAATGGACAAATGGAGCAATGTCTTGTTCTTAAAAAAAGTGGAATGCATGCTGTAAAACTATATTTTCCAAGAGAAAATACAGTGAAAATAAGTTATATCATTCCAAATTCATTTATGAATGCTTATTTTGGTAAAAGTGTAAAAGCACGAAGAGATATTCTTGAAATTGTTACAGGGAAAATAAAAGAAGCATTGTTAGCACCTGCGCAGAAAAAAGCTTTTAAAGAGTTAGAAAAGGTAGTTCATAAAGCTACAATGTAATAATGCTATGTAAAACTAAAAAACAAACGTTGATAATGTAAAGGAATATAGAAAAACACAATTTACTAGCGTAGAGCTAAAAACAATTATTTTTTTTAAGTAAAGCAAATTATTAGATCTATTGTGTAAGAAAAAAGATAATCTAAAAATAAATGAAAATCTTAAAGCAAATTATAATTTATTGTATTTGGACGCTTGTAGCATTATTAATAGGTATTGGTTACATGCGTTGTATGCAGGTTGTTTTGGGAGTCAATGAGATACCTGTTAAAGGTGGGTGGAACTTATTACACGCTTTTTTTTATTGGGGAGCTATTTATGTGGGATTAATTATTGGAGTTGTTATAGCCCTTTTATTTATTTTTTTGGATGTTTTTTATCTTAAAAAGAAATTGAAAAAAAATATGGAAGCTACAATCATTCGTTTTCTGTTTCTTACACTAATAACAATGTTTGTAGGAGGAGTACATTATGTGTTAGAAAAAGTTATTGATGTAATTTAAAATGGAAAAGAAGGAAGAATTACAAATGGTTTTACTAGAATTTGTAAAAAGAGGAAATTGTTTTACTCAAAAAACAAGAGAGGTTCTTTTAGAATATAAAAAACTTGGGGGAACTCAAAATGATGTAGTAAAAGTGTTATATAAAATGAAAGAAGAAAATATTACTAATCAAACAGTTCAACATGCTGTAGATGATATTTTAGACATAGCTACTGGTTATTGTGGTATAGAGATGAGAGTTTGGTAAAAATGAGCAAAGAAAATTAATTATTGAGACAATTAAAGGAGAGTTATTTATAGAAAGGATAATGTTTAAAAACCAAATGAATAAGATAGTATTCATATTTGTATGTATTGTATTTCACCATTTTTGTTATGCTCAAGTTGATTATAGTGAAGATTGGGGGAGATATAATAGAAAACATATTAGTAATGAAGGCTCAATTATTGATGTTACTAAACAAATAATTTATAAAAAAAACTTAGCATCTTTATTAAAAGGTACTTACCCAGGTTTTAGCACTGAAAAAGAAATTATTCCTTTATATGGTCTTTTAGGCGATAGTTTTAATAAAATTGAGTTTGTTTTTACTGAAGTAAAAAAAAGTAAAAACGATCATTCTTTATACAGGGTAAAAGGTAAAACAAAATGTAATGGAAGTATTAATGATTTTAAAGGTGAAATTACTTTTAAAAAAGCAATTGCTAATACTTCTAATGTACCTGTTGAAGTTGCCTTAATAGGAACTTATAAATTAATTGAAAATACTAGAGGAAAAGATTCAGGCGCATATATCGGTCAATTAAAAATGATACTTTTTACTAATAACATCTATGCTGATGATGTTTCATTTGATATGGATGCTACCTATGAAGATGGAGCAGTAAGAGGATTTGTAGGAGTAAAGAAAAATTATAAAGAAAATAGCTCACAAAGTTGTATTTGGGGATTTAGAAGGTTTCCTTATAAATATGCAAAACACTTTGATATTGGAGATGGAGAGGAAGTAATAAATTTAAAATATGCCAAGCCTTGGTTTAATTTTTCCGAGCAAAAATGGGATAGTATAGTAAATGAGAAGGATAGAAATTTTTATTTACATACTAGTTATAAAGATAAAGGGATTCATACTTCTAATGAAAAATATATAAAACCAGAAAATGTTTCTTGGTATAAGTTAAACTCTATTGAATTAGAGAATAGAATAATTAAGAGCTTAAATTTAAGCACTAATAAAATTGAAGTCAAATTACAGAAAGAACTTTCTAATAATGAAACTCTAATTATATTAGGTGAAGTTGAAGGAGCTATTTTTGATTCTGATGATTATAGGTTAACAAGTCATATTGTAATCGTAAATTCAGTAACAGGAAACATTAAAAATTACTTTTCAGAAAACTCTAAAGCAAACGGTTGGATTTCTAATGCTGAGTTTATAGATAATATTCGTATTGATACTAAAAGATATGAATTATCTGTAGGCATATTAACTTTTGGAATTATAACTAGTTTCAGAACAAGTTCTCAATCTAATCCTTACCGTAGTAACTATCTTTCACTGTATACAAAAGAAGGAAACAAGTTAAAGAAAGTACTAGACAATATAGTATTAGATGAATATTCAGGAGAAGCTACTGTAAATAAAAATGCTTGTTATTCTAATGTAAAAACTGAAAAAAATGAATTGGTTGTCAGAAAATCTGTTACTAATGGGTATCACGATATTCTTATAAAAAAAAGACAATGCAATTTAATTTCAGAAATTAATTCAGAAGGAGACTGTAATCAAGTAGAAAAAGAATGCGAAAAAAAAACATTTATTCTTAGATATAATACTTTAGAATATAAACAGAGGTGAATAGAGTAAAATTTATTTATAAAGTATTATTTATAGTAATATTAAGTATTGTTGTTTTAGTCATATGTTTTTATAATTCAATGACTTTTTTAAAGTCATATAAAAGTCCTGATGGAAATTTTGAGTTGATTATAAAAAGGAGTGATTTAGATTTTTTTACCTCAACTATGCCAGGAGATGGTTCTAGTTTTTATGTAGAAACTGTTTTAAAAGATGCTCAGGGAAGGGTAATTGGTTCGACCAGAAATAATAATAATTGTGCTATTTTTAAAGATAGTATTGAGGTGCATTGGGACATGAAAAATAATGAAGTACGCTATGGAAGAGGAAAAACAATTAACCTTAAAACAGGCAAAGTATTATGTTAATAAATTAGAAAATAGAAAGACATACAAATGAAAAACATATATATATTAATTATACTAGTATTTTTTTCATGTGCTCAAAACACAAATGAAAAGAAAGAAAGAGTTCTTAAGGTACAAGATATTAGTGAACAAATAGTAGGGACTTCTACGGATAAAGTAGAAGATGCAAAGGAAAGTAGTATTGAATATACTGTAGAAGACATTTCAGGAGTATATGAATTGGTACATGGTAAAACTCATATTATTGGTGACAATAATTTTGAGATTTACAAAGCAGCTATTGTAATTATTAGATTATCTGAAACTGATTTTGGCTTTTATTCTGCTAATAAAACAAAAGGAATTTCACCAATAGGTGATTTTGGAGTTTTAAGAAGTTTTAAAAACGACTTTTATAAATTAGCAATATGTAATGAGGAAGGTGTTGAAGGCTATGATAAAAACAATTTTAGTAATGGGCTTTATTTGCATAATAAAGTTTTCATCCATAAAAAAGGAGGTTTATTAGGAGTAATTAAGTATGGAAGTAATTTTAGAAACTACATGCTTTATAAGAAAAAGAAAGATGAATCTGATTTTTATATATCATTAAATAAAACAATTAAAAATACGAAACAAGAATATTATAAATACCTCGAAAATTATAAAAAAGCAAAAAACTTCGATGCTGCTAAACTGAAAATAGAACACCAATTTAATGGTGATGTTTGGTTAACAAAACACTTTCATAAAGAAAATTATAAAAGTTTTAAAAACACACATTCGTATCAAAATCCATATCAAGAAGGCCAGTTTATAAAAGAAGATGCCACTTTTATAAGTCAATTTGAAAATCCAAATTTTAACAAGGTTATTAATGAGATTAGAGTTAGGTCATTGCCTTTAGTTGATAACACAAATTTTGATAGTTTTATTGAAGAAGGTGATTATAATGAGGTAAATATAAAAGCGTTAAAATTAGAGGAAGTTTACCCTAAGTTAAATAAAGAAGGTTATAATTACAGAGCTATAGCTTCTTATAAAGTGAAGATTTCAAAAGCATTTCATTCAGTTATAGTAACTATAAAAAAGGGAGACAATGAAATGGAGTCTCGATTAATTAATTACGACTTTGAAGGTAATATTCTTGATTCTAAAGTAATTTCTTATGATGAAATTGCTGAAGCACAATCAAAAATTGAATCTAAAATTGAAAAAAATAAGCTAACAATTCATAATATTTTATGGATAGATGAAAAGAAAATTGAAACAACATTTTTTGAAATAAAATCAAATGGAAAAATAATTCCTATTTCTAAAGAAGAAGAGTTAATTGATAGTGTAATTGAACAACTAAATTTAGACCTTTCAAAGGTTAATACTGATTTGTTGGTAACCAAGACTATGCCTAACAATTCACAAGAAATTATTATGGTTATTCCAGCATATGCAGATACTAATAATGACGAACATCACTTTGAATTAAATAGTCATATTGTAATTGTAAATAGTAATACTGGAAAAATAACTCATAAGTATTTTGAAAGTTCTCAAACTAATGGTTGGGTTTCAGATGCGATACAACTAAGAGAAATAACGATTGATACTGCTCCTTATCTAGTTTCGAAAAACAATAGAGCTTTTGGAGTTAAAGTGCATTATTATGGAAGTTCTAAAGCCAATCCATATAGTAATAAAACTATTTCACTGTTTATAAAGTCAAAAAACAAGTTAAAAAAACTACTGCATAATTATGATGTAATGAACTATGGAGGAGAATGGAATACCGAATGTGTTGGAGAATTTACAGATGTTAAGAATACACTCATTATGTCAAAAGAAAAGACGAATGAATATTTTGATATCATGATAAAAAGTAAAGTTACAGAGATTGAAAATAGTGTAGGTGAAAATGGAGAATGCGATTCTAATGAAAAAACAACTACAAAATCAGTAGTATTAAAATTCAATGGAGAAAAATATATAAAGAATAAAAATTAATTAAACGCTAGTGTATTACTATACATCTAACTTATAACTATAAAGTATAAAGATGAAAAATAAAGCTTTTTCTTTAGCTATGTGGTGTATAATTTTAATAGCATGTGCTTCAAACAATCCTTTAGAAAAGAAACTTGAATTATTTCAAACCCCACCAGGATATCAATACCCTATAGATAGTACAGGTTATTCAGAAATAAAAAGTTCAATATTTTTTACTAAAAACAGCAATGCTGAAGTGTTTACGATGAATAGTAATAATCTATATTTGGTAGATTTTAATAATGATGGAGAAAAAGATGTAATCTATCAAGATAATCGACATTATCAAACAACTATGTTATTAGTAAAAAAGGGAAATGATTTTGTCGAAATATGGAAAAGACCAGGAAGATTAGTAGATGTAAAACAAGGAAAAAAAACTACTTTTTTTGTTTTAAATGACGCTATAGGTTGCCTTAATGAATCAATACTATCTGAGCTTATGATTAAGAATGATACTGTTATTGTAGAAAACATATTAACCCTTCATGTAGATACTAAACTTAATAACATAAATAAAACATTAAAAAGACAACGAGTTTCAGGAGTTTTAAGAACACAAGCTGTTGTAGATGACACAAAGAAAAAGGACCCTTGTACAGGAGATGTGAAAATTGGAAACCAACTTAAAACTATAGAAGATAAAGAGGTTACAGTTATTAAAAACCAAGATGAATGGTTGCTAGTAGTTTTTAAAGAAGTAGATAGAAGCATGATAGGTTGGGTGAAAATTTAATTCGTAAAAATATACAGTTTTAAAGTGTAATTGTAAAAGGATTGATATAAGAGAATTAACTGAAGAAAGAAAAGAACTTTGGGTAAATAGATGCATAGAATGTTGATTTTAAATAGTGCTTTAAAAAGGTTGTTGATAGTTAGATATAATAATATTTTAAATATAGATAAGATGAAGTTGGAAAACTTTACAAGTACTGATGAGAAACGAATTTTTATAATGATTTTGTTGATTTTTACATGTTGTTTTTCGTCTTATGCTCAAAAAATGAATACTTATTTACATAAAGAATTGAATGCAAATGTAGGCTCAATTTGTGAAGAAACACCAGATGATAATCCTTGTGCAGGTAGTGAAATATATTTAAGCCTTCTATTTGATGAGAAAAAAGTAGAAATAGCTGAAAAAGAAATTTCTACTTGTGGTAAAGAATCTATATCATTAATAGGTACCTTTAATTGGAAATTAGTAAAAAACCAGAAAATTATAATAGATTTTGCTACAGAAAAAACAAAAGGTACTTATGCAGAGAAATTGTTTTTAGAATTAAAGCAACAACAACTTATAGGAAGTGTTACTGATTTAAATGGACGAGTAATTAAGTATGTATTTAAAGAGAAAAATTAGATTTGAAAAATAAAGAGTTAAAAAATAATTTACATTTTGTAGGAGAAACAGAAGGTGTTATTTTTAATCATAATTCTTTCTGTGAAATGATTAAACATATCATGGTAAGATATGGAGAAATAACATATGAAAAGGCTAACGAAAAATTAAAAAACAGTTTTTTAATAGAAGAACCAGAATCTAAAGTTGATGTAGAGTTTTTAGGTCATGAATTAGAATTTCATTGGGCAATGCTAGCACTTCATGGTGATATGTACTGGATAAAAGGAATTCCAAGTGATTATAATAATTTTAAAAAAGAATATCTAGCTTGGGAAAAAGCAATTAAACTAAAGTACAAGTTAAAAGAATTGTATATCTATTACGAAATAAAAAAATGAAATACTTTTATTGTATACTAATACTCATAATTAGTTCTTGCTCAGTAAACAAGAAAGAGGTTTCTCTAAAGAAAAGCAATCATGTAATAGAAAAAGCAGGAAGTTTAAAAGAGGAGGTATCTATTCAAAAATTGATGTTGTTAACAAAAGAAGAAGCTGTTGCTAAATATGAAAAAGCTTCTTTTATAGAACGATTTACTTTAGATGCTGCTTATGGGGAATTTAGAAATAATATAACTAACCAATATCTTCAGGAAGAAAGAGTAAGCAAAACTATTATAATAGATGAGGTTACTTGGGAAAAAGATAAAGAAACATGGATTACAGTTTGGTATGAAGTTCAAGAAAGCAAGTCAATCCCCAAAGCAGTGTATGTATGGGAAAAAGGAACTGAATTTTAAAGAGATATTGGATAAACTTTTTCTTGAAAACCAAACTCTACTAGAAATGTTTTGTTTTTAATATAAAGTGTTATGTTTAACTAATAAAAATAAGATTGAATGAAAAAGAAAAAAATAATAGGAGTACTACTGGTTTTTATAATTCCGTTTATGTTAGTGTTTGTAGCAAATTATTCTATAGAAAAAAATGCAGTAAACAAAACTTTTACTGATTCTAACGAAATAAAAAAGAATAAAGTAGGGCTTGTATTGGGGACTGCAAAAATTCTAAATAATGGTAGGATTAACCTATATTTTAAATATCGAATACAAGCAACGGTAGCGCTTTATAAAAAAGGGAAAATAGATTTTGTCTTGGTTAGTGGTGACAATGGAAATAAAAATTATGATGAACCAACCGATTTTAAAAATGAGCTTATAAAAAAAGGAATTCCAGCAAATAGAATATTTCTTGATTATGCTGGATTTCGAACTTTAGATTCTGTGGTAAGAGCAAAAGAAATTTTTGGGCAAACAAGTGTTACTATTATTTCTCAGAAGTTTCATAATGAACGCGCAATTTTTCTAGCAGAAAAAAATGGAATTAATGCTATAGGGTTTAATGCAAGGGATCTAACTGGAAAATATGGGTTAAAAGTTAGAATTAGAGAATACTTTGCAAGAACAAAAGCTTTTTTAGATATCATGTTTGGAGTAGAACCTAAATTTTTAGGGGAAAAAGTTGAAATAAAATGAAGCAATACTAAAAATAATTAATGATAACAGTAGGTTCTATTTCAAGAGAAAAAGCAACAGAATTTTTTCCTTTTTTACAATTAAAATATCGAGGAAGGAGAAAAGATATCAAGGAATATACACATACATATCCTGAGTTTGTTTTTTGGATTTACCCAAATGGTAAATTATTTAATGCCAAAGATGCTCATAAAAAGAATGTACCTAAAGGATTTGACTATATTTTAAAAGATGAGCCTAATTATGGAGGTTTTTTAAGAGGTAGATTGGCAAGACAGTTTAGAGAACAAATTATTGTAATTTATTGTGAATCCAATGCATTAAACAACAATATTGAAAAAATAAATCAATTTTTAAGTGGAATAAAAGATATCCCAGTACCAGTATCAGTGAACACCTTAGTGGTTTCTGATAATGGTGATATATACGGAACAATATCAGATATAAATAAAAGGCAACTAGCTTTACAAGAAACGAGATTGTAATGTTATTATGTATAGCTATGATTCTTAAGGTTAATTTGTAATATGAAGTTAAATCACACTATAAAAATAGATTTATTAGAATTCTTTAAAACCGGAAAGTTTGATTATTTAAAACTTGGTCAAACTCAAGAATGGATTTTAAATAATTTTCCTGATCCTGATAGTGGATATGATCCTGATACAAATGAAAGTTTTAATATTTGGACGTATGGAGGTATTGAATTGCATTTTGAGGAAGGGGTGTTGTTTTTAATATATTCTGATTATTGGTATGAAGGTAAACTGTTAAATACAAAAGAACTAGTACTTAATAAATGGATTTTTGAAGATATAGATAAACTCACCCTTTTATATGTACTAGCAAAACTAAATGAGGAAAACATAGATTATAAAAAGAAAACAGATAACCTCGGAGTTTTGTTACGCTTAAAAAGTGGTGTGGAATTGACCTTTGGAAACATAAATGATGTTGAAGGATTAAATACCAATGAGTATCATTTAACATCTTTTGCATTGGTAGCTGAAAATCCGTTTCGTTGGAAAGATTATATTTAAGAACATTAAAACTGTATACATGAAAATATTGGTTAAAATATACATGCTGTTTATGTTTAGTAACGTATTAGCACAAGAGTATTATTTTATAAATGCTGAGAATGGTTTAAATGTTCGGTCTAAAAGTAATTCGTCATCATTAAAAATTGCTAAAATTCCATTTGGTGTTGTGGTAGAAAAGCTATTTGATACCAATAAAAAAATAACTATTAATGATAATGGTAAACCAATTGAAGGAAGTTGGATTAAAATAAAGTATAACAATTATATATATTTAGTTTCAAAAGAGGAGAAACCATTTGAAAAAGAGGGGTATGTATTTGATGGTTATTTGAAAAAGGTAAAAAATAAAAATGTAATTAATACGTCAAAGATTAGTCTAACAAAGTTTAATGTATTAAAAGAAAAAATAGAAGAAATAATACATAGGCCTAAAAAAAACGGAAATTTAGATTCAATTAAAAAGATATTAAAAAACCGTGTAACATGGGTAACTAAATTTGAAAATGAAAATTATAAAAGAGAAGATGCTATAAAAAGTATTAAAACTCAAAACGGACAAAAGCTTATACTAAATCAACATAGTAATGATTATGGTTTTTCAGAAGGATGGTCTGGATATTATCCAGCATATAATATTTTAGTTTTAGAAGGAGGGCATTCAAGTGATAAGTGTTTTTCAATTAAAACAGGAGAAACAGAATTAACGATTGGTAACCCTAAATATATAATTTCTTCACCCAAAAATACGTATCGTCTAAATGGTTATTTTGGAGGGCAAGAATGCATATCTTACTTTTTTCAAAAAAAAGTAAATGGAGCATTTATTTATTTATCTTACTGAATTTAACTGGAATAATGATACTTGTACATTTAAGGAATTTCATTGGGTTACTGAAACAGAATTTATTTATAAAATAATTAATTACAGTAAGCAGACTGTAAATGGAGTTGAAGAATATTATGAAGGAAAAATAAAAGAAATTTCTAACAATTAATGGTTTTAAATAGCTTTTTACTTTGGCTAATTTGTTTAAATGATTAAAAAAGAAGAATTAATTAGAAATATCAACGAGGTTTTTAAAAATATAAAACTTGAAGAAGGTATAGGTCTATGGGAAGCGCAAGGGCATGATGATAGATTGACTGCTAAAGAATGTAGAAAACTAAGAGCTAAAGATGAAAGAAATGATTGGACAAAAATATCTTTGATAGATTTATATGCTTGTAATAGTTCCATCACTTTTTTTGATGCTAAAGGAATGCTATTTCATATGCCTAAATATTTACTTGTATCATTAGATGTATATAAAGAGGAAGAAAAAAAGTTGATCGAAAAGGGAATGATCGAAGAGTTTTATAAACCTGATATAACAGATCATTTAATAGCTATAACAAAGCATTTATCTGATGAAAATGATAATCAAAATAAAAAGTTTTATGAGGAGTGTTTTTCGCTATTCAATCATAAACAATTAATGTGTTTAGTGAAATTTATTGAGTACAGAATGAATGAGGTAAGAGATTATTATAAAAGTGATAAAGCTAAAGAATTTGGTTTATTATCTAATGCAGTTTTATATGATAAATATTTTATCCAATTGTATGAAGCGTCAATATGTTTGAAGCAAAAATTAAAAATAAATAATTAATATGAAAAAAATAGGATTACTCATAGCGCTTATATCGTGTACATTAAGTTTTGGACAAAATAAAAGTCAAAAAAAAACTAAAACAATTCATGTTTTTGTTGCTTTATGCGATAATATAAATCAAGGAATAGTTCCTGTTCCAAAATTAATAGGCAACGGGCAAGACCCTAAAAACAACCTTTATTGGGGAGCTTTGTACGGGGTTAAAAATTTCTTGAAAAATAAATCAAATGATTGGGTGTATAAAAAAATGATTACATCGAAAAATACAAACATACTTGAAAGCATATTGTTTAAACATAAAACTAAAAATATTTACTTATTAGCTGAAGCTTATGATGGAGAAAAAATTAAAGTTTGTACCGAAGAATTTTTATTAGCGTCCAATAATAATTTTAAAAGAAGAATCAATTATAATGAGATAAATTTAGAATTTGGTGGAAACTCAGAATTAGTTGCTTATATAGGTCATGATGGATTAATGGAGTTTAAAGTTAACTTAAAATATAAGCAGACTCCATCAAAAAAAATAGATGCTATAATTTTAGCTTGTGCTAGTAAAAATTATTTTCAAAATGAAATAATTAAATCAAAAGCCAATCCTATTTTATGGACTACAAATTTAATGGCACCTGAAGCATACACGCTAGAGGCAGCTTTAAACTCTTGGGTAAAAAAACAGAAAGGTATTCAAATTAAAGAAGCTGCTTCTAAAGCCTATAATAAATATCAAAAATGTGGATTAAGAGGTGCTAGAAGGTTGTTTGTTACAGGGTTTTAACTAAGAAAAAGAATTAAGTATTATTTAAAAGGTTTAAAAGTATATGACTTATAAATATTCTATTTGCTATCCAGAAAAAGAAAATATTGAATACAGAAATACTCCTTTATCTGGAAGTGAAGTTATTGAAATAGCTGAGAACTATCCATGGATTGATAAACTAAATCATTTAAGGTCTTTAAAAGAAAAAGATGTCTATTTCAATCCTGCTCTTGATTTTACTTGTATTGAAAAAGGAACTAGCTTTTGTATGACTGCTAATTTTGACAAAAATCAAGCACTAGAATTCTCTTTATGGTATTCTAGGCCAAAAAAAGTTAAGGTTTTATTCGGATTATTAGGAGAGAAAGAAAAAATGGTTGTTGATGATATTTGGTCGATTAGTTTTAATAAGTCATTGAAATATTTGGAACACTTTATTAAGAGAGATGATTTGTTAATAGAAGAGTTATATAAAAATTAAATTTTATTACATTGAACGATAAAAATTGAAGTTAAAAAACACCATATCTGAAAAAATTACTCTAAATAAAAATATTGAATGGTTGTTTGAATTTACCCAAGATTTTACCAACCGAAAAAAATGGGACAAACAAACTCTTGAAATAGGTTTTCTTGATGATTATACTGGGCTTAAAAAAGGAGCAAAAGTTTACACCAAATCAATAGAAGGAATAAGAATGGATACTGAATATTTAACGTTTGATACTCCAAATGAAATATCAATTCAGATGCTAAATAAATCAAACGTTTTCAAGGACTTCATTGGTATTTGGAATTATATTTCAATTGAAAATGATAAAACCATTTTAAAAATTACTTATAAATTCAATTTAAGATTTCCGTATAACATAATTTCAAAAATAGTTTTTCAAAAAACTCAAAAAAACATTTTGAAAAAACTAGACTTTCTTGAAAATTACCTTTTAAAAATGAATAATGAAGAGCTTAGTAAAGTGGGATGTAAAAAATAAGAAATACACTTTTTTTATTCGAATTATTCTTTAAATTTGGGCAAAAAAGCTATTATGAAAAAAGTTATATTTACTTTTCTGTTTACTTCATTTATTCAATTCTCATGCTCTCAAGATGTAGTTGTCTTAGATAATGTTGCTATCTCTGTGAAAAAATGCTTATTGTAATATCAAGATACGATAAACGAAGAAAATCAAAATACGTTTATTAAAGAATGTCTTGAAAATGCTACAGAAGAACATATGAGTTTACTTCTTAAGTATTATAAAATAGCTAGCTTTAAACAAATCAGCCTTAAAACTTATGTGGTCGACTTGATACCATATATTTCAAAACAATGTAGTTTAAAAGAAGAAAAATTAAAGAAAGTGTTTGCTAAATGGATGAAGTAGGAGCTTTTTAGTTATGTATTGAAACTGAGTTCGGTTGGTGGTGTTTGCATCGAGCTGGTAAAGATTAAATTAAAAAGACTTAATAAAGTAATTGGACAAAATAAAATTGCCAATGCTTACTAAAATAAAAATTGAAAATGACATTAGAAGAAAGAATGATTTTTTGTGGGATATGTACAAATAGAAAAGTTGATTTTAACACTGGGCTTGTATGTGGTTTAACTAGTCAAAAACCTAAATTTGAAAATAAATGTAATTTTTTTTCTAAAGATGAAAAAGAAGCTGAAAGAAAGTTGAAAATGAAACTTGACGCTGCAGGAACTGCTAAAAGCCAATATGGTTCCTTAAACCCTCAAAAGAATATTAATTATGGAGCTTTTTTAGTAGTATCTGGAGTTTTAGTATTATTCTTATTGTCTATTTTATTTGGTGGAATTATATTAACTACTGGAATTTCATTTTTAATTAGAGGATATTCGCAAAATAAAATTTTAAAAGAAAATAAGTCTTTTAATGAAAAATTAAGAAAACAATAAGTATAAGTATTGTTCGAACTTATGAATTTACTTTTATTCTAAGTTTATTTATAAAACCTTAATTATTTCTTTTAATTAGCATTTTTTTAATTAAAAAGAAATAGAATTGTGTTTTTAAAAAACATAAAGCGATCACTTTTAAACTTTATTAAATTGTTAATGGTAATAGAATGAAGATATTTAGAACTATAGTAGCATTTTTACAAGCATTACTTCTTTTTCTTGGATTTAGTTTTTTAAGCGCTGTAATATATTCAGAGTTGAATTCCCCTTACAATATAATTATTGCAATAGCAGTTTTTAGTGTAGGTGTTTTTTTAAGTAGATCACTTTTTAATTTGATAATAAAAAGAGGAGTTCTTTCTGTAATATCTGGTGATAACGCAACCTATGATTTAGATGAATTAGAGCCAACACTAGGTAGTGACGTATTGAAATTAACTCCTGAAGAATTAACAAATCTATTTTCTAAAAATAAACCGAGTTTTAATAAAGGTGTAACAGTATCAATTTGGGGAGATTGGCAAGGTAGACAGTTGGATACAAGACATCAATTAGATTCTTTAAATTTTAATTCGGATAATGATATACTGACTATTAATTTTAGTGATAAATGCATTTTGAAAGTTAAAAGTCCAAGGATAATATTTTATACAAGTAGCTATTTAAAAGTAGTGAAAGCTAAAGAAATACTTTGGGAAGTTCCTGTTGATACTAACTCAAAGAATCAATATAGTTATTTGAATACAGCAGAAAAAATTTACATAAAATCTAATACCAAATGGAAGCCTCATGCTTATGATATTGGTATAGGAATGAATGCTCTTTATTTACAAGGATAACAATTAAGAATGAAAAAAATGAAATTATTTTATAGGCTATTAATCATCTTTATAATTTTCTCATCATGTACAAGTGATGAGAATTCTAATTCAGGTTCAGTGTCAATTATTGGAGATTGGAAAATTACAAAAAAGGCATATTCTTGTTCTTCTAAGACAATACAAGATTTAGGATTAAATCAGTGTGAGAAAAAAATAACAATATCTATTTTAGAGAACGGTAATATTATTTTAAATGATTTCAGATTTTACAATAATGACTGTGTTTTAAAGTCAACAAAAGGGAATTGGAAATTAAATAATAATGAATTAGTGATAACTCTTGAAAATGCAGATGATTTTACATTTACTGAGTTTAAAAATAATATATTAAAAATAGGCTATTACAGTACCGACCCTACAAAAATATGTGATGATACTAGTCAAGTATCTTATTCTTACGTTGAGTTTGTGAAATTATAAACTTTTATAATGGGTTGTAAGTAATTTTAAAAATGAAAAGAGTAGAGTTTGGGTATGTATCTGACTGGAAAAGTAGCTCTATGGCTTATTGGGTTCATATAGAGGAAGGAAAAAGTATTTGGTCTAAATCAGAGAAATTTAATCCTCCTGCACCAATTAAAGATGGAGTTCAAGGTTATCGAAAATTGACTATTGAATTTGATGGTTTTATATTTGAGTTTACTAGCGAAGCTCAATTTGAAGAGTTTATAACTGTTATGAGTAAGAAACTTCTTCCTACTTCTTTTGAACTAGCAAATAAACGTCCAGGTAGTAAAGGTCCAAATAGTCATTGGTTAAGTCGTTTACCAGGGAAAACAAAACCTTGGCGTTATAGAGAAAAGCTAATTCAGTATTGTAAAAAGATAAGTTTTACATCAAAATAGAATTGGACACACCATTTCTTAAGCTATATTAAATAGATTTCTTCGATTTACTACATAAACGATTTAGTCAATTACACTTAGGTTGAGTTTTAGTAATATTTAATAAACTTATGTAGTTTAGGGTATTTTCTCTGTAAAAGTAAATGTTATCAAATCAATGTGCTTATATATCAAAAACAGAATAAGAATTTGTCTTTTTTTCATAGTTTTATTAAACATTGAGGTAATGTGTTCCTAGCCCTAAAAGTCACATGAAAACTAAGCTTACTACGTAAATGTCATATTAATGACGTATTAAATACATTGTTTAAATTTGATAGGAATTAAAGATTGATTTAATCTTGCATTGAATTTAGACATAATGGAGCAACCACAATTAGGAAAAAAAATAATAGAGTTAAGATTAGCAAAAGGTTTAACTCAAACAGAACTAGCAGAAAAGTGTAATTTAAGTTTAAGAACTATTCAAAGAATAGAATCTACAGAAGTTACACCTAGAAGCTATACTCTTAAAATGATATTTAAGATTCTAGATTTTGATGGTTTTATTCCGTTGAATAAAAAGTCTTCGGTAAAAGAAAACTTAAATAAGCCTCAAAAAAATGTAATAATAACTATCCTTTTAATTTTAACAACCTCTATTGTATCTATTATTGGTTTTCAAGTTATCTCAAACTTTAAGAAACAGTCAGCTGAAGAAGTTTCTGAATTTATACAAAAAAATCAATCTAATATAAAAAAATGGATGAACAACAAGCAAGTTGATTCAGTACTTACTTTATACGATGATAATGCATGTATTTTAAACTCAATATGTGGAAAGATTCAAATTAGTGAAATGATGGATAATATTGTAAAAAATGATTATGAATTAATTGAATATAAATCTTTGTCTATTAGTGTAAGTAATATGATTGCTGTAGAAAAATATAAAAATACGTATAGTTATAAAGGAAAAACTAGTAATCAAATTGGGATTACAGAATGGCATTTTAAAAATGGAAAATGGTTAATCATAAATGATGTTTTTCGTAATTAATCAGCCACTAAAATTAAACTTATGAAAGTTAAATTAATCGTTATATTATTTATAATTCTTTTGCAAAGCTGTAAGAATGTAGATTTTGAAAAAAATAAAAAACACTATATAGAAAAACAAACAGAATTTGCAATTCCTATGTGGAATTATATTAAAGGAAATAGTTATCAGCTAAATATTCTCAATCAGAATATTTTCACACAAAAGATAGATTCATTACAACTTATATTCACAAGTTATCTCAATAAGAATAAAGGTAAATTAGACCAAAAAACGTTTAATGAGGAAACAGTGTTAATTAAATTAGCTTTCGATAAATTAATCTTAGAATATCCTGAACTACATAAAAGATATACAGGAAAAAATATAGTTCTATCTAAAAAAAATCAATCAAAACTTAATAAAAATATTAAAGTATTTAATGATACAACGTTTTTTTTAACAAAAGATTTAAAAGATTATGTAGCATCTTATATAAGAATTGAAGCAAATAAAAAATTAGAAAATAGTGTTTTTGGAAAATCAGACAATCAACAGTTACAAGCAGATTTGAGCGTGATAGATGAGGTGTTTACTACTACTAAAATTAGTGATTTTTGGAAGCATAAGTATATAAAGCATCATATTAATAATTTAGGAATAAAAAATATAAATAAGATATATTCAAGCTTTATGATGACTTGTAAAACAGCAGAATATAAAGAAAACATAAGTAAACTGTATACCTCTCATAAAAAGGAGAGAGAAAATCATAGTATAGAAACGTATAAAGAAGTTGATGGTTTTAAATTAGAGCTACATCTTTTTTTACCTAATAAAGAAAAATTTAAAGGAAACCGACCAACTATAGTTCAATTTCATGGAGGTAGTTGGTCTGAAGGTAAACCAGATTGGTTTTTTAGTACAGCAGAGGAGTATGCGAAACAGGGTTGGGTAGTTGCTGTAGTTGAGTATAGAATTAAAGGGAAACAGAATACTTATCCTTTTGAAGCTGTTAAAGATGCAAAATCTTCAATACGTTGGATAAGAGAGAACTCTGAAGTATACAATATTAATGTAAATAAAATTATAGCTACTGGTAATTCAGCAGGTGGGCATTTGTCTTTAGCAATTTCATTGGTTAATAATTGGAATGAAAAATCCGATAACCTTAAAACAAGTGCAATGCCAAACGTTATTGTTGTAAATTCTGGAGTTTATGATTTAACAACAAACTCTAATAGATGGATAGTTGAAAAAAAACTAAATAAAGATGTAGTAAAAGAAATTTCACCAAATCATTTGTTAAAAAAGAGTAAAGTAAAAATGCTTTTAATTCATGGAGATAAAGATAAAAACTGTCCTTATGAAACTGCTCAATATTTTTACAAACAAATGAGTGTATTAGGTAATGATATCCAGTTTTATACAGTTAAAGATGCAGATCATTGGATATGGTTTGGAAAACATTCAAAAGAAGTATCGAAAGTAACAAGAGAGTATTTAAGAAAATTAAACTTTAACTAAAATTAGTTGCAATCGTCTGTAATCTTATTTTTGATATAACATATTGTTATACTGATGTAAGAATATAAATGTTCATTACGAAAAAAGGATGAATAACCAATAAAATCATAAATAGCTTCAACAATTAATTTCAAGTATTTTTACGTTAAAATTATAGCAATATTTATATTTGATGGAATTAATACTAAATAAATGATTAAAAAATCATTGAAATATTTAATAATCATCCTTTTAAATTTACTATTTCTAACAATCTTACTTTTGTTTTGGACAGATAAATTTGAGTTAGAATTTAATAAGTTAGTTCGTCCAATTGAGTTTTTGAAATTAATTGGAATATCACTAGTAGGGCTAGTTCTTATAGGAGTTTTGACTATAGTTTTCCGAAAATTAAATGTTGAATCATTAAAAACAAGAATAGGAATAGTTGTAGTTTTTATTTTAATAATCAACTCATATTTTTATATTGATTATGGAATGAGAATATATAGCAACAAAATAACAAATAGTGAATTTCGTGAGGAAGCATTAAAAAAAATCAGTAATGTAGGAATAGAGCTTGCTTACGGAACCCAAGCTGAGAATTTGACAGGAAAAGAATATTTAGAAATAACAAAAATTAAATGGTTTCCCAAGTTACCGATAAAAGCCGAGAACATAAGTTTTAGGTATGATTATGATGGTTTTTTACCAGATTATTCATTTTCGTTAAGCTATGATTTACCAAAGGAGATGAAAGTTGATACTATGAATTATAAAGATGGAACTTTTTCAAAAAGTCAGAACTTTAAAGTTATTGGTGATAGAAAAAGAGTTATTTATTATGAAGGACAATGGTAAAATTGAAAACTACAATAACTAAAATCTAATAAAGGCAAATAAAGGAATGAATCGTGAAATTATAGACATAAATGATTGTACAATATTATTAGAAGAAGCTTCTACTAATAAAAATAGTTTGATCGATTCTTGTTTCTTTGACGAACCAGTTATTGCTATTGCTTTTTATGGAGCAGGAGATGTTAGTTTGAAAGTTAAATACGATGGAAAAACCAAAGAGTTTCATCATACTAAGGGAATGATTTTGTCATTTTATGCTGATAAAAAAGTAGAGTTTGAGCATCATGTATCTGCTCAAAAACCTTTGCAATGTTTGGTAATTACAACAACAATTAAAAATTTAGATAAATTACCCAATGGAGAAGGTCAGTTTTTAGAGCAGTTTTTGTACCAGCTTGTTCATCCCAAAGATCATTATGTTGAAGGCCCCGTGTTTAATATGACTCCAGAAATGTTTTTGTTAGTTGAACAATTCTT
Source organism: Tenacibaculum sp. MAR_2010_89 (assembly GCF_900105985.1). Classification (NCBI taxonomy): domain Bacteria; kingdom Pseudomonadati; phylum Bacteroidota; class Flavobacteriia; order Flavobacteriales; family Flavobacteriaceae; genus Tenacibaculum; species Tenacibaculum sp. MAR_2010_89. Next base: position 3,339,203 of record NZ_FNUB01000005.1, on the reverse strand, counting down.
TAATAATAAATATGAAGGAAATCTTAAAATGATGTTCTATAAAAGTCATATGAGCGCTCTACTTTCTCATTATTTTGGAGAGTTGGCTTTTCAAAAGGCTACTGAAATAAATACTTCACTGCTTAAAAAAATAAACCATGCTCAAGAAATACTGTTGTCTGATTTAGAAAATCCACCATCTTTAACTGAATTAGCACATAAAATAGGAACCAATACTAATAAACTTAAAATAGAATTCAAAGCGCAGTTTGGTGTTCCGGTTTTTAAATACTTACAAAACGAACGATTAAAGAAAGCTTACAGCTTAATTAAAAATGAACAAAAAACTATTCAAGAAGCTGCTTGGGCAGTTGGTTATGATAGTTTAGGCTCTTTTTCGAATGCTTTTGAAAAAAAATTTGGATACAGGCCAAGTCAAGTATAAGATTCTTTTCGAATAAATCATAATTCTTTCTGAATAAGTCGCTGTTTTGCAATGGCTATAGATTTGCATCATAATTAAATATCAAAAATTATGAGCAACAATAAAATACTTAGCATTGTATGTGCCAGTATCGTTTGGGTTTTTGGCGTTAGCTTTTACCTTCTTTCATTTTATATTCCCATTCTAGAAAACCCTGAACAACAAGCTACTATTGTATTAGTATTTGCCATTATTCCTAGTGCTTGTTTTGGAACTTATTTATTCTATAAAAAAGGGAGTATGAAACCATCTACATTGGCACTAACATTTGTATTTGTAGCAACAATATTAGATACATTAATAACAGTGCCAATATTTGTAATTCCCAATGGCGGTAGTTATTCAGAATTTTTTGGAGACCCTATGTTTTTTACCATTTTGGTTGAGTTTTACTTCATTGTATTGTATTTCGGAACTTATTTAATTAAACAAGAAAAAGCATGAAAACCGTAACTCTTTTTATAACAGTTTTATTAAATGCACTTTCTGCAGGTCTTTTCTTTGCTTGGTCGGTCTCGGTAATATTAGGAACAAAAAAAGTAGGAGATTTTACTTACTTGGAAACCATGCAGAATATTAATAGAGAAATCTTAAATCCAGCGTTTTTTATACTGTTTTTTGGAAGCTTAATAGTATTGATTATAACAAGCTACTTACAGTTTAATACTAAAACAGTGTTTTGGTTGGTGTTGGCATCAACAATCATTTATTGTATTGGCACATTTGGCATTACTGCTCTTGGAAATGTTCCTTTAAATAATGAGTTAGACGGATTGAATATTAACAAATTAAACCTATTAGAATTAAAAAACTTTAGAAGCTATTATGAAAGTACTTGGAATCATTACCATAACATTAGAACAATTTCTGGAATGATTTCATTCATCCTAGTATTAATAGCAACATTTATTCACAAAACAAATTAAAACAATTCATTATGAAATCAAATATTTTAGTTATTGGAGGAACCGGAAAAACGGGTCGCCGTGTAGTACAACATTTAAAAAACAAAGGAATAGAACCTAGAGTAGGGGCAAGAAAAGCATCACCAAGTTTTGATTGGGATAATAAAGATACTTGGGTAGCGGCTTTAACAGGTGTCGAAAAAATGTATGTTAGTTATTATCCTGATTTAGCTGTTCCAGGAGCTAAAGAAGCTATACAAAGTGTAACCTATTTAGCTAAAGAATTAGGAGTTAAAAAAATGGTGTTACTTTCAGGTAAAGGAGAAACTGAAGCAGAAGCTTGCGAAAAAATTGTAATTAATTCTGGTATAGATTATACCATAGTTAGAGCCTCTTGGTTTAATCAAAATTGGAGTGAAAGTTTTTTTTTTAGAGCCTATTTTGTCTGGTGAGGTGGCATTACCAATGTCTGATGTTTTAATACCATTTGTAGATGTAAATGATATTGCTGAGGTTGCTGCTACCGTTTTGCTTAACGATTCTTATAATGGTGAAATTATTGAGGTAACAGGGCCTGAATTAATTACGTTTAAGAATGTTGTTGACATCATATCAAAGGTTAGCGATAGAAGTTTACATTTTTATGACATCACATTAGAACAGTATGTTGAAGGTATGAAACAACAAGAAGTACCAGATAATGTTGTTTGGTTAATAGAGTATTTATTTAAGCATGTTTTAACTAACCCACAAAATCAGTTAGTGGTTAATGACATTGAACGAGTTTTAGGCAGAAAAGCAACAACATTTAATGAGTATGCCCAAGAAACCGCTAAAACTGGAATTTGGAATCAAGTTCTAACGAAATAACTGTTACTAGTAGATAAAATACCTTTAGGTTCGTTGCGGAAAATACGTGATTATTTTCCGTAACGAACTATATGGGAGTGTTAAAAGGTACTAGAAATGTTTAAGCTCTTCCACCTCTAACATAGCCTTAAAGCCTTCGTAAATTACTTTATGATTATCAACTACATGCACCTTCATTTCTTTCTTAATTTTTTTCTTAAACTCGTAACAAATGTAAGAAATGCATTTATTTGCTGTAAACAAATCCCTAGTGTAGTTCAGGGAAAGCCCTACTTTTTTACACATCTTAAGTTTAAAAAATCAATCTGTTTTATTGTTTTTTAGATATAAAATACATTTTTTACTTGTATTTTTTATTGTTTTTTTTATATTTGTAGAAATTATGAACAGTATAAAAGTGAGTGACTTAATTATAAAAAATAATCGAATTGATCTTTTTGAGAGTTTCGTTAATCGGTTTCATGATAAAGTAAATCAAGGAACATGTCTTGATTCATTTTGTAAAAGCACAGGGCTTAAAAAATTAGAAATTTTAAAAGTTTTATCTGAAGCAGGTTATGAAGTAGACGAAATATTATTATTTGGTTTGTCTGATGCTCAAATCAAATTTTTATCAAAACACTTCATTAAATCATTAAAATTTCTTTATAGATCAACCCATAATAATACTTCTAGACATAGTTTAGAACGTATAAATGAACTTAAATTTTTCTTTTCTCAGTTTGAAAAAGATAAGGAAGAACAAGAACAAGAACAAGTTACTCCACTAACTTCATTAGTTAAAGCATTATCAAAGGTTTTAGGTTTACTTGAAAATGATCTAGATGATTTTAAAATTGAAGCTTTTTATTACGATTTAGTAAATAAAATTAAATTTTCTAAATATTCTATTGGACTGGAAAGTTTAGAAAATTTACATTCTTATTTTAATATTGAATTTGACGAAAATTTATTTTCTCTATTTGATACAATAAAGAATAAATTAAGAATACGGATAAAAATCAAAACTGTTTATGATTTTATAGAATGTAATTTTCTATTTTTCATTAAATCTTTCCGATATTATATTTTTACAGATGAAGAAGATATTTTAAGAAATTTTTCAATCGAAAAAGTTTCTTAATAATATAAAAATTATAAAGAAGCTTAAAAAAATGAAATATAATTTTAAAAGCTTTTTTAGTGAAAAATATAAAAATTTTAATAACAAAAATTGAAGAATGTAACTTGTCAGAAAATGATAAAGTTGATATAATTAATAAGTTAAAAGAGAAAGAACTTGATTTAGATAGCGTTTTAACACTACTTTTAAAATCCTTGAAAATAAGTGATATTTTGGATAGTTTTTTCTAATTATATAATGTTTATGGAGTTAGGTACAGCAATTAAAAAATTGAGAAAAGAAAAAAATATTAACCAAAAACTATTAGCTGAGAAGTGTAATATTTCGGTTAATGCTCTTTGTAATATTGAAAAAAATATTTCTTTTCCTCAAAAAAGAACCATTGATAGTATTTGTGAGGCATTATCTATTCCTCTTTCGTATTTGTTGTTTTTTTCTATTACAGAAGATGATATTCCAAATGAAAGTAAAGTAGCTTTTTCCTCATTAAATAATGCTGTCAAAGCAGTTTTACTGGATTCTATTTCTCTTAAGTAATAATTTACTCCCCTTTTTTCTGTAAAGTATAATAAAAGATATTTTCAGAAAAACTGGGGATTTCCCTTAACGCTCTGTACATGGAGTCGTAGCATTCTACAGTGAGCTATTCACTATGCATATTGTTGTCCTTAGTTTGGTTTTGTTATTCAATTGACAAAGAATCAAGGTCTAATTTTATAGTTTGGGTTGAGACGCTGTCTACTTTAATAATTGGTGTTTTTATTTCTTGGTTTATTGTTTTTGAATCTGGATTCGGAATTTGGCTTTTTGAATCATTAGATTCTTTATTCATGAAGTGATTCCAACCGAGCATAAATAAAAATGGAATAGTTACAAATGCTAACACAGAAATAAGTTTTTGATTAAAATTCATTTTATGAAGTATAGATTCCTTTTTGGAATAGTTTATTATGAATTTTTCAATCACGTTCAATTTTATGTATGAATCTTTTAAAAACTTACCTCTTAAATAATGACAATCAACCTGATAATTCGCTTTTATGTTTAGTTTCTTTCGGTCATATTTAGAGACTTTAATTAATTTAAAATCAGAGTTTAATTCAAATGTTTTAAATTCAGGTTGTGGCTGTCCGTGTAAAATTAAAGGCATAAAATCAGCACCTTCGTATTCGCGAATTTTTCCGTTGTTAATTAAAATATGTAATGAACGACCTATTTTAAAAGTTTCATCAAAATATAATTTTTTTCTCATAAGGTCTTTTCAAATGTGGGACAAAAGCTATATAAAGTTACCTTAGGTAACTTTATATAGCTTATAGTTACAACTGTATTTACTTCTATATCTCAAAAATACTAATTTATTCATTGATATAAAACATTTTAAATCATGTTAGTTATCTAGATTTTAGTATTATTTAACCACACAGAATTATAAAACTAATTAGATTATTTTCCCTCATAAAAAGAAGCATCCACATTTTTTAATCTATTAATGGTACGTTGCTTTTCGTTAACTGCATAATGTTCTTTCATCATTTTACTAGAAGTATGAGAGTTTAGTTTTTGAGCGTGTGCAATATCTAGTTGTTCAGAAATTTTATCACCGTATAAATGTTTTAATGAGTAAAAATCGGCTGTTATATTTAGTTGGTTTTTTACGTGGGTTTTCCAACGCCTGGTAATTTGCTCGTACCTAATAGGATTTTTACCTTTTGATAGTCCTTTTGAAAATAAATAATCGTTAGGATTTAAGGTGGTTGTATTTGCTTTTTGTTCATTAATAACCTCTATCCATAGGTGTGCAAAGTTTTTATTTATGGGTTTTAGTACTTCTTTATGTTGTTGTCCTTTTTTAATAAAAACCTTAAACTCAAGCTTATTTATGTTCACATCTTTTACTTGTATCTGAAGTATTTCAGATACTCTTGATCCGCTTGAGTAAAAGATCATCATAAAGCGCCAAAAAGTGTAATACTTAGATTTTAAATGAAAATGCACTCGTTTTCTGTCTTCTTCAGATAAAATTTCACGTAATAGTTTATCGGTTGTTAGCTTTTTAATTTTATAAGTAGGGTTGTGTTCCAAAACTTCATCTTCAATCATATCTCCAAATAAAGCACTTAATTGAGCCTTATACTTATTGTATTTATAGTTTGAAATATTCCTGGTTTCTTGCTGATGCCTTAGAAGTGCTTTTATATCTTTTCTTGCTATTTGACTTATAGATTTGTATTGCAGCTGCAATGCATGTATAGAAACCTTTAAAAATTTAACCATAGAAGTAATGTCGGTTCTATAGCTATCAGAAATTTTTTTAATTTTTAGGTAATACTCTAAAGAATCTATTAACGTGCTATTTTGATTAATGGAGTTTTTAACTTCCATATATTTTTTAGTAATAGGATTCCAGTTTTCGTTTACTAGTTTACTTACTAAGCCGTCAATTAAAATTTGTGTAGCTTCTCTTCGTTCGCCTAAAGTTTTGAAATCGTTCATCCCTTTCATGCGTATTCTTTTTCCTTTTGGATATTGTTCTTTATATAATGGATCAAAGAAATAATAGTAAATAACCCATTCTTTTAAAAGTGTTTCTTTACCTCCAGTTTTCCAATTTTTAGGAATAGGGGTAGGGTAAGTTGTTGAACAACCATTTGAAAGTGAAATAATTTTTTTCATTTTTACAATACATTTTGTCCCGTTTCTAGTCACGGCAGTTTAAAATGTAAATCTTGCAGGATTGTAAAAAACGAAAAACCCCTTATAAAATAAGGGGTTTTTAACTGTAGCGAAGAGCAGATTTGAACTGCCGACCTCAGGGTTATGAATCCTGCGCTCTAACCAACTGAGCTACCTCGCCTGATTGCGGGTGCAAATATAGGAGTTTTTTTCTTTCACACAACAAAAAAAAACAATTTTTTTTAAAAGAAATATTTGTATATATTGGCGGACAAACAAAAAAATAAATGAGTAAAGTTAAATTTGAATTAGAGTTTCCAATTCATGCTTCACCAAGCATGTTATATCAATATTTAGCAACACCAGCAGGATTAGAAGAATGGTTTGCTGATAGAGTGAATTCTAGAGGTAAATTAATTACCTTCATTTGGGATGACTCTGAGGAAGAGGCTAAAATAATGGCCAGTAAAACTGACGAACGCATAAAATTTAAGTGGACAGAAAGTGAAGGTGATGAAAGTTATTTTGAGTTTAAAATACAAGTCGATCCTATTACTAAAGATGTAGCCGTGCTTGTTACTGATTTTGCCGACGATGAAGACGATGCGGAAGAGGCCAAAATGTTGTGGACAAACCAAATTGAAGAATTAAAACACACTATTGGGGCTTAATAGAAAAAAGCATTAAAAAAACTCGACAATTTGTCGAGTTTTTTTATGCATAAAACTTACTTAAATTAGTAAGTTTGCATTTGTAAAAAATAAGTATAATGGTAAACTTTAACGGAACAATTATATCACCTAAAGAATTGCAAATATCTCATGAAAACAGAGCTTTTAAATATGGAGATGGGGTTTTTGAAACGATAAAGGTTGAAAATAATAGAGTTATTTTTTTTGAAGATCACTATTTTAGGCTAATGGCTTCAATGAGAATGTTACGTATGAAAATTCCTATGGAGTTTACTCTTGAGTTTTTACAAGATGAAATATTAAAAACGGTAAAGGAAAATATAACTCAAAATACTAGTAGTAGAGTAAAGTTAACTGTTTTTAGAAAAGATGGAGGTTTGTATACTCCAAAAACTAATGAAATTGATTATTTAATAGATGTTAAGCCAATTAGTTTAGAAGAAAAGGATAGCTATACCATTGATTTATATAAAGATTTTTACAACTATTCGGGATTACTATCTACGGTAAAAACAACCAATAGAATGGTAAATACCTTGGCTTCAATTTTTGCAAAAGAAAATGATTTCGACAATTGTATTTTATTAAATGAGCGTAAAGGAGTTGTTGAGGTTACCAATGGAAATATATTTATAGTTAAAGGGAACACTATCAAAACACCCGCTTTAACTGAAGGTTGTATAAAAGGAGTAATTAGAAAAAAAATAATAGAGATCGTTACTAAACATCCTGACTTTACCATAGAAGAAACTACTATTTCTCCATTTGAAATTCAAAAAGCAGACGAAGTTTTTATAACAAATGCCATTGTTGGTATAACATCAGTTACGAACTACCGTAAAAAAACATTTGATAATTCAATTGCGCAAAAACTAAAAAATAGTTTAAAGGTTACTAGTTTAACAATGAGTTAATTTAACTGTACATCACTAGGTGCATTTGCCCATATTTTATATTCACCTCCTTTTTTTAGAAGCTGATCTTTCCAAAAGGTTTTGTTGTTAATTGCTAATATGTTAGGATATTTATTTTTAGAAATAAACCAAGAATTCGTGTTTAATTCATCATCTAATTGAGTAGGTTCCCATCCAGAATATCCTAAGAAAAAACGAATGTCACTAGGCTTTACTTTATGGTTATTAAGGTGTTCTTTTAAGTAATTAAAGTTACCTCCCCAATATATACCATCAGTTACTTCTACGCTATTAGGTAACAATTCAGGAATTTTATGAATAAAATATAAGTTATCCTGTTCAACAGGGCCACCTTGGTATACGGTGAAATCACAATTAATATCTGGAACTAAATCACTAAGAGTATAATGTAAAGGTCTGTTTAAAATAAAACCAACAGAACTCGTCTCTGAATGCTCAGTGAGTAATACAATAGCTCTTTTAAAAGAATTGTCATTTAAAATAGAAGGTTCAGCTATTAATAATCTTCCTTTTTGAGGTTTTAATACATCCATAGACTTGTATTTGGAATACCAATATAAGTAAAAATTAATAAAATTTTAACATAATTAATAAAATAAGTTAACTTATAGCTTTTGAAGTGCTTCAATAACTTCTGTTCGTTTACGAACTGATACAGGTACTGTTTTATTATTTTGTAACACAATGTATCCTCCGTCAGATTTTATAAATTCTTTTACGTACTGTAAATTAATAAGATGGCTTTGGTGAACTCTTATAAAACCATATTCTTTAAGAATGTCTGAAAAATATTTTAATGTTTTTCCTACCAATATTTTTTGATGATCAGCCATATAAAATTCTGTATAATTATTATCTGACTTACAATGCATAATATCATCTAAATTAACTACTATAATTTTATCTGATGAATGTAGAGAGATTTTTTTAGGACGTTGGTTAGGGTGTGATATTGATTCTTGTAAAACTGTTAATTGTTCTTTATTTGGAATAATTTGAAGTTTTGCTTTTTCAATTGCATTGGTTAAATCATCAGTTGAATAAGGTTTTAAAACATAATCAATAGCAGCAAACTTAAAGGCTTTTATAGCATATTCATCACTAGCAGTAACAAAAATTACTTTTGAGGTTAAATTTGGGTGAATTTCTAGGATATCAAAACCAGTACCATCTCCCAACATAATATCTAAAAATAAAACATCGGGCTGTTTTTTTCTGAGTAATTTAGAAGCTTCAACTACACTTTTTGCTGTTCCTATAATTTCTATTTCTGGATGTTTCAATTCTAAATCATTTTGCAACATCTCTAGTGCAGAAGATATATCATCAATAAGAATAGCAGTGAGTTTATTCATTTTAAAAATCAGTTTTTAAAGGTATTTTAAACCAAACTTTTGTTCCTTTTACAGTATTGTTTTCTATTATTTCGTCAATTTTTATAGAAATATTAGAAGTTAAGTTCTTAATACGTTCTTTAGTAACTTTAATGGCTAAAGAAGCATGGTCATTTGTTTTTTTATTCTTTTTTGATTGATGAACGCCTATACCGTTATCAATAATTTCACAATGTAAGTAATTTTTAATATCATAAAACTTAATTGTTATTTTTCCTTCGCTAATATTTTTTATACCATGTTTAATGCTGTTTTCAATAAAAGGTTGAATAAGCATAGGTGGTATTAGAACTTCTTCAGCATCAAATGAAAGTTTCGTTTCTATAGTATAAGTAAAGGTACTACTGCTCATTTGTTGTTCTAAAGAAATGTAGTTTTTTAAAGTAGCTATTTCTTCTGATAAATTAACTTCTTCTTTTCTTGAGGTATTTAGTATAGAGCGTAATAGATTTGAAAATTTACTAATTGTGGTATTTAAATCGTCAAGCTTTCCTGAATTACCCAAAGCTTTTATTCCGTTAAGAACATTAAAAATAAAGTGAGGATTCATTTGAAGTTGTAAAGCCTTTTGCTCAAGAGAAAGTAGATGATTTTCTATTTCTAGTTTCATGATTTTCTCTTTGTTTATCCGTCTTATTTTTTTAATGTATTTATAGGTAATATAAGCACTTAGTAGTAATAGTATTGAAATAGCTAGCCATTGAAACCAATTTTTTTTATAAAAAGGTTTGTCTATATAAAACTGAAAATGAATAGGTTTACTTTCTTGTTTATTTGCTGTCTTTGATTGAACAGAGAAGGTATAATTACCTGCTTTTAAATTAGCAAGGTTTACTGAGTTATTGTTGGACCAAGGACTAAAATCACCATTTAATTTATAACGATAATAAACTTTTTTAGGATTGTTTATATCAATTGATTTATAAGTAAAAGCTAAATGGTTTTTTCCAGGAGGTATTTGTAAAATTCCTTTATAACTGTTAAAGTTAATACTATCAATAGTTTTATATACTACTTCAATATCTTCGAAAGAAATTAAAGGAATAGGGTTTTCTTCTTGAAGTTTGTTTTCTTGTTTATAAACTCCTTTGTCACTGGTTCCAATCCAAATGTTACGTTGGTTGTCTTGAAAAATAGTAGAAATAGCATTGGTTTCAAGAGTGTTGTATTTGTTTATTTTTCTGATAAAAGAGAAGTCTAAATCTAAAACTTCTATACCATTACTATTTGAGTATATCCAAAATTGATTACTAATCTTTTTAACTCCTTTTATGTTTTTTGTAGTTGAATGTATTGTTTTAATAGTGTCGTTTATAATTACTTTTAAACCGCTATTAAATGTACTAGCAATTATTTGTTTATTATGAATAATAAGAGCTGTGTAATTAGCTAAATCTATTCTTTTAAGAAGCTTAGGGTTTAATAAATCGTCAATTTTCCATAAAGCTTTTTGAGTGGCTACCCAATAAAACTCTCCATCGAATTCAATATCATTAATTGGGGTTAAATCTATTTGAAAATTAGTGCGTAGAGGAGATAAGAAATCGTCTCGTAAACGATAAATCCCCTTTTTAGTACCTAAAAAAACTTGATCTTTAATTTTTGAAATACAGTTAATTTTTTTGCTTTCAAAAATTTGAAATTTAGTATGTTGTTTAATAAAAAAGTTATTTGACGAACCTATTAAAAGGCTATCCTTATTAGGAGCTAGTTTAGTTATGTAATTAGTTTCTAAACCTTCTTTTCTTGAAAAAGTAATGTAGTTATTTCCGTCAAATTGTGTAATCCCTTTATTGGAAGCAAACCAGATGTAGCCAAGATTATCTTGTACTATATCTGTAATAGTATTACTAGGCAAGCCATCTTTAATGGTACAGTTTTTAAAAGTATTGTTTTGAGCAATTAATGATGTAGCTTTTAATAAAAAGAAAAAATAAATAATGTATTTTAAAAACTTCATATAACAAACTTACTTAAATTAACCGTTACTATTAAAAATAATATTCTCTTTCTAATAGTAACGGTTGTTAAACTTCTACTTCATAGCATACAAACGTTTGTTTGTAGTATCTGGTTTTACATGCTCTAAATCACCATAAGGTTTTGTAATAGGTTTTAAAACACATAATACGGTAGACATTCCTTTTAAAGTAAGTTTACTATTCTTTACTTTCCAAGTCCATCTAAATTTCTCAACAGGAATGTTTAATTCACGTACTTTATTGGCTAAATCTTCATCATTAGCAATCCAATCCATTACCTCTTCTTCCATAGTAAATGATGGGATATCATTATCAGAATTATGATAATCCAATTCAAGTTTTATAGGAACATTGTATTGTAAGGTATATGGTTCTCCTACGTAGCGTTCTTTTTCATTAGTTAATGCGGCAAACCATTCTACTTCTTTTTCATTTGGATATTTTCTAGCAATTTCTTTAGATAAATCTACTTTACCTGGTGAATTAGCTGTAGGGTAAAAAACATAAAAAGGTTCTGCTAAATAATGGTTTGTAAATTCTCCGCCAAAAATATTATAGTAAGGTGAAGCTATTATTTGTGGCGTTTTATCAGTGATAAAAGTACTTTTTAAGTTGTTTATTAATGCAGTATTTTTTGCCAACTGGTTTGCATGAAATATAATTTTAGTGTCATTTGTAATTACATTTTTCAATGTTGGTATATTTCCTTCATTAATGGATTCTTGCAATGATTCAGAAGTGATTTTTTTACCATTTACTACTGTCTCTAAATTCATTCCTAACCACGGATTTGTTTTATTTACAATATGTACTTCTCCGTATGGGTTTGAAGTTGCGTTTGTATTTAACCATTCAATAATTTCTTCTAAAGAATATGCGTCTTCTACAATTTGGAAATTTTTATCTTTAAAAAAGGTCCTTGCACCCGTATAAAAATTATCATCTTTTTTATCATATCCTGTAATAAATACGATAGGACTTCTGTGAACTACTTTTTTTTCTTTTTTTATGATATTTGTAGCAGTCTTTTCTTCTTTTTTGGTTGCGTTCTCTGCTTTTTTTGCATTGTTACAACTTGTAAATTGTCCAATTAACATTAACAATGCAAGTGTCATTCCTATAGTTCTGATTACTTTTTTCATAATTTATTGTTTTAAGATTATTATTAAATTTTTAGATGATGAAAGGTTACTCGGTAATTGATTTAAAATTTTCCGTAGGTTTCTATCGGGTAACCAATTTCCATTCTCTTCTTTTTCTGTTTTTGTAATTTTCCCATCTCTGCCAATATGTATTTTTAATTGATGATATTTTTGTAAATACATATTTAATATTGCTGAATAACTATTTTCTAACCACATAACTTATTTGTTTTATATTTCAAATGTAGTTAGGGAATAGAGGTAAATATTGAGCTAATTAGAATTCGTTGGGATTAAATTAGAATTCGTAGTAAAGAGAAAAACCCTCTTTGTTTTTTCAGGTAAAAAAGAGGGTTTTAGAAAGTATAATGAAAATTACTTAATAACAATCAGTTTTTATTTGATTAGATTTTTTAAAGTAATCTATAGGAGTATGAAGTTTACTTACAGTTATTTTTTCAATAACTTTAAATGTTGCATTCATCATAGCAACTGAACCACAAATTAAAATACATCCTTTATTTTTTAGAACTGAAATAATCACCTCTTCATTTACTGCTATAATATCTTGAACATATTGTTTGGTGGTATTTTCTTGAGAATAGGCAATATGTAAGTTATGGAGTTGTTTTTTTTCTATTGAATCTTCAATGAATTTAGAATATATCTTGTAAGATTTTTCAGTTCTACCTCCCCAAAATAAATGTGTTTTTACTTGTTTGTGGTTTTCATGAAGCATTCCTAAAAAAGGAGCAATACCAGTACCGTTTGCTATCAAAACAATTTCTTTAGCTTTTTTAGGAAAGTAAAAAGAAGGATTTTGTTTTATAGACGCAGTAACTAATTCGTTTTTATTTAGAGTGTTTAAGTAATTTGAACAAATACCAAATTCATGTTTTTTGATACTTAAAAGTATTTTTTGATTCACTTTTCCGATAGAATACAATCGTTCAATATTATCTTCTTTTGGGCGGATAGATAATAAGTCTCCTGAAGTATATTTTATTTTTTTTGAAGGTTGTAAATGAACTAAAAAAGTGTTGTCACAATTAATATTTGTGTTTTCAGTAACGGCAAGCTTATATTGTTTATTTACTTTAAATACTTGTTGTTTTAGGTGTAAGTCGAGCTCTAATTTTTTACCTAATTCAATAGCCCAGTTTTTAAAAGCATCAAAAGATTGGTTGTTTATTTTATAAATAGGAAGAATAGGGGAGTAATTAGCTTGTTGTTGTAATGTTTGATTAACCTCAATTGCATATTCACAAAACTTTGGATAAGCCATAGAGCCAAAGCCTACAACTGCATATTTTATGGTGTGATTTATAGCGTCATTTTTAATTTTAGTTAAAAATGTTTTCGCATTGATTGGAGCTTCTCCTTCGCCATAAGTAGCAGTTAAAATTATCAAATACTTACAGTTTTTGTGAGTAGTATAGTTGTTTAAACTAGTAATAAATACTTTTTGTTTGTTTTCTAAAAGAGCTTTGTATAGTGAGTTTGCAAATGAATATGTAGTTCCAGTTTCTGAACCAACAAGAATTACAAATTCAGCAGCATCTTTTTTTATGTTGTTTTTAGGAATTATGCTGTTTTTCTTCCTAGTGAAGGTCATTATAAAACCTGAATAGATAAAAAAAAGAATTCCTAAACAAGAAAGTAATAAAATACTTGCCCATATATAGGAACCTTTTCCGGTATGTAACAGTAAACTCCAATGTAAAAAAAAGCCTGTTAAATTAGTGCTTTTAGTACTTAAAATAGCTCCTGAATATTGATGAATAACTAATTCTTTGTTTTGTAATTTTAAAAGAAAGTAATCTTCTTCATCTTCTGAAAAAGGAAACTCGATACTTTTAACAGTGCTTAGTTTAGTATTTTTAAATAACAGAAAATTTTCAGGAAAAATTATTGTAGATTTTTTTTGACCTTCAAAATCAATTGAATGATTAATTTTTTGTGAAGGTAAAAGAGAAAATTTATCTAGGGATAAATAAATTCCAGTAACTGTAATTATTATTATTGGAATTAAGGTGTATCTACCGATAATAATATGATAATATTGCTCAAAATTCTCTTTTATTACTTTAGAAAATAATTTAAGAAATCCACCTTGTCTTTTTATAATTAAAATAAGTCCTGAAACTGCAATTAAGCAAAGTAGAAGAGAAACGAAACCAATAATAAATCTACCTGTTGATTTTAAAAATAAAGAACGATGTAAGTTGGTTGCAAATTTATAAATAGGCTTTTTCTTACTAGGCTTACCTAGCTTATTTCCTGTTATTGGATCAACATAAAAAGTATCATTATTACCTTCTTTAGTAATTACTGAAGTTTTTATAAAATCGTTCTCATCTATTTCAAGCGAGATAATTTCATCATATTTTTTGTGTAAAGAAATAATTGTTTCTGAAACTGAAATAGTATCTAAATTCTCAATAAAATAAGGTTCTAGTTTTTTAGAAATAGGTTCAAAAGCTAAAACAATTCCTGTTAAGGAAGCAATTAGTATAAAAAAGAAAGAAGATATAGCCAAGGTTAAGTGGCTATATCTCCATATAGAAATGGTCATTTTGTTAGCTTTTATTGAGGCATTAATCTTATGTATCTAATAAAGCCTTTACCTTCAATTTTGTTTTTAATATTTTCTGAAGTAAGATCAAATTCAACATCATTTTTATAGTACTCTTGATCTTCTACAGCTGATTCGAAACGTATTCGATATCCACTATTAATTTTAGCAGGATCTATTTTTAATAAACTAATAGTTCTGTTTCCACCACCAATAGTTGCACCAGTTACAGCATCTATATCTGTTCTAACTTTACCTTGAAACTTCCACCATTCAGTAATATCAGAATACCACTCATCATCATCACCTTGAACTCGAAGCGTTTCTATGTACTCTCCATCTTTTAATAGTGAAATAACAATATAAGCCCCTTCACCAGTATAATTTTTCATTTGAATCATACATTTGTAAGTAGTACTAGTAGTTATTTTAGTAAAGCTGTATAAACTAAAAATTAATATTCCAAATATTAAAATATGCTTTTTAAAGTTTTGTGTTTTCATAATTATTTTAAAAAGTTTAAATCTACATTTTTAGAAGTTAATACTTCATTTTCCTTCGCTAAATCATATACCGTTTCTCCAAAATCAGTTGTAATAGATTTATTGGCATGTATACTTAATAAGTAATTTATAATCTTAGTGTTTTTAGCTTGCATTACAGCTTTATGTAATACTGTTAAGCCTTCATTGTTTTTTGCATTAACATTAATTTTTAATTTATTAATTTCTTTTAGTAAATCAATATTATTTTTACTTAAAGCAATGTGAAATAAAGAACTGTTGTTTTGTTGTTGCTCTTTAAGGTTTACCCCATTGTTTATCAAAATATTCATTTTGTTTTTAAAAACTTTTGGGTCTTTAGAATTGTAGCTCTTTACAAGATAATAGGCTAAAGAGTTTCCTTTGGTGTCTTTTACTAAAACATCAGCTTTATTATTAATTAAATACTCTACAACTTCTAAAGAGTTTCGTTGTATTGCCATTGATAAGGCTGAATTACCTTTCTTGTTTTTATGATTAATATTTTTAGTGTTTTTAGCTAAAAGAGCGACAATTTCTAAAGAATTTCTTCCAGCAGCATTAATTAAAGGGGTATTACCATTTTTATCTTCTTGATTTAGATTTACTCCTTTATTTAAAAAATAAGAAAAAGTTTCAATGTCTTTATTACCGTAAGCTAAATTGTGAAGAGGAGTTTTTCCTTGTTTATTAGTAACATTAGCTTGTATTTCTAGTTTTTCTAAATACTTAAAAAAGGATAATGAATTATAGCCTTTTCTTGAACCTTGGGTAGCTAATAACATTGCATTACCATTGTTTTTGTTACGATTTTTATATGGTAATCCTTTTTTTATTAAAATATCTAGCATTTTTTTGTTTCCATTTTTAGCTACATAATTAAAAGCACCATTACCATCATTATCTGTACTTGAAATGTTTATTCCTTTTGAAATAAAATAATCAAGTAAAGAAAGGTCTTTTAAATGAGGGAGTAATAAAAGTAGCGCATTAGCACCATGTTCATCAACATCCGTTTTTATGTCAATGCCATTTTTAATACAAAGCTCATAAACTTCTTTGTTTTTATTACCAGTAGCTGCTGCAAATGTAAGAACAGATAAATTATGAGAATCTTTTAAATCCATACGTGCCTTTTGGGCTATTAAATGCTTCATTAATTCAACATTATTTGCATAAGCAGCCCAAAAAACATAGGTTCTTTTATCGTGGGTTAGCTTATTAACATCATTTCCTTTTTTAGATAATAGATGCTTTATAACCTTATTTGATGTTTTTTCTAAAATAGCATAGACAACAGCATCAAATCCATACGGATTTAATGCTGTAGGGTTGTTGCCTTCAGTTATTTTTTGTTCAACAGTTTCAATGGTTGGATTGGTTTTCCAAAATTTTCTGTCAAAAAATTCGTTTTTAGTTTGAGCTTTTAAAACACTAGTAAGTACAATAAAAGCGAATATTAATTTTGTTTTAAACATTTTTCTTTAATTAAAATTTATAACGTAGCGTTGTTCCGAAACTAGCAGGTTGAATTCTATTTAAATATACAGTACGATACGCATTAAAGCCTATGGCGTTAAATATATTGTTCCCAAATACATCTAAACTTAAGCTTCTGTTAAATTTATATGAAGCTTGAAGATTTACTGTTGTGTACGCTTTTAAATCAAAAGGCTTTGCATCAGGAACAACTCCTGTATGTGTATAGTTTCTAGACCAAACATTGTGAGGTCTTTCACCTAAATAATATACTCCAGCCCCTAATGACAGTCCATTTAAATAATTTTGAAACTCATAGCGAGCCCAAAAGTTAGTAGTATGTTTAGGAGTATTAATAGGTCTTGAATTATAGTAGTATGAAACATGATCTTTGTATTTTGCATCTAAATAAGAATACCCACCAATAATTTCTAAATTAGGAAGTACACGACCAATTAGTTCAACTTCAATACCATTTCTAGTGTCTTCACCTCCTTTTAAATAATACCCTAAGAAATTACCTGTATTATCTAATGCTTGTAGGTTTAGGTTTTTACTATTGGTAAAGAAAGTAGTTAGGTTAAAACGCAGTGCATTGTTAAACCAAGTAGATTTAATTCCTGTTTCAATTTGATCCCAACGCTCAGTGCCTAGTTCGTTACCATTAATATCTCTGTAGAAAGAAGTCATTGGGTTTGAACTGTTTGCATAAGAACCAAAAAGGATAATATTTTCAGTTGGTTTTATATTAAAACCTATTAAAGGATTAAAAGCATTATCACGCTTTGATCCTGTTAAACTCCTACCTAAAAAGTTTCCTTTTGTTCTTTCCAATGAAGTATAACGAAGTCCTAAAAATACATCAGCCCAATGGTTTAAAGAAATTTTATCTTGTATTGTAAAACCGTATGATTTTGTTTTTGACCCTGTAGCTCTTGCTGGGTTTTCAGTTAAACTAATACCAGAAGGTAACGTGTTGTTAATTGGTTGATTAACATCTATAATGTCAACATAATTATTGGTTCCAGGGTATGTTGTAGTATAGGCTGTATTATCAAATTCAGTATTTCTATAATCTACACCTATTTGAAATGTATGCTTTAAAAACCCTGTTCGAATATCTTTACCAACTAAATCTATTTGGAGAACACTGTTTTTGTCGCTTCTACCTCCTGCGTAATATTCTCTATACCTTTGCGTAGTAGGTAAAACTGGTAACCCAGATCTTCCACCCCCTTGAAAAGCATAGCTTGTTTCACCATATGTTTGTAAATCAGAAGTAAATAAACCAGCTTTAATACTCATTTTATCACTAATTTTTCTGTCAAAACGTATAGCATACGTTGTATTTAAGGTGTTATTTCTATCAGATTCAAAACCAATAAACTTATTGTTAGGCAGTTTTAAAATATTATTAACTTCATAAGTACCTAAGTTGATTGTACCTTGATCTGGAGTTCTACTATCATCCATATAATCCATTTCTAAAACAATAGTTGTTTTTTCGTTTGGCTTCCATGTTAAAGACGGATTTATATAAAAACGTTCAGAATTTACAAATGCTCTATAACTATCAGCTCTGTCATAAGAACCAGCAACTCTAAAAGCAACAGTTTTTTTCTTGTCTAATGGACCATAAAAATCAAAAGTTGGGCGAAGTTGTCCAAAACTTCCAGCTCTTAAGCTAACTTCACCACCACTATAAAACTTTGGGGTTTTTGTAACAATATTTATTACACCACCAGCAGAGCCTAAATCGCCACCAAGTCCTTGACTTATTGCAGAGATACCTTTTAAAACTTGAATGTTATCAACTCCAGCCATATCTGTAATTACTCCAACTCCTCTAAAATCTGAATTGATTCTAACACCATTCTTAAGTAAAGGAATACCTCTATAACCTCTTAATGACATACTTTCTCTAATGTTTCCATAGGTAGCAAAAGTGTATACCCCAGCAACGTTTTTAGTAACATCACTTAATGTTATAGCATTTTGATCATTAATTAATTTATGTGATAAAACTGAAATACTTTGTAATTGTTCATTTGGAGCTAAAGGGAGTCTAGTTAATGTTTCTAGTTTTTCTGCTCTTTTTCTTCTTGAACCAAAAAGTTCAACTTCATTTAATTGAGTGTCGGACTTAAGAATAAAAGTAATATTTACATTACTATTATTAAGTTCAATTTCTTTTATTGATTTAGTATAACCAACTGCACTTGCAATAATAGTATAGGTTGAATAGGGGATGTTTTTAATAATAAAGCTACCATCTTCTTTACTTTCACTTCCTAATTGTGTTCCTTTTATATAAATGTTAGCATAAGGGATTACCTCATTTTGTTCATTTTTTACAGTACCTTGTAGTGTTGTTTGACTGAATGTTATTTGTACAAATGTACAGGCTAGTAGTAGCGAGAATATAAATCTCATTGTTTGTTTTTTAGTAGGTTTTGTGTATTGTTTGAATTATTTTTTTACAAAAGATTCAATAGCTTCATTTATATCTTTCTCTTGAGTTACTTTATCAGAGAACAAATGCTTGTATAATGGTTTATTTTTTACTTTACTTTCTAATGATAAGTTATTGTTTCTGCCATATACTTCATTCCATTTATTTCTAACTAACTGCCATTTATTAGTGTTTTTTCTTCCACCAATCTTGAGCACCTTTACATCTACTGTCTGGTACTTTTACATAGGTGTTATAACCCTTTTCAGAAGCTAATACAATATCTTTTACACCTTGTTTTCTAATTATTTTTTTATTGTCTTGGTCATGAACCCAACCGTAATTTGTTATTTCATGTCTGTTACCTCTTTCAGTTACATTATAATCGCTTCTTTTAGTGTATTCTCTTCTAGGTAATGGAGCATCAGTTGTGCTTTCCCAATAACTTTTCCCATCTACATGGACCCAAGTACCAGAGCCTTCGTAACGGGGACTATCATCTACTTGATATACTTTTTGCGTCCACTGTTTCTTAACTTCAGATTTAGATTTGTTTTCGTAAATCCAGTTATTGTCTCCATTAAACATGTAAAAATCTCTGTTTTGATATACCCAATCTTGCCTCCAGTGTTTTACGATGTATGGTTTTTTAGGATTACCAACTTGTAGTAAATGTTGAATAGATATTTCATTCTTTTCATCAACGATTAATTCAGCCCATTCTAAGGCTTTATCCGATTTAGTTTTTGAAGCCTTGTAAAGAGAATCTTTACTATAGTTAAATGTTTCTGCAAAATTGAAAGTTACTTCAAAGCAACCACACATTTTCTTAATAGCTTCTCTATCTTTTTTCTTTTTGCTTTGTGCATTCCCAGTATTAATGGTTACTAAAGCTATAAAAGATACTAATATTATGTTTTTCATCCTATTTGTATTTAAGTTTTAAAATTTTAGGCAAAAATATAAAATTTATTTAGATTGATTTAAAATAAGAATATATATTTGCAGAAAATTATTAAGAATGTTTCTAAATAGAAAATTGTTTTTTGGTTTGTTAGTTTTTACTTCTTCTGCTTTTTCTCAAGAAAACGAACAAGTAAAAGATTCTTTAAAGGTTAACAAATTAGATGAGGTTATTATAACGGCTACAAGAACGGTTAGGCAATTGTCTTCTATACCAATGCCAGTAACTTTAGTTTCGAAAAAACAAATTGAGAAATCTGGATCAGTACGATTAAAAGATATTTTGTTGGAACAAACAGGAATAACTTTAGTGAAAGATGTAGGAAGCTCAGAAGGAGTGCAACTTCAGGGTATTGCTGCAGATTATACTTTGATATTAATTGATGGTGTACCTGTAGTAGGAAGAACAGCTGGTAATATTGATTTAAACAGAATTACTGTAAATAACATTAAACAAATTGAAATTGTAAAAGGTCCTTCTTCATCTTTATATGGTTCAGAAGCAATGGGTGGAGTTATAAATATTATAACTGAAAAGCCAAATAGAGATCAGCTAAAAGGTAAATACCATCTATATACAAGGGGAGGTGCTAAAAATGAGCTTGATATTAACGGAGACATAGTTTATAGAGAAGGTGAGTTTGGTGTTATCGCAGGCGTAAACTTGAATTCGAGTAAAGGATTTGATTTAACTCCTTTAACGGCATCAAAAACTGTATATCCACATCAAAATTATACACTAAATGCACAAGTTTTATACGATGTGTCAGAAAAATTAAAGTTAGACTTTTCACAAAGATATTATAATCAAAATCAATATATAAACTCAGTAACTAATAATCAAATTGATTGGAATGCAAATGTTAAATTGAATCATTTCTTAACTGATAAATGGGATATTAATTATACTTTTTATGCTACAAGGTTTAAAACGGAAAGTACATTAAATAATGTTACAACACTTTTTAATAGAAGTTTATTTAGACCAGAAATTAGGTCAAAATACATAGTAGGAAACTCAGGTACAATAATAGCTGGTGTAGGAGGTAATTTTGATGAATTAGATAGGTCGTCTATAAATGGAGCGAAGCAATATAAAGCTTGGTATGGTTTTGCACAGTATGATTTTAACCCTATTAATGGTGTTAATGTTATTGTTGGAGCTCGTTATGAAGGAAGTAATAGTTACCAATCAGCTTTTAGCCCAAAGTTATCAGCTAGTTATCAATTAAATGATATGATAACGTTAAAAGGATCTGCAGGTTTTGGATTTAAAGTACCCGATTTTAGGCAATTATTTTTTGATTTTAGAAATGTATCAAATGGTTATATAGTATTAGGTACCAATACAATTCATAACCTTTTTCAAGGAGTAGCAGGAGTTAGCTTAATAGAAAAGCAATTAAAACCAGAAACATCAATAGGGTATAATATTGGTTTTCAGTTTAACCTAAATAATGATTTAAAGATTAATGTAAATGCATTTAGAAATGATATAAAGGATTTAATTGACACTTTTGATACAGGAATTTCAGCATTAACAGTAGGATTACCAAAAGGGACAAGAACATTTTCTTACAGAAACATTAATAAAGTATTTACCCAAGGAATAGAGGTAGATGTAAATTATAAAATCAATAGAAATTTTCAATTTTTTACTGGATATCAATTTTTAGATACTGGAAATAAAGAGGAGTTAAATAGAATAAAAGAAGGCGTTTTTTATAGAGATGAAAATGGTGTGTCTCAACAGTTAAATGCTTCGTCATATTTCGGGTTGGTCAATAGATCAAAACATATGTTAAATGCAAAACTTTTTTATGAAAATTTTGAACACAATTTCTCTATGAATATTAGAGGTGTTTATAGAAGTAAATATGCGCCTTTTGATACAAATGGAAATTTATTAATAGACGATTTTGACAATTTTGTTGTAGCAAACACACAAATTAATACAGCAGTTACAAAGGAATTCCTTGGTTTTATGAATTTACAAGTGGGAGTAGATAATTTGTTTAATTCTACAGGAATTGAAAATAAAGAACTGTTTAATTATACAGATAGTAATGGAAATGTAATACCTAATGAAAGTTATTTACAGTTAGGTAGAACATATTATGGAAGAATACAATTTAACTTTTAATATTAAAAATAGGATTATAGAATGAAACATTTAAGAACAATTTTGGGAGGATTAATTATCGCTTTTTTAATTACATCTTGTAGTAATAATGAAACTAATGAACCATTAGTGAAGTCGGTTGAAAGTAAAAGTATTGAAAATTTACATGCGCCAGGAAAGGGGAGAGGTAACTATACAGGACCTTTTACAAAATTTAGTTTTTCTGAAGGAAAACAAGTAACTGGTGATAATTGGGATATTGCTTTTAGAGCCACAGAAATTATTATAAACGGAGGCGAGAAAGGTGCTCTTTTAGAAGATATAGATAGAGTTCACAGTGCAGCTTTAGTTTTAAAAACTGGTACGTTTACATCAATAAAAGAGGCTCCAACCGATAGTGAGTTTAAGCAAGATAAAAAAGATGCATTAGCTTTATTAAAAGGAAGTGGTAATGGTTGGTATACGTATGATTCTTCGAATCACACCATAAGTCCAGCTCCAGGAAAAGTATTAGTTATTAAAACTCATAACGGACACTATGCAAAAGTAGAGATTTCAAGTTACTATAAAGATAAAAAACCTTCACATACATCATCACAATATTTCACATTTAAATATGTGTATAACCCTAATAAGGGAGATAAAAGTTTTCAATAAGTATCTTATTGAATTTTGTTAGTTTTTGTTACGTAAACCTGTTTAGCCTTCAAAAGTTAAACAGGTTTTTAAGTTTTCAGAGAAATTGAATTCTTTTTAATTTTTAAGAATGGGTAATTTTTTTGCCTTTTACATACTTATAAAATAGTAACCTTTAATAACTATTAATTATGTTTAAAAATTTTAAAAATAAAAAGAGTAACTTTCTAAGTTATATTCTTTATGCTTTTTTAGTGTCAGTATTTTTTGTTTCCTGTTCTCAAGATGATGATACAATTTTGCCAAACTCTGTAGAAAGTAAAGAAAAACCTTCTGGTGAAAGAAGTGCGACTAAGAAGAAGTATAAATTTCCTACAATAGGAGTACATTCTGTTACTCCATGTGGTTATGGTTTTAAAGTTAAGTTTTATTATTTAGGCACAGGAGCAATGGCAACAGGAGTTACAAAACCTTATCAAATTTTTAATTCATCAGGTACTTTAGTCGATTCTAGTACAGTTACTCACAATGGTAATACAAATTGGGTTTTAAATCCGTGTGAAGTATACACAGTACAAATTGATGCAGGACCATTTACCGGAATTGTTACTTTTACAGTTACCAGTGATGGTTGTGGAGGTACTTTTGTTTGTTAGTTATAATAAAAAGAAAAAAGTGGAGCTAATTAAACTCCACTTTTTAATATTAAATTATTTTCTCTTTAAGGTATTTTGAAGTATATGATTTTTTGTTTTTAACTAGTTCTTCAGGGGTGCCAGAAAAAATTAAATTACCGCCATTTTTTCCACCTTCTAAACCAAGGTCAATTATGTAATCTGCGCATTTTATTAATTCAATATTATGTTCAATTACAATAATAGAATGACCTCTTTCAATCAAGGCATTAAATGAGTTTAAGAGTTTTTTAATATCATGAAAATGTAAACCAGTCGTAGGTTCATCAAAAATAAATAATGCTTTATCTTTTGTGGTTCCTTTTACTAAAAATGAAGCCAGTTTTATACGCTGTGCTTCACCACCAGAAAGTGTTGAAGATGATTGACCTAATTGTACATATCCTAAACCAACATCTTGTAAAGGTTTTAACTTTCTTGCTATTTTAGGTTGGTTAAATTCTGTAAAAAAAGATACAGCATCATCAATTGTTAGGTTTAAAATATCATCAATATTTTTTTCTTCAAAAGTAACTTCTAAAACCTCTTTTTTAAATCGTTTACCATTACATGCTTCACACTGTAAGTGAACATCAGCCATAAATTGCATTTCAATGGTAACTTCACCTTCACCTTTACAAACTTCACAACGACCACCTTCTACATTAAAAGAGAAGTGTTTAGGTTGATAGTTTCTAATTTTTGAAAGTTTTTGTGAAGATAATAGTTTACGAATATCGTCATATGCTTTTATATAAGTAACAGGATTTGAGCGAGATGATCGACCAATAGGGTTCTGATCAATAAATTCAATATGTTTTAGTGTTTCAAAACTTCCTTTAACCTCAGTATGTTGCCCTAGTTTATTACCATATCCTATTAATTTTTTTTGCATAGCAGGATATAGTATTTTTTTTACTAAAGTACTTTTACCACTACCTGATACTCCTGTAATTACAGTAAGATTATTTAAAGGGAAAGAAACATCAATATTTTTTAAGTTATTTTCTCTAGCTCCAATAATATCTATAGTATTTTTTGATACTCTTCGCTTTTTAGGTATTTCAATAGTTAACTTTTCAGATAAATATTGAGCAGTTAATGAGTTCGAGTTTAAAAGCTCTTTGTAAGTACCTTCTGCAACTACATTACCTCCAAAGGTACCAGCTTCCGGACCAATATCAATAATATAATCGGCCTCCTTCATGATATCTTCATCATGCTCAACAACAATAACAGTATTTCCTAAGTCACGTAGATTTTTTAGTACTTTAATAAGTCGTTCGGTGTCTTTGGGATGTAATCCAATACTAGGTTCATCTAAAATATACATGGAACCAACTAAACTACTTCCTAAAGAGGTAGCCAGGTTAATTCGTTGACTTTCTCCTCCTGAAAGAGTATTTGATGTTCTATTTAAAGTTAGATAGTTTAATCCAACATCTTGTAAAAATTGAAGTCTGTTATTGATTTCAGTAAGTAAACGCTTCCCAATTTTTTCTTCGTACTTATTAAGCTTTATAGTGCTAAAAAAACTTGCAAGTTCATCTAATGGTAAAGAAACTAATTCTGAAATGGTCTTATTATATACTTTTACATAGTTTGTTTCTTTACGTAATCGTTTTCCGTTACATTCGGTACAAGTTGTTTTACCTCTGTAACGAGATAACATAACTCTGTTTTGAATTTTATAACTTTTTTCTTCTAAGGTTTTGAATAAGTGGTGTATACCGTTAAATTTTGAGGTTCCATTCCACACTAACTCCTTTTGTTCATCAGTAAGTTCAAACCAAGGTTTATGAATAGGTATATTAAAATCAGCTGCATTTAATATTAAAGCTTCTTTATATTTTTTATAACTATCGGTTTTAAAAGCAAAAATGGCATCTTCGTATATAGATAAACCAGTATTAGGAATAACTAGTTCTTCATCAATTCCTATAACGTTTCCATAACCTTCACAGGTTGGACATGCTCCATACGGATTATTAAAGCTAAAAAAATGAGTATTAGGCTCTAAAAAGGTGATTCCATCTAATTCAAATTTATTACTAAAAGACGTTGTTTCATTGGTAGACATGTCGTCAACAAAACAGATTCCTTTTCCTTCAAAAAAAGCAGTTTGAATTGCATCAGCTAATCGATTGTAAAAATCTTCTTCGTGCTTTACAACAACTCTATCAATAACTAAAAAAAAATCATTTCCTTTAAAGGTTTTAATCGGAAAATCATCAATTCGATACACTTCGTTATTATATTTTAAACGAGCATATCCTTGTTGCATTAGTACTTGTAAAACAGTTTCTATTTTACGGTCTTTACTTATGGTTATAGGAGCTAGTAAAAGTAATTTACTACGTTCTTCAAACTTTTTTATAAAATTTAAAACATCAGTAACTGTATGTTTTTTTACTTCTTTGCCAGAAACAGGAGAAAATGTTTTACCAATACGAGCATATAGTAGTTTAATATAATCGTAAATCTCTGTTGAGGTTCCTACTGTTGATCTTGGATTGGTAGAGTTTACTTTTTGCTCAATAGCAATAGCAGGAGAAATCCCTTTAATATAATCTACTTTAGGTTTATGTAGTTTACCTAAAAACTGGCGTGCATAAGATGATAAGCTTTCTACATATCGCCTTTGGCCTTCAGCATATAAAGTATCAAAAGCTAAAGATGATTTACCAGATCCAGAAAGTCCAGTAATTACCACTAGTTTGTTACGAGGAATTACAACATCTATATCTTTTAAATTATGGAGTTTAGCTCCTTTTATTATGATATTTTCCTTTGGATTTATAGTAGAAAGATCTCTTTTCATTTTAGGCTAAAAAATAAGCGATAAAAATACGGCTTTCTTAAATAAGAAAAGAAGTAATGGATAAAAGAGTTTATCTTTTTGAAGATAAAAACTTCCTTTACAAATAAAGGTAAAGGAAGTTTAAAGTTTTAATATTGAATATAGAACTACTTAGTTATCGTAAAAGTATATCCAGCAACTGGTCTAACTGTTGAGTAGATAGTTGTAGAAACATTATATGTTTGTCCACGTTTTAAAAACTCAATAGTTGATACAACTTTTATTCCTTGAGCTGGATCGTTACGGTCAAGTTGAGCAATACCAACTTGTCTTCCTTCTCCAAAAGTTGATCCTTCACGAATAATCATCCATGAATTATAATATCCAAAACCAAGAGGATTGGAGTCAAATTTATAAAAAGAAGTTACAGATTTTATTTCGTGAGAAATGTGAGTACAAGCTGACAATCTTAAATCTATTGGTGATCCAAAGAAAATTTTAGCAGATGTTACAACAATTTTTACATTATCACTATAATGAGGAGCATAAGCTAAAACATAATTGTTTTTTGTAAAATCTATTGCATCGCTAGCAATTTCAGCATTAAAGTCTCCTTTACCACTATGAAATTGTCTTATAATTGGTTCTACATTAGGAGTGATTTCGTTTAAATATAACATTAAATAACCTCCAGTAGAAGATCCTGAGTCTGGTCGTTCAACATGACATTTTAAGCTTTTAACCCCAGTCAATTTAATATTTGAAATAGCTGTTTTCCATATTTGATCAACTTTTACATATTGTTCAGCAAGTAAAGATTGATTATTGATACTTTCAACTTTAGGTAATTCTTGGATTTCTGTACTCATGATGTTTAAGTTTAATAATTTGTTCCCATTGGTAAGGTTTCGGGGATAGTACCTCGTTTGTTATAGTAGTTTCTGAACTCTACTTTTAGGTTAGTTTTGAAAATGATTTATAGCGCTATTGATCATTTTCTAAGAGAGTAGCTTTACAATCTATGTAACCAAAGTTAAAGTGTAATACACGGGTTTACAATACTTGCTTCCCCTGAAAGTTGTACAAGGGAATTGGTTATTTTGCATAGGGGTTTTTCCTTAAAGAGAACTAACCATAAGTTAACTAGTATTTTATAATGGAATATGTGCCATGAAAAAACCTGTTCTATATTTTAAGTTATAGAACAGGTTAAGATTGGTGTCGAGTAATTTAAAAAAGTTTAAAATTAAGCGATGGGTGTTTTAATTTTAAGGGCTTGACCTATTTTTTCGGCCCAAACTCCATCTTTATCACTTGAGAATTGCCAATTCATCATCCCACCCAGAATACCATTTTGTTGAATCGGTTCTATAACTTCTGTAATGATTTCATCTATAAGCATATATCCAGAACCTGCATCTCTAGGTGTTACAGGTAAACCAATCATGATTTTTTCGGGGCTTAAACCTGCAAGTTTTGAAAATTGCCAATATGAAGTTACAATTTGGTTTGGGTTAGAGCTCCATGGAGGATTATTGTAAAATTGAACATTTAACCAATCAATAGAGTTTCCTACTTGTTGCATTATTTTTACGTAACCGTCCATACCACTTCCAATTTATAAATAAGGAGGTTGTGGTGCGTGAGTAATTAAATATTGGGAACTTGGTAATTCTGATCGTAATGCTTGAGTTAAGTTAACTAAAAAGGCAACACCGTCATAATTAGCATTTCCCATAAAAGAAGCAGTATCTTCAAAATCTATATCAATTCCATCAAGATTATTATTTTTTATAAAATCAGCAATTGATATTGCTAATTCTTTTTCATGCCCAGCTATCTTACTATAAGCAACAGAAGACATTTCTCCACCTCCAAAGGAAATAAGAACTTTTTGTCCATTTGCTTTTAGCTTTGCAATTGCATTTTTTGTTGTTTGTGTTAATTCAGGTGGGGAAGTAGAAGCAGCAATACCACCTGCTAATTGCAAGGATAGCGGATTGCTTTCAGAAGTATACAAGAAAGATAAAATAATATCAGTGTAAGGAAGGTTAACTGCATGTTCTAAAGGAATTGATCCATTATTGTAATAGCTGATTAGTTTTGACATAGTTTTAGTTTTATAATTTAAATTTTATCTATTTCTTAAATAATAGATGAGCATAAATAATCGTTATTATTTATTGGTGTTTTGTTTAAGTGTGCTTATTTAAAAGTAATTACTATTATGTTAAGAATTTAATAAGGTTCTTTAAGTGATATGTTTTTGTGTTTAAATGATAGGATGAAAAGTATGAGAGATGGTTAGAGAAGAATTTAGTAATGATATAAAAACCTGTTCTATAAAGTATTAATATAGAACAGGCAACTACTAAATTATGTAACAGTTGTTACGAATTTATTATTTTCCATTTATTAAACTGTTTTTAATGAATAAAAAATAGATTAAATTTTCTTAGTAATATATATAATGTATTAGGCTAGAATTAATTCTGAAGCAAAAGGATCAAGAGTTTTTATAAAATTTTCATTTTGATATCCAAATAATTCATGGTTTATAAATTGGTGATCATCCTCAGAAATAACAACAAGTTTTGAAACGGTACTTGGAAATTTTTCAAGTTGATTTAAGTCTATATAAATTTCTCCCATTGTTCTAGTATTATAGAAATAATATTTGAGGTTGTTATGACAAGCAACTGTAGACCATAATGTTTGCGCAATATTTGGAAATTGAGTATTATTAGATTTGAAATTAACAGGAACTGATGCATTCATAACAACAGATTTAGATTGTGTTAAAGAGTCTGGAATATTCTTTGTTTCGTATAAATGATTTAAATAATATGATGCTCTTGCAAATCTATCTGAAGGAAATGGTCCACCAGGAAGTGTGTTACTTGGAAAGAAGTTTTTATCACTCCATTGCCAACGCCAAAATTGATTTAATTCAATTTGTTTAGCATATGAAGGTTCGTTGGTCATTACTCTAAATTCAGGGTTGTTATATATAAAATATTTGCCCTTATGAACTTCTATAATTGCTGAGTCACCGAATTTATCTGAAACAGCAAGGTGTAAAGCTGCAAGTTTATCAGAACCAGGAACTATTCCTCCAATTAGTTGAATTTGTGTTTGAGCACTTTCACTAAATGCAGCTACTACTTCTTTTACAGAACAACAAGTATCTAAAACAAATTGTACCCAACGTAACACGTCTAGGTTTTTACATGAGCTTCCGTCTTTTCGAGCATATTTAGCACTACTATCGTATAAAAGATTGGCTACTAACCCAGCTGAGTTTATACCGTCAGAAGCACCAAAAGGAGCTTTAGTGCCAACCATAGTAACAATACTATTATATTTAGCAGTCCATATTAGTGAATTTTCATTTTGAGGAGATGTTCCACTTTTAATTATTTCTTCTTCATTATTTACTTTGAATGCAAAAATTGTAGTAGGCATTTGAGTAGCCCAATCCATATTTCTAGCAGTTGTTAAATAATTGTTTTCTTTATTGAAATTGTTAAATATTCTTGTACACATAATTTTAATTTTTATAAATGAGAGTTAATAGGTTTAAGCCACTTCACTTTATTTAAAGTAGAATTACTTTAATTATTTTAAGAACAAATAATGAAGCTAGTGCCTCCAACATTACCGAAATGAGATTCAAATGATACACTTTTATCGCCAGAGGAGTTAACGGATTTCATCCCTCCACTTTTGTGGATATCTATCTCAAGGTTATTACCGTTTATGCATATAAGTAAACTAGCACCATCTGAAGTATAAGGAACTTCATTAACAATTTTTGGATCTATTTGTAAGTTTAATACTCCATTAGTACTTGAAACTCCAGTTGAATCTGTACTAATAGTCCTACTAATAATATTTAAACACTCTATCCCTTGATTTTGAAATCCTTGGACTTTTTCATTACTATTCATCTCAACCCATCCATTAACACCATAAGTTTTTACATGCTCTATATTAAAAGTTGTATTTTCTTTTTCTGTAATAAATTTAAAAGTTGTTTTTAAAAAATTTGACATGATTAATTATTTAATTGGTTATTCCTACTCATAAGGCTTTTCAGATTTCGCCTCGTTTTTTATAGTAGTTTCTGAACTCTACATTTGAATAAATAGAAAATTAGAAATAGCGCTAGTTTTAATTTCTGATCTAAAATTAGATTTTAAGCAAGAGTGATTTTGAAAAGATGTTGTGAATAGATTTTTCAGTGTTGTGAAACATAAAAAAAGAGGCATGTGAAAATGCCTCTTATAATTAAAAAAGAAAAAGTGTAAGAAAACTATTTCAAAATAGAAAAGTTGTTAATTAAGTCTTTATACTTAGCACTAAACGTAATCTTATGATTGTTTTTAAGGAGTAGTAAGTTGTCAGCAGTAACTATTTGTTCTATAGAGTTTATGTTTACTACATATTTACGATGTATTTGTTGAAACACTGCTGTGTTTATATACTTTAGTATTTTAGCTAGCGAAATTTGAATCACAAATTTTTCAAGTTCTGTAATAATAGAGCAATACCTATTGTCTACTTCAATATATATTATAGAAGATAAAAGTACTTTTTTTAAAGCACTTCTTTTTTTTATAAATAAATAGTCTTTAGTAACTACTGTATCTTGGTTTGTACTTGCAAAAACATTTGTTTGTTCGTAAAACTTTTCAATAGCCATTTCAATAGCATATAAAACCTCTAATTCGTTAAAGGGCTTTAATAAAAAACGAAAAGGTTTGGTTAATTTGGCACGTTCAAATATTTGGCGATCTTTGGAAGACGTTAAAAAAATAAAAGGTTTTAAGGCATTTGGAACGGTAGAAATAGTTTCTGCAAAGGTTATTCCTTCAGGATTTTCTCCTAAAAATATATCAATTATAACTAAATCTACAGGGAGTTTGTAAAATAGCGTAAGTGCTTTTTGGTAATTTTCGGCAATACCAGAAACTGTATACCCGTTCTTTTCCAGAGTACTTTTAAGTTCAGAAGAAACTTCTACATCATCTTCAATAATTAAAATATTTATATTCTCCATGTTTAAACAGATTTTGGGAACGAGATAATCATTTTAGTGCCTTTATTTAAAGTACTTTCTATTTTAAAAAGCCCATTATTTTTTAGTATAAGTGTTTTACATAATTGTAACCCTAAACCAGTACCAATCTCTTCTTTGTTTTTCTTTTTACTGAGTAACGAAGTGTCTTTTAATAATTCAGTTATAATTTCTTTACTTATACCCTCACCTGTATCTTCAATTACTAAGTTTTCGAAATCTTGATTTTCTGAATACGAGTAAATAGAGATTTTGGCATTTAATTCACTAAATTTAATAGCATTGTCTAATAAATTTCGAATGATAATTTTTAAAGAATCTAAATCAGCTAAAATAAAAGACCCAGGAGGTGTTTTATTATTAAATGTAATGTTTTTATTATCAAATAAAGGTTGGTAATTGAAAGCAACTTGTTGTGTAACAGAAAATAAATCGATTGATTCTATATTGAAATACAATTGTTTTGTTTGTATAGTAGCCCAATTTAACAAGTTTTCTAATAAATTATAAGAGCTATTAGCGATAGCTGCATTTTTAGTAACGATAGTATCTAAAACACTGTAGTTTCTATTTTGTATTTCATGCAAAAGTTTTGAGTTACTTTTTTGTAAAAGATTAACTGATGATCGTAAATCATGACTAACAATAGAAAAAAGTTTGTCTTTAGTATTATTTAAAGCGTTTAGTTCTTCTTTTTGAGAAGCGATTATTTTATGAGATTTTTTTTGTTGTATATAAAAGTAAATTCCTCCGAATAAAATGAGTAATAATAAAATTGAAGTAAGTATAAAACCGTTTCTTTGAAGGGCTTTAATTTTATTTTCTGAGGTTAAGAAATTTATTTCTTTTTGTTTCTGATTTACAGCTAATTTTTTTTCAAATTGAGCAGTTTTCCATATTCTATCTTGGTTATTTAATGAATCTTTCCATTTGTCATATTCTTTTCTGTAAACTAAAGCTTTAATAATATCTTTTCGGTTCTCTTCTACAACTGCCATATTTTTTGCAGTTTTTCGTTTTATTTCATAGTTAGTTGTTGTTTTTGAAAGCAAAAAGGCTTTCTCAAAATAAGGAATTGCCAAATCGTCTTTATATTGAGCATAATATAAATTAGCAGTATTTGTATATGCTTCAATAATTTCTTGAGGGTTGTTTTTTTTACGTACGTCATTTAAAAATTTAGATACATATACTTCGGCATTTTTATAATCTTTGAGGTGTATATAGCAAACTCCAATATCATTTATAATGGAGGGACGATATAGTTCATTAATTATAGAAAACTCTTTACTTTCAATCTTTTTTAAATAAGAAAGTGCTTTTTGAAAGTTTTTTTGTTCTAGATAAATACCGCTTAAGGCATACAATACCTTGTCATAAAAAAAGAACTGAGGTGTTACTTTTTTAAGTTCTTTTTGAGCTTCTTTAAAAAGATTTTTTTTCATAAAACTATGTCCTCTCATGTATCTAAAGTAATTAGAGTTTTGTAAGGAAGTAGAATTAATAAATGCTTTTGAAGAGCTTACAATAACAGAATCCCATTGTTTGTGTTTAAAAAAAATACTAGTACCCTTTAATAGAGAAGATGTTGAATTTAAGCTATCAATTTTTTTGAAAAAATAAGAATGATTTTTTATTGATGATTCTTGTGAAACTATCGTATAGTAACAAAGAAACGAAAGTAGTACTAACGTTTTTTTTAGATACATTTTTGGGGATATTAAAAAGTATTAGGTGTTACTAGTTTTTACTACTGTTTCTGTTCCTCTAGATGTTTCAGGATCAATATTCCAAACAAAAGTTTGCACTACTTTAATGTTTTCTAAAGAAATTCCTTTTGGGAAGTTCTTAGTTTCTTCAGTACTAAAGTCTATTTTATAAGCTTTATATCTGCCCTTATTACTTTCTTTATCATTATTTAATTTTTTTATTACTTCTTCAGAACAGTAAATAAAGAATTGTAATTTACAATTACCAAAGTTGCTGATAGAAAAAAGTTGTTTAATTTTTACAACTTCAAGAGGAATTTGTGATTCTACAAAAATAAGAGCCTTAACAGTTATTGCATTTCCATTAAACTCAGCTTCAACTAATGAAGGTAAAGGTTGATTAAATTTATTATCAAAAGTTATTTCACCAGAAGAAAGTGGAGTTTTGATACTTGTATCTGGTATACAAGTGCCTGGAGGGTAAATGAGATTATCAATTTCATTAATGCCTGAGTTGATCATACTGTTTTGTTTTTTATAATATGTTACAAAGTAAACTATAAATTTAAGTAACATTTTAGTTAAATACAATGATTAAGAAAAAGAAAAATAAAGAGATAAATATGAGTAGTTTATTCAAATAATTACAAGAAATTAAATAAAATATCAAATAATATTTGTATTTCTACATAAAAAATTTAATATTTGTAACTCATTATTAATCAATATTTAAAGCCTATACAGCAGAATTACTTTTAAAAATAGTTAACACCCCTTAACCAAAAAGAAATATTCATATTTCTTTTATAAAAGTAATCGTATGGACAAATATGTAGTTGTAGATAGCACTTTAGTTAAAGAATATATTAATGGAAATGAGCATGCTATTGAAATATTGATTAAACGTCACCAACAAAGATTATATAGTTTTATATATAGTAAAATTCAAAACAGAGACTCGACAGAAGATATTTTTCAGGATACTTTTATTAAAGTTATAAAAACTTTAAAAAAAGGTAATTATAATGAAGAAGGTAAGTTTTTGCCATGGGTTATGCGTATAGCGCATAACTTAGTTATTGACTTTTTTAGAAAAAGCAATAGGATGCCAAAATTTAATAATTCTGATGAATTTGATATTTTTTCTATTATTAGTGATGGTTCTTTAAATATTGAAAATAAAATAATAAAAGAACAGATTTTAGATGATGTAAAAGTATTAATAGAAGAATTACCAGAAGAGCAAAAAGAGGTTTTGGTAATGCGTATATATAACGATATGAGTTTTAATGAAATATCAGAAAATACAGGAGTAAGTATTAACACTGCACTAGGAAGAATGAGATATGCATTAATTAACTTAAGGAAGATAGTTGAAAAAAATAATATTATTTTAATAAATTAAACAATAAAGTAAAAAAGAAGACGTTAAGTATTTGAAAACAAACGATAAAAGTATAATAATACATGACGCAAATTTACTCAAATAAGTCTTCGGACTCTAAAATGAAACCTAAAAAAGAAACAATTCAATTTTTGATTGACTTTTCCAAATCGTTAAAAGTAGTTAAGACTAAATCAAACCATCTCATTGAATTGAATTTGAATTAAGAGTGGAAAAAGCTCAATCTTAAATGATTGAGCTTTTTTTATATGCTAAGTTATTCAGTTAATAAATTAAGCATAGAAGTAACCCAATTTATATAAAGATTATATGTCTGTTGTTTTGTCTTTATTAAATTAATTGATAATTTTATGTTTATGAAAAAAAGGAACCATTAAAATGGTTCCTTTTTAAATTAGATTTGTTAAAAGACTCTTTTTAATAAATATACTCTAAAGCGATTTTGTCATAATTACTTAATTCCCCTTGAACATGAGAAGGAAAACAAGCATTCATAATAGAGTTACTATCATTACTTGCTCCTGCTGTACCTGGAATATATACAGCACCAGCTGAGCCTGCAGATTCCCCAGATTGGCGACATGATTGTCTTGTATTCCAATCTGTATGTCTTAAACCTATGGCATGACCAATTTCATGTGTCATTAAACCTTCTATTATTTGTGTGTCATTTGAGTTATTAGCTCCTTGATTAATTCTTACCCAATGTCCTGGCAATCCGTTGTTTTGTGGGAAATTTGCTCTACCTCTAATTCCATCTGCAGGAACATCATTTGTATCTGTTGTACGATAAACTACAATATCGCTACTTGAAAATTGAGTACTAAATACTAATTGCATGTTAATGCTTGAATTTAAGTTGTTGAAATTGTTTACAGCATACTGTAGTCCAGTTCTTGCAGTAGAACTTAAAGCATTAACTCCACCAGTGTAACCAACAACTTTAATTGTTGAAGGAGAACTTACTAAGTTATATGTTCGATACTGCCTTTTTGAGCTTGTACTAGATTTTGATTGTTGTGTTCCAATTTTCATTAATTCTTCATGAGAAATTGTTACATCTCCTTCAACTTCATATAGCTTTTCTGTTTTTCCGTCAAGTGATTTGAATGTGACGGTTTTAATATAGTCAACATTTAAATTGACTTCTTTTAATTTGTTAATTACTTCTATAGAAATTTCGTCATCCTCTGTTAAATTAGGATCGTTTACATTTCCATCATTGTTACATGAGTTTAGTGTTGCAAGCGCTAGAAGTACACCTGCTGTTTTTAAATAAATACGTTTCATTTGTGTTAAAATTTAATTAAATGTTTCGTAAATATTGTAAAAGTTAATGACAAAGAGCTGTTATCTTAACTATTTATTAATGAGCTGTTTAAAATGATACAAGTTTGGTTTAAATGTTAATTTTTTGCTAATGAAAATTTTTATTTTAAAACAGATTTTCTTCCTATAGTTTTTGTAATAATGTCATTTTCTACTTTCCACCCTCTTGCAGGTGAATATTCTCTACCATAATAAATAATTTGTAGGTGTAATTTATTCCATAACTCTTTTGGGAATAATCTTTTTGCATCTTTTTCGGTTTGCGCTACATTTTTTCCATTAGTTAAATTCCATCTGTACATTAGACGATGAATATGAGTATCAACAGGAAAAGCAGGAATATTAAATGCTTGAGCCATTACAACACTTGCAGTTTTATGGCCAACAGCAGGCAACTCTTCAAGGTCTTCAAAACTTATAGGAACCTTACCGTTGTGTTTGTTAATTAAAATTTCAGATAAACCATGTATTCCTTTTGATTTCATAGGAGACAATCCTACAGGTTTTATGATGTCTCTAATTTGATCAATAGTTAGTTTTACCATATCATATGGATTATCTGCTTTTTCAAAAAGCAAGGGAGTAATAGTATTCACTCTAGCATCAGTACTTTGAGCAGACATTAATACGGCTATTAATAAAGTATAAGGATCTTTATGATCTAATGGAATTGGCGTTTCAGGATATAACTCTTCTAAAGTGTCAATAACAAACTGTACTTTTTCTGCTTTATTCATTTTATAGTAACTATTAAATTAAAGTAACCAAAGGTACAAAGTGTTTAAATAATATACTTGCTTCATTTTAGGGTTTTATTTTTAGACTTTGTAACTTGCATACTTTAAAAATGAAATAATAATATGACTACAATAAAGAAAGGAGACGCTGCTCCAAATTTTGAATCAAAAGATGAAAAAGGGAATGTAATAAAGTTAGCAGATTATGCAGGTAAAAAACTAGTATTGTTTTTTTATCCAAAGGCAAGTACGCCAGGTTGTACAGCAGAAGCATGTAATTTACGTGATAATTATGAAACTTTTATTGCTAAGGGATATGCTATTTTAGGAGTAAGTGCAGATAGTGCTAAGCGTCAACAAAATTGGATTAATAAGCATGAACTACCATTTCCGTTGTTAGTTGATGAAGAAAAAGAAGTAATTAATGCTTTTGGTGTTTGGGGACCAAAAAAGTTTATGGGGAAAGAATATGATGGAATTCATAGAACTACTTTTATTATTGATGAAAAAGGAATTATCGAAGATGTTATTTTAAAAGTAAAAACAAAAGATCATACGAATCAAATTTTACAAGATTAGGGTAAAATTAATCCATTTTTGATTCCATAACGTATAAGTTCAGGAGTATTATTTGTATTTGTAATTTCAAATAGTTCTCGTTTATGAGATTTTAAAGAGTTTTCAGAAATATATAAAATTTTTGAAAGCTCTTTTTCATTCTTATTCGAATGATCATATAAAGCCCTCAATACCTCAATTTTTCGTTTGGTAAAAGAAGTATTACCAATAATAATTTTTGAAGTATTCTTTTTTAATATATTAAAGTTATTGTCTGTTAGTGTTTGTAAAATTATAGGTTTAAAATTTCTTAAATCTGAATCTTTGCCAACAAATTGGTCAATCCCTTTTTCAGTTGCTTCTTGTTTGGTTAAATTGTTGTTTAGTGTAGTTAATAAGATAATTTTAAAATCATCTCTGTTTAACCTTATCTTATCAATATAGTTTAAAGAGCTAGATCCATTAAAGTTTACATCTAAAATTAAAACATCTAAAACACTTGTATTTGTGTAATTTATAAGATTTTCAATGGAATAAAATGTCGCTTTTACATTAAATTCATTATCTAGTTCTATACTGTCTTTTAAAGCTTCACAAAAAAAACGATTATCATCAGCAATAACAATATTAATTTTCTTCATTTTTGGGTATTTTAATAACAAAAGAACTTCCGTGATTTTTAGTAGAATTAATTTCTAAAGTACCTTTCATTTCTTCTATTCTAGCTTTTATATTTTTTAAACCATAAGAGTTTAATTTTTCATTATTAATATTAAAACCAATACCGTTATCTATTACTTCTAATATAATATTATTTTTTTGATACAGGCTAACATGTATTTCAGTTGCTTTTGAATACTTAATAGCATTTGTAATTAATTCTGATAAAATTCTATATAAATGTACACATTTGTGTTGTGAAATTTCTGTGTTTTTAAATGAGAAATGGGGTTTTATAACATTATTAGATACTTTATTTATTTTATCACAAAACTCAATTAAATTGTCTATAAAATTTTCTGAATTAATTTTAGGAGAGTATAAGCTATTCAAGAGATAGCGATATTCATTATAAAAGGAATCTAAAACTTCTTGAACTTTTTCAGGAGTATTCTCAGATTTTTGAAGTAAACGCAGTTTTAAAGCTTCTAAATACCCACCAAAACTATCATGCACATTACTTAATAATTTATTACGTTCATTTTGTTGAATTTCAATAGTTTTATTTTGAAAGTTATATTTTAACTCATCACTAATTTTTTTTAATTGTGTGTATTTTTTTTGAGATTTAATAACTGAACTAAAAATATATCTAGTAAAACACAAAATTTCAATTACCAAGGCTATATAAAAAATGTTGGCAGTTCCATAAATCCACCAATTGCTATCAGTATTTTTTGGGTTAATACCTTGTGATAGTATAAGACTAATAATAGGTAAAGCAAAGGCAAAGATTAAATAACTTGGAATTCTTTTTTTTCTAACGAGATATATGTGATTAATAAACCATATAAGTATTATTATTTTTAAAATAACCCAAACATATATGTATAGGTTCATCATACCTCCTGCAAAATATTTGTATATGTAAAGTATGATAAGTGGAATTGTAAGATAGGTTCCCCATTTAAAAATGTTTTTAGAAAGAACTTCTCTTTTTGAAAAAGTATAAAACTTCATGTAGAAATATCCCATGCAAAATACAGCAATGGTTTGGCTTAAACTTCTTATGTTTTTAGTTACAAAAGAATAGTCTGACCATATAAATTGAATACCTAAACCTTTGCCAGCAAGAAACTCTATGATCATACATAAAATGTAAACAGCGTAAAAAAGTACACTATATTCCTTTTTAAGTATTGAAAAGTAAAGTAAAATTATAATCATTGAGGTTAAGAAAGCCAGAAATAAACCAAATTGAATGTATTCTAATTGAGTTCTTTTTAAAAATTGATTCTTAGTTTCTAAATGGAATTCAAGTCGAGTTCTACTGCCTCCATTTTTAATGTTTAATACTGCCTCAGTATTCTTAAAAGAATTTGTAGGAATTACCCATGTTGGGTGTCTATAAAAAAAGAATTTATAAGGAAACTCTTTAAAATAAGAAATTTGATGTAAAGCTGTAATTGAGTCTGAATTATTTAAGTAAAGCTTTCCATAAGAAATATAAGAAGAAGAAAGAGTTAGGTAATAATCTTCATTTGATTTTTTTACAGGAATATTAAACCACCAATTTTTATTTCCTAGTTTTTTATATATGTGGTTTATTTTTTCTTTACGGAAATTATTATTCTTGAAATTAGAGACTACTTCATGTATAGTTAATTCTTTTTTTGAAGAAACAACTTCTATTTTGTTATAAATAGAAATACTATCTTTTTGTTGAGAAAAAGTAAACAAAAAGAAAAAAAGTAGAGTAGTAGTTAGTAGCTTAGTGATCATAATTTTATTAAAAACACCATACTAAAGTATGATATTTTTATTTGAAACATCAATTAATTTTGTATTAATATTTACAATGTTGTTGAATAAGCTTTAAACATACTTATTTTTTTAAGTATTAAAATAAATAAGTAATTTAATGTATTTAAAAATATTAGGTAGGTTATGTGTAAAAAAATATATTTATGTTTCGCATTTTTGATAGTTGTTTCTTTCACATTAAAGTCACAAAACAAAGAGAAATCAATTAATTCATCAGGATTTAGTTTTGCTATAGATGAAGACTTTTTTGTAAAACCATTAGGATTAAATAAAGATAGAAATTATACTTTAGGATTCCATTTCTCTAATTTTAATTCAAAATGGAACTCTATTTTTTCTAAGACTTTAAAAATTCCCAAAGCTGAAAATAATCTTCTTCCTTCTGAGTTTTCTCTTGATGTAGTTGCATTTACCCCAAACATAATAAGTAAAGAAGAAATTCAATACAATGATAGACCTTATTCAAACGTGCTTTTTTTATCTCTTAAAAGACATGGGTTGAATAAAGAAAATACGGAATATTATTCAAAAACTTTATATGTAGGTCTTTTAGGTTCAGGAATCGCTAATTATTTTCAAACTGCAATTCATAGAGCAATGGGATCAGTAGAACCAGAAGGTTGGCATAATCAAATATCTGATGGTGGAGAACCTACAATATTATATACAAGGAAAAGAATGAATTTGCTTCCTTTTAATACCCGATTATTTCAAATGTATCATGGATACACCTATAACTTATTTTATATAACTGGTATTACTTATAATTTAGGATTTAGATTTGGTTGTTTCAATAAAGAGAGTTGGTCAGATGATATGTCAAATTTTGTTGGTAGCGCATCAACTAAAAAGAACAGAGTAACTTTAAAGAAAAGAAAGAAAGAAGTTTACTTATACGCGAATTTAAATACGAATTTGAATGTATATAATGCCTCCTTGCATGGTCAATTTCGAGAAACAAATTATAGGTTGCCATATTCTAAAACTGGTTTTTTAACTATAGATACAAGTTTAGGGCTTGCTTTCTCTTTAGGAAAAGCAACTTTATCTGTATATCATAAGTTACGTTCTCCAGAGATTTGGGATGTAAATTATAAGTATTGGCACAATTGGGGAGGAATATCTCTAGTGTATGAATGTAGTAGTAATTAAAAAGTAAAAAGATGAACGATAGCATAGAAGCACCAATAAAGGAAGAAGAAATAGTGTTTAGAAAAGAAAATGAAGAGCGATATAAATCATTAACTTGTAAAGAGAAAGAAGTTTTTGAATTGGTTATAAAAGGGAATTCAACAAAACAAATCTCTGAAATGCTTTTTATAGCCTCAAATACAGTTTCAACCCATAGAAAAAGAATAAAAGAAAAGTTAGAGTTATTTAGCTCTTCTGATTGGTTTAAATATGCGATAGCGTTTGAAATCCCTGTATTCTAAAAACTAAAGATCTTTTTGTAGTTCTTTACTTGTTTTGGTACTACCATCATGACTCCATCCAGGAGGCATAAAAACATATTTTAAACGAGTTGATAAAGGTAGTTTTTTCTTACGAACAAAAAAGTCTTTGAAGATCTCTTTCCATTCGTGTAAAACTATATTAATAGGACCTTTATCTTCTATTTCTGATGTTAATCCATATTTTATTTTTTCATATTCAGTTTCTTTTTCCTCAGCTTTAAAAGTACCAAACATTCTGTCCCAAATAATTAATACCATTCCCATATTCTTATCTAGGTATTTTGTATTAGAAGCATGATGAACTCTATGATGAGAAGGTGTTACAAAAATATAACCCCATAAGCCTAATTTACTTTTGATAAAATTAGTGTGACACAGAGTTCCATAATTTTGATTCATTGCATAGGCAAACATAATATGTAAAGGCTCAATACCTACAAAAGCTAGAGGTAAAAAGAACATATAACGAAATAAAGGTTGAAAAACTGGAGATCTAAACCCTGTTGAAATATTATAAAATTCTGAATTATGATGAGTTACGTGTACAGCCCAGAAAAAACGAGAATGATGATCTACATAATGATGAATGTAGTATAAAAAGTCTTGCCCAATAAAAGCAAGAAGCCAATAAACTGTTGGGTTTTCCCAGGTTATAAAACGATACTTAAAGCATAATCCCATTACTAAAAACGAAAAGGTTTTCATTAAAAGATCTAAGCTAAAATTAGCCAATGCAAAATATACATTAGTTGCAGTATCTTTAAATTCATAATTTTTTGCTTTAGCTTTATAGCTAAAGTACATTTCTATTAAAATTATTAGAATAAAAAAAGGTGCACTCCAAAAGTACAGTGTATCTTGGTTTAATATATCAAACATCGTTTTGAGAAAATTTATGCAAAAATATTGTATTTTTCTGGGTAAAAACTGACATTAGTCATGTTTTAACACTTGGTTATAATCTTTTTAAGATCCACTCTTTAAAA
The DNA here is from genome assembly GCF_900105985.1 of Tenacibaculum sp. MAR_2010_89. Classification (NCBI taxonomy): domain Bacteria; kingdom Pseudomonadati; phylum Bacteroidota; class Flavobacteriia; order Flavobacteriales; family Flavobacteriaceae; genus Tenacibaculum; species Tenacibaculum sp. MAR_2010_89. The sequence continues at coordinate 3,297,057 of NZ_FNUB01000005.1, read as the reverse complement.
CTATAAAAGTTTTGAGGAGCAACTCCATGTCCAACTGGATATTCAGAATACTCATTCTTTAAATTATTTTTTGTTAAAAATAAAGGTGCTTTTCTAGCCCAATCAACAGGTAAAACTTGATCTACAGTTCCATGTGATATATAGTAGTCTGTTTGTATGTTGTTGCTAAGTTCATTAGGTAATAACTCATCATTTATATAACCACTTAAAGCAATTACATGTTGAACTTTGTTTGGTGAATTTAAACTTACTGCATAACTTAAAATAGCACCTTGACTAAAACCTAATAAAAACGTTTTATCTGGATTTGTAGTATACTTAGCTTTTATTTCATCAATAAAATCAGTTATTTTAGTTACTGATTCTTTAGCTTCAGGTATATCAGAGAATTTACCACCACTTGCATCAAGGTTTATGGCATACCATGCATACCCACCAAACCCCATATCATGAGGAGCTCTAGCGCTAACTATAAGGAATTCATCAGGTAATTCTTCAGCAAATGAAAATAAATCTTGTTCATTACTACCATATCCATGTAGTAATAGCAACAAAGGAGGGTTGTCAACTTTGTTTTTAGGCTCTCTAACTATATAGTGTAAACTCATTAATTATATTGATTTAAATTGGTTTTGGAAAAACTCTCCAACAATAGGAACTATTTTTTTTTCTCCTTTTAAAACACCTATAAAACTAATGATCCAAAGAACAATTATTACAATGTTAATGCACCAGCCTGTAAAACCTCCAAGAAATTTATACACTAACCATCCATTTAGGATAGAAGCTAAATGAATTCCCATCATTTGTCGAATATAAAAACTGGCAAATGGATTTTTCTTATTATTATTTAAAACTAAAGCTATTAATGTACCAATAATCCAAAAATGACTTATGATTGCATTCGTTTTTCCTTCTTCCATAATACTTAGATTACTCATTTTTATGAATTTAATATTAATTGCTTATTATTAAAAATACCGTAAATTTTACCTCTTAATTTTTTATTCAAAAAAACACTATTCTTAGAAGTAGAAAGTATGTTATTTTTTGTAAAAGTATATTCTCCATTTGGAGTAAATAAAGATAAATTGGCTCTTTCGTTTTCTTTAATGGTATTCAATTTAATTTGAAAACGTTCTTTAGGGTTTTTAGATAAGCAATTGGTAATTGTTTCTAAATCTAAAATTGTGTTTAGAGCTCCAAAAGCACTCTCTAAACCTATAGTACCATCCTTTGCAATAGAGAATTCTACTTTTTTATGCTCTATATCTATAGGGTTGTGATCAGTGGTAATTATATCAATAATTCCATCTCTTACTCCTTTTACTAAAGCTTTCACATCTTTTTTGGTTCTAAGAGGTGGATTCACTTTTTTATTTCCATCAAAACCATGTAGTTCATCATCAGTTAAAAGTAAATTATGAACAGCAACACTACAACTTACATCTAATCCTTTCTTTTTAGCCTCTTTGATTAGCTTTACAGATTTCTCTGTTGTAATTGTTGGGATGTGTAATTTACCTCCAGTGTACTCTAATAAAAATAAATCACGAGCTACTTGCATTTCTTCTGCAAGGCTAGGGATACCTTTTAAACCTAAGGTGGTGCTATTTACACCTTCATTGGCAACACCATCTCCAGCAATAGCTTTGTTTTTTGGGAAACTTAAAACTAAACCATTAAAATTTTGAGCATACAATAATGCTATTTTTAATAAGTTATCATTATTAATAGGCTTATTATAGTCTCCAAATGCAACAGCTCCCGATTGTTGCATGTCATATAGTTCAGCCATTTCAATACCCTTGCTTTGTTGTGTTAAAGTTCCAATAGGGTATAGGTTTGTGGCAAAATTAGTAGCCTTATTTATTAAAAATTCAACTGAAGCTTTATTTTCAGTAACAGGGTTGGTATTTGGGTTTACGGCTATTTCAGTAAAACCACTTTTTGCAGCTACTTCTAAACCATGTTTAATGGTTTCTCTCTCTTCATATCCTGGTTCTCCCAAGGAAACACTTGTATCAAACCACCCAGTAGAAACATGCAAGTTATCTAGTTTAACGGTTTTGTATTCTTTTTGATTAGGTATGTTGTTATCAATTTTAGTAATTGTTCCGTTAGTAATTAAAATATCTTTTACTTGATTGTTAAACGGACTTGAAGTGTCTATAATTGTAGCCGATTTTAGCAGCGTTGTCATGGTTTGAAGAATTTTAATATCAAAATTTCAAGAAGCAAAGATACAATGGAAAGTATTAAAAACCATTTCCAAAGCCATTGAACTTCATTTTTTTTATGAATACTACGTAGGGTATCTTTAACAGATGTTGATATAATACTATTATTATTTTGTAAATCAACTATACTTTTTAGCGTTAAATAATTTAGTAAACTTTCTTTTTTATTGTAATTGAAAGCTATACTTTTTAGGGTGTCCTTTTGTTGGGAAATATAGTTGAAACCAGCTTTTAAAGGTTGATTATTAGTTGTAATTCGAATTTTGTTTTGATATACTTGTTGTAAAGGAATAAATGAATTATTTTCATTATTAATAGCTAACACAACCTCTTTTCCTAATTGTTTATTAATATCAATGTTATTTTTTTTATTAACTATATAATACAATTTAGATAGCTGTAAACTTTGTTTTCCCATATTATAAAAAAGTGGGACAATTAAAGGTGAGTTTGTAAAATTACTATTGCTTCTTAGTAAAGGTGCAGCTATCCAAAAAACACTAGCTTTTGGTAAATTTACTTGAGATACAAAAGGAGTATTATTTTCAAAAAATAATATGTTACTAGAGTTTTTTAGTAAAGAAGAATATGAACTAACAGTATTAGGGTATTGAAAATTACTAACTTTTTTTTCAAAAACATTTTTAAAAATAGGATGTTTAAAATTTACACTTGTTATTTTTAAGCTATCGGTATTTTTCTCTAGAATACGACCAATACCTAACTTTTTAAATAATTTATTATAAGATGTAATAGAAATGTTTTTACTTGGAATTATAGTTAAATCACCTCCTTTGTTTAAATAATCAAGTAAGCTAGTAATTAGAGTTTCAGGTAAATTTTCAATTTCATTTAAAATGATGAGTTGTTGTTTTGGAATTGCATTATAGTTTATATTCTTAATAGATGATTGTAGAAAGTTAAATTCATCTTTTGTATAAATTTTATTTAGAAAAGATGTTTGTTCTCCAATAGATAGAACGTTAATTTTTTCGTTGGTAACTAATGAAAAATAATAAGAATTATCAAAAGAAAAAGCATCTTTAAAATTTAATAGGACCTTACCTAAAAACTCAGGTGTTTTTTGAATAGAAAAAACTACTTTTTGGATACTATCTTCTTTAATATTAAAAGTTTGCTTATTAATAAGTTTTTTATTTTTGTATATAGCAATAGGAATATTGTTTTTAGCGATTCCTTGGTTACGTATTAAAATATTGATTTCAAAATTAGAAGAGTTAGTATCGTTTACAGATATACTATCAATAGAAAGATTTTCCTTTAATTGAGGAGTTAATTGTACATAAGAAGTGCTTTCATTAAAATTCTTAAAAACATCTTCTGATGAGTTTTGAAAATCTGAAATTATAATACTTTTGTTAATCGAATTATGTGTTGTTTTTTCAGTAGAAATTTTCAAAAAAACATCTTTTAAAGTTTTCTCTTCAGATGTGTTTTCAATTTTTAATAAAATGTCTTTTAGTTCAGAAGCAGTTTTATTTTGATGAAAGTTATTGTTAGTTTGTAATGAGTATGTTGCTTTCTCAGATAAATTTTCTATTAACTCTTGTATTGCAACTTTTAATAAATCTCCCTTATTTCCTTCAGTGTTTGTGCTAAGTGAGTTATCTAAATATAAAAAGAAGTGTTCTTGCTTATCAGCTTTTTTATTACTAAAATATGGTTGAGAAAAAGCTAAAATTATACAACATAATAATAAAAGTCGTGTAGCTAAAATTAGCCATTTCTTAATGCGTGAACTTTTACGTGTTTGTAAAACTAGTTTTTGTAAAAAGGCTACATTAGTAAAAGGAACCTTTACAAATTTTTGTAATTGAAATAGATGCACTAAAATTGGAATAATTAAAAGTGCTAAAAAGTATAGAATCTCAGGATGTTTAAATTGCATATTTTTCTAAAAACCAATTGTAAAAATAACTAAAATCCTTCTTACAAAAACAAACAAGTTAAAAATATGTTAGAAGAGCTAATGATTTTCGACCAAAGATTAAATTTTACTATTTTTGAAGTATGACTACAAAAGAAAGTGATTGTAAGATTTCAGAACCTATAAACTTAAAAAAACATTGGAACTCTGCATACATAAATAAAGGAACTGATGAACTTGGTTGGTATGAAAGGAGTGCTCAAAAAACTATCGATTTAATTAACAAAACAGGGGTTTCCAAAGGAGCATCTATATTAAATGTTGGAGTAGGCACTTCTGTTATTATTGATGAATTATTAGAAGAAGGATTCACAAATTTAATAGCTAATGATTTTTCTGATGAGGCACTAACTAAAGTTAAAAGCAGATTAAATGGTAAAGCGGAGGAAGTTATGTTTATTGCAGATGATTTGTTGAATGCAACTACATTAAATAAGCTAACAGATATTGAAGTTTGGAATGATAGAGCTGTTTTACACTTTTTTTTAAAGGAAGATGAACAAACAACTTATTTTAATTTGCTAAAGCAAGTTGTAAAACAAAATGGTTTTGTAATTATAGCTGTTTTTTCATTGGATGGAGCTAAAAAATGTTGTGGATTGCCTTTGCAATTATACGATGAGAAAATGTTGCAAGAAAAATTAGGAAAAGATTTCAAGTTAATAGAAAGTTTTAAACACACTTTTATAAACCCTAATGGTGGTGAAAGACCTTATGTTTATACATTGTTTCAAAGAATAAATAAGTAAATGAAAACGACACAAATACCATTTAAAAATACAGGTTTTTTCTCTAAAACAATGATTGATTACTTAGAGGAAGATAAACAAACAAAACCATTTTATGGTAACTTTCCTTCTGTTAAAGGATTGGAAAAACAATTAGATGTTAAAAAAGATTCAATTAAAGAAAAAACAAGAAAAGTTTTAGTGAATGTTTTAAAACAACAATACAAAAAAGTTAAAACATCTGAATTAACCCTACACAATATTGATAAATTACAATTAGGAAATACTTTTACTATCACTACTGGTCATCAATTAAATTTATTTACTGGACCGTTATATTTTTTGTACAAAATAATATCTACGATTAATTTATGTGAAGAATTAACTTCGAAGTTTCCTGAAAATAATTTTGTGCCTGTTTATTGGATGGCAACAGAAGATCATGATTTCGAAGAGATTAACTATTTTAATTTTAAAGGGAAAAAAGTGCGATGGAATAGTGATCAAACTGGTGGGGTAGGTCGTTTTTCAACTGAAGGACTTGATGAAGTATTGAATGTGTTTTCTAATCATTTAGGGAACTCTAAAAAAGCTCAGTATTTAAAGGAGCTTTTTGAAGAAGCATACGTTAATCATTTAAATTTAGCAGATGCTACTCGATATATAGCGAATGAGTTGTTTGGGGAGTACGGGTTGGTAATTTTAGATGCCGATGAACGAGAGTTAAAGCGAGAGTTTATACCTTATATAACTAAGGAGCTAAAAGAACAAGTGTCTTTTAGGAAAGTTAATGAAACCATAAAAGAATTAGGTAAGAATTACAAGGTACAGGTAAACCCTAGAGAGATTAATTTATTTTATTTGACTGAAGGTGTTCGAGAGCGAATTATATTTAAAAATGGAGTATACACTGTAAATAATACCGATATATCATGGGATTTAGATAGTTTAGAATTACATTTAAAAGAATGTCCAGAATGTTTTTCTCCTAACGTAATTATGCGTCCACTATACCAAGAGGTAATTTTACCTAATCTTTGTTATATTGGTGGTGGGGGAGAGTTAGCATATTGGTTTCAACTTAAACAATATTTTGAAGAAGTTGAAGTGCCTTTTCCAATATTATTATTGCGTAATTCAGTGCAAGTTTTATCAAAAAAACAAGCTAACAAATTAGAGAAATTAAATGTCACTATTGAGGAATTATTTGTTAAACAAAATGAGTTATTAAAGAAAAAGGTAACTGAAAAATCTGATGTGTCATTTGATTTTGATAAACAGAAAGAGTTCTTAGAAAAACAATTTAATGATTTAAGAGACATTGCAAAAAGCACGGATGTTTCTTTTGTTGGAGCTGTAAATGCTCAAGAAAAAAAACAGCTAAAAGGGCTCGTTAACTTAGAAAAACGTTTGTTACGTGCTGAAAAACGAAAACAATATGATTTAGTACAAAGAATAACTGAATTACAAAGTGAAATATTGCCAAATTTAAGTTTAGAAGAACGCCAACGTAATTTCTCAGAATATTATTTAGAGTATGGAAATAGCTTTATTAAATATTTAAAAGAAAACTTACATCCTCTAGATTTACAGTTTACTGTGATGACTATTTAATGTGAAGTTTCTTATTTGAGTTTGTAAAGAGAATGTGATGACCAATAGTAGATTTGATTATTAAAATTTATTATAGTGATATTTAAGTAGCTGATAAGTCTTAATCCTTACTTTTGCAGAACTTTTGTTAAATAGATATGAAATCACTACATCCTAATAATTTACATAATAGCGATTATAATTTTACTGTTCTTAAAGAGAAATATCCTAAAATAGGAAAGTTTGTTGTAGAGAAATTTGGTAAAGAAACTATTGAGTTTTCCGATCCAGTAGCAGTTAAAGAGTTTAATAAAGCTTTATTATTGGCGTATTATAATATTAAGTATTGGGAGTTTCCTGATACTAATCTATGTCCGCCAGTTCCTGGTAGGGTAGATTATATTCATTATCTCGCTGATTTATTAGGAAATGAAAAGAATGTTAAAGTATTGGATATAGGAACTGGGGCCAGTTGTATTTACCCTTTATTAGGAAATGCAGTTTATAACTGGAATTTTATAGGTACCGATATAGATGCTGATTCACTAAAGATAGCCCAAAAAAACATTGACAATAATAATTTGGGAAATAGTATTGAATTGCGTTTTCAAAAAGATGAGACAAATATTTTAAAAGGTTTATTACAACCCAATGATTCGTTTACAGCAATGATGTGTAATCCTCCATTTTATAAATCAGAAGAGGAGGCTAGGGGTGCAAATAGGAGAAAATCTAGGAACTTAGGAAATAATGCAGTGCGTAATTTTGCAGGGAATTCTAACGAATTATGGTATGTTGGTGGAGAAAAAGCTTTTTTACATACTTACCTATATGAAAGTTCATTATACCCTAAAGCTAGTAAATGGTTTACAAGTTTAGTATCTAAAAAAGAAAATATTAAAAGTTTAGAAAATTCCTCTAAAAAATTGGGGGTAACAGAATTTAAAGTTATTTCGATGAATCAAGGAAATAAAGTTACCCGAATAGCTTGTTGGAGGTTTTAACAATATAATGTGTTTACAAAGCTTATTAAGTAGTATTAAAATTTCATTTTAACATTAAAATTCATAACTCTTCCAGTCATAAAGTTAGGTATAGCGTATTGACGTTTACTATAAGCATCACGTACCCAAGTATTGGTAATTGCATTACGAATATCAAAAACATTAAATAACTCTAACCCAATAGTTAATTCTTTAAAATGACGTAAAAATCCATTAGAGTGTTGTTTGTTAATATCTGCTACAACATAAGAAACACCTAAATCAGCACGCTTGTAGTCGTTTAGTCTATTTTGGTATTGATAAACATCAGCATAAGCTGGAGCACCACCAGGAACTCCAGTATTATATACGATATTTAAGTAAGCTTTTAAATCAGGTAAATTAGGTACATAATCTTGAAAAAGCATTCCAAACTTTAAACGCTGATCAGTTGGCCTAGCAATATATCCTTGATTATTAATGTTTTCTTCTGTTTTTAAATACCCAAAACTAATCCAACTATCATTACCAGGAACAAATTCACCATTTATTCTAAGGTCTAATCCATAAGCATACGCTTCAGTAATATTATCTGCTCTGTATCGAATACGAACATTGTCAACAGAATAAGAGTTTACATCAGTTAAATTTTTATAATACAATTCAGTAGTTAATTTAAAAGGACGTTCCCAAAGTGTAAAGCTATAATCGTTACCAGCTACTAAATGAATTGATTTCTGTGCTTTTACTTCTGGGTGTGCTATTCCATCATAATCACGTAATTCTTTATAAAAAGGAGGTTGTGAGTACCATCCTCCAGAAATTCTGAATAGCATGTCTTTTTCCCAGTCTGGTTTAATAGCAAATTGAACTCTAGGACTAAATGTAATTTGGCTTTTAGAAGGTTGGTTGTTTGTGTTTACTGTCCAAGCATGTGATCTTACTCCTAAATTTATCCAAACTTTATGATTGTTCCATTCTGTTTTTCTACTAAATTGAATAAACCCAGAAGCTCTATTAATATCAACATTATTTTTAGCTTTTACTCTTTTAAAAGGTTCAATTGGTCCAGTATATGGTAAATAAGGTTGATTGTTTGTAGAGTGATGCGGTGGTCGCACAGAGAAACCTAGAGAATCAATTACTTCCCATTCATTAATTCTGTCTTTAATGTTTTCAGTTTGATATTTGATACCAGCTTTCCATTCATTTTTTCCATCTTTTAATGTAGCTCTTATTTGGGCAGAGTTTATTAATGCATCTAAATCATTACGAGCATGATTTATTTGAGAACCAATCCCTTGAGAAAATTTAACTTCACCAAAATTTTCTGAACCAACATTACTATCAACTTCTCCCAAGTTATAAGAAGCAGCTATATCAAAATACTCTTCTTCTTGGGTGTTAAATGAAGAAATTGTACCTGTTAGTTTAAGATTTTCATTTACTTGATAGTCTGCTGAAAAAGCACCAAAAAGAGTTTTAAAACGATCTTTTTCTTGACCTCTATAAAAAACAATTAATTCAAGAGGATTGGCAATTGTACCAAACCTAGTTTTACGGGTTAAAGGCTTATAATTATAATTGTTTAAAGAAAAATTACCAAGAAAATTAAGTGTTAATTCGTTAGAAGCTGTATAAGAGAAAGCTGATTGGATATCAGTAAATTCTGGTCTGAAATTAACTTCTGTTTGTTTACTATTTACAAATAAACTATTGTCACGGTATCGTACCCCAACCATAGCACTAAGTTTATCTTTTAAAAAAAGATCTTCTACTGTAAAACTCCCTCCTAACAAACTAAGGTCTAATTGAACTCCAAACTCTTTAGGTTTCCTATAGGTGATATCTAAAACAGAAGAAAGTTTATCTCCATATTTAGCTTGAAATCCACCAGCAGAAAAATTAATGTTCTGTATCATATGTGGATTAATAAAACTAAGACCTTCTTGCTGCCCAGAACGGATTAAGAAAGGACGGTATATTTCAATCCCATTTACGTACACTAAGTTCTCATCAAAATTACCACCTCGTACATTATACTGTGTACTTAATTCATTATTATTACTAACACCTGGCAAGGTCATTAATATATTTTCTACACCAGCATTTGCGCCAACAATGTTTTTTACTTTGTTAATATTTATTTTTGTAATTCCTTGTGCTTCTTTCTTATTGTTTTTAACAACAACTTCTTCTAACTTTTCATTTATATATTCTAAAGTTGGAGAAAAATTAAAAGTTCTTTTACCTCTTGCTGTAAACTTTTTAGTTATTATTTTGAAGGAAACATGGCTAAAAGTAACTTTTACTGTTTTTCTTATAGGAATAGTAAATTGATAGTTACCGTTTTGATCAGTTGTAGTTCCTTTTTGTAAGTAAGATATAGCAACACCTTCAATTGGCGAGTTATACTTGTTGGTAATTCTTCCTTTAACTAATGCTGTTTTTTGAGCAAAAATAAGTGTTGGGAATAAAAGTAATATGATTAGTTTCTTCAAAATAATGTGTGTTTACTTTCTAAAAAACGTAGCTTTTAATGTTTTGGTATTACCAACGTTATCAGAAAGTACAAGTTTAAAAAGATGTTTGCTACCAACCAACTTTTTATCACTAAAATCATAAGTTAATATTCCTTTTTTATGATTAAATTCCATTAAAACCCATTGATTATCAATGGTAGCATGATAATTTCGTATGCCAGATTCTTTATCGATAATTTTAACTTTGAGTTTTTTATGCTTTGTAACCCATTGTTTATTGTAAAAGTTTAATAATTTAATGTATGGTTTTTTTGTGTCAAATAGTAATTTGTAACTACCTAATGATTTAGTAGAAGTATATACTTTGTTAAATTTTTTCTTAGTAGAAACATATCTTGGATATTTTGGGTAATCTACATTAGCAATATATACTTGTTGTTTTTGTAAGTCTGTTAAATGAGTTGTGTTAAACGTCAATGTATAGCGTTTATCTAAAGGTATTGTAGGAGTATGAACTTTAGTTATACCATTTTCAACTTTAAAATCTATAAAACAATCTTTATAAAAGGTGTTTTTAGGAAAAGCAATTATGCTATTTTTTTGTTGAAACTTATTAAAGTTTTTAGCAGTAATTTTAAAGTTAGTTGTATCTTTTTGCTGAAAAATTAAATTACTTTTTACACCCTTAACTGGTATTTTAACACTAGTTGTATTATTTTTTAAATCTTTAATTAGTATTTCAACAGTGTAATTTAATCCGTTTTCAATAACAATTTTTCCGTTATTCACTAAGTTTTTATACAAACTCAATCTGTTTTCAAGTACTTTATGTGTTTTTTGAACTCTTTTCTTATATTTTTTGTAGTGTTTATAATCGATTAATAAATTAATGAATTTACTTTCTGAAAAAGAAAATGTTTCTACATCATGATAATATACAGTTGTCCCGTTTACTTTCATTTCTAAACTATAAATTCCATTTTTATTTGTAGCACCATTTAGTCTATCAAAAGTACTAACACCAAAGCCAATTATTCCATATGCATTAATTCTGTCAGTAATATATTTCCCTTCTTCAACTTGTTTAAATTGTAAAACAGCTTTATTTGTTGAATTATCAATACGAGCATCATCGCTTAATGGGTAAGCAATTAATTTTTGAATTGTTGGTCTCTTATTATCTTTTGGGTTTATACCAAAAAGCAAAGGGTTAATTATTTTTTCTGTTTTAGTGTTTCTTATTTCATAATGTAAATGTGGACCACCAGACCCTCCAGTATCACCAGTATAACCAATTATATCTCCTTTTTTTATTGGAAACTTTTCAGGCTTAGGGAAAATATTCCCAATTGCATATTTTTCTTTTTTATACTGTATGAATTTAACATATTGTTGTATAGGATTTTTAAATTTTTGTAAATGAGCATACACTGTAGTATATCCGTTAGGATGCTCAATATATATGGCTTTTCCAAAACCATATTGCCCAATTTTTATTCTAGAAACATGTCCATCAGCTGGTGCATAGATAGGTATACCTTCCTTTCCTTGTGTTTTTATATCTATTCCAGAGTGAAAATGATTACTACGCAATTCACCAAATGTACCCGATAAAACTATTGGAATTTTTAAAGGAGAAGAAAAATAGTTTTTAGGATATTGATGCTGAGTAAATCCAAATTGACTAAGAAATACTAAAAAAAGAAAAGAGTAAAATTTCAAAATTGCAATAGTTTTGCAACAAAATTAGCAAAATTATAATAAAAAGTAAATGGTTAAAATAGAGTTATTTACTAAAAAGCTGTAAAAATTTTGTTAAATTAATCTATAATGGTAACTTTGTAGAAATAGTTTTATTCTCAAAAAATAAATGAGTAACACTCAAAAAGCAATTCATTTACTGGAAGATAGATTAAAAACACTGTTATCCAATTATGAATTTTTAAAGGAAGAAAATAAGATTTTATTTCAAAACAATGCTAAGTTACATAATTTATTAAAGGAGAAAGAGCAAGAATTAGCAATAAACCAAAAAGAATTTAAATTGTTGAAAATTGCAAAAACTATTGAGGGCAGTAACGAAAATACAAGAGAAACAAAACATAAAATAAATACTTTAGTAAGAGAGATTGATAAATGCATCAAACTCTTAAATATTTAAAAGTTCTTTACATGACAAAGTTAAAAGTTAATGTTGTAATAGCAGGTAGAACTTATCCTTTAAGTGTTAATAATACAAGTGAGGAAGAAGGGATGCGTAAAGCAGCTAAAAACATTAATGATTTAATTGCTAAATATGAGCAAAATTATGCAGTGTCTGATAAACAAGATGTTTTAGCAATGTGTGCATTACAATTTGCATCTAAATTAGAAATAGCATCAATTAGTAAAGAAGAGGAAGATAAAGAAGTATTACATAAAATAAAGGCGTTAACTAATTTATTAGACGCGCAATTATAAGTTCTTTAAAATACATTATTAACATACTGCCTACATTAATACCTAGTTTAATAAACTCAACACTATTAAATTAAAAAGGATAAGTCTTGATTAGTAAAGCACGCCGACTTTGTTTCGGATTCTTGATCAATCAGTTAGTCCTAAACCTGTTCACCCGGAGTTTATAAGACCTTATTAATGTAGGCTTTTTTTATACAATCAAATTAAAATTATGGAGGGAGTATTATTTCCTGCGTTAGCAGGAATTATAGGTTTAGTAATAGGTTTTATTATTGCTAAAATGTTAGAAAAAACAAAAGCTAATAAATTAATACAAGAAACAAAAAAAGAAGCAAGAAATATTGTAAAAGAGGCAAAAGTAGAAGCTGATTCAATTAAAAAAGAAAAAATATTACAGGCTAAAGAAAAATTTATTGAGCTTAAATCTGAACATGAAAAGGTTATATTATCAAGAGAAAAGAAGGTTTCAGATGTAGAAAAAAGAATAAGAGATAAAGAAAGTCAAGTTTCTTCAGAATTAGATAAAAATAAAAAGTTAAATAGAGGTCTAGAGAAAAAAGAGGCTGATTATGACTATAAATTAGAGTTTTTAGATAAAAAAGAAGCTGAAGTTGAAAAAATACACAAGCGTCATGTAGACATGCTTGAACAAATTTCAGGATTATCTGCAGATGAAGCAAAAACAGAATTAGTAGCTTCATTAAAAGAAGAAGCAAAAGCTGATGCTATGGCTTTTATCCAAGATACAGTTGAAGAATCTAAAATGACTGCGCAGCAAGAGGCTCGTAAAGTTGTATTAAACACAATACAAAGAGTAGGAGTAGAACAAGCTGTTGAAAATTGTGTTTCAGTTTTTAATTTAGAATCTGATGATGTTAAAGGTAGAATTATTGGTAGAGAAGGTCGTAATATTAGAGCTTTAGAAGCAGCTACTGGTGTTGAAATTATAGTTGATGATACTCCAGAAGCAATTATTTTATCATGTTTCGATCCTGTACGAAGAGAAATTGCGAGATTATCAATGCATAAATTGGTTACTGACGGTAGAATACACCCTGCAAGAATTGAAGAGATTGTTAAAAAGACTGAAAAACAAATAAACCAAGAAATAATTGAAGTAGGTAAGCGTACAGTTATTGATTTAGGAGTTCATGGTTTGCATCCTGAATTAATTAAAACCGTAGGTAGAATGAAATATCGTTCTTCTTATGGACAAAATTTACTTCAGCATTCGCGTGAAGTTGCTAACCTTTGTGGTATTATGGCTGCAGAAATGGGCTTAAATGCTAAAGCTGCTAAACGAGCTGGTTTATTGCATGATATAGGTAAAGTTCCTGAAACTGAAAGTGAACTTCCACATGCTTTATTAGGTATGCAATGGGCGGAAAAATATGGAGAAAAACCAGATGTTTGTAATGCGATTGGAGCTCACCATGATGAAATAGAGATGAAGAGTTTATTATCACCTATTGTACAAGTTTGTGATGCTATTTCTGGAGCACGTCCAGGAGCTCGTCGTCAAGTTTTAGATAGCTATATTCAACGATTAAAAGATTTAGAAGATATAGCTTTCGGTTTTACAGGTGTACAAAAAGCTTATGCAATACAAGCTGGACGTGAATTACGTGTAATGGTTGAAAGTGCAAAAGTTAATGATACTAAAGCAGCTGAATTATCATTTAATATTTCACAAAAAATACAAAATGATATGACGTATCCAGGTCAGGTTAAAGTAACAGTAATTCGTGAAACGAGAGCGGTTAATGTGGCGAAATAAGAATAAAAGAATACACTTTATATTAAAAAACCCGAGTTTTGACTCGGGTTTTTTAGTTTATTTATTTCTCCTTGATTTTATTTTTTGTTTTGTTGTAGGTTTTTTAAAGTAATAATTATCACTATTTCTTTTACTCTTTCTTCTTTTTAAAACTTTACTACGTTTACCTATTCTAGCATTAGGCTTTGCTCTGTAATAAAAGAAATTGTTATCTTCTTTAAATTGACGATAGTTATTTCTGAAATCTCTTCTATAAAAATATGCATTGTCATAGTCAAAAACATCTCCAATATTAATATCTATACTGAAGCGATCATCACAACTTTCATATTCATTATAGTATCTTTGACTTTTTACATCTCCCTTATAAAATGGATTTCCCCACCTATCATATCTAACACGTAAATTTCCTACTTTAGTTAATTGACCTCTTCTGTATCTAATAAATACACTACCAATACGTGTTACGTTACCTCTGTAGTCGTAATTAACAAATACATTACCAATTCGTCTAATTCTACCTTTAAAATCCCTGTCAATACGAACACCTCTATTGGTTTTAGTACGTCTACCGTAATAATCTACATATTTGGTATCTCTATAATGTGTGTTAAAATCAAATTCACCATTTAAAAAAACATGAAATTGAACATTTCTTTCTACAAAGGTTACTGCGTCATCGTAACGATATGTAACCCCAATTTTGCTAGTTGATTTATTAATATTGTTTGCACTTAAAGGTGTTAAAAACATTATTGTTAATAAAAAAAGTATCCCTGTTCTCATAATTACTAGTTTTAGGGTTATGCCTACTCTATATGCTTTTCAGCTACCGCATTTATTTATAGTTTTCAAATTGCGTGCCAAAAAAATAAAGAATAAGAATATTTAGTTCCATAAAGGGTAGGAGTTATAGTTCTTTTTAATGTAAAAACCTCTCATTTTCATGAGAGGTTTTTTTGGTGAAATCTTTTACTTTACTTATGTAACTATTATTATTATTATTTAATATTTTTTATAATTATCTATGAATATAAATCCAACCTTTCTGGCTTTTACTTTCATCACTTCCTAATTTCAGTAAATAAAAATAGGTACCGTCTGGTAAATCTTGATCTTTATTAACAGTAACTCTACCATTTGATTTTCCTTTCCAATCATTTTTATAGTTTTCAGTTTCGTAAACTACATTACCCCATCTATTAAAAATTGATAAATTATTATTTTTATATTGCTCTAAACCTTCAAAAGTCAATGTTTCATTTTCAGAATCACCATTAGGAGTAAATATTAAGTTTATATCAGCTAATTCACCTGCAGCGAATTCAGAACCTATAGTTATTACAGTATATTCATCAGGAATAAAAGAATTTGACATTATTCTACCAGAATTAAGATCTCCAGATGAAGATGTTCTACCCAAGTCAATCCATTTTGATTCAGTTTTGCTCCACCCAACAACTCTTAAAAGATTAATATTATTACTAATAGCATTTATATCACTTTTTGGGTCCCAAGTAAGTGTGATTTTTGTTTCTGAAGCTCCATCTAAATCCCAAAATTCTAAATTACTGATGTTGCTAATAAAAATTTGTTTTTGAGAAGTAGAAAAAGACTCTGTAAAATGAGTAGGAGGAGTGTTTGGGTTATAAAAATAATAAGCCCCACTATATTCATTATTATTAGTTTGTGATGGTAAAATCATTGGTCTTAATCTATTGTCATCACCAATAGGAAAAACAAATTCATTAGTTCCAAAAACAGAAGAGTAACCATCAACATGTCTTGAATCATCTTCTCCAATATAAAATTGATGATTTATATAATCTAATGATACATTAGGTTCATTTCGTGGAGTAAAAACTTTACCATTGATAAAGCTCATTTCTCCAGTTGTTCCCAATGAGCTATATAATTCAATATCATTTATTGCATCAAATTCTAGGTTTTCAAAAACAGCTCTGTTGTTACCAGATACTGTTCTTATTTCACTATCACTGTAAAAACCAGCTAATCCTTTATTGTTGTCATCCAAAACTCCATCGTTAATAAAGTCAGTATGAAATCCTACACTTGCATTTTCATGCATTTTAATATTTCCGTAATTGTGAAACGCTGATGTTTGAGCGTTGATAAATAATGACATAAATAATGCCATAATAGATAATAAAAACTTCATAAATACCCCCGTATTTTTTAATTCTTTAATTATTTATTTTGAAACTTGAAAAAGTTTATACTGTATGTTCCTGTTTATGTTATATACATCATTTCATATGTCGTGTTTTTTAATTCTTAATTACACATCAAAGATATTTTATTTACTATTAAAGTTATTTATATTTCGGTAAGAAGTAATTTTATAACGATAAAAGGTTATAATTTTACATTTACTTATGTTTAATAACTCTTTTTACAATCCCCAAAAGGTGATTGAGTTTTCTTCTATTTCTTGATATTCAGTAGCATTAATATCTACTTTATACATAATAAATTCATTAAAACTAGTAGTTGCATGCTGAGCAGATTGATTACCAGTTGCCCAGCCAATAGCAAAATCTTCTGTTCTAGTACATCTACCTCGTATATATGCTCCATTAAAGCGTTGTACTCCACCTGAACGAGCTATACTATTTGTGTTTGTTTTAATAAAAGAATATATTTCCCATACATTATTATTTCCACTATTATTAAAATTACGAGTTGGGTTACAGCATACACCAGGGTCAAAGTATAAGTTTTGATTATTCCAGTTTACATGGGCAGACCAACGATTAGAGCTTACTAGTACACCGAAAGAGTGTTGTGATTTTCTTGTAGCTCTCATTACACCAATAACTGTTCCTCTATCACCATTTGTAGTAACATCTTGTATTCCATTAGGAGTGTCTATAGTTAGATGATCATTACTACCATCTCCTTGAAAATAAGGAAATGTTTCAGGGTAAAAGCGAGGCTGTTTGTTTAGTGTTGTTTGAATAGCATGTCTATTTAAACCACTTTGGTCATACCATGTATGAACAAACACATTATTAGCACCTCTCCAAGCGTTAATTGCTACTATATCGACTATATCATTATCACCCCATCCAAAATCTTGTTCAGCATTATCACCAGCTCTTCTCAACCTAATTAAAGGACCTACATAATCACTTTCTAGAACTCTCATAGAAAAGGCAAAGCTAATATCTGTAAGCTTTTCATCTAGAATGTGTGATGGTTTTAATGTAGGATATTGATTATAGGTAGCAATCTGAGAGTAACCCCATAAGGATATGAAGTAAAAAATGAAAGCTATTTTCTTATGCTTATATACTATCATCTTTTTAAATCTCCTGTTAAATGAAAATTATTTGTACTAGTACATAATAGCCCAGCTCCAGCATCTTTACCTGCTGTTTTAAAGCGTGAAAGTCTATTTAAAACTGTAACCCCTCCAGCTCCAGCTATTTCTATTTTACCTGTATTTATTTGATAAATACTAATATTAAAACCAACAGGTAAGCCAGCAGGAACGTTAAGTGTAACATCGGTAGCACTATTGAAAGTAAAAACTTTTCCATTATCTACAGATGTTAATGTGTAACTAGCTGTTTTATTAATAACTTCTGCTAAATTTGGATCGACCCATTGAGTCCCTGTTCCGGTTGATGATAATACTTGTCCATTTGTTCCAGCATTAGAACTACTATCTGAAAAAGAACCTACAACTCTTAAGTTGTTATTAAGTAATGTATTCCCATTTAAAGTAATGCCATTAGAAGTAGCAGTTAATGTTAAACCTAAAGCACCAGATATTTGTGTAGAATTACCTGTAGAGCCTAATTGTAAAGCTCCAGTAGCAAATAATTGAGTAGCGCCATTACTAAAAAATTGTAATACATTTAAGTTATTAAAAACTAGTGAATTTCCGCCACCATTTAAAGTTCTAGGGCCAAGTAATGTACCATTGGAAGAATAGATGTTAGTAAATGAATTAGTAGGAGCAGTCCAAGCAGTACCATTAAAAAAATAAATGTTTTTTTCAGCAATATTATATAGGAAAGAACCTTCAGTTGCTCCAGTAATATTGTTCATTTCTGTATTGTTTTGAGCAGTTGGTAACCCCATCACTGAACCCGCATCAATTTGGGAGACTACTAAATTACATGTAAAAATAAAGGCTATAAAGAATAGTATCTTTTTCATAACTATAATCCTAAATATATAAATGTGTTAACTACTAAGTATGGTTGATATCTTTCAAAAGATTGACTAGAACCACCTGTATTTACTGAAAATGTATGGCTGTGATTTCCAGATGTACTAGTGTTTGTAGTACCTCCCTGATTATAAAAAGTTCTATTTGCATCTGCACCATTTCTAATTTGATCAGCTCCTAAAGCTCTATTAAAATTATGGTTATGATTACCATCATCTGATGTTGTACCTGCAAAATTTATATTAGGTAAATTAGATTGTGATAAAGTAGTATTTGATAAACCTCCAGTGTCATTTATATTTTCAGTAGAGGAGGGGTGTTTTAATGTTCTATTTTCAGAATTAGGAATATTAGTCGTAAAACCTAAAGTTGTAGCATTAGTTTCAGCCAAAGTAGGTAAAGAGCTAGTAGCTCTACCATTTAATATATACCAACCAGAATGATCAGTTGTTAAAACACTGTATTTAATTTGCCCTAAAGAAATATTTACTTCGTTAACAGGGCTCCAATTACTACCGTCAAAAAAATAAATATTTTTTTGAGTCATATTGTAAAGGATTGAACCTTCTGTAGCTCCTGAAATATTATTCATTTCTGTATCATTATTTGCTACTGGTATTCCCATAACAGAATCGCTATCTATTTGAGAGTAAATAGAGTTAACTATAACTATAAAAGTTAGGAAGATGAATGTTTGTTTTATCATAGTCCTAAATAAATAAAAGTATTAAAGACTATATAAGGCTGATACCTATCAAAAGATTGATTACTACCTCCACTATTAACTGTAACTGTATGGTTATGGTTTCCTGTAGTATTAGTATTTGTACTTCCGTTTTGATTGAAAAACGTTCTGTTAGCATCACTTGGGTGTCTAACTTGATCAGTTCCTATAGCTCTACTAACAGTATGGTTGTGGTTACCATTTGTTGAAGTAGTTCCATTAAAAGTAACATTAGGTAAATTAGCTTGTGTTAAAACAGTGTTAGATTGACCTCCTAGGTCACCAATATTTTGAGTTGCAGAAGGGTGTTTTAAAACTCTATCTTCAGCATTAGGTAAGTTGGTTGTGAAACCTAGGTTTGTTGCATTAGTTTGAGCATTTGTTGGTAATGTAGTTATAGCTCTTCCATTTAATAGATACCAACCAGAATGATCAGCTGTTAAAGAGCTATATACAATATCACCAATTGTATTTTTATCTTTATTAACAGGAACCCAATTCGTTCCGTCGAATATATATATGTTTTTTTGAGAAATATTATAAACCATTGACCCCTCGTTAGCTCCTGTTATACCATTCATTTCAGTATCATTTACAGTTACAGGAACACCCATTACAGAATTTGCATCAATTTGAGAAAATAAAGTTGATGTAAATAAAAGAACGACAAGGGGAAATATACGTCTCACGATTATTTTTATTTATCAGTTAGGAATAAAAAATAGTAATTATTGTTAGTTGATTATATTTTAATTTATTTATAAAAGATTTAAGTGTTATTATTAAAAATCAATAACGCTAAACATAAATTCTAAATCGATATCATCTTTTTGATTACCTCCATTATCACTATCTCCAATGTTAACTCTAAAACCACTAGCGGTTTGATTATAATATGTAATTCCAGGATCATCATAATTAGTATTGCTATTTCCAGGACAATTACCGCCACAATCTTTAATAGCTAATTGAATTATATAATTAGCATCACTCATTGCTGTTGTAAAAGTAACTTGATAATCACCTTCATTTATTCTAGTAATGGTTGCTATGTTATAATTTTTAGCAATTGAATGAGAAGAATAAGTACTCGTTGCATCAGCATTGTATGTCATGGTAACTTTAGCAGCTGCCTTGATAGTAGGTCCAGCTAAATAAGCACCACCATTAGCACCAACTTTAATATTATTATCAGTTTCTGCTCCAACGACATTAGCCGTTTGAGAGGTAGGTACTTCGTTTACATAAGTTATAGTACCTGTAGTAAGGTTTTGAGTTAGATTAGTTACTGGTCCACTTGCACCTGTTGCTCCAAGCTAGCACCGCGCACCCGTTGCTCCAGTAGCACCTGTTGCTCCAACTGCACCAGCGGCACCTGTTGCTCCAGTAGCACCTGTTGCTCCAACTGCACCAGCGGCACCTGTTGCTCCAGTAGCACCTGTTGCTCCAACTGCACCTACGCACCTGTTGCTCCAGTAGCACCTGTTGCTCCAACTGCACCAGCGGCACCCGTTGCTCCAGTAGCACCTCGTTGCTCCAACTGCACCCGTTGCTCCAGTAGCACCTGTTGCTCCAACTGCACCTGTTGCACCCGTTGCTCCAGTAGCACCTGTTGCTCCAACTGCACCAGCGGCACCCGTTGCTCCAGTAGCACCCGTTGCTCCAACTGCACCAGCGGCACCTGTTGCTCCAGTAGCACCTGTTGCTCCAACTGCACCAGCGGCACCTGTTGCTCCAGTAGCACCTGTTGCTCCAACTGCACCAGCGGCACCCGTTGCTCCAGTAGCACCTGTTGCTCCAGTAGCGCCTGTTGCTCCATCAGCACCAGTAAGGCCAGGAGTGTTAGTAACTATTGCATCTGCTAAATCAGATAGAGGTATAGATAACGTTCCATTGCGATCAGTTATCTCGATATTGTCATTTTGTATTCTAAAAGAAGTGTTCGTTTCGTTTAAAGGATCATTATCATTATCATTGATAAGAGAACTTAAATCAACAGTACCACCATTTTGTAAGGTTAACTCTTGAGTTAAGGGATTAAAAGTTAACTGTTGATTTGTTTGAGTAGTACACAAGCTATTCCATGTTAATCCTGTATATTGAAAAATACATTTGTGATCAGTATTGTATACAATAGCACCTTCTAGAGGAAGGATACTATTCATTTGAGTGTCATTAACTCTTGTAATAACAAGGGCTTTGCTATTACTTTCTAACTCTAAAATAGAGTTAGTATTTATTACATTTGGATTATTTCCTATTTTTACTTGAGCGTAAAAGGATTGATGTACAAGTATAACAAAAAATAAAGACAAAAATATCTTCATAATACTTAGGGGATTTAAGTTGCGTGCTTTAATCATTAGTCTTGTTTAAGAGTACTAATAATTAGACACTTATTTACTCTGCTAGGTCACAAAAATAAAAAAATTAATTTAGATTTTTAATATTTGTAACGTAATTTTTTAAATTCAACATCTCATTAATAAACAGCTTAGAGCTTTTATACGGTACATTGAATTGTGTATGATTTGTAGTTGCAATTTGGTATAAATTATTCCAATGTAAACGTATCTCTTTTAAAGCTTTTAGATAGTTGTAGTTTTTACTGTCATATATATGAGTGGGTTCAGCTAATATACCATTTATTTCTAATATTTTTAAATTTATTCCTTTTTGTAGTTCATCAAAGGTGTTATATTTAATATCGAGCCTTCCATAATACCACCCATTAATTGATTTGTTTATTTCGTCGAACGTTTTATGTAGCTCTTTACTTATTAGGTGATTCCCGTTAATAAATTGGGTTCCTTTACAATGATTTCCAATAACAGAAAGTTTAATTATTTCATTTTTTTTAGGAATGGTATTTAATTTTAAAGGATGTGTCTCATTAATTATATCAATGTATAATTGAGCTCTATCATCTTTTATAACTAAATCTTTTAGGGTAGAATATCCATTTCCTGTAACAGATAAAAACTTTTTTAAAGTTATAGATGTTATTTTTCCAGTAGCTTCATTTGGATTTCGGTGATAGAATATACCGCACTCGTTTTTGTAATCAATATATTCTTGAATTATTATATTGATCGGGTATTTTTTTAAATATAACTGAAGTTCTTGGGGCGAATTTATTTTTTTTACAAGTAGACCTCTAAAACCAACATCAGGTTTGGCTATTAAAGGATATGAGATATTTGCATTTTCAATTTCTTGAATTACAAGTTCAATTTTTGTTTTAGGAAGTATTAGAATTGAATTCGGTCTGAAGTGTTTAGGTATAAGGTTCATCGTTGCGAATTTACTTTCAGTTCCGTTTCCAGAGCTTTTAATGCTTGGATTGGCTGCTGTAAAAAACGCAAGGTGCTTTGCCTTATAAGCTAAATAAAAAGCATAAGGTAGATTGGGTATGTAAAGCATTGAAGATGGCCAATACTCCCAATTAAATATTTTATAGAACTTGTTTTTAATGTTCAAATTTTATTGATTAAAAAGTGAGTCTAATATATTCTTAAAAGTTTTAAATCCAAAGTAAACAGTGTAAAGAATTAATAAAATGCCAATTACTAATAAAGTGTATGCTATTATTATCTTAGGTTGTTCAGTAAAAACTTTTAATGCCTTAAAAGAAACATTAAGTACTATAGGAGATAGTATTAATAGACCTAGTAAAATAAATAAATTTTTTATGTTTTTATCAAAAGACGTGTCTTTACTCATTTCTATAATTTTTTATAGCGTTTCTAACATTACCATACTTTTTTATTAGGTGACTAGCAGTTTGTTGGTCGATATGTAATTCGGAAACTAACATTTTTATACCTCTTTCTACTAATTTATTATTTGAAAGTTGCATGTCTACCATTTTATTCCCTTTAACTTTTCCTAGTTGAATCATTGTTGCAGTAGAGATCATATTAAGTACTAATTTTTGTGCTGTACCAGCTTTCATCCTTGAGCTACCTGTAACAACTTCTGGCCCTACTACTATTACAATAGGGTAGGATGCGGTTAATGCTAAAGGACTTTTTTTATTACATGTTATACAACCAGTAGTAATTCCTTCAGAGTTGCATTTTTCCAAAGCAGCAATAACATAAGGAGTTGTTCCTGAAGCAGCAATTCCAATTACAACATCTTTTTGATTTATATTGTGTTTTTGTAAATCAATCCATCCTTGTTCTTTTGAGTCTTCTGCAAATTCAACGGCTTTTCTTATAGCTATATCTCCACCTGCAATTAACCCAACAACTAAATCATGTGAAACCCCAAAGGTAGGTGGGCATTCACTAGCATCAACAATACCTAACCTTCCACTAGTACCTGCTCCAATATAAAACAGTCTACCACCTTTTTTTAGTTTAATAACTATTTGTTCAATTAAGTTTTCAATTGAAATTAGTTCTTTCTCAATAGCAAGAGGTACTGTTTTATCTTCATTGTTGATATTGGTTAATAACTTTGAAAGTTTCATTTTTTCTAAGTTATTATAATTCGAATCTTGTTCTGTTGTTTTAGTGAAGTTCATACATCAAAGTTACAAACTTTGAAAGTAAACTCAACAAAAAATAATTATAAGTGACGCTTTAAAAAAAGAGGTGTCTTAAAATATAGATTAACAAAAAATTAAATAAACATGGAAACAATACAAAATGCATTGACTAATTTTTATAATTCAATAGCATCTGGAATGGGAGATTGGGGTTTAAAATTAATTGGAGCTTTAGCTGCTTTAATAATCGGACTATGGATTATTAGAATTTTAGTTAAAGGAGTTTCAAAAGTCTTTGAATCTAAACATATAGATGAAACTTTACGACCTTTTTTAATTACACTAATTGGTTTTGTTTTAAAAGCTTTATTGATTATTTCTATAGCAGGAATAGTTGGAGTGCCTACAGCAACTTTTGCTGCCCTTATAGCAGGAGTAGGGATTGCAATTGGAGCTGCTTTTAATGGTTCATTAGGGCATTTGGCTTCGGGAATTATGCTGCTTGTTTTTAGACCTTTTAAAGTAGGAGACTTAATTAAAACTAATGGTGCTTTTGGTTTTGTTAAAGAGATATCTGTTTTTGTAACAGTTATTGAAACCTTCCAGAATGAAACTGAAATTATACCAAACTCTGCCATAACTTCTGGAAAGATTACAAACTTAACGAAAGTTGGAAGTTTACGTGTGGACATGCCGTTTGCGATTCGTTATGGGTCAGATATAAAGAAAGCGAAAGAGATTGTAATGAATGTATTAGTTAGTGATGTAAATGTGTTAAAAGATAAGGATAAGCAACCAAGAGTTGCAGTTAATAATTTAGGAGAGAATAGTATAGAACTATTAGCATTGCCTTATGTAAGTTGTGAGAATTATTGGGATGTGTATTGGGATACAAGGCAAAAAATAGTTGAAGAATTAGGAATAGCTGGCTTTGATGCTCCTTTACCTCAAAGAATTGTTACTATGGTTTCATAATTTGTTTTGGTTATTGAGTAACAAAAAAGCAGGTGATATTTCACCTGCTTTTGAATTTTATGTATAAATACTATTAAAAGCTTTCTAAAATAGTATTTAATGTTTGGCTAGGTTTCATGATATCGTCAGCCAATTTATCATTTGGTTCGTAGTATCCATCAATATTTACTGCTTTTCCTTGAACAGTGTTTAGTTCGTTTACTATAACAGATTCATTAGCAATCATTTTTTCAGCTAAAGAAGTAAATTGAACTTTTAATTCACTGTCTTTATTTTGAGAAGCTAATGCTTCAGCCCAATACATTGCTAAGTAAAAATGAGACCCTCTATTGTCTAATTCTCCTGTTTTTCTTGAAGGTCCTTTTTTGTTTTCTAGTAATTTATCAGTAGCGTCGTCAAGAGTCTCTGCTAAAATTTTAGCTTTAGAGTTGTTGTTAGTTTCACCTAAATGTTCTAGAGAAACAGCTAAAGCTAAAAATTCTCCTAAAGAATCCCAGCGTAAATGATTTTCTTCAACTAATTGTTGAACATGTTTAGGTGCTGAACCTCCAGCTCCAGTTTCAAACAATCCACCACCGTTCATTAATGGAACAATAGAAAGCATTTTAGCTGAAGTACCAAGCTCTAAAATTGGAAATAAATCGGTTAAATAATCACGTAAAACATTTCCAGTAACAGAAATAGTATCTAAACCAGCTTTAACTCTTTTTAAAGTGTATTCTGTAGCTTCAGCAACTGATTTAATAAGGATTTCTAATCCATTGGTATCATGATCTTGTAGATACTTCTTTACTTTTGTTATGATTTCGGCATCATGAGAACGGTTTTCATCTAACCAGAAAACTGCAGGGGTTTGAGTTGCTTTAGCACGAGTTACTGCTAATTTTACCCAGTCTTGGATTGGAGCGTCTTTTACTTGACACATTCTCCAAATATCACCTTCTTCAACAGAATGTTCTAATAATACAGTTCCATTATCGTCAATTACTTTAATAGCTCCGTTTGAGGCTATTTCAAAAGTTTTATCATGTGATCCGTATTCTTCAGCTTTTTGTGCCATTAAACCAACATTAGGAACAGTTCCCATGGTTGTTGGGTCAAAAGCTCCATTCTCTTTACAGAAGTCAATTGTTGCTTGATATAAGCTAGCATATGAACTATCTGGAATTACTGCTTTTGTATCTTGTTGTTTGCCTTCTTTGTTCCACATTTGACCAGAAGTACGAATCATAGCCGGCATAGAAGCATCAATAATAACATCAGAAGGAACATGTAGATTGGTGATGCCTTTATCAGAATCAACCATAGCTACATCAGGTCTGTTTGAGTAAACAGCTTCAATATCCGCTAAAATTTCATTTCTTTTTTCTTCAGATAATTCATTAAGATTACCTAATAAATTACCAAAACCATTGTTCACATTTACACCAATTTCATTAAATGTTTCTGAATGTTTTGTATATAAATCTTTAAAGAAAACTCTTACAGCATGACCAAAAATAATAGGGTCAGAAACTTTCATCATTGTAGCTTTCATGTGTAATGAAAACAAAACATTTTTATTTTTAGCATCAAGTACTTGAGTTTCTAAAAAGTTTAATAATGCCTTTTTGTTCATTACTGTTGCATCAATAACTTCATCCGCTAATAAAGATACTTTTTCTTTTAATACAGTAATATTTCCTTTAGTATCTGTGTGTTCTATTTTAACATTTGTAGCAGAAGGAACCGTAACCGATTTTTCATTATGAGCAAAGTCGCCTTCAGTCATTGTTGCTACATGTGTTTTAGAGTCAGAAGACCAAGCGCCCATTCTATGTGGGTTTTTCTTTGCGTAGTTTTTAACTGCTTTAGGGGCTCGACGGTCTGAGTTTCCTTCACGTAAAACAGGGTTTACAGCAGATCCTTTTACTTTGTTATATAGGGCTAAAACATTTTTGTCTTCATCAGAGTTTATTTCTTCTGGATAATTAGGTAAAGCATATCCTAAAGCTTGTAACTCTGTTATTGCTGCTTTTAATTGAGGAACTGAAGCTGAAATATTAGGTAGCTTTATAATGTTTGCTTCTGGTTTTTTTGCTAATTCTCCTAAAAAAGCTAAAGCGTCTTCAACGCGTTGCTCTTCTGTTAAATAACTAGAGAAATTGGCAAGAATACGACCAGCAAGAGAAATATCTTTAGTTTCAATTTCTATATTTGAAGATTTAGTAAATGCTTTTACTATAGGTAAAAACGAACGAGTAGCTAACGCAGGAGCTTCATCCGTTTTTGTATACATGATTTTAGCCGTTTTATTCATAAGTAAAAATTAAATTAATTATTTTGAAGTCAGGCAAATTTATGAA
This sequence comes from Tenacibaculum sp. MAR_2010_89, assembly GCF_900105985.1. NCBI lineage: Bacteria > Pseudomonadati > Bacteroidota > Flavobacteriia > Flavobacteriales > Flavobacteriaceae > Tenacibaculum > Tenacibaculum sp. MAR_2010_89. The sequence continues at coordinate 3,270,105 of NZ_FNUB01000005.1, read as the reverse complement.
TATATCGTGAAATTTTTAGTGAAAAATTCTTATTAATTAGCTGTTTTGATTATCAAATTAATAATTATATAGCTGTTTTTAGAGATTTTATTATTGAAAATAGAAGGGTATTAGCTAGTTTTATCCAAGGATGTTTTTTTTTGAATAAAAAGATTACTAAAAAGTAGTTGTTCAAGGATATTTAAGTAAATTTTATATATTAAATAGAATAGTGGTTAAAAACTTGTCTTTTTTGTTATTCTTAGTTTGTTAGATAAGTATTAATGGAAAGATAGAATGAGTTATTAATGATAATATTCAAAAAAAAAGCACCATATAACTTATATGGTGCTTTTTAATTTTTAAGAAATTAAGATTAAAATCTTTTTTCTTTAATTCTTGCTTTTTTACCAGTAAGACCTCTGAAATAGTAAATACGAGCTCTACGGATTTTACCTTTTTTGTTTATTTCTATTTTTTGAATAGCAGGTAAATTAATAGGGAAGATACGCTCAACACCTATAGTACCAGACATTTTTCTAATAGTAAATGTTTCAGAGCTTCCGCTACCTCTTTTTTGAATAACTACACCTCTAAAAAACTGAGTACGTACTTTCTCACCTTCTCTAATTTCGTAGTATACAGTAATAGTGTCTCCAGCTCCAAATTCTGGAAAATCGTTTTTTGTTACAAATTCGTCTTGTACAAATTTAATTAAAGATTCCATCTTAAATATTTTTTATAGTTTACTAAAACAACGTACACGATTCTCGTCAGAGGTTATTTTTTGTGGGTGCAAATTTATGTTTTTTTTCTGATATAAAAAGGTAAAGAGTAATTTATTTTTATGTTATTATTTTTCATAGTTATTTAAATAAAATGTTCTTTTAAAGTTAATTAGGGGTAGATTAGTTATGCTAAATTAAAATGGAATTAAAGTTTTTTAAACAATCAGTAGGTAGTTTTACAATATAAATAAAAGATATATTTTATTATGAGTAAAAGTATTGCTGTAAGATTTAGAAATAAAAGTAAAGCCAATATTTGGCTTGATGGAGTTAAGAATGTACTTGTTCTTTTAAGCTTAAGAATTAAAAGACAAACGTATTTTGTTTACGGAGTGTTTTTTATTGTTTCATTTTTATTAGTAATTTTATTCAATAAGTTTTTTCTTCATTTAAAAATAAATCAATTTCATACTTCATTTCTAGATGCGTTTTTTAAGTACAGTACTTTTTTAGGTGATGGAGTAATGTTTGGGGTATTAGTATTACTTTTTGTATTTGTTAAACGTAGAATAGCACTGGTTTTTCTTATTAGTGGTTTGCTAACATTATTAGTTACACACTTTTTTAAGAAAATTATTTTTAAAGGTATACCACGACCAGTTGGAGTTTTTGGAGAAGATTCATTGTATTTAGTTAACGGAGTTAAAATGGCATTATGGAATTCTTTTCCTTCTGGCCATACAACAACAGCTTTTGCTATTTTTACAATATTATGTTTGTATTTTGCTAAATGCAAGTCTCAATATTTATGGATTTCTTTAGCTATCATAGCTGGTTTATCTAGAGTGTATTTATCGCAACACTTTTTAATAGATGTTTTTGTAGGGTCTTTTATTGGTATTGTAATAGGTTTTATAAGTATGGGGTTATTCTACAAGTATGAAAGAAGTATTTAAGTGAAGTATAAAATATCTTATAAAAGAGTAGTTTATGTATTAATTGTTGTTAGTACATTATTAAGAGTTTTTTTTGCAAGCCAATTAGAGTTTGGTAATGATGAAGTATATTATTGGTTGTATGCTAAGTATCCTGATATTAGTCATTTTGACCATCCGCCATTTGTAGGTTTTTTTATTCAGTTATTTACTTTTGATTTGTTTTTTGATAGTGAATTAGCTATTCGATTAGCAGCTATCATACCTGGAAGTATTAATATGTATTTATTATTTTTAATTGGCTGTAAAATAAAAAACGAGTTGGTAGGTTTTTTATCAGTTATATTATATAATTTAAATATATACGCTTTAATAATAGCTGGAACATTTATTTTACCAGATGCACCATTACTTTTTTTCTGGTTACTAAGTTTTTATTTTTTGATAGAAGCATTGCCTTTAGAGCCTTCAAAAGATACAAGAAAAAAACTTTTTATAGCTTTCTTTTTTATTGCGTGCGCTATTTATTCAAAATATCAAGCAGTATTTTTATTAGTAGGAGTTGTATTATATATTGTTTTTATAAATAGGACTTGGTTAAAAGATTGGTCTTTTTATCTATCATTTATTTTTCCATTAATTACAGTTTCGTTGATTGTATATTGGAATTATCAGTATGATTTTATTAGTTATAAATTTCATAATAATAGAGTTTCATTGTTTAGTCTTTCTTTTAATAAAGACTCATTTTTAAGAGAAGTATTAGGTCAAATGGTATACAATAATCCGTATATTTTTTTTTCAATACATATAATGACTGTAGCTTTAATCAGGAAGAAATTCATATTTGAGAAAAAACAGTTATGGTTATTTATATTTTTTTCATTTCCATTAATATTCACGACAATTTATTTGTCTCTATATAAAGATACTCTACCACATTGGTCAGGAATATCTTATGTAACATTATTGCCATTACTAGCTGTATATATTCATAAGAATAAAAAAATAGAAAGAAATTTAATTAGAGGAGGGGTAGTTTTAATGATGTTAATGGTTTTTACTTCTATTGAAATTAACAAAGGATGGTTTTTACCTATTGGAAAAAATATTAATAAAGAAGAGTTTAATAATAAGGATGCTTTGATGGATATGTATGGATGGAAACAATTATCAGCTAAAATAACACCACTATTAGAGACCAAAAACTTGAAAAGTATACCAATTATTTCAGACAAATGGTTTCCTTTAGCACATATAGATTATTATATAGCAAGGCCAAATAAAATGGATGTTTATGGAATAGGAGAATTAACGAACATACATAAGTATTATTGGATAAATAAGAAAAAAAAGAAACTTACCTCCAAAGATGTTTTATACCTAACAGACAGTAGGAATTATAGAAGCCCTAACAGTGTTTATGGAAAAAGTTTTAATCAATATAATTTATTGAAAACGATTCCAATTAAAAGGAATGATAAAATAGTTAAATATGTTTTCTTGTATTTATTAATTAAGGATTAGTTGTATAATTTTCGCAGTAAAAAATCCAGAATTTACGGATTTCTTTTCCTTTTTTAGATACAATAATTGGTTTTAATTCAGTTACTTTTGAAAAGTACTGGTTTAATTCAGGAATAGTATTTCCTTTTTTATTCCTTGTTTTAAACCGCGTGTCAGAATCTATAAAAATAGCATTTTTTCCATTTAGCATGCTTAAATCATCTCCTAAATAATCAAAATGAAGTGCATGTTTACCAATAATATTTTGCGCATATACTTTGTTTTCCATGTAAAAATTTAGAACAGCTGATGTTTTATATTTATCATCAGAAAAAACAAAAGTATTTGGATATTGATTTTGAAGCTTTTTAGTTTCAATAGCTAAATTTTCCCAGCCTACCCAAGTATCATCACTTTTTATTGGTGCTAAATAAAACAGTACTTGCAAACTAATTAAAAAATGAAACACTATTGATGTTATTAATTGAGCTTTTAATAGTTTTTTATTAATAAACATTCCTGCTAAAATAATACCTGTAATATACGAAGGCATTAACCAATTTAATTTAACCCAATAAACAGGTGTTAAAGAGAAAAAACCTACAAAAGTTGGAATAAAAAAAGCAAGTAAGAATAATGTTTTTGAACTTGGAAGTTTAAATTTGGTTAAAGCTCTTTTAATATATTTAAAGGTAAAAACAATAAAAATACAAAATAAAACGGGTAATAGTAAAAATAATTGATGGCCTATAGCTCCAAAGAAATACTTTGGATTAATATTAAAACCAGATATAGAACCAGTTCTATTTGAAGATTGAAATAAGAAAGAAGCAAAATCATGTTGGTAATTCCACCACCAAACAGGAAACGTAATTGCTACAGAGATAACGATACCAAACCATAGCCATGGTGAGATTATTAATTTTCTATATTTATTAGAAAAAAGAATAAAAGCTATAAGTCCAAATTGTAATAATAAAGCAGTGTATTTACTGTTAAAGGCTAAACCCATTGCAATACCACCATAAATCCAAAACCATTTTTTTTCTTCAAAAATAGCTCTATATAAAAATAAAATACTCAAGGTCCAAAACAGTAGTAATGGAACATCTGGTGTTGAATTAAATGATAAAATAGAGATGAATAGGGTAGATGTTATTAATAAAATAGCTCTTTGTAATTTTTGTTTAGATAAAAAGCAAGAAGCTAATTTGTAAAAACTAAATATGGTAAGAGAGGTAACAATAAAATCGGCACATTTAACTACAAAAACAGTTTTTCCAAAGACTAAAGTAAACCCTCTTAAAATATATCCAATCATTCCTGGATGATCAAAGTAAGATAAAGATAAATTTTCTCCATAAAAATGGTAATATGCATCTTGAGGCATAAGTCCCATGAAAGGAAGTAAAACAAATCTAAAAAGTTGAAATGCAATAACAATACTTATTGCAGGGTATTTTTGAAAAAATGCTTTTAGTGTATCCAAGTTTGTTGTCTTTACTCAGTAATTAATTTAAACTAGATGTGTCATATTTATTCATCAAGTAAGTCTGGTCGAATTTGTTGAGTTCGTTCATATGCTTTTTCACTTCTCCATTCCTCTATTTTAGGAAAATTACCTGATAATAAAACATCAGGAACTTTTAAACCATCATATTCAGAAGGTCTTGTATATACAGGAGGCGATAATAAATTATCTTGAAAAGAATCAGTTAAGGCAGATTGTTCATCACCTAAAACTCCAGGGATTAATCGAATTACAGCATCACATAAAATTGCAGCTGCTAATTCACCACCAGTTAAAACATAGTCACCAATAGATATTTCTCTAGTAATAAACTTATCACGTACACGTTGATCTACGCCTTTATAATGACCAGTTAAAATAATAATATTTTCTTTTAAAGAAAGTGTATTAGCTGTGGCTTGATTTAATGTTTTGGCATCAGGAGTCATGTATATGATTTCATCATATTTTCTTTCTGATTGTAGTTTTTCAATACATTTAGCAATAGGTTCTATCATTAAAACCATTCCAGCTCCACCACCGAACTGTGTATCGTCTAATTGGCGATAATTACCTAAACCATATTCACGTAAGTTATGAAAATGAACTTCGGCTAAACCTTTATCAATTGCACGTTTCATCATTGAATGTTCAAACGGGCTTTTTAGTAGTTCTGGAGCTACAGTAATAATATCTATTCGCATAGGCGCAAAGATATATCTTTTAAAGAAAATTATAGAGGGAATATTTTATTGAATTTGGATGGGAGTTCTTTAGTTATAAAAATCCATTCTTTAGTAAACGGATGTATAAATTCTAAAGAAGAAGCATGTAAGTACAGCCCTTTTCCTTTAAGGACAAGATCATTAATATAGTATTCTTTATCTCCTAAAATAGGATTTCCTATAGCTAATAAATGTTTTCTTAATTGGTGTTTTCTTCCAGTTTTTGGTTTAAGAGAAACTAAATTCAAATAACCAAATCGTTTTGAAGTAACTGTATTAGATACTTCATAGCTTGTAAAGGCATTTTTAGAATCTATAGATATATTTATTTCACCTGCTTTTTTCATCTTACCGATACTAATTGCATGGTATGTTTTTTGAATAGTTTTATTTTCAAATAATTTATTTAAAGCAATAATACTGGATTTTGTTTTGCCAATTAAAAGTAAACCACTTGTAGGGTAATCTAGCCGATGCACTGGTCTTGGCCGAACACCGTCTATTTGTAAGCTTTTTTGTAAATTTTGAGATAACGCATTATCAATAGTTGCGAATGAATTTCCACTAACTAAAATTCCTGATGGTTTATATATAATGGCTAAATAATCGTCTTCAAAAAGAATTTCTAAAGGGAAAATGAATTTTTTAGCATTTATTTCTTTTTCAGATTCTAATAGTTCTATTGTTTCATTTCCTTTTATAAATAAAGCAGTAGATGCAACAGTTCGGTTAACAAGAATCAATTCTTTTTTAATAGCTTTTTTTAAGCTTGATTTGGTTGAAACTGTATTAAAAATTCCAACACCATATTCTTGTAAACGAATAGATTTTTCTAATAAAGGAACTTTATGTGTTTCAGAAATTTTCAAAAAATAAGATTTTAAAAAGTTATTGAGTCAAAATTAAACAATCTAAGGTTAAGTTAAATAAACTATTCTTAAAAACAACTGAATATGAGTTTAAGGAAAAAAGTAATAATGAAAACCTTGTTATCAATAAGAGAACGTTCATGTATGTTTTTTAATCACTAAAAGAAATTATAGATAAAAAGAATTTATTAGTAATTAATTTTAAGATACTAAAAGAAATGCTTTTATAACCAAACTAACCCCCTAATAATATCAACTAACTTTTGAAAACAGATAACTACATAATAGTTGGGTCTGATCATAATCCTACTCTCTCAAGAATAGTAAAAGAAATTGATGAGTTACAAGGATTTAGTAATGTAACTGTAAACTCAGTATCGTTATTAAAACAATTATTAATTTCAATTTCCCCCAAACTTATTATTCTTAGTTTTAAGAATAATAAGAAACAAATTGATCAATTATTTAAATTAAATACTAATTTTTTACCTCCAATTTTATGTCTAAATAACAGGTATGAAAAACTTAATTTTATTTTTGAAAAAGTTCCAGTAATTGTACAGTCTTTAGAAAATAGCTTAGACAATAAATATTTATTAAATAATATAAGAAGTATATTATCAATAAAAATAGATGGAAGAGTCTCAAAAATAAAAAAAGAAAAGCAATTAAGTTTTGTTACTGAAAATAAGAATTTAGCTCGTTATGTTTTAGAATTAGATCAAAAAAAAGAGTTATTAAAAAGAATGACAGAAAAAATAAAAGAAGTATACGTTTCTGTTGACCAGAATACGAAAAACAGATTAAATTCAATTATAAATAACATAAAGTTAGATAATTCTACAACTCATTGGGATGATTTTAAAGTATATTTTGAAAATATAAATCCAGGTTTTATTACTCATTTGTGTTCAAAATATCCTTGTTTAACCTCAAAAGATATTAAGTACTGTTGTTATTTAAAAATGAACATGTCTAATGAAGATATTCGATACATTTTAGGTATAAATAAAGAAAGTGTTCGTACCCACAAATATCGCTTAAAGAAAAAAATGATTCTAGAAAAAGGACAAGATTTAAAAAGTTATATAAGTTCTTTTTAAAAACACACACAAGTAAGTTTAAAAAAGAGTGGTCTGTATAGGTCACTCTTTTTTTATACTAAAAGCACACAGAATATAAGATGTCTATGTTTTGTATACGATTAAAAATAATGAAAAAAATATGTCTACGATTTGTAGACTGTCATTTTTAGGAAGCTTTAAGTGAAGTAGTTAATTTTGGAATAACCAAACTGTAACTACTATTTATAATGATTTTAAAAGCATTACAATTTACAAACAGAACTTTAAATCAGTTTTTAAAAAACAAATTCGGATTAAGTGACGATGTTGTTGTAACCAATAAAATTATAGATCAAAACGGAACTGATCCTATAGAGAATCAAAATAAAGTAATTATTACTTTAATTCATGTAGAACAAGAAACAGTAAAGTCTTTTTACAGAAAAAATAAACAACTAAATGATGGTAATTATGAAAATAAACCATTAGATGAAAGATACAATTTATACCTTTTAGTAGCTCCAAATTTTGAACAGTATAATGAAACTTTAAAGTTTTTAAATGCAACAATTCAGTTTTTTCAAATAAATGGAGTATTAGATGCAAACACATCTTCAAAAATCCCTAAAGGTATTTCTCGTTTAGAGTTTGAGTTTGAAAAGGGAGATGGTTATTTACAAATGCATAATTTATGGAGTGCATTAGGAGCTAAATACCAACCAAGTGTAATTTACAAAATGCGATTAGTTACTATAGTATCTGATGAAATTAATGCATTTGAATCTAGTGTTAATGTAACTTCAAATAGAACAATAGATGATTAGAAGTAGTTTTCAAACGATATTTAATTTAGAGATTACTCATACCTATTATGAAAATAATATATGTAAAGGTTTAGTGTATAAACCAACAAAAGAAACACAAACCATTATTAACAAGTTTTTTTTTAAGCCAAGAATTACTGACACAGGTTTTGGGTTATATACCGATACAAAAAGGAGTATAGCGTTTTTTTTAAATTATTTAACGGAAGTAACTGGAGAAACATCATTTCATTTTGAAGCAAACACATTAAATCCACAGTTTTATCAAATAACAGATTTGCCCATTAATAAAATAGGAGTAATAATTTATAAAAGCAATTGGGTGATTCCTAGCTCAAAAGCAGCACCAATCGTATTGAAATCAAATTTTATACCTACTAAAGAAGCAAATGTGGTTTTCAAGGTTTCTATTGAATTTAAAGATATTATATCACAATTTGAAAATAATATAACACCTCTTTATCAAATAAAATTTAAAGCAAGAGCAACACAATGGAATTATTTGGTGATGAATAGAAGTCGTCAAAATTTAGGAAGTCTTTCCATTGAAAGTAAATCAAATATAAAATTTAAAGGCCCCGTTGAGGTAAATCTTCAAAACGGAGAGAAAGCACAACGATTTACTACAGATAAAGAACTATTAAAGCTTACTGAAATACCTAAATATAGTTTTGATTTAATCAGTTTAACCAAAAAAAATGGATTGGATAGAACCAAAATCATATTTAAGGGTTTACCAAACCCAAACCCGAGTGTAATAGAAGTAAATACAAATCAATTAGCACCTCTTGTAGCTTCATTGATGTATGTATATGTATAAAGGTCAAATTAACTAATAATGAATATAATAAAAATGTTTTATGAATTTATCAACCATTAAATCTCCAGGGGTTTATATCAATGAAGTAAATGCTTTTGGTAATTCAGTAGTACCCGTTGCTACTGCGATACCAGCATTTATTGGATATACACCTCAAGCTATGTACGAAGGGAAATCGTACACGAATGTGCCTAAAAAAATTACATCATTCGCAGATTTTCAAGCTATTTTTTGTTTGCCAAACCCACCTGCACCAGCAGATCCTGCTAAACAATATGATCCTGAGTATTATTTAGTAAAACAAGATAGCCAACCAACATCAGGAGACTATATGATGATAGGAAGCGATTTTTATGCCATTCTTCCAGATCCGAATACAATTTATTATTTATACAATAGTATTAAGTTGTTTTATGATAATGGTGGAGGAGATGCCTATATTGTATCTATAGGACCTTATGGAGAACCTTCAAATACACCTGCAGCAGTTGGTGCACAAATAGTAAATCCGAACGTACAAAAAAACGATTTAACAAATGGTTTAGACTTGTTAAAACAAGAACAAGAACCAACTATGTATATCTGTCCTGAAGCTACTTTATTATCAGTAGATGATAATGCTTCTTTAATGCAATCAATGTTATTGCAATCTACAGAAATGCAAACAACAGTATGTATTTTTGATATTATTGGAGGTAATACACCAGATCCTATTAATTATACAGAAGATATTACAACTTTTAGAAATTCCACAGGATCAAACGGATTAGATTATGGAGCAGCTTATTATCCATTTGTAGATACTACAGTAATGCAAGCTTCAGATATAGATTATACAAATTTATTTGGAGGAGATGTTACTCAATTACAAGCAATATTGAGTCCTGCAGATAATCCTAATGAAACTGTAAATACCATTATAGCAAATATTCAAAATCCACCAGATGGAGAAGCATTAACCGTAAGTCAATATAATAATTCGTTATTAGTGGCGAGTCCTACTTACAGTACTATTATAGCACATGTGTTACAAGATGCAAATTTATTACCTCCAAGTGGTGGTATGGCAGGAGTAATAACAACTACAGATAATCAGGTAGGTCCATGGCAAGCTCCAGCAAACACATCAATGGTTGACGTTGTTAATTTACCTATCAAACTATCAGAAACACAACAAGCAGATTTAAATGTTGATGCAGTTTCAGGTAAATCTATTAATGCAATTCGATTTTTTAATGGATTAGGAATTTTAGTTTGGGGAGCAAGAACACTGGATGGTAATAGTCAAGATTGGAGGTACTTATCAGTAAGAAGAACAATGATTTTTTTAGAGCAATCATGTAAACTCGCTGCAAATGCATATGTTTTTGCACCTAATGATAAAAATACATGGGAAGCTGTAAAAGCAATGATTTCTAGTTTCTTAAATGATATTTGGAAGCAAGGAGGCTTACAAGGAGCAAGTGCTTCAGATGCTTTTTCTGTAGAATGTGGCTTAGGAGCTACTATGACTTCTGAAGATATTTTAAATGGATTTATGAATGTTACTGTAAAAGTTGCAATTGTAAGACCTGCAGAATTCATTGTATTGACATTTCAACAACAAATGGCTACATCTAGCTAATTAGAAGTGTATTAAAAAAGATAACCGAATAAAAAACTAATATAAAAAATAATATTATGGCAACAGATGATGGAAGCGTACAAGGCGCAACATGGCCCATGCCAAAGTTCCGATTTGAAGTAGATTTAGGGACTGAATTAACTGGAGTTGCATTTCAAGAAGTTTCTGGAATGGATGTAGAAAACCAAATAATAGAATATCGAAAAAGTAATAGTAAACTGTTTTCTACCGAAAAAATGCCAGGAATTGTTAAGTACGGAAACGTAACTATGAAGCGTGGAGTTTTTGTAAATGACAATACTTTTTGGGATTGGCATGAAGAAATTAAAATGAATACAATTAAGCGTAGAACAGTTTTAATAAAACTTTTAGATGAAGGAGGTAATGTAACTATGCAATGGCAGTTAAATAATGCTTGGCCAACTAAAATTACCAGTACCGATTTAAAATCTGATGGAAATGAAGTAGCTGTAGATACGATAGAAATTGCACATGAAGAGCTAATTATAACAAATGGCTAAAAAAAAATCAAAGGCAAAAGAAGAAAATGTAACAGGTATATATCCTGTTAATTTTTATTTTTCTGTTTCATTTGATAGTAGTGAAGGCATCGATTTTCAAGAAGTTTCGGGTTTAACTAGAGAGCAAACAATAGAAGAAGTAGCAGGTGGAGGCGAAAATAGATTTAAATATCGTCTTCCATCTGTTTCTATAAGTAAAAACTTAATACTTAAAAGAGCTGTAATATTAAAAGGAGATGCATTAACTAATTGGTGTAAAGATAGTATTGATGGTGGTTTAGCTAAGCCAATAAAAACAAAAACAGTTTCTGTAAATCTACTAAACAGTGAAGGTCAGGTTTCAATGAAATGGAATTTTTATAAAGCATATCCTGTAAAGTATTCGTTTTCAGATTTAAAATCTCAAACAGGAGAAGTTTTAATAGATACTATAGAGTTGGCTTATATCCATTTTACATCATCTTAAAAAATAAGAAAGAATGCCAGTAGAAATAAGAGAATTGATTATTAAAACAGAAATAAAAACAAAAAATGATGAAAATATATCACTTAAAGAAAATGAGTTCCTTGTTTTTAAAGAAGAAATTTTAGAAACCTGTAAAAGAATGTTAACAGAAGGTGTAAAGAAAATAAATTACAGAAGGTAGAATGGGCTTAGAGTTAATGAAAATAACAGGTTATTTAGATGGCGATTTTAACACGCCAATACCAGGAGATCCCTATAAGGTGATGATTAACCCTAATGAGATAAAATGGAATCGTAAAATTCTTTACAATGAACAACAACCTATAGATTCTAGCAAACCTTCTCAGAAATATAAAAACACCGCAAGTGATGAATTAAGTTTTGATATAGTTATTGATTGTACTGGAGTTGTATTTTCTAAACGAATAGATATGGCTACAGAAATTAAAACCTTGGAAGATATTGTTTATACCTATAATGGAAAAATTCACAGACCAAATTATGTTAAAATACAGTGGGGGAATAACATGTCTTTTAAAAGTGTTTTAAAAACATTTAATACAAATTACACGCTTTTTAGGCCCGATGGGAGTCCTCTTAGAGCAAAAGTTTCTTTAAGTTTTGGAGAATATGTTTCGTCAAAAAGAAAATGTAAAGAAGAAAAAAAAGAATCTCCAGATATTACACATTTGGTAGAAGTAGTTGAAGGAGAATCGTTGCCTCAGTTATGTACAAAAATGTGGAATTCTCCTTTTCATTACATACAAGTAGCAAATTATAATGGACTTAATAAGTTTAGAAAACTAGAAGGAGGAAAAGAATTGATTTTTCCTCCAATAATAAAACCAATTGAAGCATGAGTTGTTCAGGAATTGATAGTGGCGGTTTAGTCACATTTGATGTAAAAGTAAACGGAAGTTTTATACCAGATATTATAGAAGTAGAAAACGTTGTTATAGATAAGTCGGTTAATAGAATATCAAAAGCAACAATAGTAATTCTTGATGGTAATCCATCAGAAGAGGGGTTTACAGTAAGTTCTTCAGCAACGTTTGTACCCGGAAATAAAGTAAGTATAGAGCTGGGGTATGAATCTGTAAACGAGTTGGTTTTTGAAGGTATTATAACAAAACAAAGTGTAAAAGTAAACGGAGCAGCTGGTCCTACCTTAGAAGTAGAATGTAGAGATGAGGCTATTCGTATGATTGTTGGACGTAAAAGTGCTACTTATGCTAAGAAAAAAGATAGTGATATTATAAATTCTATAATAAGCACTTACAAAGGTTTAAGTGCTAATGTAACAGCAACACAAACGAAATGGCAAGAACAAGTACAGTATTATACAACTGACTGGGATTTTATTATGGCAAGAGCCGAGTCTAATGGTATGATAATTACAACACTAGGTGGAAAGGTTTCAGTATTTCCACCAGATAAAGACAAAAAATCAGTTTTAAAGATTGAATATGGAAATAACTTATTGGAGTTTAATGCCGATTTAGATTCAATAACACAATTAGCATCTGTAAAAGGGAATTCATGGGGGTATCCTACTCAAAAAATAACCACAGCTTCTGCAAATAACAATTATGCTGGTGCTGGTAATTTATCAACAAAAAAATTATCAGAAGTTGTAGGGTTAAAAGATTTCCAAGTACAAACAACGGCTCCTTTAGAAGCAACAGATTTAACCAATTGGTCTAAAGCTACTTTAATAAAAAGTGAGTTTTCTAAAATTAGAGGAGAAGTTAAATTTCAAGGAAGTAATAAAGTAAACCCAGGAAAATATCTAACCTTAGATGGGTTAGGAGATCGTTTTAATGGCGATCATTTTATGTCAAATGTAAAACATGAAGTAGCTCATGGTAACTGGGTAACTACCGTAACTATAGGTTTATCTCCAGTTTGGTTTACAGAAGAACCAGATGTAATGGCACCACCAGCATCAGGTTTATTACCTGGAGTACAAGGACTTTTTAATGCAACGGTAAAAAAAATGTATGAAGATCCTGATAATCAATTTAGAATATTAATTGATATTCCATTATTTGATAGCAAAGGTGAAGGTATTTGGGCAAGACTTGCTAATTTTTATTCAACTTCGGGTGCAGGGGCATTTTTTTTACCAGAAGTAGGAGATGAGGTTGTTGTTGGGTTTTTAAATGAAGATCCACGTTATCCTATTATTTTAGGAAGTTTATATAGTAGCACAAAAAACAAACCTTATAAAGGGCTCATTCCAGACAAAAAAAACACAAAAAAAGCAATTGTTTCTAAGCAAGGAATTTTTATAGAGTTTGATGATGAAAACAAGAAGTTTACTATTGAAACACCTAGTAAAAACACTGCAATTTTTGATGATAAGAGTAAAGAAATAACGATTAAAGATCAGAACAGTAATAGTATCGTCATGTCTTCTAGTGGGATTACTATTAAGAGTGCTAAAAATATAAACATAGAGGCTAATCAAAAGTTAACCCTTAAAGGAAAACAAGGTGTAACAATAGATAGTTCTCCTGGAGATGTAACAATTAAAGGAACTAATATAAAAGAAACAGCAAGTGTAAAGTATTCTGCAAAAGGAAGTGCACAAGCTGAACTTACAGGAGGTGCACAAACTACCATAAAAGGAGCTATGGTTATGATAAACTAAACTTAAACAAACTAATAAAATTTAAATATGCCACCAGCAGCAAGATTAACAGACTTTCATCAATGTCCAATGCAAACACCAGCAGTTCCAGCACCAATACCACATGTAGGTGGACCGATAATTGGTCCTGGACAACCCAATGTATTAATAGGAAAATTACCAGCAGCAAAAGTAGGAGATATGTTGGTTTGTGTAGGGCCTCCAGATGTAATTGTTAAAGGTTCTGCTACGGTAAAAATAGGAGGTATGCCAGCAGCTAGGGTTGGAGATGCAACAGCGCATGGAGGCAAAATTGTTTTAGGAGCTTTAAATGTAATAATAGGTGGATAATTTATTAACAAATAAGCAAAAAGATTTCTTAGGGTCTGGTTGGGCTTTTCCAGTAACATTTTTTGTTGGAAATCACCAATTATCAATAACTCGTTATGAGAATAATATAAAAGATTCTATAGATGTAATAATGGAAACCAATTTTGGAGAAAGACCTATGACTCCACAATTCGGATCTGGTTTACAACAATTTTTCTTCCAAGAAATGAATGAAACATTAAAATCAGAAATAAAAGATGTTATAACCTCTAGTTTATTATTAAATGAACCAAGAATTAATGTACTAAACGTAACAGTTGAATATACTGATATGACGAATGGTTTAGTAGAGGTTGGAATAGATTATGAGTACAATCAAACAAATACAAGACATAATTATGTATACCCTTTTTATTTAAAAGAAGGAACCAATTTAGCTAATTAATTAATGAATTTAATAGACCAAAATAAAGCACTTTTATCTTTAGGTAATAGCCTAGAAAATCATTCTTGTTTGATAGATGGTAGAACAGAGAAAGATGATTTAAGTTTTTTGGTTGATTTTGCTTCATTAATTAATTTTTACGATCAAACAAATACTATTAATGGAGATTGGAGCCCTTTTTTATTAAAAGACCCTGTTTTTTTATTGGCTTCTATAGCTAAAACACCCTTTAATAAAATGCATGCATTATATGTGCAAACTTGTTTAAAATTAAAAGAGGTTTTAACATCAAATAAAGTAGAGGATTTAAAGGACGTAATTACAAATTCTATTAATCAATTGTTTGATCAAATAATTGGCATTTTTCATATTTTACAAGGTTGGGTAAAATATATGATCCAATCTAGTATTGAGTATAATTTAAAAACTTATATACTTAAAGAAATAAAAGAAAAACACAGTCGGTTTTTATGGGCGATATTATGGTTAAGAGAAGAACTACATATTAAATCTATAGATGGTATAGAAGGTATAAAATCTATAAATAAATATATATACAAGTCTTACGATGCTAGAGTTTGGAAAGAGTTAGATGGAAAAATACCTTATTTAAAATTATTAGAGCTAAAAAATCCAATAGAAGAAAATAAGGTTGAAGATTTTTTTAATTCTTTAAAGTATACTGGAGACTTATTGTTTTCTTTTTTTAATAGCATTGTTGAGTATGCTTCAGTAGATTTTAAAGCTTTTCAAAATCGGGAAGATATTTACCCTGATACATTATTGTTAAAAACCTTTACAAAGTTAATGAAGGTATATAAACAACAATTAAATGGTTTATCAAAAAAACATTTAAATTTTTACTATAAAGATATTTTATTGCAAAAAAAGAAACTTGCAGTAGTAGATAAAGTTTATATAAGTACTGAATTATCTGAGTTAACATCTGTATTTGAATTACCTATAGCCACCTTGTTTAACGGAGGAGAGTATGAAGATAAATCACCAATTTTATATGAAACTAAAGAAAAAGTATCGTTAAATCCTGCTAGAATATCTAACACTTATACACTGTCTCAAAGAGAAGGTAAAAAAGGGTTAATAACATACTATAAAAAGAAAGAAAAAGATGTAAACACTTTACAAAAAGATGAAGAAGGTAAAGTAAAACAATGGAAAACATTTGGCAATCAAAACAGTAAAGAAGGAAAAAAAATAAAATTAGGTTTTGCTTTTGCATCACCGATGCTATTATTAAAAGAAGGTGTTAGAAAGTTAACAATAATATTCACATTTTCAGAAACAGCCGATTTAAATTTTTTTAAAAAAGGAAGTTATTACTTAAGTACTGCTACAGAATGGTTTTTAATACCAAATGATGATACTATTTTAAACATTACTGAACATAGTAATAAAATAAAGTTAGTTATAAATTTAGATATATCTGCACCAGCAATTGTTTCTTTTTTAGAAAACATAGATGGGATAGAGAGCTCTTGGCCAATGTTTAAAATGAGTTTTACCGAACTATTAAAAAATCCACCAGTTATTAAATCATTAAAAATAGCTGTAGATGTAAAAGAATTACAAAGTTTTCAATTATATAATGATTTTGGCTTATTAGAAACAGAAAAACCATTTCAACCTTTAGGGCCAACTCCAGAAAAAGATCAAGGTTTTATTATAGGTAATGCTGAAATTTTTAGTAAACCTGTAAGACTGTTTTCTATAAAAATGGATTGGAATAATCTTCCAAATAACTTTATAAGTTACTATTACCAATATAATAAGTATAAAGATAATTGTTATAGAAATCCACCTATAAAAGAAGTTACTTCAATATTAAAAAGTATTTGGCAAAAGATACATGGTTTATTTTCAAATGAAGAAAAAAATATAGATTCCCCAAAAAATATAATACCTACAGAGCCTTTTAATGATATGGCTTTTAAGGTAGATTTTCAATTACTTCAAGATAAATTATGGAAACCTTTAGATATGAATATGCTTTTTGGATTGCAATATGTTTTTTTTGAATATAAAGAGCTTAAAGAAACGTTTTCAAATAATTTATTTCAAGGAGTTCCAGAAATTGTAGCTATCGAACAACTACAAGTATCAGACATTATTCTAATTAAAAATGTGTTTGAAATAAACAAATTTTTAAAAGTTGAAGATCAATTGAATGTTTTTATAGATTTAAAAATAGGTGATGTTTTAGAAATGAAAGATCATTTACAAATAGATAGTTTACTAAAAATAGAATCTAGAGCTCAAATTAGTGATATCATTAAGATAAAAGATGTAGATTTTTTATACATAAATGAAAATGAATCAACAATAAAGTTTGTCGATGTTTTTGAAGTTAACCAACATTTAAAAGTTTCTGAATTATTTTTAATAGCGAATGAATTAAAAATAAAGAGTTTTTTAGAAATAGAAAATTTTTTAAAAAAAGAACATAAAATATTTTACAAAGAAAATTCTTTAAAAACCGATTTAAAATTAAGTGATGAACTTCAACTGAATACATCTTTAAAAGTATGTGATTTATTAAGTTTTAATGAAGATTTATTATTAGAAGAGGCTTTTTCAAAAACTATTGGAGATTTAATAAAGGTAAAGAAAGAAATAAAGATAGGAGATTTATTTAAGTGGAAATATACTCAAAAAAATGAAAATATAAATATAGATTTAAAAGGTGCTCTTTCATATGAAAATGAATTGGATGAGGTTGTGAAAATTCCCCTTTCAGGAACGATAAGTTTACTTAATGATTTAGAGTTAACAGCTATTTTAAATATAGATTATTCACGATACTTTTTTGAAATAATAACAATAAACACTAGTAGGAAAGAGTTTTTAAGTACTACTTATAAAAAAATGTTTAATTATAGTTTTTTTGGCTCTTCAGAAATACTAAGATTACAAAATGATATAGATCCAAATATTCAAAATGTACCTTTAGAATTAACTCAAGAAACTTCATCAGGTTTTATAAGAATGCAACTTAAAAACCCTAAAGAAGGGTTTGGAACATTATTATATCCTAAAGTAGTAGGTGCTATAGCAATGTATAATGCTGAATTATTGGCTTTAAATATTAAAAAAGGTATCGATATTTATCCACTTGAAGAGCCAGCTAATGAGCCTTTCACTCCAATAGTTGGTTTTTTTAAAGGAAATTACAGAAGCAGTTGTACCTACGAATATAATAGTGATACAGATGGTTTTAAAAGTGTAATGTATCCTAATTATCCTATTGAATGTTTTTATTACAATGCTTTTAAAAATTATAAAGTTTATGATAGTAATTTAACAACGAAAGAAAATTTAAAAATAAAAAATAATTTTCCTTCTATAACGCCAAAATATGATGGTAAAGGGCAATTAATTTTAGGGTTAGAAGAGGTAATTGCACCAGCAGAAATTAGTTTTTACTTTGAGTTGGCACAAGATTACAAAACAGTAAAAAAAGAAGTTAGTAGTATTGTATATGAGTATTTGGGTAAAACGGGTTGGGAAAACCTTACAGTAATATCAGATACAACAAACGAGTTTAGTTGTTCAGGTATTATTACATTTAATTTTCCTAGTGATATTACCAATGTGCATTGGACTATGCCAAATTATAAGTATTGGATTAAGATTTATGTAAAAAATAATCCTGATTGGTATGCTCCAACAACTTTTTTAAATACGAATGGTATAAAATTACAAAGAATAAAAAAAGGATTTGAAACTTCACCTAAAATACCATTTATTGAAGCCAATGTAATAGAAAGTACATATGAAGCTATTCCTGAAATAGGAACAATTATGCAACCTTTTGTTTCTTTTGGGGGAAGAGCAGCAGAAACGGAAGAGAAAATGAATAAGCGTGTAAGTGTTCGCTTAAAAACAAAAGATAGAGTAGTAACATCACAAGATTATTATAGAGTAATTAAAGAAGCTTATACAGAGATATATTATATCAAAGTGTTTTTTAATAAAAAGACTAAAAGCACCGAAGTTTATTTAGCACAAGCAATAAAAAGTTGGAAAGATTCTAATGCTTTTTTACCAATTGTTAGTTCATGCTTACAACAAAACGTAACTAGTTTTTTAAAGCCAATAGCATCTCATTTTGCAAATATTAAAGTAAATAATTTTCATTTTACCTATATAAAATTAATTGGAGAAATAACAATAAAGACAGGTAACAAGCCCTCAGGAGTTGCTAAGTTGGTAAATAATGGTATAAATATTTTTTTATCTCCTTGGATTAGTACTAACCAATCTCAAATAGTAATAGATAATGGAGTAAGTATTGCTCAAATATCAGAATTTATAATGAGTACCTATAATTGTATTGATAGTATTATAAACTTAGCAATTAAATTAGGTAAAAAAGAAGCAACTACAGGACGTATTGTATATGAAAAAGAACTACATAAAAATATAACTCCAGCAAGTTTACAAGCGTTTGCATTATTAGTGCCTTCATTAAATAACCATAAAATTGATTATAAGTAATGGAGGAATTTAATTACATAGAAGATACAGCATTACCTTTAGAGTTAAACTTTGCGTTACTTAAAGATAAGGCACTTACTTATATTCAAAGAAATAATAAAGGTACTTGGACAAATTTAAATCAAAGTGACCCAGGAGTTACAATCCTAGATCAGCTGTGTTATGCGCTTACCGAATTAGGATATTGTAATAATTTTCCAATTAAAGATGTTTTAACAAACAAAGAAGGTAAATTAAAAGTAAAAAATCAGTTTTATTTACCAGAAAACATTTTAACAACTTCACCTTTATCTATTGATGATTTTAGAAAATTTGTAATAGATAATACAAAAAACATTGCTAATGTTCAAATTTCACCTGTAAAAACGAGTATAAATGCTTCTGAAGCGGTTTATAAAACTTCGATTTTAATTGATAGAACTATTGATAAGACAAAAAAAATAGAAGTTACCAATTATAAAAAAGTAAAGAAAAAAAATACTGAAGGAAAAGATGTTGAAGAGGTAATTGAAGAAAAAGGAGTAAAAACACTGAGTGATATTATTTTAGATAACACCTTTTTTATTTTAAACAAGTGTAGAAACTTAGGAGAATTATTTTTATTTCCTACAATTTTAAATCCAGTTGAATATTCTATAAAAGGAAATTTAGAACTAGCGAATGGGGCTGATTTAAATACAGTTTTAATAGCAATAGAAAAGGCAATTAATAACTATGTATATCCTAAATTATTACAAAAAGGTTATGAAGAAATAAAGAAAGAAGAATTAACTACGAATGAAATATTTAATGGACCTAAGCTTAAAAATGGATGGATTTCTGATGATAACATGCAGGCGAAACGTAATAGAATTCAGGTTTATGAAATTACTGAAATAATTAAAAATGTAGAAGGTGTTGTTTCAATAACTGATGTTGTTTTTTTAGTAGATGAAGTAACAAAATATGAAGTAAAATGTGACGAAGATGAAATATTAGTGTTTGTTTTTTTACCTAAAATAGATGGTTTAGAATCAAATTTAAAAGTTAATTTAAAAGGAAGATATATAAACACAACAATAAAAACTTCCTCATTAAAAGAATTTTCTTTTTTAGAAGAATCTTACGGACAAATATGTAAAGTATCAAGAGTAAGATTAGCTCCTAATTTACCAGAAGGAAAATACCGAGATATTAGCAGTTATTTTTCTATTCAAAATACATTTCCAGATGCATATAAAGTAGGTGTAAAAGGAGTAAGTGCTAATGCTTCAGATTTTGAAATAGCACAGTCAAGACAATTAAAAGGATATCTAACGCTTTTTGATCAGGTTTTAACCAATCAATTTATGCAATTATCTAATATTGGAGGTTTATTTTCATTTGAAAATGCTGTAACTGGAAATCCAACTGATAGAGAGCAGTTTTATAGTGTAAAAACGGCTTATGAAAAGCATCATTTAAAATACCCAGTACCATACATTTCTTTTTCGCCTACTTATTATTATCAATCATTATATAAAGAAGTACCTCATATACGACCTTTATTAAAAAATTTTCAAAAACACGATTTTGTTTATGGTTTGTTTCCTTTTGAAGAAGGAGATAATGGTTGGGCAAAATACCAAATAGATCCGTACAACTCATACATATGGGGGTTATTATCTTTCATGGAAGATGAAACGGTAAACTTAGAAAGGAGGAATAATCTTTTAGATAATCTTTTAGCCCGTCACGGAGAATCTCCTTCAGTTATCGATATAATAATTGAAGGTACTGTATACTCTGGTAATTCTCAAAAAGATAAGGTAATTCTTAAAAGTTTGTATTTACAAAATTTAGGACTCTTATCATATTACCGTATGAAAGCATATGATTATATAGGCGCAATGCCTTTAAAAAAGATATGCGAAGGAGGTAATTTAAACATTCAAAAAACAAAGAAGAATAAAATTTTTGAGTTTAAAAAAATAAGAAAATTAATAAAAGGAAAAAGAGAGGAGTGGTTACAAGGCAATCAAAAGGATTTTATTTTTAATACCGTTAAAGTTAATGAAGAGCAACGTATTACTGAAAACGATTTTATTAATTTTTCTGCAGTAGAGCTAAAGATAAACTTACTCTTTGCTTTAAATACATATTACCAAGATTATTTAATAGATCATGTTGATTTTTGTGCCTATTGGTTAATAACCCAACGAAAAGGTTTTTTATGTATTGAAACGAATTTATTAAAAGAATCTGCTGACTTTGAAATTATTATTACAGAAAAGGATAATGAAAAGAAATTAAAAAAAATAACAAATAAAATAGTTATTAAAGATAATGCCGATCATCAATCTTCATTAAAATATAACGATGTATTATTAATTGAATACTTATTAAAAAAGAAAGATGGTTTAGCAAAAGTAAAAGATAGATATAATGTAGAAATTATTAATAGTATTTATATAAAAGAAGATTTTAAAGTTATAGAAAGCACACCTTTTTTATGTTCGGTAAATGCATTTTGGAACGATACATTAATGCATTTATCAAATTCATTTTTTAATAATTCACTAATTTTTATATTTCCTGATTTTTTTGTTGATAAAAATAAATGTGGCAAAAAAGATAAAAAAAACAGAAGTTTTAAAATATCAGATTTCAAAAATAGGTTTAATTTTTTCTTAGAGAATGATTTACCTGTTCAAGTAGTACCAGAAAACTACTTTGTAAATAATGGGATGCTTAAAAAGCTAATAGTTGCTTATAGTAATTGGTATAATAGTTTACGTTTTAACCAAAATGAAAAAAAAATATATAATCCAAAACTTAAAAAAAATGCAGAAGAGCTAGTAAAATTAATTGTTGAACTTAATACTAATAAAAGATGTTAAGTACTAGCAATCATATCATAGCACGTTGCTCTTGGAATACTTTTTTCGATGAAAAAGAAAAAGGTGTTGAACTACAAAATAAATTAAGTGTTTGGAGTGAACATCATATGCCTAAAGAAGTAAACGCTGTTTTTAATAGTATTTGTGCAAATGGACAAACGCTTAAAATAAAAACATTAAAACTTGATTTAGGTGTTGTTAACTACGATAATCTAACAGAAGAACTAGCCTTAAAAATAAGAGAACAGTTAAGGTTACAGTTACAAGATATTTTAATGTACCCGGATAAACACGGACAAAGTATTCAAATTCTAAGAGAAGAAAATACCGATGTTAATATTATAAAATATTTTTTATTACAAGGTATAATGTCTTGGAATTATCAAGAAGTAAAAGGAACCATTCATCAAATATTTACTGATCAGTTATCTAATAATCGTCAAGAAGTTATTAATATGATTCAGGCTGTAGGTACTAAAGAATATGTAAGACGAAGAATTTCTTGGCAATTTAAAGAAGCAAGTATTAAAAAAATTATTGAAAGTTTAGAACAAAGCAATCATAGTTATATCATAGATTTTTCAGATGAATTTATAAAAATTCAAGAAAGAGAAACAATTGTGAAATCAGGAATTCATGATTTCAAGAAAAATCTATGGTTTTGGATTTTGAATTATCTTTTTGAAGAGCGTGGTACTATGTTTAATAAAATAACATTTGTAAAAAGTAATATTGAGCAAATGGCAAATCATTTTAATATTGAGTATAAAGAACTATTTGCTTTAATTGAAGATGCTGTTTATAAGGTAAATGAAAACTCTTATGTAAAAACAAACTTAATACTCATTCTTTCAATTATATCTCAAAAAGAGTCTAAAACTTTAAATACAGAGTTCTCTAATGAAAAGCAGTTAGAGAAATATTGGCAAACATTACATAATTACTTTCAATCACCAAATACCCGAGTAACTACTTTTCAAAAACAACATTTTAAAGAGTTAATTCATACATTATCTGAAGTAACACCTTCTAGGTTTAAAAATATTTTAAATACAGTAAAAAATAAAGTATTTAATTGGAGGTCTATCGTTAATGATTTAGATGTAGTAGCCATAAAAATACTTTTAAATACACTATCACCTCATAAGGGAGATATAATTTATGATGAGGTTATTTCAATTAACAAAATAGCTTTACACAAGCATTTTAATTTAAAAGAAACTTGGGTTTTAGTAAAAAGTTTTCAGTTTTTAAAAGAGTATGATTCGGTAACACATACCAAAACAAAATTTTTAGATTTTTTATTAAATGAAATTGCAGCTTTAAAAAACCTAACGAAGATTAAAGTAATAGAAAAGCTTACAAAAACAACACTTAAGAGCGATCAAAAAAACACAAAAACAATATACTTATTTAAGCACCTAAATAAAATACATAGGAGAGAAATAATAAAAGGCCTACCTGTTTTTTCTGAGGATAAGGTTGTTAAAGTATTAAAAGAATTTACCAATAACTCGTTATTTAAATTAGATAATACCCTTACTGAAAGTTATTATAAAACCATTCGTGTTTGGTTTAAAAAACAGCCAATTATAGTATGGAATCTTTTAAAAGAACATAATAACCAGGCAGTTATTCAAAAAATAATTCCAGAACTTTTTAATGATGAAGGAATTATTAGAATATTGTTAAAAAAAATATATCCAGATCATTATCAGTTAATTAAAAAAATAAAAAGAAGTATTGGTAAGGCAAATGTAAACAAAGAATCATATAAAATACTTAGCAAAATTCAACAAAGCATATTAACAGAAAGCATAGGGGTTTTAAGTTTTAATAAGAGTCAAAACTTAATATCATTTATAAGCTTGCTTTTTAAAAACTTAAAAGTAAAAGAAGATTTATCTGACGTTAAAAATTTTGAAAATACTTTAAATTATATTTTAAAAGAGTTACATAAAAAAACAAAGAAAGAATTATTATTTAATAAGGATGAGTTAAAACTATTGGTTAATGAAGTTAAGCAAACCAGCACACTAGATTTAGTTTTAAAATATATTAAAGACTTTAAGTATAAACATCAACAAGTAGCAAATTTATTAAGGAATATAGTATATGAGAAGAAATATAACAGCAATACTTTTATAAAAAATGAACAAATAATAGCTAATTATTTATTGCCAGATGCTTTTAAGATTAAAAAAGAAATTACACTAGCATACCTTAGAAAAAAGAACATTTTTGAAAAAAAACATACAGTAACAGTACTAAAAAAAATAATTAATGAACATTTTTGGTTGTGTATTGCAGATTATTTAGGTTATAGAGGTAATAAAGCAACGTTTCAAGAATTATTAAAAAAAGCCATTTCATATACCTTAGATGAAGATGCTTATAAAAGTAATGATGAAATAAGATATGAGTTAACATCTAATAATGAAATTAAAGAAACAACGATAAGTAATTTATATGTAATGCCTAAGGAGCATTTAGTTAGTTGTTTAAGGGAAGTTTTTGAAAATGATGAAAAAGGTAAAGATGAAATTAGGTTATATAAAAATAATATTCCGTTAAATAATTTATTGCTGTTTTGTTTAGAAGAATATCCAGAAGAAATATGTCTTTTAATAAGGGAGTTTCCGACTGAAAAATTAATAAGAATATTAAAAAAGAATATACCATTTAAACAATTTACAGTTTTAATATCAAAAGAAAAAAGTACACTTAATTTAGTTATATATGCAATAGCATCATTACATGATTTACTGTTACACGTTAAAAAAGAGGAGTTAGGAAGTAAAATAGAAAATGAATTTTGGAAAAGCACTTTAGTTATCCTTAAAAAGAATACGAATGCTATTAACACATTAGAAAGTTTAATAGAAGTAATTTTAAATGAACTTGCTGCAATAAATATTTTAAACATTCTTAAAGAAGAAAATATTTATGTACCTCAATTATTAAAAGAAATTTTGATAACTAAAAATAGCACATTTGAGCTATTAATCAGTGAAAAAAGAACGAAGACTATTTTTAAAGAGTTGGAAGAATGTTATCAAAAAAACAAATTAACTTCTTTAAGCAAATCGTTGTTCTTAGAAACAAAAATACCTTCTTGGTTTACTTTTTCTAAAAGCATAACGGTTAAAATATTAATAGGTAAAGTGTTACGGGGTTATCCATTAGAGGTATTATCAATCTTAAGAAGAAATAATCTATCAAAAACACAAATAACAAATTTGTTAAATGTAATAGATACAACACAATTCTTATCAGTATTAAAACAATTATATCCAACACAACAAAATCAATTTACTGCATTACAACGTTTGTTTATGGTTTTAGATAATAACGTAATAAAAGAAATTTCACCGATAATAATTAGAGAAGTTTTGTTAGAGAAATTAATAAAATCTTGGACGAATAGTAATTGGAGGTTGCTGGCAACTGCATCAATATGGAGAGAATTGTTATGGGAGTTAAGTGTAAAAAGAAATATACAAGAAGAAAAATTTATACAAGCAATTAGTGCTATTAAAGACCAATTTCCAACTCCTTTAAAAATAGCTTTTGAACGAACAGAAGAAATAAATAAAAACAAGAAATTAAATACATATAACATGTCAGTAGAAAAAGAAAAAATAAACGGAGTAGGTATACCAATACACAATGCAGGTTTGGTATTGTTAAATAGTTATTATTTAATGCTTTTAGACCGGTTAAATTTAATAACAAATGAAAAATTTAATACGAAAGAAGATCAATTAAAAGCAGTGCACTATTTGCAATATACAGTTACTGGTATGGCACAAACAGAAGAATCACTTTTAAGCTTAAATAAATTATTGTGCGGAATACCACTAAATGAACCAATAACTGATCGTATAGAAATAACAGTAAAAGAAGAAGATTTAATAAACGGACTAATAACAGCGGCAATATCATATTGGCCAGCTATAGGAAATACTACAGTAAACGGATTCAGAGGGAACTGGCTAGTAAGAGATGGTTTATTAAGAGAAGAAGATGATAGATGGGAGTTGATTATAGAAAAAAGACCTTATGATGTTTTGTTGATAAAATCGCCTTTTTCTTTTTCAATTATAAAACTTCCATGGATGGTAAAACCCTTGCATGTAACATGGTCATTTTAAAAAGTAACTCTAAAAAGAGTATTAAAATAAATAATAATCTAAACCAAATTTTATGAATTCTTACAATGAAAATTTGCACACTAGCGTTTTAGAAACGCTAAGTGAGCAAGAGTTAAAATTACAAAAATCAAAAGCAAATTTAGATGCGTCTATGTTTTCGTTATACTATGCTGAAGGAGCTCGTATTTCTGCTGCGGAAGAATTAATTATAGCAAATAATAATTATAAATTTCAACAAGAAATTTTAGAGCAAGCAGTAATAGATAGTGATTTGTCTACTAATGTTTTGTCGTCGGTTAATTTAGCAAATACATTTATACCTGAGACGGTGAAAAACACTTCAGTAGCAGCAGCAAATGTTCAAATTGCTGCCAATGCTATTTTAAAGTTAGCAAGTGATGTTGGAAGTATTTTTAGCATTGTGAACGCAGCTGATTTTGATACTGAAATTTACGATCAAAGTAAGTATGCTAATGATTTAATGAATGGAAGTTCACCTACAAAAAAAGGAACTGCTTATTTAGCAGAAAAAACCTCGCAATTAAGTATGGAAGCTTCTGCAGATGTAGCAGAAGTACCCGTTTCAAGTTTAGCAGAAAAAACTGCATCAACTGATACTTTAATAAAAGGTTTATTAGAGGTTGTTAATACTGATTTTAATACAGCTTCAACTGCTGTGATGACAGATACAGAAGCTTTGGCTACAGCAAATTCTGCAGAAAAAAAAGCTGAAGGAACTCTTGAAGATACCGGAGTTGTATATAAATCTACTCAAGATGCTTACGAGTTAAGTAACAAACAATTAAACTTAGACTTAAAAGTAACGATACCTGTTGAAGAAGGAAGGCCAACAAACTATAAAGTAAGTTTTAATAACTATAAAAGTCCGTTTGAAGATAGTAAAGAAAAAGGTGTTAGTGCGGGGAGTAATGAAGAAGGATATCCTGTAAAGAACTATTACATATTTTTAGTGAAGAATAAAGATAAAGAATTTTTCTCATTATCTGATGCCGAAGGATTAATCACAGAAGACAAAGACAAAGAGTTGTATATAAAAATACCAAGTGTTTCTCCAGTAAAATCAAAGAAAAACTATTTATATGAAGAAACAATTAGTATTCGACCAGAATTAATGGTTGTAGAAGAGGATGCTTCAGATTTAAAAAAAGACAAAGAAAATAAAGCCCCAAAACAAAAATATTTAAGAGATGTTAATGGAGCAGATATTAAAATAGGAGAAAACTATGTAGTATATGTTTTAGCTGTTTTTGATAATGGCTACAAAAAAATAATTAACACTTTTGATGATTATTTAACAGTACCATCAGCGTGTTTTACTTTAAAAAACAGATTAACTGCGGCAAAAAAAATAGCTATTGATACTAATAAAATGACTTTTACAGCAAAACAGAATGGTGATTTTAATGTAGAATATCGTTGTATATTTTTATTATTCAACCCTAAGTTAACAAAAGGATTATTAACAGCAAAAGAGCTAGAAAAATTAGAAAAAGCAGCAAGTGAATTAGATGAATATTATAAAAAAAATAAAGAGAAACAAGGTTTAAAACTATTACTGGAACAGATAAAGTCAAAAATATCTATTTCAATAAGTAATGAAAAAGAAGAATCAACGAATGCTATATTAGAAACTTTAGAAAAAGAAAAACAAGAGTTAATAGACAAACTCAAAAAAATTGAAGAAGAAATTAAAAAACTAGAAAAAGATTTAAAAAAACCAGGTTTTTTCTTCAATTATACAATTGCAAAAGGATTGGAAGTAGAAAGTTATGGTATTGCAACAGTTCCTTCAGCACCTTCAAAGAAGTATTCTTTTGATATTAATGTATCAACAACAGATAGCTTTGGTAATAGTTTAATAGCTGGTAGTGAGTATATACCAGTTGTATTGGCAATGCCAAAAAAGAAAGATGAGGAAGTTCAGTTTATAGGAGCTTTATCAAATATTCAAGAAACATCAGTATTTCAATATACAATCAATAAAAAATAAAATATTATGACAACGCTTACTTTAAATAAAAAATACGGAATAACCGAAAAGAAAAAGGCTGAGTTAGATGCTTTATCTAATGAAGTATTAATAGCCCAAAATGAAGTTGAACAATTACAAGCAATTGTAAATTCTCTAACAGAAAAATCAAATAATTTAGATTCTCTATTAGCTGTTGATATGCAAAATAAAAATACAGCATTAGCTAATAAAGAATCGTTAAATCAAATTATAGATAATGTATTCGATGTACTAATAAACTCTAAAATAACTTTTAAGGGTATTTTAAAATCTGATGTAAAAATAAAAGAAGTAGCACAGAGTATTGAGGTAGTAATTAACAAGCTGATTTATTCGGCTGAAGTAGTTAATAAATTATCCAACTTAGTAATTCGTAAAAAAGCACAAAACCCATTAATATCTGATGAATTAGTTACTATGGTAACCAATGCAGGTACTAGTGCAAATAATGCAGTAGCACTAACACTTACAGCTTTAAATTCAGTGGTAGCATCTCAAACAACTACAATAGAATCTCAAGGTGTAATGGCTTTAGAATTTTTACAAGCTATTCGTTTATTTGAATTTATTACAGGGTATGTTTTTGAGCATCAAAATGAAGAAGAAATAAATTCATTTATTAATAGACTTTATGATTATAAAAAGGAAATTATCAATGCTACGTCATTTTCAGATGAAGCTAATTTAACATCATTAATTTATTTAGCATATGATAATGCAGTTGTAAAATATAACAGCACTTTAAGAGCAAATAAAAAAGCTTCAGAACAATTAAATGAAGCTGAAACAAGGTTAAGTAAAGCAACTATAAAATTAAATTCTTTAGAAGCTGGTTTAGCAGCAGCCAATGCAGCAGCATTAGCCTCTTAAAATTAAAAAAAAAGAGATTGTTTAAATTTAACTTAAGCATTCATTTTAAACAATCTCTTTTTTATTAATGTATTTAACCAAGTTAGTTATGTATACTCATAAAAATGAAAATAAAGCACATCAATCAGCAGCTAATTTAATACATCAAAATAGCACAAAAAACAGCCCTTTTCAATTAATAGATAATAGAAAAAGTAATAAAAATATAGTACAACGTGTAGATAGTGATGATGAAGGATATGAAGGCGGTTCTGAAGATGAAGAAATGAATATAGAAGAATCTGATGGCGAAACTTACGAGCCAGAATCAGATGATGGTTATATTGATCCTGAAGAAATATATAGAACTCCTGGTACATCTTATAGAGGTTCTCGTTCATTCTATACAGGTAAACATAGAGATACTAGAAAAAGTTTGATGGAAAGACAAACAGATTCCAGTGGGAAATTACATTCAGGATTTGATGGTAAAGGAGAGGTTATTAAACTTGATGGTATGGGAAGAGAAATTAGAAAACATAAAACCAAAGGAGCAAAAGACAAACAACCAGATATAGATCATATGATTGATTATATAGCAATTGATGATGAAGTAGATAAATATGATGAAAGTGAGATGTCGTCTGATGAAACCGAGGAGTACAAAAACTTTTTATATAACGATGAAAGTAATTTAGAGATTTTATCAAAAAATGAACACAAGGGTAAAAAGAGATATACAAGAGATACTGTGACGAAAACTATAAGAAAAGAAGCAAAAAAAATGGTTAAAGCAAAAAGAGCAGATTTTAAAGCAAGTCCTGATGCTAAAAGAAGGCTTGCTATACGAAGAAAATTATCAAGAAAGAAAAAGTTAAATCTATAAAATATGGAAAACATTACTAAAAAGTTTTATACAGATTTTTATAATAGAACCAATGGTTTTATTCCATCTAAGTCATTAAATCAAAATATATATCCGGGTGATTTTTTTCAAATTCAAAAAGGAGAAGTGGTTGTTTTAGGAAATATATTTAAAAACAATGTAGTAGATATAGATGAAGTGGTTTTTGAATATGGAGTAAAACAAAACGAGTATAATTGGAATTTTAGTAATGGTGTAACCAAACCTTATGCAGGTAGAGATACAGGGCAAAATATTATTGAAGGTAACTTTGGGTATAGCAAACAAATATTGGCATTTAAAGAATTTGGAAGCTTCTTTTTTACAAGTAATAATCCAGAAGCTGTAAGAATTGTAAACTGGAATATGATTGCTGACGAACTTATAATTAAGTTAACACAAGTTTTATATTCTTTTAGAGAAGTATATGTAGTAACAGAAAGTGTAACTACAGAAAACTGGAGTTTGGTTATTTCAGGATCAGATCAGGGTGAATTAGAAATAGCATCAGAAACAGAAAGTGCTGGCTTAATAGAGTTATTCGGACAAGCAAATTCAAAAACTATTCAGGCAAGAGATATAGAGTTTTATCAAAAGGAAGAAAAAAAGCGCCCATGTTTTTTTAAAGCCAAAAAATTAATTGTACAACCAGAAAAATTAGAAGTATTTATAAGTGAATTAATAACAGCAAGAACTGGAGTTATTGATTGGGCAAATAACTTTTTTAAATACGATTATAAGTCTGAACAGGTATTTACACCTAATCAATCAGCTTATAATTCTCAAACTTGTGTTTTAGATATGTTACAAGCCAATCAATTAACACCTAATACGGCATTACAATATTTTAAATGGGCAAATGCGAATTTAGATGATATAGCAAAAATGTTTATAAATTATGCATACTAATGTAAACATACCGTTTTTATACAATGAGATATATTGGTTGCAAAAGGTAATTCATAATGTGATAAGTACGTATTTAGAGCATGAAGGTGAAAGACCTCATTGGATAGACATTCCTGTACAAGAAATAAAAAACAGTGAGGCAACTTATGCAAAATGTCTGATAGATTGGAAATTAAATATTTATGAACGTTTAGCTATTGCCTTAACATTGGCATCGCAGTTGAAACCTGAAGTATTAGATGTTTTCTTTGGAAGAAATAAAATTTATGATCGTGGATTTACAGAGTTCGGAGGTATTATTGATAAAAGTCATAGTGGTTTTTTACCAACAGGTCAAACTTTAATCTTTTTAATCTCAGCAACAAATCCTGAAATTAGAGAGGAGATATTTAACATTTTCAAAAAAGAAAATATTTTAGTAAAAGAACAAGTTTTATCATTAGAAGATACAGAGTTATTCATACCAAAATATAATGGGATTTTAAGTTTAAGTAAGCGATGGTTTCATTACTTTTTAACAGGTGAAGAACCCAATATAGAGCAAAGCAATACGTTTCCTGCCCAAAAAATATCAACAAATTTAAATTGGGAAGATGTAGTGTTAAATGATTTTGTAATGGATGAAGTATTAGCTTTAAAAGCTTGGTTACAATACAGTAATACTTTAATGAATGAATGGGAATTGTATAAAAAAATAAAACCAGGGTATCGAGCTTTGTTTTATGGCCCCCCAGGAACAGGAAAAACACTAACAGTTTCTTTATTAGGAAAAGTATCTAACCGAGAAGTATATCGTGTAGATTTATCAATGATTGTTTCTAAATATATTGGAGAAACAGAAAAGAACTTATCAAGAATTTTTGACATTGCCCAGTATAAGGATTGGATTTTATTTTTTGATGAAGCGGATGCTTTATTCGGAAAAAGAACAGAAGCCAATAGTTCTAATGATAGGCATGCAAACCAGCAAACATCGTATTTGTTACAGCGTATTGAAGATTTTCCAGGAGTGGTAATTCTTGCCTCTAATTTAAAAGGAAATATGGATGCGGCTTTTACAAGAAGATTTCAAGCGATGATTCACTTTAGTATGCCAGAAGTTAATGAACGTTATCAATTATGGAATAAAGCTTTTTCAGGTATATGTAAACTACATCCAGATATTGATGTTTGGAAAGTAGCTGAAGAATACGAGTTAGCAGGTGGTGCAATTATTAATGTTTTACGTTTTTGTGCATTGGCAGTAGTTTCAAGAGGAGATACAGTAGTGACTAAAGAAGAGTTATTAGAAGGTATTCGTAAAGAATTTAAGAAAGAAAATAAAACGATCACTACTTTTTAAAGTACGTCATTACAAGTACAGTTTATAAAGTGAGGTAATCTTTAGGCTAAGGTAAATGTTTAACGAATTGTTTCTGCTATCAATGACATTGTCATAACAAATAGAGTTTATGCAATGAAGTGGTTTTTAGATTAAAAAAAGTATTGAGAACTATGATTTTAAAAATAACTAATAAAAAATGAATGAAACTAAATTAGTCAAGAAATCTAAAAGTGTATATCATTTCGTATTGGTAACAAAGTCATGGGGAAACCAGATTCCTTTAAACTGGCAACACATTATTATTGCAGAAGCACTTAATTATTGTGTTGTAAAAGAAGGATTAATAATAAAAGGTTATTGGTTAAAAGAAAAACGGTTGTATTTAATTATAGAAAGTATACCAAGTAAATTAAATTATGTTTTAAATGTTTTTGCAAAACAAATTTTAAAAGAGATTCATGAATATAATAAATTGAATAATGAATTTTTAGCTTCAGATATGAATTCAATTATTTTTAATGAGCTTTTTTATAAATTTCCGTTATACAATCAATATATCATAAAGTTAATAACAGGTAAAAAAGTAATGTTCCCTTACTATAACCCGCATTTAGTTCGATTAAAAGATGAGATAAATAATTACAACTATTGTTCAGCTATAGATTATAGTGGAGCAATTGGGCCTGTAATTGTTCAAACAAACTGATACGTAATGTAAAGTTTTTACTTAACTAAATATAAATTTAAAAAGATAAAATGAAAGAACATGTAAATAAAAGGAGTCAAGGTCAAAAAAAACCGGTATCAGATAGTATTCAAAAAAAAGCTGTGGATACTAAGTCTACATTACAGCTAAAAGATAATAGGTCTAATAATGTTACTCAATTAGTTGAAAAAACTTCTAAGCCTTTCTGGGTTTCTGGTCCAGGAAAAGGGTTTATACCATTTATGGGAGCTCAATTTGATGGACAATATAGAGATCAAAGACATAAAGAGTTACTAGATAAAATACCAGAAGATCAATGTCCAGTAAAAACATTTCATCAGGAAAATGAATTTGCTTCAAAATTTCCTTATGAAGGGTCAAAAAGTAGATTAGGTGATACAGGAATATCTGCCCATCGTTTTTATAATGGATTTAAAAACCTATTTAGTTTTGGAAGTAAAGAATAAAATAGACTAATCTTTTATGCAAATCGAAAAAAATAAATTAGAAACAGTAAAAACAAAGCTATCTACGATTTTACAAAAGAAAAGTAGTCGTAGTCAAGGGGTTTGTTTTAATGATAATAGATCTAAAAAGAGTATTGAAAAAGGTTTTTTAGCACATAAAGATGTTATTCAAAATAAATCTTTTCACGAGAATGAAAATAGAAACAAAAAGTCATGGTTTATTGATAAGTCACCTATACACGGAAAAGGAGTTATGGCAGGTAAAAGTTTAAATAGAGAAGAAGAATTAGGTAAGGTAGCTTCCTTGAATAAAAATGGGATTGATATAACTTCAGATTTTGGCTCTTTAATTAACCACCAATCCGATAAGAAAGCGAACGCAAGTTTGGAGAAGGAGGGAAATAACTTTATCCTTAAGATGAATAAAT
Source organism: Tenacibaculum sp. MAR_2010_89 (assembly GCF_900105985.1). NCBI lineage: Bacteria > Pseudomonadati > Bacteroidota > Flavobacteriia > Flavobacteriales > Flavobacteriaceae > Tenacibaculum > Tenacibaculum sp. MAR_2010_89. The sequence continues at coordinate 3,235,981 of NZ_FNUB01000005.1, read as the reverse complement.
CAATAGATGTTGGGGAAGAAATAACCACAGATTACGACAATGCTGATCCTTATTTCGAAAAAAGTAAATCTACTTATAAAGAAATATAGATTAATTAAAAATTATATGAAGATAAATACTTTCAAAATAATGAAATTTTAAAAAAAAGAGAATAGAATGGGACACCAAACTCATATTTCAAAAAACAAGACTGATGTATCAGCTAGTGAACATATTGGTCAAAGAAAAGAAGCTACTTCTAAAGGACAGTTTTTGGTAGATAATCGTTTAAGTTCTTTAATTCAAAAAAAAGAAAACAATACAGGTTTACCTGATAATTTAAAATCAGGAATAGAAAATATGTCAGGTTATTCAATGGATGATGTTAATGTACATTATAATTCGGCTAAACCAGCCCAATTAAATGCACATGCGTATGCACAAGGAACCGATATTCATTTAAGTTCTGGACAAGAGAAGCATTTACCTCATGAAGCATGGCATGTAGTACAACAAAAGCAGGGTAGAGTTCAGCCAACTACTTCTGTGGGAGGTGCGCAAATAAATGATAATGAAGGGTTAGAAACAGAAGCTGATGTAATGGGAAGGAAGGCTTTAAATACTGGAATAAACGAAACCAGTCAATTAGTCAAAAAAGAAAGTGTAAACGAAGCGCCTATTCAAATGTTTAATAAAGGAGTTGCAGCTTTTGGAGGATTAGCGGGTTTTGTTCTTGCAGGAGCAAACCCTCTATTAGGTTTAGGATTAGCAATGTTAGGAGGGGCTTTTGGAGGGAATTATGGGGATAATTTATTTAGAGACGAAGAAGAGGGTTTACCTGTAATTGAAGAAGTTCCTGCACATCAAGAAGAGGATTTACCTGTAATTGAAGAAGACTTGAATGAACGAGGTATAAATTTAGAGAACTTATTAAATACTCACACAGGACGTTATATTAATGATTTAGTAGATGATGATCATCCAGAGTTAGATATGAATCCACAGCATTTAGCTATAGGAACAGATAATAATTTTCAAGATTTGGTAACCCCAATTTTAAGAGGAGAAAGAGATGCAGAGAGAGTACTTCCTACTTTTTTAACAGGAGATCTATATAACCAAGCAGAAGAGTTTACACCAGAAAGAAATAGAGAGTTCATTGGAGGTTTTATAGATGGTATTCTAGGAGAAGGAGAAGAAGGAAGAGAAGATTATAGGGTGTCACTAAACCATAATATGGCAAGAAATTGGAGAGGAAATGAAACATTTGATCAATTTGTACAGGATAATTTTGCTCCAAGAGAAAATAGAGAATATGATGGAACAAGACAGGAAATTAGAGATTTATTGGATGCTGGGTTTCAGCCCTCACAATTAGGAGAAGATGGAAGAATGGAACTTAGTTTACAAGTTAATGAAGAGGAACAAGATCAAATACGAGAAACGTTAAGAAACAGAAGAGAAAGAGATGAAGAAAGAAGACAAGAAGAATATCAAAGAAGACAACTTGGAAGAAGAAGACAATTTGGAGAAAGAAGACAATTTGGAGGAGGTAGAAAAAATAAAGAAGCTAAGGATAGTTGGAGAAAAAAAAAGTAGTAATTGATAGTGGATTAGTTAGAACTTTATCTGTGTAAAATAAAAATTTTAAAAAATAATATTGTACACATACAAAAAAAATTTATCGACAACTAGTTTTCCTGATTTACCTAAATTACAAGACGGATTCCCCACAGGAATGAAACGTGTAATTATTGGTTCTAATGAATTACTAACACCACATTTACACCCAGATACTAATGAAACAACTATTTTTTTAAGCGGTTCTGGTGAAGTTGGAATTGTATAACCGAGTCCTTCTACACAAAATGAACCAATAGGATCAAAGTTGGTGAAATCAGAATTTAATACAAATGATGTGGTTTTTTACCACAAGGCTATCCTCATTATTTTAAAAATACAAGTACAGAGAAAGATGTGGTGTAACTACTTGTTTTTGAAAACTTTAATTTTAATATTATACCGTTGCAGGTTTTATACAACAATTACCAAAAGCAGCAGATAGCGCTTTAAATACTAGTATATCAAATGTAGGTCATGAACTCCTAATTAAATACAAATTTTAATGTGAATTATTATAACATTAAAAAATAAAACACTCCTACCCATTTTCTATACGCTTAAAGAAATTAAAAAGAAAGTGATATGATTAGTATTTAAATTTGATAACAAGTCATTATAAAATGTGATTATCGAATCTAGGGGGAAGCTGAAAACTATGTAGAGTAGGCAAAATTCAAAAAGCTAATTATTTATGAGTAATTCAATTTTTAATACTACGGTAGGGGTCAACTTTAGTAATACATTTCAAAGTTCAGGAAAACAAGTAAGTGCAGCTACGGCAGCTTCACAAATAAAAGCAACAGGAGTTGGAGCTGTTAAAATGTTTACCTACAATCAAGCAACTTGCATTAGCGCTTTTGCCGCACAAGGATTGCAAGTTTTAGTAGATGTACCTAACGGTGATTTAGAACTATGTGCAAATAATGATACAACTACTATAAATGCTATAATAAAGGTGTTATCAGACAACTCAGCTACAATTCCAATGATTTGTGTTGGAAATGAACCTTTAGGAAGTTGGTGGAATAATGCATATTCTCCATATTTGGTAGATGCATTAACAAATATTAAAGCGGCAATTAAAGCAAAAGGACTTTCTACTAAAGTAACGGTTCCTTTTAATTATGCCATTATGGGGAATTCGTATCCACCTTCAGCAGGATCATTTAATAATGGGCTTAAAAGCATCATATTAGATGTATGTGCTATTTTAAAAGCAGATGATTCAGTGTTTATGATAAATGTATATCCTTTTATCACTCAAAACAATCAAAGAACTATTTCTTTAGAGTATTGTCTTTTTACCGCTAATAATGATCCAAGTGTATGGGTTACAGATGGAAATTATACCTACAAAAATATTTTTGATGCAATGTATGATGCTTTGTATGTAGCTTTAGGTAATAACAATTATGGTGATTTACCAATTGTAATAGGAGAAGCAGGTTGGCCAACAGGACCAATAGCCACATATCCTTCTGCTACAAATTCTAATGCACAAACGTTTAATCAAAATTTAATTAATCATTGTAAAAGTGGTAATGGAACACCACGTAAACCAGGTATTAAAATTCCTTGTTTTATTTTCGAAATGTATGATGAAGATACTAAACCAATTGGAGCAGGTACTTATGAGCATCATTGGGGTGTTTATGAGTATGATACAAAGAATAATGATTACAAAGCAAAATATACTTTGAATTTGTAATAGTTGTGTTTTTATAGGTGAATAATTATTAATTACTAAAAATTAAACCTTCGGGAAATCAACATGAAAATAACAACCTACAAATACCTACTATTAATAATTGTTGTATTATTAGTAACGGTCAATTTAAAAGCGCAAACAATAACTTCATTGAGCCCTACTTCAGGGTCTTTAGGAGGGAATACAGTTGTATCAATTAAAGGAACAGGATTTATTAAAGATAATATTGTTGGTGTTTATTTTAAAAAACATGGAGCAGTAAAAGAATATAATGTTGTTTCTGAAACTCTTATCACATTCAAAACAACAGCTATTAGTTCACCTTCTATTGATAAAGTATACATTGAATTTAAAAAGGACGCAAAAAAAGTATATAGCTCTATAGTTTATGAATACAAACTACCAGAGATAAGCACCGTAAGTCCAAATTCAACTTCTGTAAAAGGAAAGAAAAAAATAACTATTAAAGGGAAGTACTTTTCTGGTACAACGTATGTGAAATTTGGATCTGCAGGAAATGTACCTTTATCAGTTACAGATACAATAGTTACAGTTGCGAACCCTCCTCATGTATCTAAAGAAATAGGTGTTCAGGTTGAGGTGCAATCAAACTTTTCAAGAATAACTGAAGCTTCTAAATTTACTTATAAAAGTGATAAACCTGACAGTACTTATGTTATTTCTTTAGATAATTTAACAGGCTTAGATAAAAAATATAAAATATATGTTTTAGGGTATAGTACAAGTTCACAAAAAATGTTAACTCTAAATGGGGCAACTTCACAAGGAACTTTTAAAAAAATGCCTTCTGATAGTGGTTATGTAAAATCTTATGAATTAGTAAAAGAGCTAAAAACTATTAAAGTATCTAATAAAAATCCTTTAGTTGGGGCAAGAATTTATTTTTTTATTAAAGACACTACTGTCACTTATAAAGATAATTCAACAAAAACAAGTAATAATAATTTAGGGTTTAAATACAAGAAATTTGGGGCAAGTGTTTTTCAAGTAAATAATCCACCACAAAATGCTTTCCCACAGTATAATTATATTGAAGCCACCTTTAAGAAAGACAAAGGATTGTTTATTGATATTTCTACAGTTGATGGATTTTTCTTTCCATTATCTATTATTGCTGAAGATAAAAGTGGAAATGAACTTGATAGAATAGGGCAGCCTCATAATATTACAGCTAAAAATATTACAGCAGCTTACAAACCATTTATGAAAAAACTAATAAAGGCAGGTGAGCCAACAGCAGCTTATTATACCCCTCTTAGTTATTCCGTTAATAAGGATTTAACAGCCTTATTAAATCCAGGATTATACTTAGAAAAAGAAACAAGTATGTTAGAAACAGTATTTGATGAAGCTTTAAATAAATTGTTTACAGATACTAGTTTAAAAATGAATATATGGCAAAATGGAACAAATAAATTTTCTGCAAACTATACAGTAACACCTGTATCAGCGATAACTTTTCCTGGAACAACAAATAAACACGGTGCTTTAAAATTTACAGCTAGTGGTGCAGAAACATTATATGCATTTAATCCTGTAGGTTTTTCGGTAGTTTCTTATCAACAAGGAAATAAAAGAGCTCCAATTATGGGAAGTATAAATAAGAGAAACGAATTAATTTTTAAAACGCCCTTACCGTTAAATACAGGATTAAAAGTAGGTATGTATGTAAGTCCAGGAGGAGGTTCTTCAGATGGAATTACACGAATTACTAAAATTAATAAATCTAAAAAAGGAATTGTATCGGTTACATTAAACACTAGTAATTCATATAGTGCTTCTTTTCAGTATAAATTTGCGAAAGCACCAACACAATATTATTACTCTTCTGGTCAAATGACATTTGCAGGAATTGGTTTATTTGCAGATGGATCTTTTAGATATCCAGGTAAATCAAATAAAGCAATCAATAACCAGACTGTAATTAACGGGTTGGAAAATCAAATAAGTACTGCGTTAAATAGAGGAATTGCTATTGTAGATTATAAAACAGCAAAAACAGCTGGTTATACAACCACAAATTGGGGAAAAGAAACAAGTTGGTATCCTAAAAACCAACCTCAAAATTACTTCTCTTACTTTTTACACACAACTAAAGTAGGCGGCACTAATATATTTACTTTACCAATAGTAAATAAAACAAAATCATCAAGAGGGGATTATATGGGAAGAGCATATGGTTTCGCTTACGATGAAAACCCAATAGGAGGTAAAGGTGGAGCACAAGTTCCTTCAGAATTCCCAGGGTCATTTCCTAAAGGAACTACTCAATTAAAATTAATATTAGGTTCTTGGAAATAAATAAAAAAATCAATAATTTTTTAAAATACTGGTTGTATAGCATTTAATTATAATTTTATTAAAAGGGTAAGAGTGTTTTTTATATCAAAAAATAAAACACTCTTACTCATTTAACATACGTTTAAAGAAAGAAGAAGAATAGCATAATGATTAGTGTTTAACTTAGAGAGTAAAATAAATTATCGAACTAAATACTAAAATTATGGAACTAAAAATTAGCCCTTCCGTAGGGGTTGCTCGATTAGGGAATAGTAGGAAGCAGTTTTGCCTTTCTCCTGATGAAATTGGTGGTCTTCCTTATGAAGCAGATGCATCTGGTAATAAATTAGGACCCATTAAAAATTTTAAAGATGACGAAAGTCAAGTAAGAAGGCAAGGGCAACTTTTTAAGGTGTTTGATGCTGATGGTAAAGAATTAACTGCTAACTCATCAAATGTTTCTTTAATGGAATGGACTGTGCATTTAGCAAATAAAAAAGCTGCTTGGTATCAGTACAGCGAATTAGAAGGAAACCTTCTTTATGGAGAAGAGAATAGTTATAAAAACCGAGGGGTAGAATTTAGAAACCCATCATTAAAAACAGAAAAAGAAAGGCAAACATTAATTATTGATCCAGGACCAAGAAGTGTGAGTGGACCTAATCAAGAGATTGGTTTCGATAAGAGCAATGTGCCTCCAGGGTATCCGTCTCAGTATCCACCTGAAGAAGTTACTTCTGGTACAGCAATTAAAACATTAGGTGATCTTAAAACTGATGATGACGGAAGATTAATTGTTTTAGGAGGGTATGGAAATGCAGGAGGAAATGAGCCTCTTACTAGTTATGGAGGGTCAAATACTTGGCATGATGATATTGCTGATGGTCCGGTTTATTGTAGCATTATTTTTAATGACGGTACACCACCTGCTACTCTAGAAGCATGGGTAATTGTTGGTTCTCCAGATTTTGCTCCAGAAATTGTAAATATTTCTAATTTGAGTGATAGTATGTTTGATGTTGGAGTACGTAGTTTTAATCTTGTGCCAGGTATGTGTCAACATGGTATATTTAATGCCTCGTATAAAGTGAATTATCAGAGAGATATTTTACCAATTATCAAACGATTTGCTAGCTATCAATGGGTAGCTAATGTACAATCAATGATTGCTTTTTCTTCAAATGTATTTGATTTTTCTGATCCTAGCGAAGAGAATAAGGCTAATAGAGAGAATTATTTTTCTTATTTCAGACGTCCAAATGATAAATTGAATTCAGTTCCTAATGAACCACAATCTCAGTTATTTAAAACTAATGGAGATGATTCTTTTCCAATGATGCCTTTAAATTCGGGAAGTAACTCGGTGAGTAATGAAACTATTGTGAAGTTTTTATCATTAAATGATACACAATATTTTATGCTTAAACAATGGGCAAATGGTAATTTTGAGAACAATCCAAATTATGAACCTTTTCCTATTAGTAAAGAAGATCAAGCAAGTGTAGGAAACTGTGTTGGTTTACCAATGTGTCCAGGTATTGAGGTAACTTGGAGTGTGCAAAATTCAAAAATATATGCAGCTCCTTTTGTAATTTCAAATCAAAAAGGTATTGGAGGATATAATACTATAGGTTTAACACCATCAAGAGATGAATGTGAAGGAGGCGGTTGTGAGCCAGGCGATTTAACAAAAAGAATGGCATGTCCTTGGCAAGCAGATTTTTTCCAATGTACTGTGCAGCCTGTTAATTTTACAAACCCAAATTTTAATAAAGATACAAGAGTAACAACTACAGAAGAAAAGACTGAAAATGTTTGGGTAGGTTCTAATACTGTTTTTAAAGACGATCAAACTATAGAAAAAGATCCAGTTAAAGAACCATTGCCACCTACTTATTATTCATATTGGTGGCCACCACAGAGTCCATGGGATGTATTAACTGGTGAAACAACATTAGAAGGTCAAATGCACTCTCATTTACCAGCTGGACAGCAAATGAATTATGCTCGTGGAATTAATAGTTTTGTTCAAATGGTTGAGCATTGGTCTTCCATGGCTTTTATTAGAAACACAAACTCTCAAGATAAAGGATTTCCTTATTTCACAGAAACAGAACGCACAAATGAATTATTTTCATTTGTAGAATATGGAGTAGGACAAGTAAGTGGTAATGGAGACGATAATGAAACTACAATTCCAGTATTTTATATAGAAGATGATTTAAAGCGTATTGGAGAAAAAAATGAAAGAGCAAAAAAATTAGTCTCTTTCCTTGAAAAACGTGCTTTTAAGAAAATAAGTGTAAGTAAAAATGGACTAGGCACGCCTCGTTCAGGAACAAGAATGAGACGCTAATGTCAAATGCTATAAAACATACCGATGTGCTTATTGTTGGTGGAGGTCCAAGTGGAGCCTCTGCCGCATTAAGTTTATTAAACTATTCTAAATGCGATGTTACCCTTATTGAGCAATCCGATTTTAATAAAACAAGAGTAGGTGAACATGTTTCTGCAAGTATTTTTGATTTAATAAACTATTTAAAATTAAATAAAAGTGATTTCGAGGAAAATAGTTTTATACCAGCATATGCTAGTAAATCTTATTGGGGAAGCGACAAGGTAAGCACTACGAATGCTATTTTTACTACTGATGAGGCTACTTTTCAATTAGATAGAGAAAAGTTTGATTTTAAATTAATAGAAACAGCTGCGGAAAGAGGAGCTACTATTTACCCCAGAACTAAGTGTTTAGATTATGAACAGTTAGAAGATAAAAGCTGGCGGGTATTTCTTAGTCATCCTACGGAAGGGAAATTTACAATCAAAGCTAATTATTTGGTAGATGCTTCAGGTAGGTCAGCTAATGTGTGTAGAAAAGTAGGAGGAAGTTCGAAAAAAGACGATTCACTTATGGGAGTAGGATTGTTTTTGGAATTGAATAATGTCTCTAAAAAGTTTGAACAAACATTAGAATCAGTAGACTTAGGTTGGTGGTATGCTGCTTGTTTGCCAGATAATAAAATGGTAATTACTTTTTTTTCTGATGCTGATATTATTTCTGAAAAAAAATTACATCAGCTTGACGTTTGGGAAAGTTTGTTACAAGAAACGAATCACATAAAGCATCTTCTCAATAATACTGAGGCTCTTTCAAATAAATTATGGGTCAGAAATGCTCATACGCAAATAAGCGATGTAAGAAATTTAGAAAATTTTATAGCGATTGGAGATGCAGCTGTTTCATTTGACCCAATTTCTTCAATGGGAATAGGTTTTTCTATTAGTTCAGCTTGTTTTGCTGCGAAATACATTGCTCATAAAATAGAAGAAGGTTCTTCATCAATTGACATATATCAAGAAGATATTTTAAAGAATTATAAACAGTATCATGATATAAAAAAAAGATACTACCAAGAAGAAAAACGATGGCCAAGGGCTGTTTTTTGGCAACGTAGAAATTAATAAAGTTTTTTTAAAAGATTAATAATCAGAGATAAAAATAATAATGAACAAGAACGTTTTGTTTTTACATCAAAAAATAAAGCACTCGCACCTGTTTAATATACGCTTAGAGAAGTTGGAAGAAAAGTAACGTTTTTAGTATTTAAATTAGAAAGTGAGAAATTAATATACCAGTCATTTAAAAAACTTAAAAATATAACACAATGGAAACTACATCTAAAGTAGAAAAGTCAACATCAGAAAATATACCAGCAGGTTGGATTGGAGGATTTTCAGCGTCAAATCCAGCTTTTGCATATCCAAATCCAGATCTAACATCATTACCAATGCCCGATAATATGTTGAATATTGATAAACTTCAACGCCAGCAAGCTGTAAAATGGCCAGAGTTTAGTTGGGAAACAGAAAAGGGACAACCAGACCCGAAACGATGTTACCAAATGTTTGCTCCTGATATTTCAAGAATTGGATATACAGATACAGGTAAAGTTTATTCTATTATTTGTCCTCAACAAGGTATTAGTTCACCTTCTTTAGGAACTTTAAATGTTGAGGTTACGGTTACTGGAACTAGAGGTTGGGTAAATGAAGATAATAAAGAGTTAGCTGCCGATATGGGAGTAGTTGGTAAAATTTGGTTCAGCCCAGGTGCAAAACAAAACTTTATAGTAAAACAATTGTGGGATCATTTTGAAAAAAGTTATTTACCTTTTCCTTCAAAAAAATCACAGGCAATAGTTGTTTTTACAAGTATAGTAGGGAATCCTGAACAACCAATATTCCCTTTAAGTAAAGGGCAAAGTACTGGTTTTCCTATCCCTGATTTTGCTAAACATGAAGAAGAAGCATGGACTGTTGGTAATTTAAATGTACAAATTGGAGCGATTAAAAAAACAGGATATCCAGTAGTAGATGAGTTTAATAAATTTATTATGGATATTTTCAATTTAGGCTCAGGAAATATGTTGCAGAAAGATAATATACTTACATGGAATGTATGGTTTACTCCACCTGAATTAGTTGATCAAGATGAATGGGCAAGTCACGCAAGGAAATGGAGAGAGTCTATTGATGCCGATCATGGTTCTCCTGAAGGTCCAGGTACAATTGCAAGATATTATGATGGAACACCTTTTAAAGTTGGGTTAAATACTCTAAAAAAAGATTTAGAAAATGAAATCATTAAAGTAACTGAGGAAACAATTAAAAAAGAAGAACATAATAAGTTGTTTAACTTTTTAGAAAATATAGAAGGAGAGGAAAAAGACAAAATTTTGAATAGTTTAAAAAAAAATATAAGAATATAATTAACTAAAAAAGAACTCAAATTATCCCCCAACTTTATGGAAAACGATATATATGCAATAGATAAGAATCAAGAAGTCATAGAAAAATTTAAAAATGCTTTTGATGATTGTCCTTTAAAACCTAATTTTTGGAGCCCTTCAGAAGAGGACTCTTATAATCAATTAAGAAAAGTTTTTAATCGAAGGTTTGATTTTATGCCTACCTTAATTATTCAACCTTATAATACAGAGCATGTAGCTATTGCTACAAAGTATGCTACGGATAATAATATACAAATTACAGTAAAATCTGGAGGGCATGATCATGAAGGTGAATGTGTAGCTACAGGAAAAGTATTAATTGATTTTGCTTTAATGAATAAAACAGATGTGTCTTTAAAAAATTACCCTCAAGATAAAGTTGAGGTGAGGCAAATAAGTATTCAACCAGGAGCAAAATTTAAAAATATAAAGGAAGTTTTAGATAAAGAACATTTAGGAATTCCACACGGAACATGTCAAAGTGTAGCCATCGCAGGGTATACGATGGGTGGTGGTTGGGGGCCTTGGACTCGTAAATATGGAATGGGATGTGAACGATTAATGGGAGCAACCATTGTTTTGGGTAATGGTACTGTGAAATATTTAGGAACGAGCGCTTTTTATAATAAAGAAAAAGTTAACGACTTTAATACAGAAGGAATGTGTAGTAGATTGTTGTGGGCAATTCGTGGAGGAGGCGGATTAAGCTATGGAATTGTAACAGAGTTTTTCTTTGAGCCTTTTGAACTACCTGAAATAGCTTCTAGTTTTCATATTTCTTATGATATGTTAGCTGTATTCAAAAAAATAAAAGCAACAGCAGTTATTGAAGCATGGGAAAGTATTACTTCACCAGGAAAAAATAACCAACTTATAGGAACGAACTTAAAAGTTGTTGCAAAACAGGTTTCATATAAAAATGAGGTATCTAAAGATGCAGTTTTGGATTGGACGCTAAATGGACATTTTGGAGGTACTCGTAAAGAGCTGAAAATTATGATGATTGAATGGGGAGGGTATTTAGTTGAATTAATAGAAAAGGACCCTGATTTTACTAAAGAAGAAAAATTAGAAATGACTATGTCTGTTATTGATGGGTTAAAGGTTAAATTTGATGAATTAACTAATGAAGCACATATTTCAACTTTTATTAAAGGAGTTACTAATGGATATCCTTATACTTTTGAATCATGGGATAGATATTCTGTTAGTGCAAAAGAAAATGGTTTGAGTTTAGAAACCGATTGCCCTGCTCCACATAAAATAACTTCAAGAATGCCTACTACTGACTGGAATAAAAAGAGTAGAGAACAGTTAGTTTGCTCTTTGCAGTCAACATTATTACAGGGAATAGAGAAAACAAATATTTCATCATATATTACTTTGGGTGCTATTCAGGGAAATTTTTATAAAACTAGTATAGCAAAAAGTCGATCTGCTTTAAAGTGTGCTTTTCCATATCAAGATAGAGCTTTTACGATTCAGTATCAAACATGGTGGGACATGCCTACACAAAGTAAAACCGATTGTAAATGTAAAATGGACTCCTATACTTTAGACAAAGTAATCCCAACACGATTCTATTCAAACAGAGCTTTAGATTGGATGGAAGAATGTCGTGATTATAAAATAAACGAAACTGATGGTTCTTTTATTAGTTTTAAAGACGCTTCAGTTCCAACTAAAAATTATTTTGTAGATAATTATGAAAAGTTAATGACTATAAAATTAGATTATAGTGAAGATAAAAAGTGCCTTTTTAAATCAAGAAAAACAATTTTATAAGTATTAACCGTTTTTTTAATGTTTCTAGTTTCATAAACAATTATTAAAACAAGTTAAAAAAGTATTATTGAATTTGGATAGGAATGTACGGGGGACTGTAAAATGTTTTTGATTCTTTTGAGGGGGCTCTTAAAAGTTAAATATAAAACAGGCTACACCTTTTTATGTACTTCCTATCCTTGTTTTAGAATTGAAGTTTTTTAATAAGTGTAGAATGTTAGAAAGATAGTAACTGATTAATTTTTAGTTATATAAAAATTCTAATAGATAAGTCATTGTTTTTATATAGGAGCGTATTATATCCTGAATACTTTTCTTTTACCCCAGTACATATACTTTCTTGAATACATTTTAAAAATTCTTGAAGGTCTTTTAGTTTATTAAAACTTACTTCAGGAGTACCGTGGGCACCAAATAATCTGTAATTGATATCTAAAATCGAAAGTAAATAATCAACACTTTCTTTATATTTCTTTATATCATCAACATTAAATAAAAATAGTTCCCCATTGTATAAGTAATCACCTAGAAAAGCAACTTTATCTGTGGTATCAATAATAGCTACTGATTCAGAAGTATGTCCTGGAATATTTATAATTTGAATTTTTTTGTTTCCTAAATCAATATCAGTTTTAATTGGTAACCATTCATTAACTGTAACGTTTTTAGGGTAATTACCAATGAATAAATCTTCACTAGTAAAAGAATATGTACTATTTACAACCTTTTGTTTTAAAAAGGGTACATCAGGAAAAGCTACCTTTTTAAACTCACCTATATTTTGATTATGATCAAAATGAAAATGAGAAAGTAGCAAAGTAATAGGAAGGGAAGTTAATTCTTTAAGTTTGTAAATCATTTTTGTACCATCTTGACCTGAATTTTCTCCGGATCCAGTGTCAAACATAATCGCTTTTTCATCTCCAACTATTAAATAACTTACATTTCTCTGAGAACTTTTGGGTTCAGCAATACTATATGTGTTTTTGGTAACTTTAGTAGTAGTATACCAGTTCTCTTTTATGGTATGTTGAGGAGTAGATGAATTCTCTGAATCACCGCAGGCAGCAAAAACAAATATTAAATTAATAAGTATAATAATCTTTTGTTTTCTCATTATACATTTTTTAAAACCCTTCAGCTTTATCATCTCCTCTTTGATCAGCACCTCCTTCTAATTTACCGTTAGGCAGTACTAAAATAGCATCTACTTTTCCAATAACAAGAGAGTTTTTTTCATTTAAATTGTAGCCAATTTGGTGTAATTTATTTTTAACTTCAGTTGAAAATCCATTTGGTTCCATTTTAATATCATCAGGAAACCATTGATGATGAAATCTTGGTTGATTTACTGCTTCTTGCATTCCCATTTTATATTCATGAACATTTAAAATAGTTTGTAAAACTGAGGTGATAATGGTAGATCCTCCTGGAGTTCCAACGACCATAAATAGATTTCCGTTTTTTTCTACGATAGTAGGTGTCATAGAGCTTAACATGCGCTTTTCAGGAACAATTTTATTGGCTTCAGCTCCTAACAAACCAAACATATTAGGTACACCTGGTTTGCTGCTAAAATCATCCATTTCATTGTTCAAGAAAAAACCTAGCTCTGAACAATATAATTTAGATCCATAGCCAGCATTAATTGTAGTAGTAACAGAAACAGCGTTCCCAAACTGATCAACAATAGAGTAATGAGTGGTTTCATTACTTTCAATTATTTCAATGTTACCATGTGAAATATCTTTGGAAGAAGTAGGTTTTTCAAATGAAAAGTTACTCATTCGTTTAGTTGCATATTTTTTACTTATTAACTCTTTTTGTGGAATAGAAACAAAATCAGGATCACCTAAAAAATAACTTCTGTCGGCATAAGCTCTTCGTTCAGCTTCTGTAATTAATTGAATTGATTTAGTTGAGTTATGTCCAAAGTTATGTAAATCATAAGGTTCAATACTATTCATGATTTGCGCTAAACAAATTCCACCACTTGAAGGTGGAGACATTGAAATAATTCGTAAATCATCATACTGAAAAGTAATTGGAGTTCGCCATTTAGCTTCATATTTAGCTAAATCTTCTTCTGTAATATAACCACCATTTTCTTGCAAAAAAGCAGCAAGTTTTTTTGCAGTTTCTCCTTTATAAAATTCATCTCTACCATTTTTTTGAATTCTAGTTAAAGTTTCTGCCAAAGCTTTATATTTTATAGTATCTCCTTTTTTCCATTCTCTTGTTAAATGAATACTATCTTTATTAGCTTTAAAAAAGTTAGAACGATGCTTTTGAAGTCTTTTTTCTTGTTTTTCGGTAACAATAACTCCATTTTTAGCTAATTCAATTACGGGTTGAATAATTTCTTTAATTGATAAAGAGCCAAATTTTCGATGAACTTCAAAAACACCAGCAACGGTTCCTGGTACACCTACAGCAGTAGCACCTAAAGTACTTTTGTTTTCAATAATTGCACCTAAAGAATCTAAATACATGTCTCTTTCAGAAGCTAATGGGGCTTTTTCTCTATAATCTAGAGCGCCAATTTCACCGGTGTTTTTCCTGTAAACCATAAAACCACCGCCTCCAATGTTTCCTGCATACGGATAAGAAACAGCTAAGGCTAGCTCAGTGGCAACCATTGCATCGAAAGCATTACCTCCTTTTTTTAAAATATCTACACCAATTTTAGAAGCTTCTTTCCTAGCAGAAACTACCATTGCTTTATCTGTTATTAAGCCAATTTTATTTTCCTTTTTAATAGTAGTTTTACAGTTGGTAATAAATATAAATAGAATTAAAATATATAAATTTTTCATTTAGATAGTCTTTAATTTTTCTGTGCAAAAAATTCGTAAGTCTTCAAAAAATAAGGTGAAGTCATCCTCAAATAAATGATAGTTAATTAACAAGTCTTCTGAAGCTAAATTCATTTGAGATTTTCCTTTTGTTCGTTTATTCATTCCATTTAAAACCTCTTGAATACCCTTAGCGAATTGATAGTTATATAACCAATTATATTTAATCATATAAGGAAGTAATTCTTGTGTTTTTTCAGGCAGAATTTCTATGTTTTCTTCTAGTAAATTATAGACAGATTTCACATAAATATTTAGAGGTATTTGTGAATATTTTTTCCAGTTAATAGCTAAAAAGTGATCGTAAAAAATATCTATAATAACACCATCATAATGTCCGTAACGTTCATGAAGTCTGCGTTTACTTTGTCTAACAATTTTATGAGTATCAGTAAAAGTATCTATTTCACGATGTAAAAATATGCCTTTTTGTATTTCTTCAGTGTAGTGAGAAAATTTATTTCCTCGAATATGATCGGCTATAAAGTTGCCAATCATGATGTTTTTTTTATTATTTGAAAGGTATAAATGAGCTAAAAAATTCATTTTATAAATGTAAACAAAAAAACCACAACTATAAAAGTTGTGGCTTTATAAAAAATGTTCTTACATTTAATTTCTAGCAGGAATATTTTTTAATATTTCTAGTAAAAAAGCCCAATACTTTTGAGTAGATGAAATTTGAGCGCGCTCATCTGGAGAGTGTGCACCTCTTATATTAGGACCAAAAGAAACCATGTCCATTTCAGGATAGTTCTGACCTAAAATACCACATTCTAAACCAGCGTGACAAGCAGCCACATGAGGTTTCTCATTATGTAGTTTTATGTATAAATCAGTAACTATTTTTAATATTTCAGAATTAACATTTGGCAACCATCCAGGGTAAGAACCAGAAAGTTCAACATCAAAACCTGCAAGTTCAAAAGTAGCACGTAAAGAGTTTGCTAAATCCCATTTATTAGTTTCTGAAGAAGAACGTGTTAAACATCCAATTTTAATAGCCCCATCTTTTACAATAACACGAGCTACATTATTTGATGTTTCTACTAAGTTTTCTATATCTGGACTCATTCTGTATACACCATTTAAAGAAGCATATACTGATTTAATAAGTCCTTCTTGTACTCCTAAATCCATAACGTTTTTAGGAGAAGTCACTTCTTTTAATTCAATAGAAAGGTTTTTCTCTAAACTAGAAAATTCAGCTTTAATATTATTAATAAGTTCGTTTAATTCATATAAAAATGGTTCTTTTGAAACACTGTCAATTACAACAGTAGCAAAACTTTCACGAGGAATAGCATTGCGTAAACTACCACCGTTAATTTCAGATACACGTAAGCCAAAGTTTGTAAAGCCATCAAATAATAATCTATTCATTATTTTATTAGCATTTCCTAAACCTTTATGAATATCCATTCCTGAATGACCACCATTTAAACCAGTAACAGAAATTTCAAAAGATGTTGTGTTTTCAGGAGTAGCTTCTTCAGTATAGTTTCTTGTAGCAGTGATGTCTACACCACCAGCACATCCCATACCAATTTCATCGTCTTCCTCGGTATCTAAGTTTAATAATATTTCACCTTTTAAAATACCACCTTCAAGCCCCATTGCACCTGTCATTCCAGTTTCTTCATCAATGGTAAATAAAGCTTCAATTGCAGGGTGAGCAATATCTGAAGAAGATAAAACAGCCATAATTGAAGCAACACCTAATCCATTATCAGCACCTAATGTAGTTCCGTCAGCTTTTACCCAGTCACCTTCAACAATCATTTTTATACCTTGAGTATCGAAATCGAAAACAGTATCTGCATTTTTTTGATGAACCATATCTAAATGGCTTTGCATAACGATTGTTTTTCTATTTTCCATTCCAGCAGAAGCAGGTTTACGAATAATTACATTACCTACATTATCAACCATGGTTTCAAGGTTTAATTTCTTCCCAAAATCAACCATAAATTGAATTACTCTTTCTTCTTTTTTAGAAGGACGTGGTACAGCGTTTAGATCAGAAAAATGATTCCAAACAGTTTTAGGTTCTAAGTTTCTTATCTCTGAATTCATTGTGAATTATTTGTTTAGTTTTAAAGCACGAAGATAGGTTTTTAATGTGAAATAAGATGGTGAAGCATCGTTGAAAAATTGTAAATTTGCCACATGGATTTTTCTTCAAAATTATTAGAAAATGCGGTAAATGAAGTAAGCAGATTACCAGGTATTGGTAAAAGAACTGCTTTACGATTAGTATTGCATTTATTAAAGCAACCTACTGAGAATACTAAATATTTAACTGAAGCATTAGCCTCATTAAGAAATGATGTAAAATCATGTAGAAAATGTCATAATATTTCAGATACAGTTTTGTGTGATATTTGTGCAAGTTCTAATAGAAATGCTGAAATTGTTTGTGTTGTTGAAGATATAAGAGATGTTATGGCTATTGAAAATACAGCTCAGTATAGAGGTTTGTATCATGTATTAGGAGGTAAAATATCACCTATTGAAGGAGTAGGACCTCAAAATTTACAGATAGAATCGTTAGTTGAAAAAGTAAAAGAAGGAGAGATTAAAGAGCTTATTTTTGCATTAAGTTCTACTATGGAAGGAGATACTACAAACTTTTATATTTATAAACAAATTGAAAAGTATGCTATTAAAACATCAACAATTGCAAGAGGTATTTCAGTGGGTGATGAATTAGAGTTTGCAGATGAAATTACCCTAGGGAGAAGTATTGTTAACCGTATACCTTTTGCGCAATCTTTAAAGAGTTAGGATTTTCATTTTTTTTGCAACTTTAAATAGTTATGCTTAATCATCAAGTAAAAGAAACGAGTTATATAGATGTTTATAATAGGTTTCAAAATCAATTGACGACTCATCAATTTTGTGATCTTTAAAAAAAGTCTTTGAATATCTTTCTAGTATTTTCCTGTTTTTTTCTATTTGAACAACATAACCCATGATTTTTGTATCATCTCTATCTACGTAGATTTTGTAAAAAATAGTCCCATTTTTTTGGAAAACTGTCAATTGATAATAATTTTCTTGGTCTTTATCATCATGTATAACAGATTCTCCGAATTGCAATTCGGCACCTGCATCTATTGGTCGAGTATCTAAATTAGAACGATAAAACTCGTAACACTTACTATTCATTACATTTCTTCCCTCAAATTCATCTTTTGAACACTTTTCGTAGATTCTCTGTATTCTAAAAAAAATTAATTGGGGATTTAATATTGAAGTGTTAAACCCGTTTTTCAGAAGCAAACCGAATGACCTTTGCCCGATCTTCGTTGAGGGTGATTTAAACTCCAATTTTGCATAAGCTTTTCCTCCTGTTATTTGTTCCTCTTATTACTTTAGATTGATCTGACAATCGTAATGATAGTTTTTTTAATTCCTCGTTTAAATATTGATTCTTTTGTCCTAACTCCTTATTTTCCTTAATCAATTCTTTGTTGTCATCAGTTTTCCCTGCGAGTTCAACACTGAGTTCAATGTTTTTTGCAGACTGTGATTCTATGGTTTTTCCTAATTCACTAACCTCATTTGATTTATTTTCTAGCTTTTTTTGGTTTGTTAACGACTGATTTCTATAATTAATAGTTAGAAATCCTGCTCCTAAAGTTCCAAGAACAACTATCGTTAAAACTATATATGCTTCCATTTTTTTATACATATTCTTTTAAGGTTAAAATAAATCTACCAAATGAAGAAAATCTTTGATGCTCAGCTTCAGTATGTCTAGTTCTGAAATATGGCTACAGGTTAAAATTGATTTTTAAGCTGATAATTTATATACCATATTAGGTGTTTTATAGTCTAAAGATAAGTGTAATCTTATTTCGTTGTATAAATTAATTGCATTTTTTGCCGCTCTCTTTGCGTGACTCACGTTATCAAAGGTTTGGTCGAGATAAAATTCATCTTTTAAAATTCCATTTACGCGCTCTGCCATTGCGTTTTCGTAACAATGATTTTCTTGGGTCATACTAATCTCTATCTTTTTTCTTTTAAGTATTTGTGTGTACAGATTACTACAATACTGTATTCCTCTATCCGAGTGATGAATGAGTTGTTTAATGTCTTTAGCTTGATAAATAGCCTTATTAAGAGCTCTTACACATCCTTTTAATTCTAAACTATCACTTAGGTCGTAACCTACTATTTTTCTAGAATGCATATCAGTTATTAAAGCCAAATAGCAAAACCCTTTTACGGTTCTAATGTATGTGATATCAGATACCCAAACTTGGTTATTTCTAGTAACTTCCAGGCCTTTTATGATGTTGTTATATTTATAAAAACGATGATAAGAGTTTGTGGTTCTAGCACTTGTTCTCCTTCTAAGGGTTAACATTTGATGTTTTCTAAGCACATTAAATAAAGTATCTCTACCAACTTTAATATTAGCTTTATTAAAATCTACATTTAACGATTTCACAAGTTTTCTTACACCTTCTCTAGGAAGGGATTTGCGTCTTTTTTTAACGATGTTAATAATCTGTTGTTCTATTTTTAAACGTTTATCAGCTCTAGATTTGTATTTATAATACGCGTCACGTTTATGTCCAAAACAATGGGTTATAGTCTTTAAAGAAGCAAATCCCTTAGCTTTTTCTTTAGCTTTAATTAAGGCTTTATACTTAACTTTTTTTTTAGATCAGCAATAGATTTGTAACCGAGATCTTCCGCCGCTACTTCAAGATAGGATTCTTCGATCATAGCATCCAGATCTTTTTTAAGTAGTAATTTTTTAAGCTGTTCTATTTCTTTTTGAAGCGCTTTAATTCTAGATATTTCGTCTTTAGTTTCCACTTTTACTCTGGTGTTCATTAAGTCTTTACGGTTGTATTTTTTAATCCACTCATTTACTGTTGTAGGAGCAATGGAATAGAGTTTACAAAGTTCGCTCTTTGTGTGTTTTCCGATGGTAAGTTCGGCTAAAATTTTTAATTTAAAAGGTTCGCTGTAACGTCTAATTACTTTGTCATTTTTGTACATAATGTTTAAAATTATGTAGCCTTATTTTAGGACGGGTCACAATTACTGCCAACGTTGTTGTATATGGTTTGTTGCGTGGTTTAAACACCTAATTTAGCAAATAAAAACCGAATAGAAAATCCGCGAGGATTTTCGTAAGTAGGCTAGAACTAGCAATAAATTATATACGGTGTTGTAAGTAGTTTTTTATTCAGATTACATTGCTCCAATCACAAACGGAACTTTGGAGTTTTCAGAATAATCTCTTGAAAAACCAGAATTTTTAGCTTTTAAAATCACTCCCGAACTTTTTGCGATTCCTTTAAAACCATCGTTACAATCTACTTCTAGATTCAAGTTTTTGATTTTTCCATTTTCGCTAAATTCGGTTTTTGAGAAGTCAACAGTTATGTTCTTTTCAGTTTTAAATTCAGATGCGATTTTCGTTAATTCGGTTTCGGTAGTATTTTCCGTAATTATTAAGAATACTTTTTCAGAGTCGGTTGAATATTTTGTTTCAGATTCCT
Organism: Tenacibaculum sp. MAR_2010_89; assembly: GCF_900105985.1. Taxonomy (NCBI): domain Bacteria; kingdom Pseudomonadati; phylum Bacteroidota; class Flavobacteriia; order Flavobacteriales; family Flavobacteriaceae; genus Tenacibaculum; species Tenacibaculum sp. MAR_2010_89. Next base: position 3,215,412 of record NZ_FNUB01000005.1, on the reverse strand, counting down.
TTGAACAGCTTATTATTAAAATTCCGACTAGGATTAAAATTATTTTTTTCATTGTTTATTTTTTCTATTAGTATCTTATTTCTTCTTTTTGTTACGGTTTTTCTCAAATTACTTACAACGGTCTTGTGTATGAAACGTAGCGTGTAAAAAGACGCTAACTTTTCGGGTTAACACAGAGCCAAATTTTTATATTTTGTTTTTAATTTTTCTCTTTTTAAAAGCCAAATTAAAAATTTGGCGGTCTTTATAAATATACACAAACCTTTCGGTTTAGCACTTATTAGCTATGTTTTATACACTGTGTTGTGCATAGTTGTTTTACGTGTTAAGTGAAATTTCATCCCAATCAAATTCTTTGTAAACTGTATATTCTAATGCTTTTCTTCTTTCCAATATTATGTCCAAATCAACTTTGTCCGATTGTTTTCCAGTTAAGTTGTTATTTCGAGCGAACCAATGAGCACGATAAAACTTGTCTAACATTTTAAAGATATCCACTTGATTTCTCAATTTGAATTCAGATATAAATTTTTCAGCTGGTTCGTTTTTCGCAATGTTTGGAATTAAAGAAGCAAGTGAATCTTCCACACCAGTATTCAAAGTCAGATTATTATGAAATCCACCTACCCAAGCGAAAGCCCAAATAGCTTCTACAAACCAATAAATATCGGTTTGAGTTTGTTCGGGCAAGTCAGAATATTCTGTTTCCAAATACTCTAATTCCTCAGCGTTTAGTTTCGTTAAAAGTCCGTTTTCTTTAAGCCATTTTTTTATTATTTCTCTTGGTGCTTGAAGATGCAACTGAAATAATGCTGTGAGAACCATTGTTCTACGAGCAATTTCTTTTGGTTCTCTAAATTCAGGACTATCCAAATAGGGTAGGTGTTCAATTACTTCAATTCCAGAAGAACGTAATTCTCTAGTATTCTTATCTTTTATTTTTTTAGGCTTAATTTTCTTTTGAAACAACATTTTTCTTCAATTATGCACAACTCGTTATATAGAGAACAAAGTTCTCGTTTATTGGATTATAGTTCCGGATAAAAGGAACTTTAGGTAAATATATAAAGAATTACAGAAATTACTTAGGTAACCTGTAAACCTTTATTTTTGATAAATATATAACCTAAAAAAATAGATATAGCAATTGAGTGCTCTAACAATTCTTAACAATACCAAACATAAGAAATATTATTACTATTTACAATTATATTTGTGTTATAGCTCGCTCATAGGAAACTAGAAAATCAAACCTTATCTAGAGAAATCATCACTCAATTATACTATATATATTGTTGAAGAATGCAGATAGAATTTATTATTTCGCTTAAAAAAAACTCAATGTTAATTAATAAAAAGAGTTATCTTCTCTTAAAACTTTTAGAAAATGAAAACCATAGATTTCGAAGCCTTCATTATAATAGAATTTATGAGACTTTCTATTTCCTGTATAGGTATTTAATTCCATTGCTTCACATCCTTTTGATTTAGTGTATTCATAAATCCAATTAAAAAATTGCTTACCAATGTTTTTCCCACGATATGTTTCATCTATAACAACATGATCAGGTTCAACACTTTTACCAATATAATGTCTTGTGCTATACCAAAGTCCGCAAATGCCTATTAATTTATCATTGTCAAAAGCACCTACACATTCGTAGTTTGAATAGGTAGTCATTTCTTCAACACGTAATTTTAAAATATCACTAGGGGTAGTAGTGTTTACAACTGTTAATAAAGGTATGATTTTAGAAATTCTTTCTTTATCAATAGGTTTAAATATTAAATTCATCAATAAATAGTTAAATATTAAATGCTTCTTATTTTTTAGATTAGATAAGAATTTTTTTATACTAAATTTGTGTAAAATTAAGGGATAAAATTATAAAAATGGATACTGTAATTAAAAAAATTAAGACGGAAGACACTTATTTGATAAGAAAAGAAGTTTTAAGAAAAGGAATTGACTTACCGTATAAGTTTGTGGGTGATTTTGATGATGAAACATACCATTTAGGAGCTTTTTTTAATGATAAGCAAGTAGGTATTGTAACATTGATGAAAAGTGAAAATAATATCTTTGTAGATAATCAATATCAATTAAGAGGAATGGCAACTTTAATAGAAGTAAGAGGAAAAGGAATTGGTAAACAAATTGTAAATGAAGCACTATCCTTATTAAGGAATGATGGAGTTACTACTTTATGGTGTAATGCACGAGAAGAAGCTTCTTCTTTTTATAAAGGACTGGGTTTTACTATAGTAGGAGAGTCCTTTATTGTAGAAAAAGTAGGTGTACATTATGTAATGACTATTGACTTATAAAGCTATTCTTTATTTCTTAATTTTTTAATACCGTCAAACAGAAACCAACTTGCAAAAAGGGCTCTTACAACGAGAAAAATTAATTTATTCTCGGTATGGAAGTTAAGCAATACTCTATAGGAGCTTTTTTCTTGTAAAACACTGTTAATTGTACCAACAATTATAAATACACCAATTACGATATATAGGTAAGGAAGAATTTTTTTCATTTATTTAGAGGTAGGTATTTTTATAATATATTCTTTTCTACTTTTATTATTTAATTTTGTTTCTCTAAGCCAAGGATTTACTATTTTTAAATCTTTATAGGTAATTCCATAATTTTTAGCAAAGCTTGCAATGTTAGTAATGGCAGTGTCAACTTTAACTTCATAGGTTGAAGGAAATGTATATAGATCTTCTTGATCAAAAACAAATCCATATTTTTTAGGGTTTGATAAAACTTCTTTTAAAGCCAATATTCTGAAAATATACCTTCCTGTTTCGGTATTTAATAATAAATCGTAATAATCAGTTACTTGTTGTTGCTTTAAACGTTGAGAAATTCTTCCATTCCCAGCATTATAAGCAGCAGCGGCAAGCGTCCAAGAACCAAACTTTCTTTTAGCTTTTTTTAAGTAAGCAGCAGCAACTCTAGTTGATTTTTCTAAATTATAACGTTCATCAACATTTCTATTAACTTCTAATCCAAATTCACGACCAGTTGATGGTAAAAAATGCCAATAACCAGCAGCCCCTTTTGATGATGGTATGTTTATTAAAGCACTTTCTGCTACGCATAAGTATTTAAAATCATCAGGTAAGTCATATTTCTTTAATAAAGGTTCAATGATAGGAAAAAACTTATGAGCACGTTTTATAAGTAATAAACCATTTGATTGCCAATAGGTATTCACCAATAACTCACGATCCATTCGTTCTTTAATATCGTTTCTATCTAAAGGAACTTGTTCTCCAGCTAACTCCATTCTTTCAGGAACTTTAATAGCTTTTATCTCATAGCTTTCAGCAACGTTTTTTATAACTGGCTCTTTATCTTTACTAATAGTATTCATTAGTAAAAGAGCTAAAGTAATGATGGTTATTGTAGGTAAAAATCGTACTAGCTTATTCATTTTCTTTTCTTTTAACTGTTCCTTTTACTAAGTTAGCAAAAAACATTCCCTTTCTAAAATTTTTGATATAGTTTTTGCTTTATTTAATATCATAATGTGCGTACCATTCTTTACAATAATTGAGTTTTTAATGTTTTTGATAGGGAAAATCTCATCTTTATCGCCATGAATGTGCACAATGTCAGTTAGTTGATTTTGTTGTTCCCAGTGTAGTACATTATATATAGCCCAGTGTAAATAATCTTCATGCCTTATTGATAAATAAACTTTATATAACTCAGCTCTCTTTTTTAAGTAGTCATTAAAGAAGTATTGTTCATATTTTTCAATATTGGAAATTATCTTGGTAGGAAATAATTTATAAGCTTTAGTTACTTGAGCAAGTTTTAAACGTTTAGGTAGCTCTTCATTACTTTTAATACTTGAAATAATAATAACTTTTTTATGTTGAATATGTTTACTCATCTCTTGTACCATAATTCCACCAAATGAAACCCCTATCAAAATAGGGGTTTCATGTTTAATAGTAGCACACATACGTTTAGAGTAATCTTGTATGCTTTCATCAACAGATGTTGGTAGTATCCATTCTAAAAAATGAAGTTGAAATTTATCTTCAGGTAAAGAAATGTGTTCAAATATTTTGGTGTTAGCTGCTAAACCAGGAACAAAATAAATATGCTGTTTTTGCATTATTCATAGAATTTTTTCTCTAATAATAAACCTTCAATGTATTCATGGATGTCGATTAATTCATCAGGAATATCATTCCATAAACGGATTTTAATTTGTTTATTTTCATAAGTAATAAAAGTACTTGCCAAATCCATTACTCTTGGGTTGTCATAAACATCATTAAAACTTTCAAAACTCTTTTTTGATAGTTTTTCTTTCAATGTTTTAAATTCTTTTTCTGTAAGCTTAAACTTATGTATTCCTTTTACAGTAACCGATTTAATTCCGTTGTACAAAGCATTACCATCTTTATCTATAGAAAAATCAAATTCAGGGCAATCTCCAAAACAGGCTGTTTTTCGAAGGCTTATTAAGGTGTTTTTTTCTTTTTCTATTAAGTTATTCAAGGTTTTAGTAGAGTTCTTAGCTATAAATCTAAACTCACCAGTTTCTTGCAAACGTTTAATCCAAATATCTTGTTGGTCATTAGGAACAGTAATAATTCCTATTGCGGTAGTTTTAGTATCATAAGCAGTTTTACTCCAAGTTAAACCACTGTTTTTTACTAAGCTTTTAACATCATTGCTGCTTTTACTATTTTTAAGAACAACAATTAGCTCGTTATTATTAGTTTCCGTAACTGTTATTTTTTTAGTTTTTTTAGTTTCTACATTTTCTGTAGCTTCTTTAATTTCTTCTTTAGCAGGAACTGTTTTTTTGGGAGAACTACAATTTAAGATTAATAAAAAAATTGAGGATAAAAGGTACTTCATAATATGATTTTGTTAGATTGAAATAATTGTACACTAAAAGTACATTATTTCAATCTAACAAAAAGTGTAAATTGAATTTTTTATCAGTTAATGGAACTATAAAATAGAAAAGAGCTTTGAATTATTGTTTTAAACTAACAAAATTCAAAACGAACAATACCATCTTCATCAATTTTAGTTAAGGTAACTTTATGAAGGGTGTTAACTAACTCTGGATTCCAAGGTGTTTTTACTTTTACATAGTTTTCAGTAAAACCATGTATATACCCTTCTTTATTTTCACTTTCAAATAAAACAGTTAACGTATTATTGATTTGACTTTCGTAAAAAGCTCTTCGTTTTTTAACAGATAAACCACGTAACATTTTACTACGTTTTGCACGAATGTTTTTAGGTACCACACCATCCATTTCAACTGCTTCTGTATTTGGTCTTTCAGAATATGTAAAAACATGTAAATAAGAAATATTCATTTCACTTAAATAGTTGTAAGTTTCCAAGAATAATTCATCTGTTTCACCAGGGAAACCAACAATAACATCAACACCAATACAAGCGTTTGGCATTACTTCTTTAATTTTTGTAACTCTGTTGGTGTATATTTTTCTCATATAACGACGCTTCATTTTTTTTAATAAAGTATCGCTACCAGATTGTAATGGGATATGAAAATGAGGAACAAACGTATTTGATTTTGAAACAAAATCGATAGTTTCATCTTTTAATAAGTTTGGCTCAATAGAAGAAATACGTAAACGATGGATACCTTCTACTTTATCTAAAGCTTGTACTAGCTCTAAAAAGGTATGTTCGTGTTTTTTATTCCCAAATTCCCCTTTACCATAATCACCAATATTTACACCAGTAAGTACAATTTCTTTAATTCCTTTTTCAGAAATTTCTTTGGCGTTTTTCAAAACATTTTCTAAAGTATCACTTCTAGATATTCCACGGGCTAACGGAATAGTACAATAAGTACATTTATAATCACAACCGTCTTGAACTTTTAAAAAAGCACGGGTTCTATCTCCAATAGAATAAGAACCTACATAAAAATCAGCTTCTTCAATTTCACACGAATGAACTTCACCTATATCATTTTTTGTTAAATCATTAATATAGCTGGTAACATTAAATTTTTCGGTAGCACCTAATACTAAATCTACTCCATCAACATTAGCTAACTCTTCAGGTTTTAATTGCGCATAGCAACCAACACCTATAACAAAAGCTTCTTCATTTTGTTTTAAGGCAGATTTCACTACTGATTTAAATCGTTTATCAGCATTATCAGTTACTGAACATGTATTGATAACATATACATCTGCTTTTTCTTCAAACTCAACACGGTTAAAGCCTTCGTTTACAAAGTTTCTAGCAATTGTAGAAGTTTCTGAGAAATTTAATTTACATCCTAATGTGTAAAAAGCTACTTTTTTATCTGCGTTCATTCTTCTTTCTATCCTTAATAAAAAACAAAAAACTTGTATAAGTCTTTAATTTTTTGGAAGTTCGTATGATTGTATTACTTATTCTGTCTGAGACAGATTTTAAACTGCAAAAGTACTTAATTTATGATAATTTTTGAAACGGAAAGATTACTCGTTAGAAAACTTGTTTTAAGAGATTTAAATCCTTTTTATGAGTTAGAAAGTAATCCATTGGTTTTGCAATACGCAACAGGGGAAGTAAAAACACTAACTGAATGTGAAAAAGAACTAAAAGAGTTGATTGTTAAATATGATCAACCTAATAATGATTTTTGGATTTATGCTATTGAAAGAAAAGCAGACAATGAGTTTATAGGTACTGTTGCTTTGGTTAAAGATGGAGAAGATGATGAAATTGGGTATCGTTTTTTAGAAAAGTATTGGGGAAAAGGATTTGCTAGTGAAATTTGTGCAAGTTTAATTACCTACTGTAGGGCATTTGGAATGAAAAAATTAGTGGGCTATGTAGTTGATGATAATATTGCATCTGCTAAAATTATAGAACGCCATAATTTTAAAATTGTTAAGAAATTTGTTAGTGAAGATATTGGCTTACCAGAAACTAAATATGAACTTTATTTATGATTGAAGATACACTTAAACCGCCTTATTATGCAGTGATTTTTACCACTCAATTATCTGAAACCATTGAAGGGTATTATGAAATGGCAGAAAAAATGGATGAGTTAGCTAAAAAGCAAGATGGATATTTAGGAGTTGAGTCGGCAAGAAGTGATGTTGGAATTACTGTTTCTTACTGGAAAAATTTAGAAGCAATTACTAATTGGAAAAATAATATTGAACATACCGAAGCAAGAGATATAGGAAGAGATAAATGGTATAAAAAATATCAATTGCGTATTTGTAAAGTAGAACGTGAGTATGGATTTGAAAAAAAATAAATAAATGTACGCAACAATTTCATCTATTTTAAAAAAGTTTTTAAAGGAAAGTACTATATTTAAGTATGGCTTTAACTTGTCGCCAATGTATAGGAGGTCTACTGGTAGAATAACAAGTGTTTCTGATGACTTATTTATGGTTAAGGTAAAAATTCCTATTAGTTATAAAAATAAAAATTATGTAGGTTCAATATTTGGAGGTAGCTTGTTTTCTGCTACCGATCCTGTTTTTATGATTCAGTTGATGCATATTTTAGGAAATGACTATGTTGTTTGGGATAAAAATGCGACGATTAATTTTAAAAGACCAGTAAAGGAAAATGGATATGTTGACTTTATTTTCACCAAAGAAGAGATAGAGAATATAAAAGAACGTGTTACAAAAGAAAATGAAATAGATTTAGTAAAAAAGATACAAGTTTTAAATAAAGAAGGTTCTACTGTTTTTGTAGAAGTATCTAAAACCATATACATTGCAAACAAAAAGTATTATAAAAATAAAAGAAAAAATAAATAGTCTTTTATTAATTTTCACAATTGTATTAATACTAGTTTCATGTAAAAATGAGAAAAGTAATTTTACTGAAACACAAGTGTTTCGTTATAATGAGCATTCTAATATCACATCATTAGATCCTGCTTTTGCAAAAGATCAGCGAAATATTTGGGCTGTTAATCAGTTGTTTAATGGATTAGTACAGTTAGATGATAGCTTACATATACAACCAGATATAGCTAAAAGTTGGACTATTTCTAATGATGGAAAAAAATATAAATTTACTTTAAGAAAGGATGTTTTTTTTCACCCGCATACACTGTTTGGAGAAGAAAAAACAAGAAGTGTAAATGCTGTTGATTTTGAATATTCATTTAACAGATTGTTAGATAAAAATGTAAGTTCACCTGGAGGTTGGGTATTACAAAATGTAGATAGTTTTAAAGCAGTAAACGATTCAACTTTCTATATCAATTTAAAACAACCATTTCCGCCATTTTTAGGTTTATTAGCAATGAAGTACTGTTCAGTGGTTTCTAAAGAAGCTATAGAATATTTTGGAGATACATTTAGAGCAAATCCAATTGGTACGGGTCCGTTTCAGTTTAAATTATGGGTTGAGAATACGAAATTAGTATTACGTAAAAATCCGTTATATTTTGAAAAGGATTTTCAAGGAAATCAATTACCTTATTTAGAAGCTGTGGCTGTTACTTTTCTTCCTGACAAGCAAAGTGAGTTTTTACAATTTATTCAAGGTAATTTAGATTTTATGAAAAGTTTAGATGCTTCTTACAAAGATGATATTTTAACTACAAATGGTACTTTGAAAGAGAAGTATGTTGATGAAATTCAGATGCAAACTGGGCCTTATTTAAATACAGAATATTTGGGTATTTATTTAGAAGGTGAAAAAAGCTTGCCAACTCAATCTAAATATATTCGACAAGCAATTAATTATGGGTTTGATCGTGAAAAGATGATTAAATTTTTACGTAATGGTATTGGTATTCCAGCTTTAAATGGATTTATTCCAAAAGGATTACCATCGTTTAATAACCAAACGGGATATTCTTACAATTCTGCAAAAGCTAAAAAATTAGTAGAGCAATATATCGAAGAAACAGGAAGCAAAACACCTGAGATAACGATAACTACTAATAGTAATTATTTAGATTTGTGTGAATTTATTCAAAGAGAACTGCAAAAAATAGGGTTACAAACTAAGGTTGATGTAATTCCTCCATCTACATTACGTCAAGGTAAAGCAAGTGGTAAGTTACCTGTTTTTAGAGCTAGTTGGATTGCAGATTATCCAGATGCTGAAAATTACGTGTCATTGTTTTATAGTAAAAACTTTACGCCAAACGGACCTAATTACACTCATTTTAAAAATGAATACTTTGACTTTTTATATGAACTATCTATTAAAGAAGTAAATAATAAAAAGCGATATACCTTATATCAAAAAATGGATAGTATTATTATTAATGAAGCTCCCATTGTTCCTTTGTATTATGATGAAGTAATTAGATTTAGTCAAAAAAACATACGAGGATTAGGTATTAACCCCATTGATTTATTAAATCTGAAACGTGTTAAAAAAACGAAGAAATAATATTTTTCACATATTGTCTAGCTTACTTTAACCATTCTTTATGTATTGAAGAGCTTGAAAACCATAATGCAAATACTCCAAGTAGAATTACTAGTATTGGCATTGTAATAGTTTGTATTATTCCATATACTTCTATAGATTTTGTAAATAGTACATTGTGTATCATTTGTGGTATTATTGCACATAATGAAATAAGAAAGGCAGATTTTGCTAACTTCTTTTTTAATAGTAAAGCAATTGATCCAATAAAACCAAAGAATACAGCTATTGCAAAAACAAAAATTGTCCAAGTAGGATAGCTACTATAAAGTTCTTGTTGTTCTATTGGTAACAGTGCTAAAGCTTCTTCAGAGATAAAAGTATGTGCAAAAAAAGAAAAAACTCCCATGATATTCCATAAAAGTAAAAAAAGAGCAAGTCCCCAGAACCATTTTGGTATTGTTATTTTTTTCATAATTTTTGTATGAAATTGAGATTGATAAAAAATGAACTTATTTAGTTGAATTATAGTTTTTTGTGAAGTTAGTAAATAAATAAGAAAACACAAAAAAGTGATCTAAGATTACTGGAAGTATAATAATCAATTGAATATTCTTTTGTGTTTTCTTAATTTAATAATTATTTGCAACAAGTTTTAAAGCTCAGAAATGGATACATTATATGTTTTAAATAGTTATTCTTTTTAGGGTAGTTATTATTTATTTCTTCAATAACACCTACCTCTTTAACTGTTCCAATTCTATTGTAGTATGTACCTAATAATAGATCCCAAAAAGGGAAAGTATTACCAAAGTTTTTAGCCTCTTTTATTTTTTTACTATGATGAAAATGATGAATGTGTGGGGTAACTATTACATAATCCCAAAAACTTTTTTGAGTATAAATATTAGCATGAGAAATATAGGCTACTATTATATGAGTAATACCTACTAAATAAATTACTTCTTTGTTAAATCCTAATAACAAAAGAGGGAGCATTTTAAATATAACGTTTAAAAACATATTGATGGGGTGTACCCAGTTAGTTTTAAACCAATTTAGTTTTGTTGGTATATGATGTATAGAGTGAATTTTCCATAAAAAGATACTTAAATATGAATTTTTAGTTCCTTTATGACTAATTCTATGATATAAATAAGGAAGGAGTTCTCCTATTAGATTAGCTATAATATATGTAATTATAAGGGGGGTTGTGTCCCATAAATTTAGAGAATAAAAAAATATTTCTTGTAAGATTAGTACAATATACAATGTCATCATTTTTCCTAAAGCATCAAATAAAGCTGCTGAAAAAATAAAATGTTTAAGGTCTATCCAGATAGATTTTTTTGTAGGATTCCATTCTTTTTTTAAAGGGATTAAACTTTCCAAAAATAGAATATAAATTAAAGTGAAAAGGAAAATACTATAGGATGAAAGTTCAAAATTCCAATTATTTTTTAAGGTTAAAAAACCAAAAATACTTGTTGATGTTAAAAGTAAAGGTACTGCTAAAAGTGATAGTGTTTTGTGCATCGTTTTTGTTTTATTTTGTAGACGTTAAGAGGGAACAAAAAGATGCAAGAATGTGTTTTTTAAATTATTTAAAACCAGATTCTCTAAAAGTAATATTTATTCTACCGTTTTTATAGGCTGGGTTTTTAGGTAAACTATGGGTGTACCTTTCTTGCGAGTAATCTTTCATTACCAACAAACTTCCATTAGCTAAATCTAAAGAATAAACTTCTTCTGTATCGTTTTTCTTAAAACTAAATTGACGAGTTTCACCTAAACTAATGGAAGGTAAAATAGTTTTATAACCTGAGGTTTGTTGGTCAAAATGATAAGGAGCAAAATAGTTTCCATTAGGGTAAAATAAACACATGGCAAGTTCAAATTGATTTCCTGTGAATTTTTCTACACGTTCTTTAAGTGTAGCCATTAAACCAGACCACAAAAATGCTTTTCCGTGAATACTTTCCGGATGATTATTAAGCTGTATTAATCTTTCAGTAGCAAATAATATTTTAAAACTATCGGTCACTAATTCTTTATCTCCTACTGTAACAACTAATTGGTTTTTGTGTAAATTATATTCATTTATTAAAATTTCATAAAGAGTATCAGCTTCATTTTGTGTTAAAAAATCTGGGGTGTATTCAACTAAACAATCTAAAGGGAGTTTCATATTAATTTATTTTTTATGAAAAATTTCTTATTCTAATTTACATTTTAATTCTATGTCAGGTTCAATTTGATAAGTGAAAATAATAGCATTATTTAGAAAAGGTTGTTCTAAGGTCATTTCTAATGGCAATGTTAAAGAAGATTCATTTCTGTTTAGCCAAATATTATTATAAACATGTACTTGAGTATCTAATAACATACTTTTATATGCACTCATGTTTAAAGAAGTAAAATCTATTTTTTTATCGGGTAATTGTATAGGTGTATGCTGTTTTCCTTCATGTGAAGCTATAACTTGTCTTACATCTAAAATATTTCCCATTTTATGTTCAGATAAATCTGAATTTGCTTTAGTGTTATTTGATAAGCTCATATTTATGAGTACATTTTCAGGAATTAATGTAACATCTTTATTGAATTGAGGAAGCAAATTGTAAAGAATGGGTACGTACGATTCTCTGTATAATAAAGCATCTAAGGTTTCACTAAAAAGAATATGAAATTTGTTAGCTTCTGGAACTTTAAATGTTACTGCATCAGCCAAATAGAATTCTTGAACATAGTCAGTTAAATCTAATGATTTAATAAGCTTTTTAGCAGAATCAATTGAAGCTTTATTTATTTCTAATAAGGTAAATTGTATTTCTTCTGGAGTAAAAAGAGGTGCTATTAGGCTAATAAATGGAGCGTATGGGCCACAACCTGCATAAAAAAAATGGATAGTTTCTTTTGGATGTTTTTTTTGCTTTTCTTTAATTGCTAATACTACAGCTTTTAAAAATTTTACAGTTCTTTTATAGTCCAATAAACACTGAGCAGCATGGTTTAAACCTAAAGCTTTTCCTTTTGCAGAAGGAACTGCAGCTAAATGTTCAATTTTATTGTCAAAACCTGTTATTTCTGTAAGTTTTTGAAAATGAAGATGGATGTCATTTAGTTCTTTTTCAACTTCCTCTTGATTAAGAGTTGATTCTAATAAAGTTAGCGTTGATTTTTTTAGGCTATTAATTATTTCTTTGTTGCTCATTTTAAGTTGTTAGGTTTAGTAGTTAAAGAAGCTGAGTTTTGTAGGTGTGTAATTTTTAGGTTTTGGTATATTTAATACTATGGAAATCAAGAAAATTAAGTATTGTTTCTACATGTGCTCCCCAACCAACATTAAGAAATTGGTTTTCCTCAATATCTTTATTCCCTTTTTTTATTTTAGGAGAAAATCCAAGAGGTAAATGTCTTGTTTGTGATTGTATTGCCCATATGTTTCCATCAGTATCAAAAATTGGCCCACCACTTTGACCTCTTAAGCCTGGGGTAGAAGTCTCTATATATTTGATGTCAAATTTATTATCTAAAGATTTTCCTGCAACAATATTTCGAGTGAAAATACCATCTATTGGGAATCTTGGAATTGGGAATATTGATGAATCAAATGTAAAAGAATTGTTTTGTTCATTAAATGTGGATTTAACATCATAAAAAGGATATCCTAATTTACAGAGGCTAGTACCATATTTTAAATCTTTAGGGTTTTTAAAAATGGGGTAATTATTACAAAATGCTGGGTTGTAATTTTCTATTTTGCCAATAGCAATATCATTTTCTTTTAGAATATGAAAATTTTTAATTCTATGACTGTCATGACCCCACCAATGTGATGAATTTATTACCCAATTAGGTTTTGAACTTAATTTTTTAATTTTTTTTAATTTCTCTTTCTTATTAAGGTTAGAGTCATTTTCAATTTGAGTTAACTTGGTGTTAAAGTCTTGAATTTCTTTATTGTTTTGATTAAAAGCAATTAGAGAGTCAAGCATATGAGCAACAGTAATAATCCAACCTTCGTCATTTATGATTACAAAACTACCCAAGTTGTTTTTAATTTCTCCATTAAATAAACGAGAAGAAACTAAAAGAGGTTGAGTATAAGTACTTGCTATTTCATAAGCTTTTGAAAACATGTATTTTGTTTTTTTAGTTCCTACAAATAATATTTTGTTTGTAGGATGTAGAGTATTGATAAAAATACAAATATTTAATGTTTTAAGAGTTGAATTATTTATAATACTAAGATTCTTGAAAGATTAAATACTATTTAGCTTATAGGAATAAAAGTACCAGATGTAGCATCATATTTTAATGATATTTGAGTCTCTCCTCCTGAAAAATCAATTTTAGTCATTGGCGAGGTTATGTTGTTTACAATAGTTGCAGTTTGTAAATTTGATTCTATCCATAAATATAATGAATTAGCTGGTTCCATAGTAATGGTACTTCTGAATAGAACTGAGTTTCCAGAAATAGGATTGTTATTTATTACTTGACCATTTACTACGGCATTTTGATATAAACCAACAGTCATATAAGGATTGTTACTGAAATTATTTTGTAGTGCATAACTATTTGGAGAACCTCCATTGCTTGGGCCACTAATTGTTCCATTGTCTTCAAGAGTATACATTTTGTTTTGTGCAGAAGGAATAGGAGTGCTGGATAGCATAGTAATTTTAGCGCCAGTTTTAACTTCAGTATTAGATACATAAATACCTAGTTCTTCTTTAAATTCAAGAGTGTTGTTTTGAAACGGTTTAAGTATTAGCCATGCAACAGACGGCTTGCCACCTCCAACAGGTTTTGCAATTGCAACATTACTATTAGTTTCATAGATGTGTTTTAAATCTTGATCTGTAAAATTAAAGTTTAATTGAAAAGTCATGATGTTTGTAGTTTTTAGGTTTTTGTAAAAATGTAAAGACAATTTATAAGTCAATACTTAGATTAAAAGTATAGTAAGAATAATAGAGAATGTTTTTTTATACCTTAAGCGTTTGATTTTTGAGTATTGATGTTGATTTCATTTAGCTAGAAAATATGAATGTTTCTTAAGTTGAAAAAAGAGTTCAAAAAAATGTCTACGTGTTTTTAATCGATGGAATTATAACCTCTGTATTTTGTTTTGTGTTGTTAGTGGAATTTCTTTGCAAAGAATAAAATGTATATCTACCTTTTTATTTCCTACTACACCCCGTAAACTCCGTTTAATTTAAAATACTTTACAAAATGAGAAACAAGCTTCTACTAGCATGCTTATTTTTTAGTTACGTACTTTTTTCACAAACTTTTGTCCGTAATTATAGTAATGCATCAACAACGTATCAATTAAAAATGGAATTCCAAGAGCAATCTTGGGGTGATGTTTATTTAGGTGTTGAGGTCACTAACAAAGGAACAAGTAATCTTAACATTAGAAATTCAAAAGTTATTTTTCTTTCAGATATGAAAGCAAGTTTGGTTAATTTTTTCACGAATGGAAAAATTTCATACCCAACTGCTGTTTTAAATCAAATTCCAGATGGGAACCAATATATTAATACATTAACAATTGGGTTATCTAATGAATCTTGGGTAGATAATACTTTAGGAGTTAATGAAAGTTTTAAATTTAGAATAGATTTAAAAACTGTAACAACTTCTTATGTAAATATTGCCAATACTGTTCAGTTTTTTCTTGAAAATGAAGAGCCTTCATTATTTACAGATGTTATAACTTCTATTTCAGGAAATGAGATTAATGAAGTAATAGTTAGTTTTAAGAATACGGTAACTAATAAAATAAGTACTGAAATCATAACAACATCAAGTACTAACTCGTTAAAAGTTGATCAGAAATATAATATATGGAGTAAAAACTTTGCAAAAGGAACCACTAAATATGTTAGTCAATATACTAAAGAGTCTCCATTAAACTTTATCCCATCAAAGAATAATAATACTGTTGTAATTCCTTTTACAAAAGAAGCGATAGCGTCTTCGAGTTTAAAAGTAATAGTTAATGGATTGCCAAGTGGTATATCAACAGAGTTATCCCTTAAAAACAATGAACTTGAAGGTGTAGATAAGACCCAACAAATAGTTAATGGAAATGTAAATATTCCTGATGTTTTAGTTGGAAGTTATACAGTAAATGTAGCAACCTATTCTGATGCTGTTAATAATTTAGTATATACCCCTAAACATACTGCTTCTGTTGCTATAGTTTTAGGAGGAAATAATGTGATTAGTATTAATTATGAATCAACTTCTGTTCATGAATTTACAGTAAAGGGGTTCCCAAAATATTTATCTCATGGTACTATAACCAATGCTTCAGAAGCATTTGATGATAATTTTAAAAACTCACCTTTAAGTGTCATTTTTAAGTACTCTGGACTAGACGGTGCTGGTGATAGAGGAAAAATACCTGATATGACACCGACAAAAAATACAATTGAGCAGGCAAGAAGATTAGAAGCAAGCCAAGGCGGGAGAGTTATTCTACCAGTTATGGTTCATTACACAGCAAATGCTAGTGGAGGAGGTTCATTAGAAGCTATAAAAGATATGGAAGAAAATCAAAATTTATATTATCATTATAGAAATCTCATACAAGAAATAAAAGTTATTTTGACTTATGAAGATGATAAACACCCAAACCCTGGAGCATTTGTTATAAGTCCTGATTTAATAGGAGCAATTCAACAAGATGTAGCTTTTGGAAATGATCACGATATTAGAACGATGTTAATAAAAGTGAATGAAGAAATAAATAAAGCATTTACAGATGAAGGATTAAGTACTCAATCAATACCAGTTTTCACCAATAATTTAAAAGGGTATTTTCAATCTATTAACTTTTTAATTTATCATGTAGGTGAATGTAAAATACCTTTTGGTTACCAACAAAATGTTTGGGCTGGAGGATCTGCTAGGTGGGTGTATGAAGGGGCTGGTGAGTTTAATAGTCCTGTTGATGAAGCTATTGAAATAGCTACTTTTATGAATGAATTGGAATTATATACAGGTGAATGGAAACCTGATTTTATAGCTTTTGATAGGTATGAAAGGGATTGTTTTGGTCCAGCTGCTATTCAAAATTATGCTTGGACTGCAAAACATTGGGATAAGTATTTGGTTTTTTGTAAAGAAATTTCAGAAAGAATAGGTAATGTGCCTATAATGTTATGGCAAATTCCAGGAGGTCATATGGCTACTAAAAGTGAGGTTACTACTAATTATAACGTAGCACAACATTCTTCAGCTGCTGCACCTTATTTTTTAGGAGATGATAGAATTGGAACAAATATAAATACAATTAAAGATGAGCTAAGGAATATACCATTAACATTAACGCATTATCAAGCTAGTTCTATTGAGGAGCACTTGATGAATGATAATGGGTATGATTGGGGTACATCAAACTTACAACGTTTGGCTAATATGAATGTTTTTTCAATTTTATGGGGTGGAGGTTCAACAACTGGTGTTGGCTCTATAGGTACCAATGGCGATGATGATAAATGGTTAGCAAACAAAATAAAAACATATTATGAGAACCCTCCAGTTTTTAAAACAACTTCAATTCCTGTTTATTCAAAAGGATCGTTTTGTTCAAATATAAACACTGGGAGTGAAGTTAAAACAAATGAGTTTAAAGTTACTTTATTTCCAAGTCCAGCAGAGGATTATTTACAGATTAAAAGTAATGAACTTGATGATGAAATTGAGATTGTAATTTCTGATGTTTTTGGAACTGAGTTAAATCGTTTTAAAAAAATAGAAAGTTCAATTTTAGATGTTTCAAATTTGTCAAAAGGAATATATCTAGTTAAAATATACTCAACAAGAAAAGAGAAGAGTGTTACTAAAATGATTTATAAAAAGTAGTAAGGGAGAAGAGAAAAGAGGTGGCATATTATTAGTGCTACCTCTTTTATTTGTTATTATGCGCTAATGCAACACTTCTTATATTTTAATCCACTATTACAAGGACAAGGACTATTTCTTTTCACAATAATGTCCTGTTTAATATGCAAGTTCATGTCATCCATATCTTGCTTAAAAATTTTTTCTAATAAGTAATATAGTTGAGGATGCTTTTTTGCCAATAATTTAGGGCGTTCAAAAAAGTATTCACTAGCAACTGAAAAAAACTCAGCTCTGTTAGTGCCACCATAAGGATTAATATCAGATGTTTTAGTATATATTTCACCCATTTTTTTATTCATTAAATCAATCCAAGGTATAATATATTGTTTTTCTAGAAGTACTTTGGGTATGCCATCAATTGTTCCATCTAATTTGTCAATTAAATGAATAAATTCGTGAATGGCTGTGTTTTTTTTATCAGATTCATTCTGAAAACCAAGATGCAAAGCAGGTTTAGATAATATCATTTTACCTTCTAAGTACCCATTGCCTACCATTCCTAAAATGTTTCGGTTTGGCCCTTTAGTTTGAAAATTTTCATTAAAAATTGTAGGGTATAAAATAACTTCAGAAATATTAGGATATTTCCATTCAGGAAAGTTAAATATAGGAATGATAGCACTTGAGGCTATAAGTACTTTATCAACATCATTAACTACAGTATTAACACCTATAACGTTGCAGTTTAATAAAAACTCTTGAATTTTGTATTGAAATATTTTTTTTTCATTGTTAGAAAGAGCATTGTAAAAAGCAACGTTTTTAATTAAAATAATTTCCCATGCCTTTTTAAAAGGTAGTTTGGAAATGTTAATTTGTATATGTTTTTTATTGTTTACTGTTACGATTAAATATCCAATTAAAGAAATGATAATAATGCTAAAAATCATTATATTAAGTATTGGTTGGTTTTTATGAAATAAAATAAAAAACTCACCTTTTGGTGAGTTTTATAAACGAGTAACTTAAATAATCAATAACTATTATTTTTCAGCTTTATCAACGATAATACGTTTTTCACGGTTAGCTACTTCCCACGCAGTATGAAAAACTAAACGTGTTCTATTCTCTAACAGTTCGTAGTTAATTTTATCTGGCGTATCAGTTGGTTTATGATAGTCAGCATGTGTGCCGTTAAAGTAGAAAATAATAGGAATATTGTGTTTGGCAAAATTATAATGATCAGAACGATAGTAAAAACGATTAGGATCGTTTTCATCGTTATATTTATAATCTATGTCAATATTAGTGTATTTTTTATTCATAGCTTCTGATATATTATGAAGCTCAGTACTTAATTTATCAGAACCAATAAGGTAAACATAGTTAGGTGTACCTTTATGACGTTCATCAACTCTACCTACCATGTCAATGTTTAAATCAGTAACTGTATTAGCTAAAGGAAAAATAGGGTTTTCAGTATAGTATTTTGATCCTAATAAACCTTTTTCTTCACCGGTTACATGTAAAAATAAAACAGAACGCTTAGGTCCTTTGCCAGCATCTGAAGCTTTTTTAAAAGCTTCTGCAATTTCTAATATAGCTACAGTACCTGAACCATCATCATCCGCTCCATTATATATTTCACCATTTTTAACACCTTCGTGGTCTAAATGAGCAGAAATGATTACAATTTCATCTGGCTTTTCTGTACCTTTAATGAAAGCAACAACGTTTTCAGAATCTTTAAGTTTCATACCTCTACGGTTATTACTTAAATAAGCAGAAGGAACTTCTTGGAAGTAGTCATTACCTCCAATTGGAGATTTAATCCCTTTACTAATGTAAAAATCTTTTAAGTATTTTACAGCTTTTTTTTGTCCAGGTTCACCCGTATCTCTTCCTTCAAATTCATCTGAAGCATATACAAATAAGTGTTGTCCTAAATCTTTAGCTGTAATTGTTTTAGCGAATTTTTCAGCATAATCTGTCGTATCATCATTATCAATAGCAATGGCTTCTTTACTTGAGCTACACGCTACAAGAATTGCTGAACTTGCTATATAAAGTAATTTTTTCATCAATAGTTTAATTAAGTAAGGTTGGTTTTATTGAATGCTAAAAGTATTAAAATAAAACCAACCATCAAATTTAGGATTTCTTAATAACGAATTGTTCTAATGTTTTGTTAAAACTTATAAGTTCTTTAGGGAAAAGTGTTTCAAAAGCATTCTTAGAAATAAGTTCTTTTGAGGTACCTGTATAAATTTCTTCTTCAGAGAGTAATATAAATTCATCTGCTAATTGAATGGCTAAGTTTACTTCATGCGTTGAAATAATAATGGTTTTTTGAGTGTTTTTTACAAGTTTTTTTAAAAGAGAAAAAACTTTAAAAGTATGATGAATATCTAAATGAGCAGTAGGTTCATCTAAGATAATAATTTCAGTATCTTGAGCGAGTGCACGAGCAATAAGGACACGTTGAAGTTGACCATCACTCAATTCATGAAAACGCTTATCTTTTAAATGACTAATTTCTGTTTCATCAATAGCCCAAAGAATTTTTTTTAAATGATTAGGAGTAAGTTTATCAATCCAATTTGTGTATGGTTGACGCCCCAAAGAAACTAATTCAAATACGGTTAATTGACTAAGAGGTAAGCGTTCTGTTAATACTAAACTCAATGAAGTAGCCAGCTCTAAATGTGAATATTCTTCAAGGTTTTTATTATTTACCCTAATAACTCCACTAAGCGGTTTTTGTACTTTAGATAAAGTACGAAGTAAGGTAGATTTTCCAATTCCATTTTTACCTAATAAAGCTACAAATTTACCTCTTTCAATTGTTAAATTAATATTCGAGGCAATGCTGTTTTGTTGCTTTTTGGTATTATAACCAATTGCAAGGTTTTCAGTTTCTAAGACGCTATTTTTAGTGATTTGTGTAATTATATAACTTTTTAAATGTTAAACATAAATTTTCTTTTTTCGTACTAATAGCCAAATAACTACAGGAGCTCCAAATAAAGAGGTAATAGCATTAATTGGAAGTATAAAAGCACTAGTAGGCAATTGTGCTATACTGTCACAAATAAGTAAAATTATTGCGCCAATTAGGGCAGATGCAGGTAGTAATATTTTATGGTTTGAGCTTGAAAATAACATTTTAGCAACATGAGGTACTGCTATTCCTACGAATGCAATAGGACCTGAAAAAGCAGTAATAACACCAGTAAGTAAACTTGTTATTAATAAAATAACATTCCTACTTCTTTTAATGTTTATACCTAAGCTCGTTGCATAATTTTCTCCTAATAAAAAACTATTTAAAGGTTTTATTACGGTAAATGTACTTGTTAAAGCTATAAAGTAAATGATAGCAAAAACGATTATTTCATTCCAAGTTAAATTTCCTAAACTACCAAAACTCCAAAATTGATATTGCTGAATTTGTTCTGCTTCACTAAAATAAGCTAATACACTTATAATTGCTGAAGTTAACGAGCCAAACATTAAACCAATAATTAAAATAGACATTGTATTTCGTACTTTATTTGCTGCAATAATAATAGCAGAAAGTACTAAAAAAGAACCTAAACTAGCTGCAAAAGCTAATGACCAATTTGAAAAAATAAATGATGAAAATATACCCCCAAATATTCCGGAACCTAATATAAATAAAGCTACACCTAAACTTGCTCCTGAAGAAATACCTAAAACAAAAGGTCCAGCTAATGGATTTCTGAACAATGTTTGCATTAATAAGCCACTAATTGATAGCCCGGATCCAACTAAAATAGCAGTAATAGCTTTGGGTAATCGATAATTAATAATGATTGTTTGCCAACTATCTTTAGAGGTACTTCCTCCTGTTAGAATGTCAAAAATATTTGATAAAGGGATTTTTACAGAGCCTAAGCTGATATTTATAAAGAGAAAAAGTATCAGAAGTACTGATAAAATAACAAAATATTGTGTGTATGTTTTAGAAGCACTCAATTAATTTAGTTGTTTTAAAAAATCAATTAGTTTTTGAATAGCTAACCCTCTATGACTGATTTTATTTTTCTCCTCTGAAGACATTTCAGCAAAGGAATTATTATAACCTTTTGGTTGAAAGATAGGGTCATAACCAAATCCCTTTTCTCCTTGTTTTATGGTTAAAATTTCACCAGTACAAATGCCATCAAATAAAAATTGTTTTCCATTTAAATTTAAACAAATAGACGTTCTAAACTGTGCTTCTCTGTCAGTTTTTTTATTTAATTCTGAAAGTAATTTTAGCATATTATTTTCAGAGTTACTTGGTTCACCTGCATATCTTGCAGAATATACGCCAGGAGCCCCGTTTAAGGTTTTAACCTCTAGTCCAGTATCGTCAGCAAAACAATTATAACCAAATTTTTCAGTAATATAATTAGCTTTAATTTTAGCATTTCCTTCAAGAGTAGTTGCTGTTTCTTCAATGTCTTCAAAACAGTTTATATCTTTTAAAGAAAGAAGTTCAATTGAGTTTGGTAACATTTTTTGAACTTCGGCTAACTTATTTAAATTATGAGTTGCAAAAACTAATTTCATTTGATACAAATTTGTTGTCAACAAATGTAGTATTTTTTATCCTCTTAAGAGGAAATGCTGTTATTTATTATGTGAGGATATAGTGGTTGAATGTACTATAAATAAAGGAATTATACTTTAAAGAATAAAGGAGTAATATGAAATGTGTTTTTATCTTAAAGCTTTAATAAGTCATCTTTTTTTGAATTTATGTAGTATATTGTTGACATATAAATATTTGAGATGAAAAGAATTGGATTGCTAATAGTTATTTTTTGTGTATCGTGTAGTTCTGTTGATGAACCAACAAAGTCAGGTGAACAAGGACAATTTATTGATGATTGGACCTATGAGTTTTTTATGGGAAAACCAGATGAGAATGCTTTTAAGTTATGGGTGCCTGAAGGCGTTACTCCTAAAGCAATTTTAGTACTAGCCCCAGGAGGAGGAAATAATGGAACTGGTTTAGTTAATTCTAAAGAATGGCAAGTGTATGCGAAAGCTGAAAAACTTGCTCTTTTAGGGGTTTATGTTAGGTCTGATTTAGAATTAGCTTCCTCTAATATGATAAAAGCATTAGATAAAATTAGTATAAAAAACAAGATAAGTTATATAAGTAATTTACCAGTTTTGTTGAGGGGGTTTTCTCATGGAGGTAGATTTAGTTACACCTTTGCTCAAATATATAGTACTAGAACGGTAGCTTATGTAAATATAAAAGGAAGCATTGGTAATTATAGTACAAATTCACCACCGGGATTATTAATAACTGGAGAGAAAGATGTAAAAGAAAGAAATGAAACAGTAAAAAAAGCATTTTTAATACACAGAGAGAAAAAGAGTATTGTTTGTTTTGCTGAAGAACCCAATATAGGGCATAGTGTTGGAGATTCAGATGTTTTAGCTAGATCGTTTTTTTCATCAGTAATGAAACAAAGGTTAAAGAATAACCAGCTGCAAGAAATTAAAGAAGAAAATACTTTTCTTGGAGATAATATAAATTATAGTTTTTTTGAATACTCTTCTTTTCCTAGTGATAAGAAAAAAGCCAGCTGTTTGGTAGATTCTCAATTTGCTAATGCTTGGAAAGATTTTATAAATTAAAAAAATTATTCGTGGTGATATGGTTCATTTTTAAGAATGGTAAATCCACGATAAATTTGTTCAACAATAAATAAGCGAATCATTTGATGAGAAAATGTCATTTTTGATAAAGAAATTTTTCCGCTAGCTTTTTTATATACAGTATCTGAAAACCCATAAGGCCCACCAATAACTATTACTAATTGTTTAAGTCCAGAGTTCATTTTCTTTTGTAAATATTGAGAAAACTCAATAGAAGTATAATACTTACCCTTATCATCTAATAAAATTAGTTGGTCTGTAGGTTGAAGTTTGGATAAAATTAAATCACCTTCTTTTTCTTTTTGTTGTTGTTCACTTAAGTTTTTTACATTTTTTATATCAGGAATTATCTCTAAAGTAAATTTAATATAATGCTTTAATCTATTTTGATATTCATCAATAAGTTGAATCAGATGTTTATTATCTGTTTTTCCTATGGCAAGTAGTTTTATTTTCATCTAAAATTTAAAAAAGTATAAAAGTATATTAAAAAATATAAGCTTTTTATAGTTTTTAAAAACTTTTTTAAATATATTTATAAAGGCTATAAGTGTTTGTTAATTAAAAAGTTAAAGAAAAAAATGAAAGTAGGTTTATTAAAAACACTACTAGCCTTGATGTTTTTATTTGTCGTGGCTTGTAGTAATGACAACCTGATTGAAGAAAAAAAAAGTAGTGTAGTAAATCAGGAAATAAAAAATTATTATAAAGAGTGGGTAAAAGAGCCAGAAAGTTATGATTTAAACAAAATTCTCAAAGAAGAAGAGATGAATGTATTAAATCGTAAAACCACTATTCAAAGAAAAAAAAAGAAATCCAAAAGACCAATTTTAGTACATTACATGCCCTGGTTTCAATCACTTGAAGTGGATGGAGTTTGGGGGCAACATTGGACAATGACTAATAAAAATCCTAATTTAATTAATTCTGAAGGAAAAAGAGAAATTGCGTCTCATTATTACCCTTTAATAGGTCCTTATTCAACAAAAGATAAAGATTTACAGCAGTATCATTTATTGTTAATGAAATTGGCAGGAGTTGATGGGGTTATTTTTGATTGGTATGGAAAAAGAGATGTTTTAGATTTTGAAGTTATAAAACAAGGAATGGAAAGTTTTGTTTCAGAATTAGAAAAAACAAATCTTGAATTTGCTGTAATGTATGAAGATCGAGTAATTAAAGAACAGGCAAGAAGTTTGAGTCAAGTTCAAATTAATCAAGCTATAGGTGATTTAAAGTATATAAAAAGAAAATATTTTAAGAATAATAATTATGTTCATATAAAGAACGATCCTTTATTAATGGTGTTTGGACCTAGTTATATCGATAGTTCCGAAGATTGGAATATTATATTAAACTCAATAAAAACAGACGTTAATTTATTAACATTATGGAATTCAAAGGTAATGATAGGTGATGGTAATTCTTCAGGAGAATATACTTGGGTTGATAAAAATCATTTGCAAACATTGTCTCAATACTATATAAGTAACATAGATTTTAATACCAATATTGTTGGAGGAGTCGCTTATCCAAGATTTAATGATTTTTATATTGAAGGTGGTTGGAAATTACCTTCAGATAACGATTGGGAGTTAGCAGATAATGGAATGCAAGTGTTTAAAGAATCGTTTGATGAATCATTAAAATATCCAACAGATTTTATTCAAGTAGTTACTTGGAATGATTTTGGAGAAGGAACTCAAATAGAGCCAACGAAAGAGCATGGATTTGAATATTTAGAAATGTTACAAATGTATACAGGAACTAAATACAAAAAAGAAGATTTAAGTGTTGCTTACTATATATATAAGTTGAGAAAAGAACATCCAAATAGCTATGTAGTAAAATTTTTGATGAATGTGGCGCATTATTATGCAATGAATAATCGAATTTCAAAAGCAAAGCAATTGGTTGGTTTAACAATTTTCTATTTCGGAGAAGATTTTCTGTAAACATAGGTTCATAGCTAACTTTTTATATAGTATTCTTTAATTCTTGATGAAAACACTATTTTTACAACAAGAATAAAAGAACAATGATTTCAAAAGAACAATTTAATAAAGAGTTAGATTTAATTATAACGAATGCTATTAGAGAAGATATAGGAGATGGAGATCATACTTCATTATCTTGTATTCCGCCTGAAGCCCAAGGAAAAGCTAAACTTTTAGTAAAAGACGAAGGTACCATAGCAGGAGTAGAATTTGCAAAAAAAGTTTTTGAATACGTAGATAAAGATTTAGAAGTTGAAACTTTAATTCAAGATGGAGAGAGTGTAAAATATGGAGATATTGTTTTCTATGTTTCAGGACGTTCTCAATCTATTTTACAAGCGGAGCGTTTAGTTTTAAATGCTATGCAACGTATGAGCGCTATTGCAACTAAAACTCGTTTTTTTGCTAATTTATTAGATGGAACTGGAACCAAAGTTTTAGATACTCGTAAAACAACTCCAGGAATACGTGCATTAGAAAAATGGGCCGTAAAAATTGGAGGAGGAGAAAACCATAGATTTGCATTGTACGATATGGTGATGATTAAAGACAATCATATTGATTTTGCTGGAGGAATAACACAAGCAATTACAAAAACAAAAAAATACTTAGCTGATAAAGAAATTGACATTAAAATAATTGTGGAAGCTAGAAGTATAGATGAAATTAAGGAAATTTTAGCTAATGAGGGAGTTTATAGAATTTTAATAGATAATTTTAATTATGAAGATACACGTAAGGCTGTAAAAATTATAGGTGATACATGTTTAACAGAATCTTCAGGAGGAATTAATGAAAAAACTATACGAGAGTATGCAGAGTGTGGTGTAGATTTTATTTCCTCTGGAGCATTAACACATTCAGTTTATAATTTGGATCTAAGCCTTAAAGCTGTCGAGTAAATATATTTTCTAACTAATACAACTATAATTTATACAAAAATGAAAAAATATATAATAGTAGTTGCAACTTTAGTTTTTACAATTTCATGTAATACAAAAGAAGCAAAAAAAGAAACTAAAATGGATACACCTGAAAATCCTTTACTTGTTAAAAGTAATTTAGAATATGGAACACCTGATTTTACTAAAATAAAAAATAGTCATTTTAAACCAGCCATTTTAAAAGGAATGGAACTTCAAAATGAAGAGATAGCAAAAATTGTAGCTAATAAAGATGAGCCTACTTTTGAAAATACAATTCTTGCTTTAGAAGAAAGTAATAGAGTAATGGATAGGGTTACTTCAGTTTTTTATGCCTTAGCAGGAGCTCATACAAATGATACTATTAAAGATATTCAAAAAGAATTAGCGCCAAAGTTTTCACAACATTCAGATGAGATTTTTTTAAATACGGAGTTGTTTAAAAGAATAAAAAAGGTTTATGATAACCTAGAAACTATTAAATCAAACGATGCTGAATCAATTCATTTAGTAAAAGAAAATTATAAAAACTTTGTAAAATCTGGAGCTAATTTATCAGAAGAGAAGAAAAAAGAATTGAAAGAAATCAATTCTGAATTAGCTAGTTTATCTAATGATTTTGGAAAAAAACTATTAGATGCAAGTAAAAAAGGAGGAGTAACAATTATCGATAAAAAGAAGTTAAAAGGGTTTTCAGAAGATAAAATAAAAGCTATTGAAAAAGATGGCAAATATGAAATTCAATTAATTAATACTACGCAACAACCATCGTTACAAACTTTAGAAAATAGAGGCGTAAGGGAAGAGCTTTTTAAAAAATCTATTTTAAGAGCTGAAGGTGGAGATTTTGATACTAGTGATTTGGTAAAAAAGATGGCGTTATTACGTGCTAAAAAAGCAAAAGTTTTAGGGTTTGATAATTATGCAAGTTGGAGTTTACAGGGCACTATGGCATCTAAACCAGAAAAAGTTTTTGAAATGTTTAACGGATTAATTCCAGGGTCTTTAGAAAAAGCATCTTCTGAAATAAAAGAAATTCAAACTGAGATTAATAAGGGTAAAGAAGGTTTTAAATTAGCTCCCTATGATTGGAATTATTATGCTGAGAAAGTTCGTAAATCTAAATACAATTTAAATGAAGAAGAGGTGAAACCTTATTTCGAATTAACAAATGTTTTAGAAAAAGGAGTGTTTTTTGCAGCTACAAAATTGTATGGTATTACTTTTAAAAAGCGTACAGATATTCCAACCTATCATCCTGATGTAGTGGTTTATGAGCTTTTTGAAGAAGATGGAAGTAAATTAGGACTTTATTTTGGAGATTTTTTTGCAAGAGATAGTAAAAGAGGAGGAGCATGGATGAGTTCATTTGTAAAGCAATCTAAGTTACGTAATCAAAAACCTGTAATTTATAATGTGTGTAATTCTGAGAAACCAGCTGATGGAGAACCAGCATTAATTAGTTTTGATGAGGTTGAAACAATGTTTCATGAATTTGGACATGCATTACATGGGTTGTTTGGAAATCAAAAATACGCTTCTATTTCAGGTACAAGTGTAGCTAGAGATTTCGTAGAGTTCCCATCACAGTTTAATGAAAATTGGTCTACGCACCCAGATGTATTAAACAATTATGCTTTACACTATAAAACAGGAGAAGTAATACCAGCTGAATTACTGCAAAAAATTAAAAATGCAGGAACTTTTAATCAAGGATATTCTATGATTGAAAATTTATGTTCGTCTAATTTAGATATGCAATGGCATACAATTTCGTCTGATACTAAAATTGATGATGTTGTTAAGTTTGAAGAAGCAGCATTAGAAAAAATGAAATTAAAGGTAGCAGAAATACCACCAAGGTATCGTTCAACATATTTTGCCCATATATTTAGTGGAGGCTATGCCGCTGGGTATTATTCATATTTATGGACTGAAATGTTAAGCCATGATGCATATGATTGGTTTAAAAATAATGGTTTATTAACTCGTGAAAATGGACAAAAATTCCGTGAACAAATTTTGTCAAAAGGAAATACTATGGATTATGCTGAGATGTATAAAACATTTGCTGGTCGTGACCCAGAGGCAAAACCAATGTTAACTGCAAGAGGATTAAAATAATTATTAATAAAGTTCAATTGATGAACGATTATTTTAACAATGAAACTTTTAATAAAGTCAGTTTTACTAGTAAGCAACTAAGTAAAACTGACTTTGATTCTTGTGTATTTAAAAATTGCGACTTTTCAGAGTTACACATAAATGGTTCTGAGTTTTTAGAATGTGAATTTATAGATTGTAACTTAAGCAATACAAAACTAAAAGATAGTAGTTTTAAAGAAGTACATTTTAGTAATTCAAAATTAATTGGGATTGACTTTTATGAGCTAAATCCATTTTTATTGAGAATCAATTTTTCAAAATGTCAATTAAACTTCTCTTCGTTCTATCAATTAAAAATGCAAAATTTTCAATTTGTAGATTGTCAAATTAATGAAGTTGATTTTACGGAAGCAGATTTACAAAATAGTTATTTCGATAATAGCGATTTGAGCAAATCAATATTTGATAATACCAAGTTAGAAAAAGTTAATTTTGAAACTGCTATTAACTTTAGTATTGATGTAGAGAATAATAATGTAAAAGGAGCTATTTTTTCTAAAGAAAATATAATAGGATTGCTAACAAAATATCAAGTGATTATAAAGTAAAAAAGAAAAAGTAAATGACTAAGCCAATTGAAAATAAACTAGAAAAAATACCAATTATAAATTTATTGGTTCGGTTTGGAAAAACTATTAAAATTCCAGGCTTAGAAGGTATGTCACTTTATGATGTTTTGGAAATGTATGTTTTAGGTATTGTAAAAGGAGCATTAACAACTAGAGCAGGAGGAATTGCTTTTAGTTTTTTTTATGGCAATTTTCCCATTTCTTCTTTTTATACTAACCTTAATACCGTATATGCCTATTGAAGGTTTTCAGGAAGGATTGTTTTCATTAATTCAAGAAGTGTTACCACCAAAAACATTTGATGCTGTTGATGGTGTTTTAAAAGATATCTTAAATAACCAATATGGAGGGTTGCTTTCTTTTGGTTTTTTAGCGTCTATATTTTTAATGACTAACGGAGTAAATGCAATTTTTGGAGGCTTTGAATATTCTTATCATGTTAAAGAGTATAGGAACATAATAAGAGCATATATGATTTCATTGGCAGTATCATTGTTAATGTCTTTATTTTTAATTATTACAGTAGTTTTTGTTATTCTGTATCAAGTTGCTTTAGCTAAAATAGATGAAAAAGGATGGTTCAATACCAGTGATTTAGACTTGTTTTATTACGGAAGAGGCTCTTTATTTTTATTAATGATTTTTACTATCGTTTCACTGTTATTCAGATACGGAACCAAACAAGGGAAAGAAACTCGTTTCTTTTCACCTGGTGCGATTTTAACAACAGTTGTATCAATGTTTTCTTTCTATCTTTTTGGTATTTATGTAGTGAAATTTGCTAAATACAATCAATTATATGGGTCAATAGGAACATTGCTTATATTAATGTTGTTTGTTTGGTTGAATGCTATTATATTATTGCTAGGCTTTGAATTAAATGCAAGTATTTATCGATTAAAACGAAAAAATAAAACTTCTTATTTTCGTGATTAATTCAGATATTTGCTTATTCAATTATTAAATAAAAATTAATTACTACGTTTTTAAACTAAAGACGTGATTTATAATTAAAAAATATGAAACCAAGTATTCCAAAAGGAACAAGAGATTTTTCATCAACCGAAGTAGCAAAAAGAAATTACATATTTAGTACTATAAAACATTCGTTTGAAAATTTTGGATTTCAACCTATTGAAACGCCAAGCTTTGAAAACTCATCTACCTTAATGGGGAAGTATGGAGAAGAAGGGGATCGTTTAATTTTTAAGATTTTAAATTCTGGAGATTATTTAAGTAAAGTTGATGATAATATATTAACTGAAAAAAATAGTCAAAAATTAATATCAAAAATCTCAGAAAAAGCATTAAGATACGATTTAACAGTGCCTTTTGCACGGTATGTAGTACAACATCAAAATGATATTACCTTTCCATTTAAACGTTATCAAATTCAGCCAGTTTGGAGAGCAGACCGTCCACAGAAAGGACGTTTTCGCGAATTTTATCAATGCGATGCAGATGTTGTTGGAAGTAAATCTTTATGGCAAGAAGTAGAGTTTGTACAATTATACGATACTGTTTTTAGTAAGTTAGGATTGAGTGGTACGACTATCAAAATCAATAATCGTAAAATTTTATCTGGAATTGCTGAGGTAATTGGAGCTAAAGATAAGTTAATTGATTTTACAGTTGCTTTAGATAAATTAGATAAAATTGGGAAGGAAGGAGTTGTAAAAGAAATGCTTTCTAAAGGAATCACCGAAGAAGCAATTAAAAAAGTTGATCCATTATTTGATTTCTCTGGCACTAATACTGATAAATTAGCCTCTTTAGAAGGAATGTTACAAGGTTCTGACGAAGGTTTAAAAGGAGTAGAAGAGTTACGTTTTATAAATAATTCTATAACTGAGTTAGGGTTAACTTCTGCAAGTTTAGAAATAGATGTTACTTTAGCTCGTGGACTAAATTATTATACGGGTGCTATTTATGAAGTTTCGGCTCCGAAAGGAGTAAAAATGGGCTCTATTGGTGGAGGTGGAAGGTATGATGATTTAACGGGTATCTTTGGTTTAAAAGATGTATCTGGAGTTGGAATATCTTTCGGATTAGATAGGATTTACTTAGTAATGGAAGAACTCAATTTATTTGAAACTGTTGAGTTACCTAAGCCAAAGGTATTGTTCTTGAATTTTAATGAGAATGAGAGCTTGGAAAAAGTAAAAGCAATTAGAGTTTTAAGAGAAAACAACATAAAATCTGAGCTATATCCTGATACCGCAACTAGTAACAAACAACAAAAGAAGCAATGGAAATATGTTACTAATAGAGGTATAGAGTTTGTAGTAACCGATGTTGAGAACGATACATTTGTTCTAAAAAATATGATAAATTCTGAGCAAACTACTTGCTCTTTAGATGAATTGATAACTAAAGTACAGTAAATTAATAACAAAGTTGTAAATTTGCGCCCTAATAAATGAAAGAAATGTTTGAAGTGAACAACAACAAAATGAATGACGAAAGGATAGAAGAAATTGGAGAAAATCACATAGGAACGTCGGCAGAATCGCCAATACGTAAAGATGCGTTTGATATTTCTGATGAAGAAAAGATAGAAAAAATACAAGAAAGTGTTAAAGATATTTTAATCACTTTAGGAATGGATTTAACAGATGATAGTTTACAAGGTACACCTAAGCGTGTTGCAAAAGCTTTTGTAAATGAATTATTCATGGGATTAAATCCAAAAAATAAACCGAAGGCCTCTACATTTGACAATAATTATAATTATGGTGAAATGTTAGTAGAAAAAAATATTATCGTGTACTCTACTTGTGAACACCATTTATTACCAATTATAGGTAGAGCACATGTGGCTTATATTTCTGATGGAAAAGTAATTGGTTTATCCAAAATGAATAGAATTGTTGAGTATTTTTCTAAAAGACCTCAAGTACAAGAACGTTTAACAATGCAAGTTGTTCAAGCTATGCAAGAAGCTTTAGGAACTGATGATGTAGCTTGTGTTATAGATGCAAAGCATTTATGTGTTAATTCTAGAGGAATTAAAGACATTGAAAGTAGTACTGTTACTGCTGAATTTGGAGGTAAGTTTAAAGATAAAGAAACTAAAAGAGAGTTTTTAGATTACTTAAAAATGGATACAAGTTTTGACTAATTTTTGAGATGTTGTCAAATTTTTAAAATTATAAAAGCCGTAAATTAAACGGCTTTTTTTTATGTTTAATTCCTTCTTAATTTAAAATAATTTATATTTTTTTTTAACATTTAAAATATTGGCATTAGATTTGCAATACAATAAACGTTGTTAGCACTAAAGCAAGCAACATATAATTTTTTACAATGAATAAAGGTACCGTAAAATTCTTCAACGAATCAAAAGGATTTGGATTTATCACAGAAGAAGGATCAAACAAAGAACATTTTGTACATGTTTCAGGATTAATCGATGAAATTCGTGAAAACGACGAAGTTGAATTCGAATTAAAAGAAGGAAAAAAAGGATTAAACGCAGTAAACGTTAGAGTATTATAATATATATTTTTATTACTAGTTAATTTTTTAATGAGAATAGCCTATCAAACTTTGATAGGCTATCTTATTTTATAACAGTTTTGTTGCTTGTATTAAAATAAGTTAAATAAATGTCTAATTATTAAAATATTGGTATTAGATTTGCAACTCAATAAACGTTACTGGCACTAAAGCAAGTAACACATAATTTTTTACAATGAATAAAGGTACCGTAAAATTCTTCAACGAATCAAAAGGATTTGGATTTATCACAGAAGAAGGATCAAACAAAGAACATTTTGTACATGTTTCAGGATTAATCGACGAAATTCGTGAGAATGACGAAGTTGAATTCGAATTACAAGAAGGAAAAAAAGGATTAAACGCAGTAAACGTTAGAGTATTATAATATATATTTTATTACTAGTTAATTTTTTAATGAAAACCTATCAAATTTTTGATAGGTTTTTTTATGTCCAAAAATTAAGAATAATATGTAAGCTAATGCTAAACAATTAAGTATAGCTTTAGAAGGTATTCAATACTTGTTTAATATAATTAGAAAAGTAAAAGGGAATCAGTATCCAAGTATAAGTCAATGTTCTTTTAAGGGAAGTCTAAATGCTTAATTAGAATAAATCGATTTCTGTACTTTAAAAAACAAAAAAAAGAGATTACCAAAACGGTAATCTCTTTTTTTTATATGATGGAGAGTCTTTATCTCATCGATTTGTATATTCCTCTGTATTCTTTAGCTTTTCCTTCCATTTCTAAAACTTCATATATATTCATTAAAGTTTTAATAGTGTCAATGTTTCTGCTTAAGCTATCAGCTTTTTCTAAAAAAGGTAAAGCTTCTTTGTAAACTTCTTTTTGTTTTAGAGCTAATTCGTCATATTTTTTGAAGTTAGATAAGTTTTTATTCATCTCTTCAACAATAGATTTATCTTTATCTAATACAACAACTGCTAAATTCATATACGCATCAGCATAATCTGGTTTTAACTCAACAGCTTTTTGATAGTATTTTTTTGCGTCATCAGCTCTACCTTGATTAAAGTTTACAACACCTAAATTGTAGTATAATGTAGGGTTTGTAGGATCTAATGCTACAGCTTCTGTCATTAACTCACCAAATTTATCCATTTGTTTAAGCTTAACATACATATCAGCTTCATTAAGTAATAAATTTAAATCTTTAGGGTCTTGCTTACGAGCTTCAGATAATGCAGCAATAGCTTCATCAGTTTTACCTTGTTCTTTTAATATTAAGGCAATATTTTTTATCAAAGTAGCTGATTTAGACTTAGAAAGCTTGTTTTCTGGTTTAATGTATTGCTTTGATTTTACCATTAAATCTCTTTGAGATTTAGAACCAAAAGCTTCCACTTTACCAGTTTCCTTACTAGTAGCTACAAACTTAGTTTCTATACCAGTATATCCAATTCTTCTTAACTCATTATAATATTTAAGAGCAGTATCATATTCTTTAGCCTGAGTAGCAGATATTGCTGCATTGTAAGCAAAAGAAGTATCTTTAGGACTTAATAGGTATGTTAGGTAGAAGTTCTCAGAAGCTTTCTTATAATCTTTTAAATTGTTGTATAAATTAACAGCTTTATTAGATACTTCTTGAATTAATTGATCTAACATAGGTTTAGCATCAGAAGAATATCTGTCTTTACCAATTTGTTTTTCAAAATCAAATAAGTTTTTGAAAGCATCAGCAGCTACCTTGTAATCTTTTTTAGCAGCATACGCTTTACCTTTTAAAAAGTAAAATTTAGCTTTATATTTATCATCAGCGTTTGCAATTAACTTTTCAGCTGCATCAATAGATACAATTGCGGTATTAAACTCTTGTTTTTTTATGGCCTTCTCAGCAGCTTTAAGTTCTGACTTTTGAGCAAAAGTACCTAATGATACTAATCCTAAAGAAAGTGCTATAATTTGTTTTTTCATTTTTAGATTCTTATTTATTGTTGTTCTTGATTCTCGTTATTATCATTTTCATTTTCAATTTCCATGCCATTTTCATCTTCATCTATTTCTTCTTCTTCATGCATAACTTTAGCAACTGCTGCTATACTGTCATTATTTTTAATGTTGATTAAACGAACACCTTGGGTTGCACGTCCCATTACACGTAGGTCTTCTACAGCCATTCTAATAGTAAGTCCTGATTTATTAATAATCATTAAATCATTAGAATCATCAACATTTTTTATAGCAACTAATTCACCTGTTTTTTCAGAAATGTTTAAAGTTTTTACACCTTTACCACCACGGTTAGTTATTCTGTAATCCTCTAACTTTGATCTTTTTCCATATCCTTTTTCAGAAACAACAAGTATATTGCTTTCCATATCGTTTACAGCAACCATTCCTATTACTTCATCTTGTTCATGTTGTAAAGTAATACCACGAACCCCAGAAGCAGTTCTACCCATAGGTCTCGTTTTAGCTTCTTCAAAACGAATCGTTTTACCTGACTTTAAAGCTAACATTACTTGGCTATCACCAGTAGTTAATTTTGCTTCAAGTAACTCATCGCCATCCTTAATGGTAATAGCGTTTATACCATTTGCTCTTGGTCTTGAGTATTGTTCTAAAGAGGTCTTTTTTACTTGTCCTTTTTTAGTAGCCATAATTACATAATGATTATTTATGTAATCTTCATCTTTTAAATCTTGAGTAACTAAAAAAGCTTTTACTTTATCATCTTGCTCAATATTTATAAGGTTTTGCATAGCTCTTCCTTTGGTGTTTTTACCACCTTCAGGAATTTCGTAAACACGCATCCAGAAAACTTTACCTTTTTGAGTAAAGAACATCATGTACTGATGATTGGTACCTACGAATAAATGTTCTAAGAAATCTTCATTTCTTGTAGCAACACCTTTTTGTCCACGACCACCTCTATTTTGAACTTTATATTCATCAAGATTAGTCCTTTTTAAGTATCCTGCGTTTGAAATAGTAACAACAACTTTAGAGTTAGGAATCATGTCTTCAATACGCATGTCACCTCCAGCATACTCAATAATTGAACGACGATCATCACCATATTTATCTCTAATATGGATTAACTCATCTTTTATAATGCTATAACGTCTAGGTTCGTTTGCTAATATGTCTTTTAAATCAACAATAGTAGCCATAATATCATCGTACTCAGCACGTAATTTATCTTGCTCCAGTCCTGTTAACTGACGTAATCTCATTTCAACTATTGCTTTTGCTTGAATTTCAGTTAATTCAAAACGAGCAATTAATTTTTCACGAGCTTCATCAGCATTAGAAGACCCTCTAATGATAGCTATAACTTCATCAATATTATCTGAAGCAATGATTAAACCTTCTAAAATATGAGCACGGGCTTCTGCCTTTTTTAGCTCAAATTCTGTTCTACGAACAATTACTTCATGACGATGTTCTACGAAGTAATGAATTAATTGTTTAAGGTTTAATTGCTCAGGACGACCGTTTACTAAGGCGATATTATTAACGCTAAACGATGTTTGCAATTGAGTGTATTTGTATAACTTATTTAATACAATATTAGGAATCGCATCACGCTTTAAAATATAAACGATTCGCATTCCTTTTCTATCAGATTCATCGCGAATATTAGCGATTCCTTCTAACTTTTTATCATTTACTAACTCAGCAGTTTTTTTAATCATTTCTGCTTTGTTAACTTGGTAAGGAATTTCTGTAACAATAATACATTCACGTCCTTTTACTTCTTCAATAGTAGCTTTAGCTCGCATAACAATACGACCTCTACCAGTATGAAAAGCATCACGTACACCATCATATCCATAAATAATTCCACCACTAGGAAAATCAGGAGCTTTTACATGTTGCATTAGCTCGTCAATTTCAATATCTCTATTGTCTATGTATGCAATGGTACCATTAATAACCTCGGTTAAATTATGAGGTGCCATGTTTGTAGCCATACCAACTGCAATACCAGAAGCCCCGTTTACTAATAAGTTAGGTATACGAGTAGGTAATACTGTAGGTTCTTTTAAAGTGTCATCAAAATTTAATTTATGATCAACAGTATCTTTTTCAATATCAGCTAACATATCTTCTGATATTTTTTGCATACGTACCTCAGTATAACGCATTGCTGCTGGGCTATCACCATCAACAGAACCAAAATTTCCTTGACCATCAACCATCATGTAACGTACACTCCAGTTTTGAGCCATACGAACCATAGAGTCATAAACGGAAGTATCTCCATGTGGGTGATACTTACCTAATACTTCTCCAACAATTCTTGCTGATTTCTTATATGCTCCTGTAGCTTTAATTCCTAATTCATGCATTCCAAATAAAACTCTACGATGAACTGGTTTTAGACCATCTCGAACATCAGGTAAAGCTCTTGATACAATTACCGACATTGAGTAGTCGATATATGCTGATTTCATTTGTTCTTCAATGTTGATAGGAATCAACTTTTCGCCATCTGCCATATATTTTTCTTTAAAATATTAGTACTTGTTATTTGATAAAAAAGTGAATTTTACATAAAATAAAACTCACTTGGAACATGTTATAAAAAACATGTGTTTTCTAAATCATTGCAAGATACAATAAAGCCAAGTTTTACACAAAATTTGTTAATGTTGTTTTAACCATAGTTATTAACAATTTTAACAATAATTTAATGTGTTTTTGTTAAAATCTGCGTCTTTTTGTAAAGCCAGAATGTCATTAAAATGTTATTGGCACCTTTTTTGTAATTTTTTGTAAAAAAATCTCACTAACTTTACACAGACACAAATTAAATTTATGGACGATAATTTTTCACCACAAGTTAGAGATGTGATAACTTTCAGTAAAGAAGAAGCACTACGTTTAGGGCACGACTTTATTGGAACAGAACATTTGCTTTTAGGATTAATAAGAAAAGGAGACGGTAAAGGTATTGAAATCTTAACTACATTTGATGTGGATTTAGATTTGGTACGTAATAAGCTAGAAAAACTAAACCCCTCATCTCCTTCAATAGGAAATAATCAAAAAAAGAGCTTACATCTTACTAGACAAGCAGAGAAAGCTATAAAAACTACATTTTTAGAAGCTAAATTATATCAAAGTAATGCAATTGATACGGCTCATTTGTTGTTGTGTATTTTACGCAATGAAAATGATCCAACAACCAAGTTGTTGCAAAAGTATGATATCGATTACGAGCAAGCTAAAGCATTATATAAAGAGCTACATGTTGAAGATTTTTCTTCAGATCCAATAGCTGAAACTCCTTCAGATGATGAGTTTTCTGATGAGAAATCAAATCCTTTTGGGCAGCAAACACCTAGAGGAAAGCAGACGAAAAAATCTAAAACACCAGTTTTAGATAATTTTGGGCGTGATTTAACATCTTTGGCAGAAGCAGATAAGTTAGATCCTGTAGTTGGTCGATTAAAAGAAATTGAGCGTGTTTCACAAATTTTAAGTAGGCGTAAAAAGAACAATCCAATGCTAATTGGTGAACCAGGTGTAGGTAAATCAGCAATTGCTGAAGGATTAGCTTTACGAATTGTTAATAGAAAAGTATCTAGAATTCTATTTGATAAGCGAATTGTTTCACTTGATTTGGCAAGTTTAGTAGCTGGTACAAAATACAGAGGACAATTTGAAGAGCGTATGAAAGCGTTAATGAATGAGTTGGAAAAAAATGATGATATCATTTTATTTATTGACGAAATTCATACAATTGTTGGAGCAGGAGGAGCAA
Organism: Tenacibaculum sp. MAR_2010_89; assembly: GCF_900105985.1. Lineage (NCBI taxonomy): Bacteria > Pseudomonadati > Bacteroidota > Flavobacteriia > Flavobacteriales > Flavobacteriaceae > Tenacibaculum > Tenacibaculum sp. MAR_2010_89. Next base: position 3,177,595 of record NZ_FNUB01000005.1, on the reverse strand, counting down.
CGGGTTCTTTAGATGCATCAAATATGTTAAAGCCAGCATTAGCTAGAGGAGAAATTCAATGTATTGGGGCTACTACTTTAGATGAATATCGTACTAATATAGAAAAAGATGGAGCTTTAGAACGTCGTTTCCAAAAAGTAATTGTTGATCCAACTACTGTAGAAGAAACTATCCAAATTTTACATAACATAAAAGGTAAATATGAAGCGCATCATCATGTGAATTTTACAGATGAAGCTATTGAGGCGTGTGTTAAGTTAACAAGCCGTTATATGACGGATAGATACTTGCCAGACAAAGCTATTGATGCATTAGATGAAGCAGGATCTCGTATTCATATAACAAATATTGTAGTACCACAACAAATTTTAGAATTAGAAGCTAAGTTAGAGGAGATTAGAGATCGTAAAACAAAAGCTGTAAGTGGTCAGAAATATGAAGAAGCTGCTAAGTTGCGTGATGATGAGAAGAATATGGAAACAGCTTTAGATTCAGCTCAAAATCAATGGGAAGAAGACTCTAAATTACATCGTGAAACTGTAACTGAAGATAATGTTGCAGAAGTGGTTTCTATGATGACTGGTATTCCTGTTAATAGAGTAGCCGAAGCAGAAAGTAGTCGATTGGCAGAATTACCAAACTTGATAAAAGGAAAGGTAATAGGTCAAGATGAGGCTGTAACCAAGGTGGTAAAAGCTATTCAGCGTAACAGAGTTGGATTAAAAGATCCAAACAAGCCAATTGGGTCATTTATATTTTTAGGTTCAACTGGGGTAGGTAAAACACAGTTAGCTAAAGTGCTTTCTAAAGAATTATTTGATTCAGAAGATTCTCTTATTAGAATTGATATGAGTGAATACATGGAGAAGTTTGCGATATCTCGTTTAATAGGTGCGCCTCCAGGATATGTTGGATATGAAGAAGGTGGTCAGTTAACTGAAAAAGTTAGAAGAAAACCTTATTCGGTAGTACTTTTAGATGAAATTGAAAAAGCACATCCTGATGTTTTTAATATGATGCTTCAAATTTTAGATGACGGGTTTATTACTGATAGTTTAGGAAGAAAAATTGATTTTAGAAATACCATTATTATTATGACTTCAAATATTGGAGCTCGTAAGTTGAAAGATTTTGGTGGTGGAGTTGGTTTTGGTACTTCTTCTAAGAAAGATCAAGAAGATGCTCATGCTAAAAGTATTATTGAAGGAGCTTTGAAAAAGTCATTTGCACCTGAGTTTTTAAACCGTATTGATGATGTAATAATTTTTAATAGTTTAGAGCGTGAAGATATTCATAAGATTATTGATATCGAGTTGGACAAGTTATTACACCGTATTTCAGATTTAGGGTATCATTTAACATTAAGTGAAAAAGCGAAAGATTATATTGCTGACAAAGGATTTGATAAGCAATATGGAGCTAGACCATTAAAAAGAGCTATTCAAAAATATATTGAAGATGCTTTAGCTGAAGAAATAGTAAGTGCTAAATTAGATGAAGGAGATGCTATTTTTATGGATTTAGATGAGAAAGATAAAAAGCTTGTTATTAAAATTGAAAAAGGAGAAAAGTCTGTGGAAACTAGGACTGAGTTTGACGATGAATAAAAATAAATAAGTGAATAAAAAAAGGGTTGAAATTTTCAACCCTTTTTTTTGTTTTATATAAATCGTTTAATAACCCTTAGTTTATGAGTATGTTGCTGCGTATCTACATTGTAAATACCGCTATGGTCTAATTTATCAATTCGAACTTTTCCATGGGCATGAATAATATTATAATCATTCATAATAATACCAACATGGGTAATATGGCCTTCATTATTATCAAAAAAAGCTAAATCACCAGGTTCACTTTCTTCTATAAAACTTAACACTTCACCTTGGGTAGCTTGTTCTCTAGCATCTCGTAAAAGATGATGTCCGCAAAGTTTATAAACTGTTTGAGTAAAACCTGAACAGTCAATTCCAAAAGGAGATTTACCACCCCATAAATAAGGAGTATTTAAAAATAAATAAGCAGTCTCAATAATTGAAGGTTTTGATAGTTTTGTGTAACAAACGTTGCCTTCATAAGTGAAAATTCGCTCACCTATTTGTAACTTTTTATCTTTGAATAATGGAAGATGTGCACCTAAAGGTATTGTTGTTAAGTTGTTTTTATTATCTGTAATAAAATCAATCAACTCACCAGCGTAATGCTGTTTACTGTCAGAAAGAAACTGATAACTCTCTTCAGGTATTTCTTTGTATTGTTTGTTGTCTATGAAGCCTTCATAACCGTCAAAAAACAGTTTTATTTTACTCCATTTTTTATGCTTTTCTAATATTGTAAAATGTTCACCAAATAAAACTTGGTTTACCATTTCAGAAGTATCAGAAGCAGTTAAACGTAAAGGAACAATACTAAGGTTACAAATTCCAAACATTAATAAATGTGCTTTTAAAAAATTAAATTCTTTCTATAACCATTGCACTAGCACCACCACCACCATTACAAATACCAGCAGCACCAATTTTTGCATTGTTTTGTTTTAAAATAGAAGTTAATGCTATAATGATTCTTGCTCCAGAAACACCTAATGGATGTCCTAAAGAAACAGCACCACCATTTACGTTTACTTTATCAGATGATAATCCTAAGATTTTCATGTTTGCTAATCCAACAACAGAGAAAGCTTCGTTTAATTCAAAATAATCTACATCATCAATAGAAATTCCAGCTTTTGCTAAGGCCTTTGGTAAAGCTTTTGCAGGAGCAGTAGTAAACCATTTAGGCTCATGAGCAGCATCTGCATATCCTGTTACTTTTGCTAAAGGAGTTATTCCTAATTCTTTTGCTTTTTCAGCAGACATTAATACCAAAGCAGCACCACCGTCATTAATTGTTGAAGCATTAGCTGCAGTAACAGTTCCTTCTTTTGTAAAAGCAGCACGTAATGCAGGAATTTTTTCCATTTTTACGTTTTTATACTCTTCATCTTCAGAAAAAATTAAAGGTTCACCTCTTCTTTGTGGAACTTCAACAGGAACAATTTCATCAGAAAACTTTCCTTCGCTCCATGCTTTAGCAGATCTAGTATAAGATTCTATAGCAAAAGCATCTTGATCCTCTCTTGAAAAACTATATTTAGTAGCACATTCATCTGCAAGATTTCCCATAGGAACTTGTTCATGTGTATCAACTAAACCATCTTTTTGCATACCATCTTCCATCTTGATTGGTCCAAATTTTGAACCACTTCTAGCATGTTGGTAGTGAGGTATCATACTCATGTTTTCCATTCCTCCAGCAACAATGATACTAGCATCACCTAAAGCAATTGATTGAGCAGCTAACATAATAGATTTCATTCCAGAAGAACATACTTTGTTTACAGTAGTACAAGGTACAGTATCAGGTATTCCAGCAAAAATTGCAGCTTGACGAGCAGGAGCTTGACCCAATCCAGCAGAAACCACATTTCCCATAAAAACCTCTTCAACCAATTCAGGTTTCAAGTTAATTTTATCTAAAGCCCCTTTTATAGCTACAGCCCCTAGTTTAGTGGCAGGTATTTTAGATAAAGTTCCTAAAAAGCTTCCTATTGGAGTTCTTGCAACAGATGCGATTACTACTTCTTTCATATCTTGAATGTATATTTACGTTAAATTTTGTCTTGCGAAAATAACCATTTTATAGCAAGTACTCAAATAATACAGAAAGGTTATCTTTACATTTTAAATCAAAAAAATGAATAAAATCATTAACAAATTATATAAAAACAATGCTATTATTTATAAGGTATTATTGTTTTTAATTACAGCTACTGCCATCATATATTTATTTCCTAAAGGAGGGCAGTTTAAATACGATTTTTCTTCAGGTAAACCTTGGCAGTATGATAATTTATATGCTCCGTTTGATTTTGCTATTCATAAAAGTGAAAAGGAAATTGAAGTAGAAAAAGAAGTGTTATTAAATGAGGCAAAAAAGTATTTTGTTTATGATGAAGCTATAAAACAAGAAGTTGCTTTAGAGTTTAAAGAACAGTTAAAAAAAATAAAACCCTCTGACTCTTTAGTAATAGATGATGTGGTTGTAATAGCAAAAAGAGGAAGATCAATTATAAACTTAATTTACCAATACGGATTTATTGACAGTGGAAGCATTGTGAAATACGCCAGTAATAGCGATGAAATTATTGTATTAAGAAAAGGAAATTCTATTGAAGATGTATTGTTTTCTAAATTTATTGAATCGAAAGAAGTATTGCCAACAATTAATAGTAAAATTCAAGATTTAAGCCAATTTAAGCAACAACTAATACTAAGTGTAATTGCGAACGTAGTGCGACCTAATGTTTCATTTGATGAGAAGTTTACAAATAAAGGAAAAGAAGAAGCACTAAAAAATATATCGTATACAAAAGGAAAAGTATCAAAAGGAGCATTGATAATTTTAAAAGGAGATATTGTAGAAGGGAAGAGGTACAATGTGTTAAAATCATATCAGTTAGCATCTCAATCTACAATTTGGTCAAAATCTAATTACAATTGGATTGTTTTTGGATATGCTGTTTTAGTGTCATTAGCCTTGTTAATGCTATTATTGTTTTTGTTGCGATACCGTAATGATATTTACAATGATAATAATAAAGTAACCTTTATTTTTTTCAATGTTTTTATTATGATTTTAGTTCAAACAATGGTTGTAAAAACAAATTCAGATTATTTATACGTTGTTCCATTGAGTATCCTTCCCATTGTATTAAAAGCTTTTTTTGATGCAAGATTGGGCTTATTTACACATGTATTAACCGTTTTGTTATTAGGTTTTATCGTTCCTAATAGTTTTGAGTTTATTTACTTACATATTATAGCAGGGATTGTAACAATTTTAACGGTTTCTGAACTATATAAAAGGGCAAACTTATTTATATCTATAGGGCAAATAACACTTATTTACATGCTCACGTATTTTGCTTTTTCAATTATAAAAGAAGGGAATGCTGATAAAATAAGTGTATTGTATTTCGGATTATTTGCTGCCAACGGATTGTTGTCATTTTTAGCTGTATTCTTTATTTATTTTTACGAGAAGGTTTTTGGGTTAGTTTCTGATGTAACTTTATTAGAGTTATCAAATACCAATTCTAAATTATTAAGAGAGTTAAATGAAAAAGCACCAGGAACATTTCAGCACTCGATGCAGGTGGCTAATTTAGCAGAAGCTGCTGCGAATGAAATAGGAGCGAACTCTATGTTGGTAAGAACAGGGGCTTTGTATCATGATATTGGTAAAATGGTAAATCCAATGTATTTTACTGAAAACCAATCAACAGGAGTGAACCCGCACAATGATTTATCAGCAAAAGATAGTGCTCGCATTATTTTAGATCATGTGATTAAAGGAATAGAGATAGCGAAGAAAAATAACTTACCAGATAGAATAATAGATTTTATCCGTACACATCATGGAACGAATGTAACTTACTATTTTTATAAAAAGGAATTAGAGAACAACCCAAATACTGAGGTTGATATAAAGAAGTTTCAATATCAAGGACCAATCCCTTTTTCAAAAGAAACGGCAATTTTAATGATGTGTGATGCTGCAGAAGCTGCTTCTAAGAGTTTAAAAGAACCCACAGCACAATCTATAGATAATTTAATTGATAAGATCATAGAGAAGCAAAAAAACGATAATCAGTTTAGAAATTCTGATATTACGTTTAGAGAAATAGAAAAAATAAAAAAAATTATTAAGAATAAGTTAATGAATATCTATCACTTACGTGTTGAGTATCCAGATTAGTGATTTTTTTTATCAAAAAAGTTTGTGAGAACGTTTAATAAGTACTAGATTTGCACTCGCAATTTGAAATTCATACATTGAGTTTCTAATCGCAAGGAGAGGTGCCAGAGTGGTAATGGAGCAGATTGCTAATCTGTCGACGGGTAACTGTCGCCAGGGTTCGAGTCCCTGTCTCTCCGCAATTAAGATGGCTTTTCGGGGTGTAGCGTAGCCCGGTCATCGCGCCTCGTTTGGGACGAGGAGGTCGCAGGTTCGAATCCTGCCACCCCGACACTGTTTTCGTAGAAACATAAAAACTACGGGCTCTTAGCTCAGCTGGATAGAGCACCTCCCTTCTAAGGAGGCGGTCGAAGGTTCGAATCCTTCAGGGCTCACATAAAGCTTCACTAGAAATAGTGAGGCTTTTTTGTTTTTGTAGGTTTTTAAATACTAAAAAAATAGTAGAACAGTACAATTCGTTAGAGGTTATACTGAACTACTATTTTATAAGTAATGTTGTAAATTGCTTATATATTTACACTAAAATTCATAAATACTTCTGACTCTTCCTTTGCTAGGTCTTCTAGGTTTTCGTCAATAGTTTTGAGGGCATTTTCAAAATCAGTAATCAATAAAGCAAGTTGCGACTCAAGCTCTTTAACTTTGTCTGTTGCGTTTGCTTCTTTTAATCTTTTAATAGATGTTTTAATATTAGTAATACCAGTATTATAGTTGACTGATATTTCTTCTCTAGATTTTATTAAGCTACTTTGAATTTCATCAAAAAGGTCTTTAATATCTTGCTTTAATTCTGTATTTATTTCATTACTGAAATTATCTGATAGTTTTTTAGCTTCAGAATTCATATCATTCCCTATTTCTTGTACATCTTCAGAATAGTTTTTAATTTCTCCTTCAACAGATGTTAAATAAAATTGAGGTAAATGCATTTTTATTTCAATCGTTTCCATCTTTACGACTGGTTTGTCAAATTTTATTTCAATTCTCTTTGAACTAAATTTAGGAATATCCGTTTTAAATTCAACTCTTTTAGTGTATACCTCAGGCTTATTACCATAAACACATTTCATGTAAACTTTAGGTGGAAAACCATGAAATTCGGGTTTTTTGAAAAGGCAAGCCCTTTTCATTCTTATTGCTGGCACATCAAAACTAATTTTTTCGGTTTCCATTTTTACTTCTGGAATATCAAAGCTAATTTTTTCAAGCTCCATTGAGAATTTAGGAATATCAAACTTGATGGAAGTAATTTTCCATTTAATGTCAAATTGTAAGTCAATTGCAGCTTCAAAGTCACTTGGATCTGGTTTTTCTAAATCATCTATTCTGCTCTTTGCTGATTTTTGTAAAGCTTCAATCTTCTCTTTTAGTAAAGCTTCTTTTTTCTTTATTTTTTCTTGGATTCTTTTGTCAATTTCACTCATTCTTTCTTGATTTTTGAATTTATAGTAAGATCATTTTCAACAATAGAATATATGTACCGGTATATATATAATTTATCTTGGACTAAATTATAAAAGTTAATCAATTAGTTCAATACCTACCGATAGGTATTTTTTAATTTTAACGAAGAATAATATGGGAAAGCGGAGTTATAATAAACAAAAAATTGCTCTAAAATATGAAGTTTAGGAGCAGGTTTTTAATGATTGGAGTTGTAGTTTTAAAGGCTAGTTTAAATAGGGGAGATAAAGGTATGTTTTTTTCAATTTAGAACAGAACTTTTTACTGTCCTTATAAACGGTGAAATGCATACAATTTTTACCATTTAGCATTTTTTTTAATAATTTAATAGGTGTATTTCTTTTATAGAGAATATTTTTTTCTCAATATTAATTTTGCTGTTTATGCACGATTTTTAACAAAAATAGATTTGAATGAACTTATATATGATTTATGAAAGTCAATCTCAAAATTTCAAAGTCCTACTAAATCTCTTGGTTTACTTTAAAACTTTCTTTTTCTCTATAACAAATTCTTCTTCGCTTAATATTCCTTTTTCTTTTAAATCATTTAATTTTATCAATTCGTCACTAACCGAAGAGATATTGTTAGAAGTATGCTTTTTTTCCGAATTTGATTTATCAATAATAATTTCAAGAATATCTTTCCAGTTTTTTAAGTTTGATAAAGCTTTTTCATAAGCTATCTCATGACTATCGGCCAAAAAGTTTTCTCCTCTTTTTTCTTTTTCTCTGTGAGCGTCAAAAAAACGAAGATTAAAACTAGGTTTGTGCACATCCTTAATTACAATTTTAAGATCTACTGCTTTAACCTCATTAACTTCGCTTCCTTCTCTTGGTAAAACACCTCCAAATATAGCGCCAGAAATATCCGCTAATATAAGTCCGTCAATTATTTGTCCAACTTTACTTGACTTTCGATATGTAATTTCTCCATCTTGTAATATCTCTGTTCTCATTATGTCATCGTAAGAGTAGGTAGCTAATGAACCTATCTCCTCTTTGATAGCTATTTTTTTGTTTTCTTCATCTATAGCAATTACACCCCAGGGTTGAACTATTTTTTTTGTAGCTGAGAAATTTTCGAGTTGGTTTAATAACATTTTTGATTGTTTTATTTTACCTTCTCTTTTCTTTCGATTATCTCTAATAAGAATAACAGAACCAATAATTAACAAAATAGATGAAAAAATAATTGTTACTAATATAACTAAAGGGTTGTTATTTGATTTTGATATAAAATAACCACCACCGATAAGTGCTGCAAATATAAATAAATGTCCTCTTTTCATTTTTCTAATTTTTTTGTATTTGTTTAGGGACGAAATATAGCATAAAAAATATACTAGAATTCAGTTTTGTTTTGAGTTTTTTTATCTTTTGTTAACATGTTAAATGTTTTTATCATTCATAATAAGGACTTTTTAAAATTTCAAACTTTTCTGATTTTGAAACATTATCTTTATTAGGGTTTATTAGCGTAAATCTATAAATGTATTTTCCAATTGGCAGTTTCTTATTGTTAATTTTTACACTTATAAATTGTTTATCTTTTTCAGTAATGCCTATTTTAGAAAACACAGTCTTTCCAGTAGAAGCTTCATTAATTTTTAACTTATAACTAAATATTCTCTCGGTAGTGTATCCCATCATTAATAGAAAATTTTCATCTTTGAAGAATGAACGTTTTATTTCTTGGAAAACTTTTGAATTTATTCTTTGTTGGTCTAAGTTTTTTTCACTGTTACAAGTAAATGTTGTCACGATTTTGGTCTTATATAAATATTCGGTAGCCATCCTGTCTTTTTGAATATAAATAGCAAATCCATCTGCAGACTTTGGTTTTTTATAATTAACAAAATTAAAAACAACTCCTCCTTTTTTGTCATCATATGCAAAATTAGAACAGCCATATTTAGTTTTTGAGAGAGGAGCTTGCGAATTATATAACTTTATAAGTTTCTTTCTTTTATCTTCTGAAGTAAAATATTCATTACTTAAAAGTTTATCAATGGTAAATGCTGATCCAAAATTTACATGTCCGAATTTCAATTTGTAAGGTTTAAAATAGATGTCATCTCTTGAAACACCATTTTTTTTAGCTATATACTTAACTGATTCATTGTGATCTTTTAAATTGTATCTCTGAAATGTTTTTTTAAGGGTGTATGCTTTTGTTTTAGAGAATTTCCATTTACTTCTTAAATCAGAGAGATTGTATTCAGAGAGGGTTGCATTCTTATATGAGTATTCAGGAATTTTTTTATTTACTTGAATGTAAATAGCAAATCCATCTGCAGACTTTGGCTTTTTGTAGCCAACAAATCTAAAAGCAGTACCTCCTCTTAAGCCATCATAAGCAAAATCAGAACAGCCGAATTTCGCTTTTGTTAGTTTTTTTTGTGAATTGTATATCTTAAGAATTTTCTTTCTTTTACCTTTTGAAATAATATTGTCAGTATTTAAAAGTTCATTCAAAGTAAATTTTGATCCATAGTTTGGGTGTCCGTATTCCAATTTGTAGGGTTTAAAATAGATGTCATCTCTTGAAATATCGTGTTTTTTAGCTATGAATTTAATTGATTCATTGTGATTTTTTAAATAATATCTCTGCCATGTTTTTTTAAACGTGTATGTTTTTGTTTTATAAAATCGCCATTTGTTTATTAAATCTGAAAAATTAGATTCATATAGAGGTATGTTTTTAATAGAAGTATTTACATAGCTACTTTTTTGATTTTCATATTCGTTTTTTGCTAGATTGATTAGGCTTGCTGTCATAGGGTAGATTACATCTTTATAAAGAAGATGTACATTCCCTTGTTTAGTTGAGTAAACTACTGCTTCGTTACCAGAATTTGTACTTATTACTATTTCACTTTGACTTGTATTATCTAAGTCTATTTTATTTTTAGATGAAATTCTACATACGTTACCAATAACATTAAGAGCAGTCAACTGTATTACTTTATTAGGATTCGCTGTTTTTGGTTTGGTCAATAGGAAATCAATTACACCTGTTCCTAATGTTTCTAGTTTTTGACCGTACGAAGTTGTGAAGAACGTTAATGTTACTAAAAATGTTGTCAATTTTTGCATTATCTATTTTTTATTTCTAATGTCAGTTACCTTCTTTGCACGTATACCAACATGCATGCCAATATGTATGTATAAGTTTTTTTGAATATAACATACACTAAACAATTAAATCACTGAAATAAAATCCGTGTAGATGAATATTTACAAATAGTAACTTCAAATATTATTGATATATCTGAAGTGTTTTTACATAAAATTTTATTGTTATAAAAACTCCAATTGTTCTAAAACTGATTGAAATAATTTATACTAATAAAAAAGTATTATTTTTCAGCTATTAGTTTTTTTTAACGGTATGAATAATCTCAGTTAATTTTTTGTTGTTGATTGTTTTTGAAACTCAGACGCCATTAAAAAAGCATTATACGCATTAATAATTTTACCTGATTTACTTAGTTCAGTAAAGGGGATTTCTTTTTTTATATCATTTTCATCGATTATGGTAACAGGAAGGTGAAAAGTACTACCTGATTCCATAAGTATATTTTTCAATTGGTTTGCCGTAAGATTAGGGAAATAAGACCATAATAAACCTGCTAATCCTGACACCATTGGAGCCGCTAATGATGTTCCTCTTGAAAATTTAAATTCGTTGCCTTCTTTTGTGGTGTAAATTTTTACTCCAGGAGCAAAAACATCTACTGTCTTTTTTCCATAATTAGAAAAGCTTGCTCTCAGATTTTTGGTCAATTCATAACTGCTTGCTCCAACAACAATAAAATTATCAACTAGCTCTAAATCATTTAAATAATCATTTGGGTAGTATGTGTTATGATCTGTATTAAAACCATTATTTCCTGCTCCATGAACCAAAAGTACATCCTTGCTTTCAGCATATTTCATAGCTTCTAAAATCCATTTTTGATTTAACGAAAGTTTTTTCCCCCAACTCATATTAACTATTTTAGCACCATTATCAACTGCGTATCTAATTGCTAATGCAATATCCTTATCATGTTCGTCACCAGAAGCAACCATAACAATTGGCATAATTTTAATATTTTTAGAGAATCCCTTTGCTCCAATATTATTCGTTCTATTAGCTCCAATAACTCCTGATACAACAATAGAATGATTGAAAGGAACTTCTCCATAAACTATATTATTTCCGTAGATAGAATTTTTGATGTCATCTGGGTTATCACCCATAATAGCTCGTTCGTTATAGTTTAAATCAAAAGTAGTATTGAGCATTTCTTCAAACCACTTTACATAATGTGTATACAATTCTATTGTATGATCTTTTAACTTTGCAGACTTTAAAAAGCTTGCATGTGAAATAACTGTAGAATCTTTCGATGATTTAAGTATCTTCTCAAGATCGCTAATATTAATATCTTCTTTTTTTGTTATTTCTTGGATAGTTTTTGTAGCTACGGGAAATTTATTTATAGATTTTTTAAAATAAAGGATAGAGGATTCCAATCCTTTAACTTCATTTTTGTAAGCAGTCTTGGCTTTTAGGTATAGCCTATAGTTCGGTAACTCGTTCTTGTTAATTTCAGTAGAATCTTTTAATTCAAATTTTTTTTGGTATTTTTTAATAATTCGTACGATTTCAGAACTTTGATATTTCAGATACTCTCCATTTGGGTTTCCTAAAAAGTTCCACCCATTTATATCATCAATATATCCATTGCCATCATCATCTATTCCATTATTAGGAATTTCATCTTTATTTACCCAAAGTTGTCCTTTTAAATCAAAATGATGAATATCTATCTTGGTATCAATAACTGCAACGACAATCTCTTTTCCTTTACGTCCATGCAATAAATTAGATTCATATAATTTATCTAAACTAATCCCAGGAATTGTATCTTTTTCATAATCTTTATGATACCAATCTTGTAGTTCTTGATTGGATAAGTGTTTTGTTTTTGAAATTACGCTTTTATTTATAGATGTTTTTTTATTTTTCTGACAATAAGTGTAGTTTATTGACAACATAAAAAAAACAGTTAAAAATGCTCCGTTTGTATTCATATTAAATTTATTTGTATTCAACTTTTTCCTTTATTTATTTTTGACTAGTTAATTTTTAAATTCCTTACGAATATAACTTGCACAACTTGTAAAAAATAATAAAATGTGTTTGATATTTTTCATTCAGTTGATTTTGGTTTACCATATTATTTATTTTTTATTCGGATTAAATATTTCGTCTACTTTAATGTTACTCGAACATTTAACAATCATTGGATAAAGCTCATTTAAATTCAATGTATGCTTTAGTTTTATTTCATCTTCTTCATTCATATCAGAGTGATGTATATTCAGCCCAATAAATTCTCCATTAACATATAGCGAATAATTTTGAACACCACTATACTCAGTAAATTCAATATAACCGTCAATTACCCTTTTATTTGGAAGTTCAAATTGAGCATAATATCTAGTAAACATATACGGGGTTACTTTTTTGGTATGGAATGATTTAAACCAATATTCATCAGACCAATCTACCTTTTCTAATTCAGATTCAATTTCTTTTCTATTATAACCTTCTTCTTCTATAAAGTCAAGCTCTCCAGCAGAATAATATTGAACCCAAATATTATGATTTATAAAATCTTTTGGATTAAAATCGTCTCTATGTTTAAGTTCAAATTTCATTTTCTGTAATTGGTAATAATATTTTGTGTTAAAGTTAGTCTTAATACCGTTTTATAGTTTTTTTCTTTTTTCTATCCAATTAATGTATCTATTCGAAAAACTCTTATATTTTTTATTTTCTAGTTTTAAAAACTCCTTAGCAATAGGCAAAACTTTGTCATAAATTTCCTCAAAATTAATACTCTTATCTTGAGTTGAATTCCATTCATTTTCATTCTGGTGGCTAATCGGTGTATTGGACATCATCTCACACATTGCTGTAAATCTTAATCTTTTATTTTCTGATTGAAGCCCAGTCAATAAAATTTTAACTCTATCTTTAGTTCTTTTACTAAAATTACCTCTGCCAATGGCATAAGTAATTCGAATTTTAGTATTGATTGCCCCAGAGTAATATTTCTCAATCAACTTATCAAGTGCTTTATCACCAATAATACTTAAAGCCCAAGTAGCTCTGTCAGCAATAGGTGCATACTTATCAAACAATGAGTTATAAATGTCGTCAATCAAAACACCTTCTGCACCTGAAAGAGATATAGAGAACTTATCAATCAAATGAAATATGGCAAAAAAACGATTATGAGAACTATTATCTTTCAAAAGATCAAATAATAGATAGAAAATTTCGGCATTGAGTAATTTTGGGTTAGCGTAAGATATTGCCTTATGTTTAGCTTCATCTGATCCATTTATTAATATTTCTTTGAAATTTTCTAATGTCATATTTAGTTTTGACTAAGATTTGTTTTAATACATAGTTAGTTTTTAAGCCCTAGAATGTATTGTTTTATAATATATTTAATTTCACAAATGTCATTTTTGGTTGGTTTTCTATCAGCAGCTAAGTAAAACATCCAAACCCATGGATTATTTTTAGTTTCAAAGTGAAATGTATATTTATGAAGTAATTTTTTTTTATACATTCCTTTCGGGTGTTTTAAAATTACTATTTCTTGAGTTTCTATATAATCTATTCCAACGAATTTTGGATCTTTCTTTTCAGTTTCAATCCTGTTACCTTGAACATCATAGGCTGAGCTTCCCTTTAATCTAAAAATAGAAGAATAGGGTGTTTTATAAACACATAAACTATTATTATCACCTTCTAATTTTCCTTTCCATTTTTTAGGTAGTTTTAAAGTAAAATTTCTTAGATTATCATATATAGAAATAGAGTCCTTTATCAAATTGCTATTACAATTTTTAAAATCTTTAAAAAGACTGTCAACTTGAGCATTACAAATAAACGATGTTAAAAAATAAAATAGTATACAAATTTTCATTTTCATTCAATGTCTAGTCCTGAAATATGGCTACAGGTTAAAATTGATTTTTAAGCTGATAATTTATATACCATATTAGGTGTTTTATAGTCTAAAGATAAGTGTAATCTTATTTCGTTGTATAAATTAATTGCATTTTTTGCCGCTCTCTTTGCGTGACTCACGTTATCAAAGGTTTGGTCGAGATAAAATTCATCTTTTAAAATTCCATTTACGCGCTCTGCCATTGCGTTTTCGTAACAATGATTTTCTTGGGTCATACTAATCTCTATCTTTTTTCTTTTAAGTATTTGTGTGTACAGATTACTACAATACTGTATTCCTCTATCCGAGTGATGAATGAGTTGTTTAATGTCTTTAGCTTGATAAATAGCCTTATTAAGAGCTCTTACACATCCTTTTAATTCTAAACTATCACTTAGGTCGTAACCTACTATTTTTCTAGAATGCATATCAGTTATTAAAGCCAAATAGCAAAACCCTTTTACGGTTCTAATGTATGTGATATCAGATACCCAAACTTGGTTATTTCTAGTAACTTCCAGGCCTTTTATGATGTTGTTATATTTATAAAAACGATGATAAGAGTTTGTGGTTCTAGCACTTGTTCTCCTTCTAAGGGTTAACATTTGATGTTTTCTAAGCACATTAAATAAAGTATCTCTACCAACTTTAATATTAGCTTTATTAAAATCTACATTTAACGATTTCACAAGTTTTCTTACACCTTCTCTAGGAAGGGATTTGCGTCTTTTTTTAACGATGTTAATAATCTGTTGTTCTATTTTTAAACGTTTATCAGCTCTAGATTTGTATTTATAATACGCGTCACGTTTATGTCCAAAACAATGGGTTATAGTCTTTAAAGAAGCAAATCCCTTAGCTTTTTCTTTAGCTTTAATTAAGGCTTTATACTTAACTTTTTTTTTAGATCAGCAATAGATTTGTAACCGAGATCTTCCGCCGCTACTTCAAGATAGGATTCTTCGATCATAGCATCCAGATCTTTTTTAAGTAGTAATTTTTTAAGCTGTTCTATTTCTTTTTGAAGCGCTTTAATTCTAGATATTTCGTCTTTAGTTTCCACTTTTACTCTGGTGTTCATTAAGTCTTTACGGTTGTATTTTTTAATCCACTCATTTACTGTTGTAGGAGCAATGGAATAGAGTTTACAAAGTTCGCTCTTTGTGTGTTTTCCGATGGTAAGTTCGGCTAAAATTTTTAATTTAAAAGGTTCGCTGTAACGTCTAATTACTTTGTCATTTTTGTACATAATGTTTAAAATTATGTAGCCTTATTTTAGGACGGGTCACAATTACTGCCAACGTTGTTGTATATGGTTTGTTGCGTGGTTTAAACACCTAATTTAGCAAATAAAAACCGAATAGAAAATCCGCGAGGATTTTCGTAAGTAGGCTAGAACTAGCAATAAATTATATACGGTGTTGTAAGTAGTTTTTTATTCAGATTACATTGCTCCAATCACAAACGGAACTTTGGAGTTTTCAGAATAATCTCTTGAAAAACCAGAATTTTTAGCTTTTAAAATCACTCCCGAACTTTTTGCGATTCCTTTAAAACCATCGTTACAATCTACTTCTAGATTCAAGTTTTTGATTTTTCCATTTTCGCTAAATTCGGTTTTTGAGAAGTCAACAGTTATGTTCTTTTCAGTTTTAAATTCAGATGCGATTTTCGTTAATTCGGTTTCGGTAGTATTTTCCGTAATTATTAAGAATACTTTTTCAGAGTCGGTTGAATATTTTGTTTCAGATTCCTTTGAACAGCTTATTATTAAAATTCCGACTAGGATTAAAATTATTTTTTTCATTGTTTATTTTTTCTATTAGTATCTTATTTCTTCTTTTTGTTACGGTTTTTCTCAAATTACTTACAACTCGTTATATAGAGAACAAAGTTCTCGTTTATTGGTTTATAGTTCCGGATAAAAGGAACTTTAGGTAAATATATAGAGAAGTACTAAAGTTACTTTATGGGTATTCGTAGTTCTTTATTTTTAGTAAAAATATAGCCTAAAAAAGTGTAGATATAGCAATTTTGTATCCGTACAATTTTTTACAATAGCTAACCTAAGAAATATAATTGCTTTTTGCAAGATGTAAAAATAGTATTTTAGTAACCATTAAGAAAAGTGATAATTTGATGTTTTCAAAGTTGGTTTTATGCAGAAAGGTAAAAAAATAAAAATGCCATGGCCTACAAAAGAGGCAATGGAACAGGTATATGAAATGAATTTATGGGGTAGTAATGATTCTGATTTTTATTCCGGAGAAGGTTCTCATAAAGATGAAATAGTACAACCTTATATAAAAGCGGTTGCGTTTTTTTTAGCATCTTTTGAAAAACCTTTAATAGTATGTGATTTAGGGTGTGGAGATTTTAATGTTGGTAAAGAATTGGTGCAATACTCTAATAAGTATATTGCTATAGATATAGTAGGTGGTCTTATAAAATACAATAAAGAAAAATTCAAACAGGAGAATTTAGAGTTTCACTGTAAAGATATTGCTGTAGAAGAATTACCAGATGCAGATTGTGCTATAGTTAGACAAGTATTACAGCATTTATCAAATAGTGAAATACAGAAAGTAGTTAAACAATTAACTAAGTATAAGTATGTTATTTTAACAGAACACTTACCGAAAGGAGATTTTGAACCTAATAAAGATATTATTTCAGGTCAAGGTATTCGTTTAAAAAAGAAAAGCGGGGTTGATTTACTGGCATTCCCTTTCAGCTTTAAAATAAAAGAAAAAAAAGAGATGCTATCTATTACCTTAGATAATTGTAAAGGAAAAATAGTTACAAGTTTATATGTTATAAGTTAGTTTTTAAGATTCATTATTCAAGTCTGTATCTTCTTCAATAAGTTTTTTCTCGTGTTTATCCCAGCTTTTTTTAGCTCTAATTTTTTTATATAAACGAACAGCTAACATTAATAAAACTGATACTAAAACAATACCAATAACTCCCCAAATCCAGTTGATAGCATTTTGCAATACAACTAAAAAAACAACAGCAAATAGAATAATAGTTGCTACTTCATTCCAAATTCTAAGTTTTAAAGAAGAGTGCTTAATTACATTTTTTTGTAATTGTTTGTATATTCTTTGGCAGCCCCAGTGGTAAGCATATAAAGCCAATACAAACGAAAGTTTTACATGCATCCAAGGCATTTCAAGGTAACTAGGGTTTTTGTATAGCATCCAAAAAGCAAAAAAACTGGCCAATATAGCTGAAGGCCATGTTATGATGTACCACAAACGTTTTTCCATTAATTGGTATTGGGTTTGAAGTATTTCTTTTGCAGGTTCTTCTTTTTTTTCTGCCTCAGTGTGGTAAATGAATAAACGAACAATATAAAAAAGTCCTGAAAACCAAGTTACTACAAAGATAATATGTAATGCTTTTACGTAATAGAAGTCCATAATTAATTATTATTAAAATCATTAATCCAGCCACTAAGTACATCTACCCATTCATCGTTATCGTTAATACAGGGAACTGTATAAAATTCTTCTCCTCCGGCTTCTAAAAACTCATGTTTACCCTCCATAGCTATTTCTTCTAGGGTTTCTAAGCAATCAGAAACAAATGCAGGAGTAACAATAGCTAATTTTTTGATACCATCTTTTTCAGCTTTCTTAACTATAGTTCTGTCAGTATATGGTTGTAACCAAGGATCAACACCTAAGCGAGATTGAAAAGATGTAGAAACCGTATTTTCATCTAATCCTAGTTCTGAAATTACATTTTTTGTAGTTTGGAAACATTGATGTCTGTAACAAAATTCATGAGCAGGAGAAGGTTTATTACAACAGCTACCATCAATTTTACAATGAGATTTTGTAATGTCAGATTTTCTAATATGACGTTCAGGTACACCATGGTAAGAAAATAATAAATGATCATAATCTTTATCAGCTAAATATTCTTTGATGCTATTAGAAAGTGCTTTAATGTATTCTGGTTTTTGATAAAAAGCAGGAACATCAGTGATTTTCATGTCAGGAAAAAATTCAGCACGTAATTCTTCGGCTAATACAACAATAGTTTCGGTAGTTGCCATTGCAAATTGTGGGTATAGAGGAATTAGCTGTACATCTCTAACACCTTTATCATATAATTCTTGCAAGCCTTTTTTTATAGACATGCTACCATATCGCATTGCTAAACCAACAGGAAGTGTTGTTTTTTCTTGAACTTTTTGTTGTAATCTTTCAGATAAAACAATTAAAGGAGATCCTTCTTTCCACCATATTTTTTGATATGCTGCAGCTGATTTTTTTGGTCTAGTATTTAATATAATTCCTTTTACTAAGAATGAACGAAACCAATACGGAACATCAATAACACGTTCATCCATTAAAAATTCACCTAAATATTTTTTTACATCCTTTGGGTCTGTACTTTCTGGTGATCCTAAATTTACTAATAATACTCCTTTCATTATTTGAGTTTATGAGTTTGTAGTTTTTGTTAATTGATTCGTTACTTCATATAAAGTAATAGACAAGCTATGTATTACATTCATAGAAGAATTTCTTCCATACATCGGTATAGCTACTGTTGCATCGGCAATGTCAATATCTTTAATGCCATGTCTTTCACTACCCAAAAGTAACACAATTTTTTGATGAGATTTAAAATCATAATCGCTAATATTTATACTTTCATCGGTAATTTCAATACCAATAATAGTATTCCCTTGGTTTTTTAAATCACTAATTAAAGAAGAAAAATTAGTGTATGATTCATAATCAATTTGTTCAATTGTATTTCTGGCAGTTTTTTTTACAATTCTGTTTTCTGAAGTAGGAGAACTTTCATGTAAATAAATTTTAGAAACACCAAAACTTTCAGCGATTCTAAAACACATACCAATATTTTCAGGAGTCCGTATAGCGTCACATACAATGGTAATTGGAAAATTCTTTTCCGTATTAGTTATGTCGTAATGAGTTAGTTGTTTCATTTATGTTTTTAAATCTGTTAAGAATTCTTGCCAAATAGAGTTTTTAAAATGTGATCTAAAAAAACCAAAATGACCTATTTTTTGTACATCATAATCACTTGGAACTAGGTGTTTACGTGTAAGTTTTGCATTTTTGTATTTTAACATCATCCAATCTACAGCTTGCTTTGGTGCAAACTTATCATTTGTACAACTGTAGCCAATTAATTTAGATGAAATTTGGTGATGAAAAAGTTCATTACTTACTTTTAAATCAAAATAATAATTTTTCTGTTGAGACCATTTACTAAACTCACGAGCTACATTTCTTGGTAAATTCTCCATTTTAATGAAAGATTTACTGGGGAAATACTTGAAAAAAGTAGTAAAAAAA
Organism: Tenacibaculum sp. MAR_2010_89; assembly: GCF_900105985.1. Lineage (NCBI taxonomy): Bacteria > Pseudomonadati > Bacteroidota > Flavobacteriia > Flavobacteriales > Flavobacteriaceae > Tenacibaculum > Tenacibaculum sp. MAR_2010_89. Next base: position 3,157,969 of record NZ_FNUB01000005.1, on the reverse strand, counting down.
GGAAAAATCACAAACCAGTTAAAAAAGACTCTTGCTTTATTAAAATTATTCCAAAAAGAATAATGATTTGTTTGTGATGCGACTAATATAACGGTATCCAAAATTTTATTAGAAGGAACTAAGCCTAATAATTGACCTCCTAAACTATGGCCTATGCATTTAATGTTTTTTGTAGGATGTTGTTTTTTAATATGTTGAAAAACGGTTTCGATATCGTTAGTCGCCCAATTAGAAACGGTTGTGTTAAATTGAGTAAGAGGTTTGGTTTTTGATTGACCAATACCACTATAATCAAAGGTGTAAACTGTATGGTTGTTTGTTTGTAAAAATTTAGAAAACTTATAGTAATATGTTTGTAATACTCCAGTAGCAGATAAAATAATAACAATGTTGTTACTATTAATAGTAGGAAACTCAGTAATAGTAATCTGATGTCCAAGAGGTGTATTTAAATTAAACTGCTTAGAAGTATTCAATATTAAAAAATTAGTTTAGTTGATTTAGGTTCATTACATATTGTTTGGGTGTGGTACCAAACTTCTTTTTAAAAGCAGCTATAAAATGGCTAGATGTACTGTAACCAACTTGTAATCCAACTTCATTAACATTGTATTGGTTGCTCTCTAAAAGTTTACGGGCATGCTCCATTTTATAATCGAATAAAAAACTATAAACGGTATCTCCATATATTTGTTTAAAACCTTCTTTTAGTTTTTTTAAATTTAAACCAACCTCATTTGATAGTTCTTGTAAACTAGGCGGCTCACTCATTCGAGAAATTATAATGTCTTTAGCTTTTCTAATTTTCAATACTTCACGATCATCAACCAAAAAAGGACAATATTCATCGTCGGTATTTTTGCCACTATCAAAATGTAAACTTAGTAGTTCATAAGTTTTTCCTTTTATATAAAGATCTCTCATTGAACTGTGATTTTTTGCAGCGAAAATTTGCTGTAAAACTAGTAGTACATTATTATTAATTTGTGTGTTATCATAGTATTTTTTATTCTTATTATCATCGCTTAAAAAAGGAATGTACCCAGCTTCTTTTGAAAAAAATGAATGAAATTTTTCAATAGATATTAAAACTGAAACTAAAGAAGTTTTTGGTAATATTTCTAAATTTATAGGTAATTTTTGTTGTGGGTTGTATAAGAATATAGAATGCTTATCAAGTACATTAAAAGTGTAGTTGTTATTGTTAAAATGAAACTTGCAATTGCCTTTTACACAATAATGTAACTGTATATAAGAGTTGTCTATATCTCTTTTGTAAAACTCAGTTTTGTCTGAGTTATTTTGAAATTTTAAAACAAAAAAACCGTTTTCAAGAGTAATTTCTCTAAAAGTACTTTCTGCGACGTTTTTTGACATATGCAAGAAGTTTAGTTAAATTAAATCTATTTAGAATGGTTCTATATTACAACACTCTGAATAGTAGGAATTACTGCAAAATTAAGCATTTTTAGGAAGTTTTAGTGAATAAATACTTAAAAATCTTGAAACGACATTAAAAGTTCTTTTAGCGATACTTTTAACGAGTTAAACTTTATATTTTTGAATGTTTTTTGGAAGAAGATTTTAATGGATACAGATAATAGACCTACTAAATTTTATAATATCGGCGTTAGCTATGTAAAAGCAGACGCTAATACACGAGGAAAGTTTTCACTGTCAAAAGAAAATCAACTAGCTCTTTTGCAAGACGCAAAAGAAAGAGGCTTAGGTGAACTTTTTGTGCTTTCTACATGTAACAGAACTGAAATAACAGGATTTGCAGAACATCCTTTTCAATTAATAAGTATGTTATGTAAGCACTCAAACGGATCAGTTGAAGATTTTGCTAAAGTTTCTTATGTAAACAAGAACCAAGATGCAATTCAGCATTTGTTTAGAATGGGGACAGGTTTGGATAGTCAAATTTTGGGTGACTATGAAATAGTTGGCCAATTACGTCAAGCTTTTAAACAAGCTAAAGAAGCTGGAACTACAAATGCTTATTTAGAGCGTTTGTTAAATTGTGTAATGCAAGCAAGCAAGCGAGTTAAAAATGAAACTAAATTAAGTTCAGGTACTACTTCAGTATCTTATGCTGCTGTTCAATATTTAATAAAAAATCTACCAGATTATAATACTAAAAATATTTTAGTATTTGGTTTAGGTAAAATGGGTAAGCATACCTGTAAAAACTTAGCAGAGTATACCCGAAACAAAACAGTTAGTTTAATTAATAGAACAGCTCAAAAAACAGAAGACTTTGTTAAAGAGCATCCTTTAATTAGGCAAGCAAAATATGAAAATTTAACAGAAGAAGTTAGTAATACAGATGTTTTAGTAGTTTCTACCGGGGCAGATATACCTACTATAACAAAGAACCACGTTTCTGATAAAAAGTTATTGATTCTAGATTTATCAATGCCAGCTAATGTATCTGATGAAGTTGCAAGTTTAAGTAATGTTACTTTAGTTAATGTTGATGAACTTTCTAAAATAACAGATGAAACATTAGCTGTTCGCCAGCAAGAAGTACCTGTAGCAGAGAATATCATAGAAATTTATAAAGAAGAGTTTAACGAATGGTTAAATCATAGAAGGTTTACACCAGCTATTAATGCATTAAAACAATCATTGTTAACTATTCAAAAAGATGAAATTAATTTTCACAAGAAAAAAATTCAAGATTTTGATGAAACTCAAGCTGAAGTAATAACATCAAGATTTATACAAAAAATAACTACACAATTCGTAAAACACTTAAAAGACGAAAAAACTTCAATTAACCAAAGTATAGAAGTAATGTCAAGGGTTTTTGGAACAACTTTACAACAAGTAGATGCAGAAGATAATTAGAATAGGTACACGAGAAAGTGAACTAGCCTTATGGCAAGCTAACAAAGTAAGAAAAGAGTTAGAGGAATTAGGATACCAAACCCAAATAGTACCTATAAAATCAACAGGAGATATCATTCTTGATAAACCTTTATATGAATTAGGTATTACAGGTATTTTTACAAAAAACCTTGATATAGCTATGATGAATGGAGATATAGATATAGCTGTACATTCAATGAAAGATGTACCTACTGTTTTACCAGAAGGAATAGTGCAAGTAGCTGTTTTAAAACGAGCAAACCATAATGATGTTTTAGTATTAAAAGATACTGAAGAATTTATGGGGCAAAAAGAAGGTACCATAGCTACTGGAAGTTTACGAAGAAAAGCACAATGGTTAAATCGTTATCCTACTCATAATGTTGTTGATTTAAGAGGAAACGTAAATACTCGTTTAGAAAAGGTAGATGCTAATGAATGGAATGGAGCAGTTTTTGCTGCTGCTGGGCTTGAACGTTTAGGGAAAAGACCGCAAGGAGCTATTTCTTTATCATGGATGGTACCCGCACCAGCTCAAGGAGCTATTATGGTAACTGTTTTAGATGAGGATACTTTTTCAAAAGATGCGTGTGAACAAATTAATGATAGAGATACTGAAACTTGTACAACAATTGAACGTGAGTTTTTAAACCGTTTAGAAGGTGGTTGTACTGCGCCTATTGGTGCTTTAGCTTATATAAATGAAGTAGAAAAAGAAATAAATTTCAAAGGAGTTTTATTAAGTAGAGATGGTAGTAAGAAAATAGAAATAAGCAAAAAAGTTCCATTAGGAAGACATAAATTTTTAGCAAAAGATTGTGCTACTCATATTATTGAAAAAGGAGGGAAGTTAATAATGCTAGAAGATGAAGGAATTGAAAAGGAGTTTTCAATTTATTCAACTAAAAAACTATCTGAAATACAAAAAAAACTATTACCAACTACAGTTAGTACTGAGGATAGTGATTTTATAAAAATTAGATTTAACCGTATTGCTCCTAAAGTAATTAAAAAAGAAATTGAAAATGTAGTTATAACAAGTAAAAATGGAGTAGAAGCAATTTTACACAATTTTACAAAAGAAGAACTACAGTTTAAAAATATTTACTGTGTTGGAAGAAGAACTAAAAAACTAATTGAACAACGAATAGGTAAAGTTACACATGTTGAAAAAAATGCTAAAAAATTAGCTGAATATTTAGCAGGTTTTTTAAAAATAGAGGAGGTTACTTATTTCTGTAGTAATTTACGTTTAGATACCTTAACAGCTATTCTAAATGCAAATGATATAAAAGTAAACGAAGTAGAAGCTTATAAAACAACATATAGTTCGGTTAAGGTAGATAGTAAAGTAAATGGAGTATTGTTCTATAGTCCATCAACCGTAGAGAGCTATATGGAAAAAAATGAACCAAATAAAGTGGCATTTTGTATAGGCGAAACTACAGCTAAGGAAGCACAAAAATATTTTGAAGAAGTACAAGTAGCTAAATTACCAACAGTAGAAAGTGTTTTGGAACTTGTAAATTTACACTTCGCAAAAAAATAATAAAACAAACATTAAAAAGATAAAAGAGTACATGCTTCTTTTATCTTTTTTGTGTTTTTATAACTAGATTTATAATGTTTAGAACTAGAAGACTTAGGAAATCAGAGGGGATTCGAAGATTAGTTAGAGAAACTAAATTGTCTGTTGATGATTTTATTTATCCTCTATTTATTGAAGAAGGAACTGGTATAGAATCTGAAATTCCATCAATGCCAGGAATTAAAAGGTATTCACTAGATACTATTTCAAAAGAATTAGAAGAAGTAGTTACTTTGAATATTCCAGCAGTATTATTATTTGGAATACCTTCAAAGAAAGATGATGTAGGAACAGAAACTTGGAATGATAACGGAATTATGCAACAAGCAATCCGGTTTATCAAAAAAAACTATCCAAGTTTATATGTAATTACAGATGTGTGTTTTTGTGAGTATACATCACATGGTCATTGTGGTGTGATTCATAATAATGATGTAGATAATGATGCAACATTAGTAAATCTAGCAAAGCAAACTGTTTCTCATGCAAGGGCAGGTGCAGATATGGTAGCACCATCAGGAATGATGGATGGTACTATTGCAATGATGCGCGAATCTCTAGATAATACAGGTTTTCCAAATTTACCAATAATGGGATATTCGGTAAAATATTCTTCAGCATTTTATGGTCCGTTTAGAGAAGCTGTAGATTCATCACCTTCATTTGGAGACAGAAGAACTTACCAAATGGATCCTTCAAACAGAGATGAAGGAATGCGAGAAGCTACTTTTGATGATCAAGAAGGAGCTGATATTTTAATGGTGAAACCAGCATTATCGTATTTAGATATAATTAGAGATTTAAAAAATAATTTTGACAGACCAATTGCTTGTTATAATGTAAGTGGTGAGTATGCCATGGTAAAAGCAGCTGCTGAAAAAGGCTGGATTGATGGTGAACGAGTAATGATGGAAAGTTTACTGTCAATGAAAAGAGCAGGTGCTGATATTATTATTACTTATTTTGCTAAGGAAGCTGCAAAATTATTACTGAAAAAATAATGTCATTACAAGGAAGAATGACAAAGTAATCTTTATGTAAAGATTACTTAATCCATTAAGTAGCGACTAAAAATATTAAAGATGAAATTTAAAAAATCACAAAAACTATATAATAAAGGATTAGAAAATTTAGTAGGAGCTGTAAATTCTCCTGTTCGTGCATTTTCTTCAGTAGGAGGAAACCCTTTATTCATAAAAAAAGCAAAAGGAAGTAAAATAATAGATGTTGATGGCAATACATATGTTGATTTAGTATTATCGTACGGACCTATGATTTTAGGACATCGTCATAAAAAAGTACAAAAATCAATAACAAAGGCATTAAAAAACGGATACTCGTTTGGAGCTTCAACAAGTAACGAAATTAAATTAGCTAAAATTGTTTGTGATGCTTTTCCAGGAATGGATAAAGTTCGTTTTGTAAATTCAGGAACCGAAGCGGTATTAAGTGGAATACGTTTAGCAAGAGCTTTTACAGGTAAAGACAAAGTAATCAAATTTGCAGGTTGTTATCATGGGCATCAAGATGCTTTATTAGTAGCAGCTGGTTCTGGTTTAGCTACATTAAGTTTACCAGGAAGTAAAGGCGTACCAGAAGGAGCAGTTAAAAATACTTTAATAGCTAATTATAATGATATCGAAAGTGTGAAAGCACATTTTGAAGCTCATGATGATATTGCAGGAGTTATTTTAGAACCTGTTGCTGGTAATATGGGAGTAGTAACTCCTCAAAATAACTTTTTAAAAGAATTAAAAGAATATTTAGAAAGTAAAGGAGCTTTATTAATTGTAGATGAAGTTATGACTGGTTTCCGTTCTAAATTCGGAGGAGCACAAGAGTTATTTGATGTAGAAGCTGATATTACTTGTTTAGGAAAAGTAATAGGAGGAGGTTTCCCAGTAGGAGCATATGGCGCTCGAAATGAAATCATGGAAATGGTGGCACCACTAGGAGGAATGTATCAAGCAGGAACTTTGAGTGGAAACCCAATTGCTATGGCTGCAGGAATTTCAACTTTAACAGAGTTAAAAAAGCAAAACCCATACGAGAAGTTTAATGAAATAGCACAGATTATTGAAGTTTTCTTATTAGAATCAGCAAAGAAATATGGTGTTGAAATTACCGTAAATAGATTTGGATCTATGATAAATCCATTCTTTTCTTCTAAAAAAGTAACAAATTTTGAAGAAGCACAAACTTCAGATACTAAAAAGTTTGCAGTATTCTTTTGGGAAATGATAAAAAATGGGGTGTTTTTACCACCTTCTCAATTTGAAGCTTGGTTTTTATCTTCAGCAATTTCAGAAAAAGATATTCAAAAAATAACTCAAGCCATTGATAAATCAATGGAAGCAGTGTCAAAAATGTAATAAAAAATAGTTGTTACTAATAAAGCAAACAAAAGTATATTTATAAAAATAAAAATACTTTATTATATTCGTAATGACGTAGAGATATAAAATGATAAAAAACGATTTATTTTTAAGAGCCTTAAAAGGTGAAACAGTTGATCGTCCACCGGTATGGATGATGCGTCAAGCGGGGAGATATTTACCAGAGTTTATTGAGATTAGAAAAAAGTATGATTTCTTTACGCGTTGTAGAACTCCTGAGCTAGCTTCAGAAATAACAGTACAGCCAATTAGAAGATACGGAATGGATGCCGCTATCTTATTTTCAGATATTTTAGTTGTGCCTCAAGCAATGAATGTAGAGGTTCAAATGAAACCAGATTTTGGACCATATTTACCAAACCCAATTAGAGACAGAAAAAGTTTAGATCAGGTAATTGTACCAGATGTAAATGAAGAATTAGGGTATGTTATGGAGGCTATTAAGGCAACTAAAGAAAAATTAAACGACGAAATACCTTTGATAGGGTTTGCGGGCTCTCCATGGACAATTTTATGTTATATGGTACAAGGTCAGGGTTCTAAAAACTTCGATAAAGCAAAAGAGTTTTGTTTTACGCAACCAATTTTGGCACATGAATTGCTTACTAAGATAACAGAGACCACAATAGCTTATTTAAAAGCAAAGGTAAAGGCAGGTGTAAATGCTGTACAGGTTTTTGATTCATGGGGAGGAATGTTATCTCCAACTGATTATCAAGAATTTTCATGGCAGTACATTAATCAAATAATAGAAGCATTAAAAGATGATGCTCCAGTGATTGCTTTTGGTAAAGGATGTTGGTTTGCGTTAGATAAAATGGCCAAGTCAAACGCGTCAGCCCTAGGAGTAGATTGGACATGTTCTGCAAGAAATGCTCGTTATTTAACAGGTGGAAATATTACATTGCAAGGTAATTTTGACCCCTCTAGATTACTGTCTCCACCGGCTGAAATAAAAAAAATGGTAAACCAAATGATAAATGAGTTTGGTAAAGACAAATATATTGTTAACTTGGGGCATGGAATTTTACCTAATATTCCGTTAGAAAATGCAAAAGCATTTATTGACGCGGTAAAAGAATATAAAATTTAAATATTATTTAATATATTACAGCCCCTTAAATAATTAATCATGAAGAAATTATTACTTGTATTATTAACCTTAACTGTTCAAATTAGCTTTTCCCAAGCAAAAGAATTTTATAAAGATGCAGTTAATGATTGTATAGTTAGCCCTAGTAAAGATGCAGCTATGCTAAATGACATTGTTGAAAATTGTGTAAAAGGTAAATATGTATCTAATTACGATTTTACTACAATTGATGGAAAAGTTATAAGCACTGATAAAGTTGATAAACCAATTTTATTAATAGTTGCTGCAACCTGGTGTGCTCCTTGTTGGGGAGAAATACCTGCTCTTAATAAAATGGTTGAGAAATATAATGGACAAATGGAGTTCGTTATGCTTTTCTGGGATCAGAAAAAAGGAGCTGAAAGAATGGCTAAAAAATTAGATAAAAGAATACAGTTAGTAGCTTCTTCAGAAGAGAATTCAGATAAATCTACAGTAACAATTAATGGATTTATCCATAAGTTAGATTATCCTACTGCATATTTAATTTCAAAAGATAAGCAAATAATTAACTTTAAAAGGGGAGCTGCATCGCCGTCTAAAAAAATGGGATGGGATGAAGTAAACAAAATAAATGAAAAGCAATTAGAAGAATTTCTTAAGCCTGTTTTACAGTAATAGTAAATTTTTACAAAAAATACAAACCTCTTTCTATATATAGAAAGAGGTTTGTATTTTTATATCAAAATAAATTGTGGTTATGATTCAAAATATATTTAGAGGGGTAAGAGCATACTTTGGAGCTTTTCAATTAATATCAAAACTAAAGCTATGGAGGTTTTTTACTATTCCTATAATTATTAGTGTTTTAACTGCTAGTTTAATTGGCTTCTTGGCCTATTCTTTATCAGATAATATTGGTCATTATATTTCTAATATTTGGCAATGGGAATTTGGAAAGGGAGCATTTGAAGTTATTAGTACTTTTTTTAGCGGATTATTGATTTTAGTAGTCGGCCTTGTTTTGTATAAACATGTTGTTATGGCACTTTCAGCACCATTTATGAGTCCAGTTTCTGAAAAAATTGAAGAGTATTATAAAGGAAAAAATCATTCGCATAGAAAAACATCATTTCAAGAACAACTTGTAAGGGGGATAAGAATTAATGTAAGAAATTTAACTAAGGAGTTATTATTAACAATACCAATTTTATTATTAAGCTTAATACCAATAATAGGTATATTTTCTACAGTTATTCTGTTTTTAATGCAGGCTTATTATGCTGGGTTTGGAAATATGGATTACACACTTGAACGTCATTTAAAATACAAAGAGAGTGTTGAGTTTGTAAAAAAACATAAAGGACTAGCAATAGGTAATGGAATTGTATTTATACTTTTTTTATTAATCCCAATAGTAGGTGTTATATTAGTGTTACCATTATCAGTTACAGCAGCAACCACTGAAACTATTAAAGAAATTAGAGTAAAGGAATTAACAGAATAGTTATTTTTGCCTTTTAAGATTACAAAAATGAAAGATACTTTTTACGCATATATAGAAAGGTTACAAGATACTATAACTTCTAAATTAGAGGAAGTAGATGGAAAAGCTAAGTTTCAAGAAGATTTATGGAAAAGAGCAGAAGGTGGTGGAGGTAGAACTCGTGTAATTGAAAACGGAAACGTTTTTGAAAAAGGAGGTGTAAACATATCTGCTGTACATGGTGAATTACCAGAAGTTTTAAGAAAACAGTTTGGAGTAGAAGAAGGAAATTTTTTTGCATGTGGTTTAAGTTTAGTACTACATCCAATAAACCCATTTGTACCTACTGTTCATGCTAATTGGCGTTATTTTGAGATGTATGATTCGAAAGGAGAAATAGTAACTCAATGGTTTGGAGGTGGACAAGATTTAACTCCTTATTATTTATTCGATGAAGATGCTGTTCATTTTCATTCAGTATGTAAAGAGGCTTGTGATAAGCATGATGAATCTTTTTATCCTAAGTTTAAAGAAACTTGTGATAATTATTTTTGGAATGCTCATAGAAATGAAGCAAGAGGTATAGGAGGGTTATTTTTTGACTATTTAAAGGAGAATGAAAAGTTTTCTATCCAAGACAGATATAAGTTTGTAACTGAAGTTGGAAATAGTTTTTTGAATTCATATGTGCCAATTGTTGAGAAAAGAAAGGCTATAGAATATCAAAAGGAACATAAAGATTGGCAAGAGGTAAGGAGAGGACGTTATGTAGAGTTTAATTTAGTACATGATAGAGGAACGTTGTTTGGTTTAAAAACGAATGGTCGTATAGAAAGTATTTTAATGAGTTTACCTCCAGTAGTTCAATGGAAATATAATCATCATCCTGAAGAAAATTCAGAAGAAGCTAAACTTTTGTCAGTTTTAGCAACTCCTAAACAATGGGTACAATAAAAAAAGCTCATTAACTATAGTTAATGAGCTTTTTTAGTTAAAAAAGTTTTTCTTTTATTTTATTGAAATCTAAAAAGTAAGTCATTTTTAATGACATAGTATTACTACTGTCTTCTTTTAAGGTTGATTTTAAATTACTGAAATAAGAAGACTTTACATCATTATTATAAAAATTTGAACCTAATTTGTACCCTAAACTAATTTCACTAGCAGGAGCAAATTGCCATTTAGCGATAAAATCAATAGTAAAGTTATTGTAGTTTTCATCATAGTTATTTGGATTAATAGTGTAATTATTGGTAGTTAAATTTCCATCGTTTAATAATGTAAATTGTTTATCATAATCTACCTGAATCCAATAATGACGTAGCCTTGTTGATATGTTTAGTTTAGCGTTTATAGCATAATTTACATGTAATGAGTTTGTAAGTTCTTTAATACTACGCTTACCAAAAATAATATCACTTCCTTGTTGAGTTATGTATCCAGCACTACTTGGGTTCTTTGTTAAATCTTGTTCTAATTTAAAAAATAAGTGTTGTCCTAAACGGCATCTTACCCCATATCCTGTTACAATTTCATTGGTGTATATATCAGAATTCAAATAATTCACAGCAACAAAATAAGCAGCAAAATATAAATTTTTATTTCTATTAGTTTGATATTCTAACACTGTTTCAGTAAAACCGGGTTTGTTAAAATATCTATCTTTAAGACGTGGTTCGTAAAAGTTTTTACCTTTTTCAGCATAGGTAAATACAGCATAGGCTTTATGATTATTTTTTTTAAAAGTAGCACTCGTATTTAATTTATAATATGTTTGTTCATTTTCTAATAAAGTATAATAATATTTACGAGAATGCTGTAAATTAATTCGATATTGAGAAAATGTTTTTTTAGGATTATTATTATTGTAAGTTATATTTGATTTTAATGTTAATTGGTTGTTTCTAGGAAGATATCCAAAGTCATTATTATCAAAAGTATCATCTAACAAATAAAAAGAAACGTTTCCTGTCCATTTTCCACTTATTTTTGATAATGAAGCATAATATTCATGACCAAATTGATTCTCTAAATTAGCATAATATTTTTGAGAAAGGGCTTTTTTAAAGTACATAGAATACGTCCTTTTTTTATTATACCATCTGTATAGTAACGCACTTAAATTTGAATCATAAGTATTTCCATTTCTAATTACTGAATTGTTTATAAAAGTTAAAAACGAATTGTTTTTTAAAGTTTTATCAATTACAATTGAATTATAGTTAGTTAACGGATTGGTTTCAATATTCATAGTTTCATTGGTTACTGTATTCTTAACAGTTGCCTCACTTTTACTTGTAATACCATTTAATATACCAATAGATAACCCTTTTTCAGTTTTCCCAGTAAATTTTAATAAGTTTATGATATTTGAAGATATAGGATTGTTTATTATTTCTTCATTTTTTTCAATATTAAAATTATTTTTATTGACTGGAGTTCCTCCAATTCTACGTGTATATAAATAGCCTCCTTTATCAAAAATTTCAGCTCCTTCAACAAAAAACTGTCTGTTTTCATTAAATCTAATTTCGAAAGGTGAAAGGTTAAAAACCTGATTATCGGACAAGGCTTGACTAAAATCAGGAATTAAAGAAACATCAATAGTATATGCATTATTATGTACATATTTTAAATCAAGTCCTCCAGTAAAAGTGTAGGTATTTAGTTTGTTAGGGGTTTTCTCATTAATCATTGAAACAAAAGGGTTAAATGATAAATTTATAGGAGGACTTACGTTTTTTAAACCTTTAAGGTCACCAAACTGATTTAAAAGGCCATTAATGTTTGGATTAATGTAATTCCAAAAAGAATTTTCATTGTTAACTGCATCAAAACGTTCAAAATTAATTGTAATGTTTGAAAAGTCTTTTTTAGGGAAACGTAAACTATTAAAAGGAATTTTAAGTTCTATAGTCCATTTATCATCATATATTTTTACAGCACTTTCCCATACTGCATTCCATTCTCCGTAATTTCCATTAGGAGTTAGTTTAATATCTGTTTGTACATTTGCTGGAGTTACTAAAAATGCCCAAGCTTCTCTGTTGGCACCAAATAAATCTATCATAAACCCAAAGTAATCAGAGGTACCAACATCATCTCTAGAAGTTAATATATTGGTAATCGATGGAGATGATAATTCTGCAGCTATATAAAAAAAAGAATCATCATTTGTAATGGCAATTTTTGAAGCATTTGAATGTAAATTTCCGTTATTAGGACTTAGTTGTTTTAATTGAACTTTTTTTAGATGAGTTTTCCAAGTATCCTCGTTTAATAAGCCATCTATTTTTATATGTTGTGAAATGGTATTTGTAGTAATTGATTTTTGAGCATATATTCCTAAAGAGTATAATAGAAAAACAAACGTGAGCATTTTAAAATTCATAATTGTAGCTTTTAATTATGAAGCAAAGATGTGAAGGATCTATAAGTAAGCTGGTTAATACAGGGTTAAAGAGAAGGTTAATGTTTTATTGATATATAGAAGTTTTGTTAATATTTACTCTCTTTTTACATAAACCCTTATCTAGTAATAGTTTCAAGGTTAATGAACGGTTAATAAAGAAGTTTTATTTATGCAGTTACTTGTTTATTGATATTTTTGATGTAGATAAAAAGGGATACACATTGTAATCGAGTAAAAGATTAGTGAAAAATTCCAGATGTATAGAGTAATAAATGAAAAATAAAATAACCAGATTAATTATAGTTTCAATTATAAGTTTACTTGCTTTATCAGTAATTCAAGGTACACTTATAAAGAACACTTATGATTTAAAGAAAGAGAATTTTATAAATAAAGCTAAAGAAGCTATCTCTAAAATTGATGATTATACTCCAGGTTTAGATTCATTAAATATAAAATGGAAGACATTCTTTATGGATAAATTGGATGAATACAGCCTAAATAACTTAACAAAAAAAGAAGTTGTTAATGAGTTAAGAAGAATAACAGATTCAATAAACCCTTTGTATATAGAAGCATATAATGAAGAACTAAAGAAAAAAAAATTAGGATATAATCTAAAGTTTCATAAAGTTTTAAAAAATATCACTTTAGTTATAGAAAGAAAAAAAGATACAATTTTTAAAGGAAAAAACAACCCAGATTTTAAGTTGTTAGGTTCAGAATTCGAAAACTTGAAAGAGTTACAAGTAAGTAATTCTTATTGGCATACTGAGCGTTCTTTTTCTAGAGAAATAAATAAAAAAGAGCTAAGTGTTAGTTATGAACTTCATTTTGAAAGTAGAGACTATATAAATATTGATAAGTGGGAAGTTATAGTTTTGGGTAAAATGAAATTAATATTGATTTTATCGTTGTTAATATTTTTAGTGGTTATAGCATTGTTATATTATTCAATTAAATCATTAATCACTCAGAAGAAAAATGCAGATATAAAAACAGATTTCATTAATAATATAACCCATGAATTAAAAACACCGCTAGCAACATTATCGTTAGCAACAAAAATGCTGAAAAAAGAAGAAGTGAAGAATAAGCCAGTAGTCATCGACTCAGTAATAAATACAATTGAGAGGCAAAATACTCGTTTACAGAAATTAATAGATCAAGTGTTAAATAATAGTTTAGGTTATCATGAAATAAGCTTAAGTAAGCAAACAATAGTTATAGATCAGTATTTAAATACAGTGTTGAACGATTTTTTATTATCTGTTGAAAGTAAAAAAAATAGCTTTGAAAGAGATTGTAGTTTAAAAAACAAAATTGCTCTTGATAAGTTTTTTGTAACTACTGCCTTATTTAATATTTTAGAAAATGCTGTTAAATATGGTGGAACAAAAATTAATGTAAGTTGCAGGATAGAAAATAATAAGAATTTATGTATTTCAATAGTTGATAATGGAATTGGAATATCAAAGAAAAATCAAGAATTGTTGTTTGATAAATTTTATCGAGTTGATAATAATGAAATACATGATGTTAAAGGTTTAGGGTTAGGGCTTTATTATAGTAATCAAATTATTAAAGCTCATAAAGGAACTATTCTTGTTGAAAGTGAAAAGGGTAAAGGAACTACATTTACAATTAAAATTCCAGTTTAAAAATGAAAGAAGAGAATAAGCACCATGTATTATTGGTTGAAGATGATATCGATTTTGGAAATATTTTAAAACAGTATTTAGAAATTACTGGATATAACGTTACTTGGTTTAAAGATGGAGAAGAGGCATTAAACAATATCAAATCTAATATCTATAATATATGTGTATTAGATGTAATGATGCCTAAAATGGATGGCTTTACTTTAGCCGAAAATATTACCAAGTTGTTTCCAGAGTTACCTTTTGTTTTTTTAACAGCAAGAAAGTTGAAAGAAGATAAGCTAAAAGGATTAAAATTAGGGGCAGATGATTATATCGTAAAACCTTTTGAAGCAGATGAGTTAGTATTACGATTACATAATATCTTAAAAAGAACAAATACTAAAGTAGTAAAAAAAGATATCGAGTCTAAAATGCTTATAGGTTTTTATACTTTTGATACACAAAGATTAGAATTGACTTTTAATGATTCTATACAAAAATTAACAGAAAAAGAAACTGAATTAATATTGTTTTTATTTAAGCACAAAAATCAACTTTTAAAAAGAGAAGCAATTTTAAATGCTGTTTGGAAAAACGATGATTTTTTCTCTGGTAGAAGTATGGACGTTTTTATAAGTAGACTACGTAAATATTTTAAAAAGGATCCAAACATTACTATTGAAAGTTCAAGAGGAATTGGGTTAGAATTCAAGATAAGTTAATGCTTCTGTGTTTAAGGTTAATCATAGGTTAATGGTTACTATTTATTCTTTTTGATTAAAAACACTATCTACATTTGTAATCTAATTAATTATAAAATAACATATTATGAAGATTACACATTTAGTTTTTTTGTTCATGTTTACTAGCGTATTTACAACAATTGCACAAACACCTCCTACGCCACCTACACCATCAAATAGTAGTTATTCAGGAAATAGACATACAGATGTTACAACAACAATTAGTAACTCTACAAGTATTTCTAATTCTGATGATTCTTACGATTTCACAGCCAAATTTCAAAAATCTAAAAGAAATGAAATTCAAAATCTTTTAAAAGAAAAATTAAAAGGATATAAATTAAAAGTACAGGGAAGTAATTATGTTTGGTCAAAAAAAAGTAATGGTTCTTTAGTTTTTGAATGTACGCTTAGAAAAAAGACAATGAAAATATTTTTATACAAAAATGAGGTTTCTCAATATTCGTATAAGAAAATAAAAGCTTTAGGAAATGATTTACAAAAGTTAATAACTAAGCATTCAAGATCAAGAAATGGATTTAATGGTATGGAACATGCAAGAGAAAATGTAAGACGAGCTAAAAGAGAATTAGAAAGAGCAGAAGAGAGATTACGTATGATTCAACGTAATAATAATCAATAATAGCATAAAAAGTTGTTTTATCATAAACAGAATGAAGATGTTTTTTATGTTATTGTAAATAAAATTCGTCATAAATTAAACGAATAAAGGATTAAAACGATAGTTGTTTTTATTTTGAGAATATGGTAAAATTAGTAGTTTTTTTAAGTGTTTGAAGATAGAATGTGTTTGAATTTGTTTGTTTTGTTGGTAATAATGTAATATGAATTAATCCTTAAGAATTGTTTTTTAGCATTTTTTATGATGAAAAACCATCGATTTTTAGTACTTTCGCAATCCACAAAATAGACAAACAATGGCTAAATACGAATTGAAGTTGCCTAAAATGGGCGAAAGTGTTGCCGAAGCAACTATTACCTCTTGGGTAAAAGAAGTAGGAGAAACGATTGAAATAGATGATACCGTTGTTGAAGTAGCTACCGATAAAGTAGACAGTGAAGTACCAAGTGAAGTTGAAGGTAAATTAATTGAAATTTTATTTGACAAAGATACAGTTGTTCAAGTTGGAGAAACAATTGCAATTATAGAAACAGAAGGTGATGGTGGAGAATCTGATTCTGAAGTTAAAGAAGATGTAAAAGCAGCTGTTGTTGAAGTTGAAAAGAGTATAGAAGTAGCAAAAGAAGTTGTTACAACTTCTTTAGATACAACTTCAAGTGACCGTTTTTACTCACCTTTAGTTAAAAATATAGCACAAAAGGAAGGAATTCTTATCGATGAGCTTGATACTATTAACGGTTCTGGAAAAGATGGGAGAGTTACAAAGAATGATATACTGTCTTATTTAGAAAATAGAGGAAATCAGCCTAAAAAAGTTGAAAAGAAAGAAGCTGCACCAGTAGCAGTTAAAGAAGTGAAAACTCCTTCTACTCCAGTAACAATGAGTGGAGAAGATCAAATTATTGAAATGAGTCGTATGGGTAAGCTAATTGCTAAACATATGGTTGATTCAGTTCAAACTTCTGCTCATGTTCAATCTTTTATTGAAATTGATGTTACTAATATTGTAAAATGGAGAAATAAGGTTAAAGATGCTTATTTAAAAAGAGAAGGTGAAAAGTTAACCTTTACTCCAATCTTTATGCAAGCTGTAGCTCAAACTATAAAAAAACATCCTATGATTAATATCGCTGTTGATGGTGATAAAATTATAAAAAGAGGGAATGTTAATTTAGGAATGGCTGCTGCTTTACCTGATGGAAATTTAATTGTACCAGTAATTAAAAATGCAGATCAATTAAATTTAGTTGGAATGACTAAACAAGTTAATGATTTAGCAAATAGAGCAAGAGCGAATAAGTTAAAGCCAGATGAAATTCAAGGAGGAACTTATACTGTAACTAATGTTGGTGGTTTTGGTTCAATTATGGGAACACCAATTATTAATCAACCTCAAGTAGCTATTTTAGCACTTGGAGCAATTAGAAAAATGCCTTCAGTAGTTGAAACACCTGAAGGAGACTTCATTGGTATTCGTCAAAAAATGATTGTATCACATTCTTATGATCATAGAGTAGTTAACGGAGCTTTAGGTGGTATGTTTATAAAAACATTAAAAGAAATATTAGAGTCTTGGGATGTGAATCAAGATTTATAATACTTCATACAGGAATAATAAAAAAAGCTTAGTAATTATTACTAAGCTTTTTTTATTATTATTTTTTAAAAGAATTCTAATAAGCTAATAATTCTGAAAGCTCATTTTCAAATCGATGTTTTGGCAAGTATTCTTTTTCTAGGTTTCCAGCAAAAGGAATAGGAGTGTCTAAACTAGCAACACGTTTAACCGGAGCATCTAAATATTTGAAACAATTTTCTGTAATTAGAGAAGAAATTTCTCCAGATAAACTTCCAAATAAAGAATCTTCTTGAAGAATAATTACTTTACCAGTTTTCTTAACAGAAGTAAAAATTGTATCAGTATCTAATGGTTGTAAAGACCTTAAATCAATTAAATCTGCTGAAATATTTTGATCCTTTTTTAATGTTTCTAAAGCCCAATGTAATGCAAGTCCAAAAGCAATAATAGTAACATCTTTACCTTCTTTTAATAAAGAAGCTTTGCCAATAGGAAGTGTGTAATAATCAGTAGGAACGTCTTGGTAAATAGTTCTATATAAACCTTTGTGTTCAAAAAACAATACAGGATTTGGATCGTTAATAGCGGTTGTTAATAAACCTTTTGCATCATAAGGAAAAGCTGGGTAAACAACTTTTAAACCAGGTGTTTTTGTAAACCAAGCTTCATTTGATTGTGAATGAAAAGGGCCTGCACCTACACCAGCTCCACAAGGCATTCGTATAACAACATCGGCTTTTTGATTCCAGCGATAGTGAGATTTAGCTAATAAGTTTACTATTGGATTAAATCCAGTAGAAACAAAATCTGCAAATTGCATTTCCATTACAGCTTTCATTCCATTAATAGCTAATCCATATGCAGCAGAGACTATAGCAGATTCACAAATAGGAGTATTTCGAACTCGTTCTTTACCAAAAAGCTCAATAAAACCTTCTGTAATTTTAAAAACACCACCATATTCAGCAACATCTTGCCCCATAACAACAATGGAATCGTTTTGTTCCATAGCCTGTTTTAACCCTTTTGAAATGGCATCTATTAAACGTATGTTTTCAGTTTCTGAGTTTTCAGAAACATGCTTGTATTCAGTTTTTTGGTAAACATCATTTAATTCTTTTTCTATTGTTGATGAAATAACATCTTCTTCAAAAGTAGCCTTAAGATTTTCATTGATGTTGTTTTTTATTTCATTTCTAAATTCTTCATCTATAGTATTAGTTAAAATACCATTAGTAATTAAATATTCTCTATAGTTATCTAAAGGGTCTTTAACAGCCCATGCGTCCATTAATTCTGTAGGAACATATTTGGTACCACTAGCTTCTTCATGACCTCGCATTCTAAAAGTTTTGAATTCTAATAAAATTGGTCTTGGGTTATTTCTAATACTTTCTGCTAATTCAGAAACTTTAGTATAAACCTCTAAAATATTATTACCATCTATAATATGTGATTCCATACCATAACCAATACCTTTATCAGCTATATGTTCACAATTATACTGCTCTGAAGTAGGAGTAGAAAGTCCATAACCATTATTTTCAATACAAAATAAAACGGGTAAACTCCATACAGAAGCAACGTTTAAAGCTTCATGAAAATCACCTTCACTTGTACCACCATCACCACAAAAAACGGCACAAGCATGATTGTTATTTTTCAGTTTATTGGCTAAAGCTATTCCATCAGCAACTCCTAATTGAGGCCCTAAATGAGAAATCATTCCAATAATATTATATTCTTGAGTACCAAAATGAAAACTTCGATCTCTTCCTTTTGTAAAACCATTTGCTTTACCTTGCCATTGAGAAAATAATCTATTTAAAGGTATATCCCGAGTGGTAAAAACGCCTAAATTTCTATGCATTGGTAAAATATATTCATCTTTATTTAAAGAATAAGTTACCCCAACAGAAATGGCTTCTTGCCCAATACCACTAAACCATTTTGATATTTTCCCTTGACGTAAAAGAATTAACATTTTCTCTTCTATCATTCTTGGTAATAACATTCTTTTGTAAAGGTCAATCAATGTCTCGTTTTGAAGTGAACCTTTATTATAAAGCATTGTGGTTTTAGTATTAGTATTCATTTTAAAAATTTAAAATAGATTAAGGAATAGTCAAAAGTGACTAAAAAAAAGATAGAATCAAAGGCTTATTTGAGAATTTTTTAAATTTAAATAGTTTTTTTTATGACACTGTTAAAAATAATGATTAAAAAATAGTGATTTACGATTTGATACTCGTTTGAAAAAAATATTATTTACGTATATTCGTACACCACAAAAAACTATTAAAATGACTAAAAAAATTATCGCTTTATTATTGTTTGTAAGCACAATAACATTAGCGCAAGAGAAAGTATTACTGCGTTTAAATTATGAAAAAGGAGATAGCTATGTTATGGACATGAAAATGTCTCAAAATATGGGAACAGTAATGTCAATGAACATGAATATTGAAATGAAGCAAGACATAAAAAGTGTTTCTAATTCTGAATATACTAGTGAAATGAAAATTACCAAAGTGGTAATGAATATGATACAGCAAGGTATGCCAATGTCTTATGATTCTTCAAAAAAAGCAGAAGACTTAGATGATACTGGTAAAATGATGAAGTCTCAAATGGATCCTATGTTGCAGGCAGTTATAACTATGAAAGGTAATAACTTAGGAAAAGTATTAGAATCAAAAGTAGAGCCTAATATTCCAGGAACAAGTGATTTAGCAAATCAATCAAGTAATGTTGTATATCCTGAAAATGCAGTTGCTGTTGGTGATACTTGGAATATGTCTAAAAATAGTAAGGGAATGGATTTTAACTTTGTTTATAAAGTGAAATCTATTACAAGTAAAACTGTATTATTAGATGTAACGGGTAAAGTTAAAGGAATGGCATTAGGAGATATTATAGGAACAATGACTGTTGATAAAAAATCTGGAGTACCTACAGAGTCTAAAATTGATATGACAATGAAAGTACAAGGGCAAGATCTTAAAACTACTATGGTTTTAACAATGACTAAGAACTAGTAGGGCAAATTATAAAATATTAAAAAAACTCAGGAGAATATCCTGAGTTTTTTATTTTAAAATATCGAGTATGTTTTCTTTATAATTATCACTAATAGGAATTTCAATAGCATTAATTTCAACATCGTTTTTTGTATAAGCAGTAATTTTATTACGGTTTACAATATAAGAACGATGAATACGAACAAATCTATTGTCTAGTTCTTTTTCAAAAGCTGAAATACTAAATTTTACAGTATGAAACTCATTTTCTAAATGAATTTTCACATAATCTTTTAAACTTTCTATGTATAATATATCAGTAAAAATAATTTTTATTTTTTTTCTGTTTTTAGTAACAAAAATATAGTCATTAGTTGTTGATGGTGAAATATTTATAGATGTTTGTTTACCAGTAGAATGTATTGATTTAAACTTTTCAATAGCTTTAAAAAAACGAGAAAAAGTAATAGGTTTTAATAAATAATCAACGGCGTTTAATTCAAAACCATCTAGAGCATAATCTCGATATGCAGTAGTGAAAATTACTTTAGGCTTTTGTATTAGGTTTTTAAAAAAATCAGTTCCTTTTAAAACTGGCATTTCTATATCTAAAAAAAGCAAATCGATAGTTTCTTGTTGTAAAATACTACTTGCTTCAATAGCACTTGCACAAGAAGTAACTAATTCAAAATCTGTTAACTGAGATATGTGAGTTTCTATTAATTCTCTAGCTAATTCTTCATCATCAATAATTAAACATTTATAAATCATTATTTAGCTAGTAGTTTTAATGTTACGGTATAAAATTTTGTAGTATTTTCTATATCTAAATCGAAATTATCAGGATAAATCAATTCTAATTGCTTTTTTATATTTTTTAATCCAATACAATTTTCAGTGTTTTTTTCTAAACTAACAGTTGGTTTAGAATTTTTAATGTTAAAAATAATTTGATTGTTTTTAAGACTGATATTAATTGTAATGAAAGCTTCATTTAGCTCTTGACTTACGCCATGTTTAAAAGAGTTTTCAATAAAAGTAAGTAATAACAATGGAGCAATTTTAACATCTTGCTGAATATTTCTTTCAAAAGAAATTTGCACTCGTTTTCCATACCTAACTTTTTCTAAAGATAGGTAATTTTCAATAAGTTCAATTTCTTTTTGAAGCGAGACAAAAGTATCATTACAACGATATAACATATAGTCTAAAATATCAGATAATCGTTCAATAACTTCAGGGGTTTGATCTGATTTTTTTAAAGCTAAAGTATATAGATTATTTAATGTGTTGAATAAAAAATGCGGGTTTAATTGATGTTTTAAGGCTGTTAATTCAGCAGTCTTTTTTTGTTCATTTAAAATTAATAGTTTTTGTTGATTCTTATAAAAACTAGCCATTAATAATAATGTAGCAGGAGTTAAGAATTTTATAGACTTACTTAAAAAAGCTGAAAAACTTAAAAGCCGTTCAAAGTATGTTTCTTCAGCATATTTTTTAGCAATTTCATTATAAAACTGTATGTATTTAGGTTCATATAAAAACATATGTAAAAACAGATAAAACCCATACATAAATATTAATAAAAGTACCACCAAAATTATAAAAAGTGTTGTTTTTTTTGTGTTCAAAAACCTAGGAACTAAAACAAACAAACAAGTATAAGCAGTAATTATTTGAGGAATTAAAATTTTTAATGTAGAATGAAATAATTGGATATATCCTCCGCCAAAGTTGGTAATGTTTGAGGAGAACATAAAATAAAAGAGCACACATAACCAAAACAATATATGTTTAAAAAATACGGTACTAGAAAAAAGATATTTGTTTTTAAAAATAATCATACAGTTAGCTAAAATACAATTATAGCTTCTATTTCACCATTAAAATTGCCGAAATAGGGTTTGAAGATGTTGTATAGGTAGTTTATGAGGATAAAATAAAATTTGAAACTAAAAGCACTTTCTAGTTGCGTTAAAGCTGAGTTTGTCTACTTATTTTATGAGATGTTAGTAACAATAATACTTTTGATGAAACTTAAAATATAAAAATGAAAAATTTTCTAACTTTATTACTATTAAGCTTCATAGTAAATAGTTTTTCTCAACAGCCAATTATTAAATTTATAGATACTAAAATTAAAATTGATGGTAAATTAAATGAGAAAACTTGGAATAAATTGACTGCATATACAGGATTTTATAATTATGCGCCTACTGATGTTGGTTTAGCAAAGAATCAAACATCAGTAAAAATGTTTCATAATGGAGAATATTTATTTGTGAGTTTAATTTATAATGATAGTACACCAAAAACACAAGTAAGTTCATTAAAACGCGATACTCCTATAGGTTTGAGTGATGGATTTGCTATGGTTTTAGATACACAAAATCAACAACAAAACGCATATTATTTTTCAGTAAATAGCTACAGTACACAAATTGATGGAATTGTTGAACGTGTAAATGAAGGGTATGATTTTAGTACAAGTTGGAGTACTGTATGGAAAGCAAAAGCTTTTATGAATGGAAAACAAAAGCAATATGAGATAGCAATCCCCTTGAAGTCTTTAAATTTTAATAAAAATAATACTGTTTTTGGAATTCAATTTTATGTGAGAGATATTAAAATTAATTCATGGACTATTTTAAAAAATGTGAAAAGGAATTATCGTTTATTTGATTTACGATTTACTGAAAAATTTACCATTGAACACTTGCCGAAAATATCTCCATCACGCTTTACTGCTACACCTTCTTTAACAATCAATAATCAAAATGATGTTAAAAATAATACTAGTAATACTACATATAAGCCAAGTTTAGATGTACAGTATAATATAACTTCATCACTAAAATTTGATGCTACTATAAATCCTGATTTTTCCCAAATCGATGTAGATCAGCAGGTAACAAATTTTACTCGTTTTGCAGTGAATTTCCCTGAAAGACGTAACTTTTTCCTTGAGAATGCTGATTTGTTTTCAAATTTGGGGGTAAGTGGGGTTAATCCTTTTTATTCAAGGCGTATAGGCTCAAAAAGTCCAATTCAATTTGGATTAAAATTATCTGGTAATGTTTCATCTAAAACAAGAATTGGAGTTTTAAATGTTCAAACTGAAAAAGAAAATAGTGTTCAATCTCAAAACTATGGGGCTATTGTAGCTGAACAACAATTGTCTAAAAATTTTACAGCTACAGGTTTTTTTATTAATAGACAAGAAACAGCAGGTTTTGAATTTATAGACGATTATAATCGAGTTGCAGGAGTTAATGTGAATTATAAATCAGATAATAATAAATGGACTGGAATAGCAAATTTTGGGAAGAGTTTTAATGATGATGTTTCTGGAGATAATAACTTTTATAATGCTGGGATATGGTTTAATAAAAGAGGTTTTAGTTGGAGTGCAGCAATGAAAAATGTAGGTAAAAATTATATTACTGATGTTGGATTTACTCCAAGGTTATATAATTTTGATGCGGTAAATAATATAGTAATTAGAGAAGGATATACCCAGACAACAGGAAGTGTTAGGTTTGAAAAATTTTATGAAAACTCTAAAGCGTTAAATTCCATTCGTTATTTAAATTATAATAACAATACTTATTTTAATGAAAGTGGAACTGTAAGTCAGTCATCACACTTTTTAAATGGGGCTCTATTTTTTAAAAACTTATCAGCTTTATATTATGTTTTTAAACATGATTATGTTGATTTAAAATACGGTTTTGATCCATTAGGTAATGGAAATGCATTAATACCAGGTACATATAATTACGGTATTCTAAAGATAGGGTATAATTCAGCAAATAATCAAAGATTTAGATATCGTTTTAATGTACAAAAAGGAAATTACTATACAGGAAGTAGAGTAGCTGCAGGTGCCTATTTAAACTATCAACTACTACCTTTTGCAAATTTACAATTCAACTACGATGTTAATAAAATAGATTTAGATTTATTAGGAAAAGAAACCTTTCATTTAACTCGATTTACAGGTGAAGTATTTTTTAATAATCGGTTAAATTGGACAACGTATGTTCAGTATAACACACAGCGAGATAATTTTAATGTGAGCAGCAGGTTACAATGGGAGTATAAACCATTATCGTATGTGTATTTGGTAGTAACCGATAATTTTAATAAAACTATTACTAGAACCAATTGGGGAGTAGCTTTTAAAATGAATTATAGATTTGATTTTTAATTAAAAATTTTAGGTTAATAAAACACTTGAGAGCATCAAGTGTTTTTGTTATTTTTGAAAGCATAATAAATAACATTAAATGACTTTTGATAATTCAATCTTGTTTTTTTTATGCTCACTAGGAGTTTTTAATGGATTTCTTGTAAGTGTATATTTTTTGTTTTTGGGGAAACCAAAGCGAACACAAAATACATTATTTGGATTTCTAGTTTTAATGTTATCTATTAGGATAGGAAAATCAGTATACTCTCTTTTTAGTGAAACCAAAGATTTATTAATAATGCAAATAGGTCTTTCAGCATGTTTTTTAATTGGAGTTTCGTTATTTTATTATTTAAAATCCTCTGTAGAAAACAAAAAGAAAATACCTACTGCATGGAAAGTACATGTTTTTAGTCTCTTTTTTATTGTCGTTATTATTGGGTTGCTTAAACCTTATAGGACAAACATAGAGTTTTGGAGAGATTTTGTAACAGTTATTTACACGATTTGGGGAATATATATATTGTTTTCTGGGTTTGTTTTAAAAAATATCTATAAAAAAATATTCAGTAAAAGTTTAAAATATTCCACTTCTGAATTATGGTTGGTTGCTGTTTTTCTAGGGAATGTATTAATTTATTTAGCTTATTTAATTGGTTATTTTTGGATGTATTTTTTGGGAACATTAGTTTTCTCGTTAGTTTTTTATGGACTGCTTTTCTTTTTTATGTCAAAAAAAAATAGAGAGACTATTTTCAAAGATATTCCTAAGAAATATGTATCAAAGAAAATTGATAATAATGAAGCTGAAAGCCTGATTATAGAGTTACATGAGGTAATAAAGAAAAAACAATTTTATAAGAATAGTAATATTAAATTAAAAGATATAGCAAAAGAATTGAATATTACTTCACATAAATTATCACAATTGTTGAATGATAATTTAGGAAAAAGCTTTGCATTATTCATAAATGAATACCGAATTAAGGAAGCCAAAAAGTTATTGAAAGAAGAAACTAAAATAACTTTAGAAGCCATAGGCTTTGAAGCTGGATTTAGTTCTAAATCTACTTTTTACGCAACGTTTAAAAGGGTTACCGGTAAAACACCATCAGAATATAAAAAGGAATTTTTGTGATTTTTTATTCCAAAATTATAATTCTGGACACTTGAATTATAACTTATAACCAATTTTTAGGGTTCTCTATTTAGGTTTGTTGAAAATCTAAAATTAGAGTCATGAAAAAATACACCTTGTTAGTAGTATTATTTTTAGTATTTCAAATACTACAAGCGCAAACAGAAACAGAAACAGAAAATTTACTTGTAAAGAAAACATTACAAAACTATATTGAAGGAAGTTCTTATAATAAATTAAAGTTATTAGAAAGTGCTTTTGCTGAAAATGCAACTTTATACCTTACAGGAAGAGATGGTTTTAAGGTTTATACTCCAAAGGAGTATACTGGTTTTTTTAAAAATTCAATAAAAGGAAAATTTAATGGACGTGATGGTAAAATATTATCTGTAGAGGTAGTGAAAGATATAGCAACAGCTAAAGTTGAAATAGCTGGGCCAGGAAGGAAATGGGTTTATATTGATTTATTCTTGCTAAAGAAAACTAATGGTAATTGGAAAATTATTAGTAAAACAGCAACAAAGGTTGATGATCCAGAAGAAAAGGCTGTTTTATTTGTTGTTTCAAACGCTCATTTTTATGGAGATACAAAATTAAAAACGGGTAATAGCTTTTCAGAAATTGTAAATGCCTATGATGTTTTTAAAAAAGCTGGATACACTGTTGATTTTTTAAGTCCAAAAGGAGGAGCAGTCCCTTTAGCATATATTAATACTTCAGATAGTGAGAGTAAAAAATATTTATACGATTCTAATTTTATGAATGCTTTAAAAAACACAAAATCACCTTCAGAAATTAATGCTTCAAAATATAAAGCGGTTCAATACATCGGAGGAGGTGGTGCTATGTTTGGTGTTCCAGAAAATAAAGAGATACAAAGTATTGTAATGGAAATTTATGAGAAGCATAAAGGAATTGTTTCTTCAGTATGCCATGGTACAGCAGGTATTATTAATTTAAAAACTAAAGATGGGAAATATTTAGTAGATGGTAAAAATGTTAGCGGATATCCAGACGATTATGAAAATAAAACTAAAGATTATTTTAAAACTTTTCCTTTTTTAATTAAACAAACGATTGAGAAAAGAGGTGGGAAATTTCAATTTTCTAAACCAGGGAAAGCTCATGTTGAAGTAGATGGAAGGTTAATAACTGGGCAAAATTATTTATCGTCAAAGGGAGTTTCATTAAAAACAATTGAAATAATAAATGCAACTATGAAATAGTCTTGGTATTACTTTAATCAATGCTCTATTTTATTTATGCTATAGTTTAAATAAAATAGAGTGTATTAATATACTAGTTCAATTTTAATT
The DNA here is from genome assembly GCF_900105985.1 of Tenacibaculum sp. MAR_2010_89. Lineage (NCBI taxonomy): Bacteria > Pseudomonadati > Bacteroidota > Flavobacteriia > Flavobacteriales > Flavobacteriaceae > Tenacibaculum > Tenacibaculum sp. MAR_2010_89. The sequence goes on along the minus strand of NZ_FNUB01000005.1, from coordinate 3,130,867 downwards.
GTAGGAATACTATGGTAAATACCAAACGTTTTTTACTTTAGCATTAATGGATTTTGAACGTCAATTATTATTCTTTTTTAGTGCTTTAGGAGCATTTAATGGATTTCTATTAAGTGTTTATTTTGCGTATTCAACAAAACACAAGAAGTTTTCAAATTACTTTTTATCATTATTATTATTTGTTTTAAGTATACGAATTATCAAATCGGTTTTTTTATATTTTAATCCAAATCTGTCAAGTGTTTTTATACAAATAGGGCTCTCAGCATGTGTTTTAATTGGTCCTGCTTTGTATTTGTATATAACTTCCTTAATAAAAGAAAGCAAAACTAAAAAATGGAGGTTGCATATTATTCCATTTACTATTGTTTTAATAGTTTTAGGAGTACTGTATCCTTATTTAGAGCATAGAAAATTATGGTCACGATTTATTGTTAAAATTATTTATATACAATGGTTAATTTATATTCTTTTAACAGGAATAGAATTAAAGTATATTATAAAAAATGTATTTAATAAGTCGATTAAACTTAAAGAAATTGAAATATGGTTATTAAGTATTTTTATAGGCGTATTAGTAATATGGTTATCCTATAATATAGGATCTTTTACATCATACATTGTAGGGGCATTGTCATTTTCATTTGTTTTTTATCTTTTACTATTATTATGGGTATTTAAAAGAAATAAAAGCACTTTGTTTTTTGAAGAAAAAATTAAATATGAAAATAAAAAGTTTGATGAAGAAGAAGTTAAACCAATAATTAAAAAATTAGCAGTTATTAAAGAAGAAAAATTGTTTAAAAATCCTGATTTAAAAATATCAGAGATTGCTAAAAAACTAAAAATCCCAACTCATCAATTGTCACAACTTCTAAATGATAATTTAGGAAAATCATTTTCTTTATTTATAAATGAACTTAGAATAGAAGAAGCAAAACAGTTATTAGTATCTGAGAAAATATATACAATTGAAACAATTGGATATGATTGCGGATTTAACTCTAAATCTACCTTTTTCACAACTTTTAAAAAGGTAACAGGAACTACACCAGCTAAATATAAAAAAGAAAATAGTAAAAATTAAAAGTTCTTGTTTGCATAGTGGTAGTTCGGATTTATAATTGAAAACCTTTTTTTATAGGAAAGAATGCATATTGCGATAAATTAAGGCAGTATGCAAAAAACAATCTTTTCGTTATTAATTATTCTGATTTTACTAGGGTGTAAAACATCAATAAATGAAAAAGGGAAAATACTTTTTATAGTATCAAATCAACATACATATGGAAATACAAAATTAAATGCTGCTAATCATTTCTCTGAAATTGTTTTGGCATATAATGTTTTTAAGAAGAAAGGTTATAAAGTAGATTTTGTAAGCCCTAAAGGAGGTGCGATTCCTATCGGTTATATAAAGACATCTGATTCTATTCAAAAAAAGTATTTATATGATTCAGATTTCATGAATTTACTTAAGAACACATTAGTTCCAGAAGGTGTTGTTGAAATCAACTATAAGGCTGTTTATTATAGTGGTGGTGGTTCAGCTATGTTTGGAGTACCCGAAAATAAAGGAATTCAAAACCTTTCAAGAACTATTTATGAAAAGAAAGGTATTGTATCTGCAATTTGTCATGGCACTGCCGGAATTGTAAATTTAAAATTATCTAATGGAACGTTTTTGTACGCAGGGAAAGAAGTAAACGGTTTTCCTGAAATTTTTGAAAATAAAACAGCTTCTTATTATAAAACATTTCCTTTTTCTATAGAAGAAAGTATAGTTGCAAATGGAGGGAGATTTACATATTCTAAAAAAGGATGGGATAATAATTATGTAGTTGATGGAAGATTAATTACAGGTCAAGATCCTTCGGCTACAGTATCGGTAGCTCAAAAAGTGATAGAATTATTAGAAAAATAATATACTTTAATAAAAATTAAAACAATTTAAATATGAAAAAAAGAATTATCATAATAGTACTTTGTACCATCTGTTCAATGAATAGCTTTGCACAAGAATCGGATTACAAGCTTGTAGAAAAGACAGTTTCTTATTATTTAGAAGGAGGAACAAATAACGATTTTGAAACTTTAAAAAAAGCATTTCATGAAGATGCAACTATGAAATTTGTTTCAAAGGGAATATATAAAGAAGTAAATGCACTAAGTTTTTTTAAAAGAGTAATAAAAAAAGGGCCTAAGCAAAATAGAAAAACACAAATTTCCTATATAAATGTTTCTGGAAATACAGCAAATGCAAAATTAGAAATTGAATATCCATCATTTACATTTATAGATTATATGAATTTATTAAAGATAGATGGGGAATGGAAAGTAGTAAATAAGATATTTAATAGAAAGCCAAAAACATCAAATAAATAAATACAATGCGACTATTAATATATATATTCTTACTTTTTCTTTCTATCAACGTAGCAAATAGCCAAACATATATTGGAAAAGAAAAACAGATTAAACAAATTTTAGAAAACACTAAAAACTTTTCTAAATATGTAAATACGTCTAATTACAAAATGATTGGAGAGTGCTATACTACAGATGCAAAAATATTTCCTCAAAGGGGTAACATATTAGAAGGGAAAAAAGCAATAGTAAAGTATTGGACACTTCCAGAAGGTATTAAAACAATACAACATAAGATAACGCAACATGAAATACGAATAGTTAAAAATACAGCATATGATTATGGTATATATGAAGGAACTACAGTTAAAAAAGATGGAAAGAAAACTAGCTGGAAAGGAAAATATGTAATCGTTTGGAAAAAAGTAGCGGGAAATTGGAAGATATATCTTGATATTTGGAATAGTTTATAACTTTATTTAATAGTTTGTCACTGATTCTTTTACTTTTGTAAAGTAAAAGAATCATATGAAAGACGGTAGAAATAGAAAAAATATTCAGATTGGTAGTATTGTTGAAGTAGTACAGAAAAATCATCAAAGAACTGGAGAGTTAACGGAAGGTATTGTAAGTAGATTATTAACAAAATCACCAAATCATCCACACGGAATAAAAGTACAGTTAGAATCTGGTATTGTTGGAAGAGTTAAAAATGTTATAGAAGAAGAGTAATAACTTTCTTCTTTATAATAAATCATCTAAAGCATTGTTCAATTTTTCAAATTTAAACGAATAAAATTGTGATGTTTTTTCGGTAGAAATTTTACTTCCTTTTAAAAGAATGACAGAAAGTTCGCCCAAAATAAGGTTCAAAATAAAAGAAGGAATACTAAAAGGTAATAATAGTTTACGAGTTACTTTTGCTAATGTTTTTGTAAAAGAAGTATTAGTATGATGCTCAGGAGCAGACGCATTAAATATACCAGTAAAGGTATTATTATTAACTGCTTTTACATATAGAGCACATAAATCTTCAATATGAATCCAAGGCATATATTGTTTTCCGTTACCTAATTCGGCTAAAAATAGTGGTGTGTTTATTTTATTTAAAGCGCCTCCAGTTTTTGTTAAGACAATACTGGTACGTAAAATAGTAACAGGTATTTCAAGAGTTTTAAATTGTAAGGCAGCTTTTTCCCATTGAATACAAATTTTTGAAATGAAATCGTTTTCAGGAGCATCAGTTTCTTTAAAAATAGATTGAGAAGTTATAGCTCCATAATAACCGATACCAGAAGCTGAAATAAATCCTTCTAATTGAATATTCAACTTTTTACTATATTCAAATAGTAAATTAGCAGATTGAATTCTACTATCAATTAATTCTTCTTTACGTTTTTTTGACCATCTTTTATCAGCAATTCCTGCGCCGGCTAAATGAATAATATGTGTAATATTTTCAAAAGCTTTTTCATCAATATACCCTTCTTTTATATTCCAACGAAATTCATTACTCTTTTTAGGAGTTCTAGTTAGTATTGAAACTTCATGATTATTCTTTTTTAAAACTTCTTGTAAATGTTTACCTACTAAACCAGTACCACCAGTTATCAATATTTTAGTCATTATCGTTGCTTTTTGTTAGCTTCACAAAATTGTATTATCTCCGTAATTCTTTTTTGACGTGTTATTTCTCTTTTAGCTTGATGTAACCAATATAAATAGTTTTTTTTATAAGAAGGAGCGAAGTTTAGATAATTATTAAAGGCTTTATTATTTTTATCAAACTCAATTTGTAAATCAGTAGGAATAATTAAATTATCAATATCATCTAGTGCTTCCCAGGATCCGTTACTTTTTGCAATTTTGATTTTTTGTAACCCAGATGAGTGCATTTGATTATTATTAACCAGTTCCTTTATGTAAGATTTATTTAGTTTACTCCAAACACTTTTGGGTTTCCTAGGGCAAAAGTATTGCTGTCTCTTACCATTGCCTAAACTTTTAACGGTAGAATCAATCCAACCAAAACATAGGGCAACTTTTACGGCTTCTTCCCAGCGCATACTTGGTATTTTAGTTTCTATTTTATATAAAATGAGATATATACCGGTACTTTTAGTATGGTTTTCAAATAACCAACTACGCCATTCGGAGTCAGTTTTAAAATATAATAATGGTTTTTCTACCATTTTCTAAAAATCTTTGAAGGAAATGAAACAATACTTTCATGTCCATTTTTACCAACTGCTACAATTCCAAATAAAAAATTATCAATAACAATCCCTTCTAATAAAAACCGATTAACATTACCTACATACCTACTATGATCCCAAGTAGGTGAAGTAGTGTCTCTCCAATAAATTTTATAACCTTTAGCTCCTTCTACTTTATCCCATTGTAATTTTACTGAGGCTTCTACAATACCACCAATTCCTACATTTTTTGGACTAGGAGGAGACAAGGCCAAACTAGCCATAGTAATTGCATTTACAGCTGTTAGTTTTTTAGCATACTCAAAATTAACATGTTCAAAAGTATCACCATATTTAATTCCGTTTTCAGTTCTTATATCTTGATGTTGTTGCGTATAGTTTTCATGAGCCTCCATAATTCTAATTCCAGCAAAGCCTAAATCGTTAAAAGGTCTGTGATGACCTCCTCTACCAAATCTATCTAGGCGATAAATCATCATAGGGTTCATTTCTGGCATATATGTTTTAGTAGTTTTATAAATATATCTTGCTAATTGTCTTGAAATCCCATCTACTTCGCCACCATAAAAACGTCTAGCTCTACGTTGTCTTTCTGTTTCATTTGCAGGTACTGGTTCTGAAAATATTCTAAAACTTCGATTATCAATAACACCATCAACACCTTTAATATTACCAATCATATCATTATTTAAAACACCTACAATATCCCATTGTTTCTCTTTAGCATATTTAGCTAATCCAGCACCTCCAAATAGCCCTTGCTCTTCACCCGATAAACCTACATAAACAATACTACTTTCAAATTTATAGTTAGATAATACCCTCGCGACTTCAATAGTTCCAGCCATACCTGAAGCATTATCATTAGCACCTGGAGCATCAGTAGTGAAATCCATTGTGTTACTTGCACGTGAATCGATATCTCCACTCATAATAATATACCTATTAGGATACTTTGTACCTTTTTGTATAGCTACAACATTTACTACCCAAGCATCATGCGGTACACGTCTGTTCCCTTTTTTAGTAACGAAATCTTTTTGATAAAAAGTGGTTAAGCAATTATTACAGTTTTTTGAAATAGTTTCAAACTGTGCTTTTATCCAACGACGAGCAGCTCCAATACCGCGAGTATTTGAAATAGTATCACTAAAAGTATTTCTAGTTCCAAATTCCGTAAGAGTTTTTATGTCTTTTTTTATTCTATTTGCAGAAACATTATTAATGATGTCGTAAATTTTAGAATCAGTTTGTGCGTTAATAGTTGTTGATAGAAATATTAATATGAGTACTATTTTTTTCATGATTTATTGTTTAAAATACCAAAAGGGTATAGTTAACTCTAAAATTTTTAAAGTATCTTGTTTTTTTATTAGCTTTCGTTTCAGTCTTAAAATATGTTTACCTTCATTAAGTTCTTTAGTAGGTAAGTAAGTTTCAAAACCAACTTGATTTTGTTTGTTACGACTTATTAAAAAATCAGGTTTATATTCTGTAGTATCTATTTTAATGATATACATTTTATTAATTGTTTCTATATATTTAATAGCCAAACTATCTCTTTTTTTTCTTGAAATAGATTTGTTATTATAAATACGAATACCAGTTTTAAAACCTCTATTATCTTCTAAAGGTTTTAAAGTAGGGTTGAAAGCATAAATTCTATCTTCAACATTATCATTAAAAACTTTAAAAAACTTAATGAATGGATCTGTTATTACTTTCGATTGAATACTAGCAACTCTTACAAAATCATTTTCCTTAATTCTTAAATTTTCATATTCTCTATCATCAATATATAAATTGGAGTTGTATTTAGTACTGTTTATATAATTTGATTTTTGATATTTTACTGAATTAAATATAGATATTACTATATATATTGGAATTAGAAAAATGCTAAGTCTTTTAGTGAATTTGTTATCTAAAAAATTATAAACTAAAGGCCTATATAGGAAAGAAAGAGTTAGAAAACTGAATACCCAATAAAAAGGGAAATATATTTTAGATAACCATTTTTTCTTTTTTAAATATCCTTGGGTAATAAAATCAATAAACATTAAAATTGATCCAATACTTAGAATTATCATTAAGGTAGCCCCAATAAAAGTTCTAAGATCTTTAGGTAAATTATCGTTAGAAATTATATAGGTTGCAATAATAATAAATGCTACTACAATTATTGTAATTGAAATTACATAAAAAATCAATAAAAAAGAAGCAGCAAATAATACACTACAATAATTTTCTAATGAAGCGACATATTTATCAAAAGAAATGATTTTCTTTTTTAAATATTTAGTGAAACGATTATGGTAGTTTAATTCTTCAAAATCAATATCTCCAGAAATATACCGTAAGCCTAAAGCTCCAATCCATAAACCTCGTAATATTACATGAACAAGTAAGTTAAATATAAGAATATAGCAAGCTACTAAAGCAACAATTAAAATAATAAAAGAATAAATGTTCTTGTCGTTCTCTGCTATTTCTAAAGCAGTTTTTACATGAGGAAAAGCAGTAAACAAACCAAAAATAGCAAAACCAGAAATTAATAACTCTAATTGCCAGCTATCTTGTTGTAAACGATCTAGTAAATCTTTAAAAACAGAACTCTTATAGTCTCTACTCATAGCTTGTTATTTATGTTATAAATATACAGCCTTTTTTAAAAGAAAAAAACCACTTCAAAAGGAAGTGGTTGCGTTTTTACTACATGAAATTATTTTATTCGTTTTCTATTTTTTTAGTTAAGTTAAATCCAATAAATAAAGCTGCTCCAGCGCAAAGAAAAATTGATGAGATAAAGAATACTTCTGAATCAATAGCATTACTTGGGCGATCTGCCCATGAACCACTATAACCAAAACTAGAGCTTAAAATGGCTCCTAATAGCACACCAACACCAATTCCCATAGCTAATAAGGCTAAATTTAAAATAATAACTCTACCAGTTAAGGTTGAACGTTTTCTTTCTCCTTGCATAAAAATTTTGGCATCTACACCTTTTTCTATTAATGCTAAACGTTCTTTATTTCTTGTTGAATAGAATAAATAAAAAATTCCAAAAATTACTGCGAATAAGAACATAAATACTATTGCTGCTTCCATACTATTATTATATTTAAATGATTATTTTTAATGTGTTTGAAAGGTATGACTGTGATGTTTTAAAAAAGGTTACAAAAAAATAAAAAAAATATTTTTTCAAAAAAACTGTAACCTTTTTTTGAAAGGTACAGTCAAAAGATATAATGACTATTAAAAACGACCAAATCTATATTAATCAAATTCTCAAAGGAGATGCAAATGCTTTTGCTTTTTTAGTAGAAAAGTATAAAATAATGGTATTTACTTTGGCATTAAAAATGCTGAAGAGTAGAGAAGAGGCAGAAGAAATTTCTCAAGATACTTTTATAAAGGCATATAAAAATATAGACAAGTTTAAAGGAGATGCCAAATTTTCAACATGGTTGTATAAGATAGCATATAGAACATGTTTGGATAGTATTAAAAAGAATAGTAAAAAGTATCAAACTGGAACGATTGATGAAATAACAATTAATAAAATAAAATCAACAGAAGGAGTTTTAGATTCAATTGAAAGAAAAGAACGTGCCGAAATTATTAATAAATGTTTGATTGAGCTACCTGAAGATGAACGTTCAGTTATTTGGTTGTTTTATTTTGAAGAATTAAGTTTGAAAGAGATTATAGATATTACTGACTTATCAGAAGCAAATGTGAAGGTTAAATTACATAGAGCAAGAAAAAGGTTATTAACTATAGTAGAAAAAAGAGTTGAACCAGAATTAATAAATCATTATGGGAGAAAATAAGCATATAGAAGAGTTAGATATATTTGCGAAAAAATATATTAAAGAAATAAAGGAAGAATCTCCTTCAACTGATTTTACGGCAAATATAATGAATGCTATTTTAGAAACTAAAAAGGCAGATATCTATAAAGCAACGCCTTTAATATCTAAAAAAGTGTGGTTTCTTTTAAGTGCTGTTTTGGTAACTTCTATACTGTATGTTTCAAGGGGAACATCATTAGGTTGGGTTAAAATGCCGAAAGTAAATTTGAATTTTACAGATGCAATTCAATTACCTAAATTATTTGAAGGAATTACAATTTCAAATACAATTTTGTATACATGTTTCTTATTTACATTAATGATTTTTGTTCAAATTTATTTTCTAAAAGGGTATTTTACCAGAAAAATAAATATGTAGTTATCTAACAAAGCGAACAATGCTAATCTTGCCATTTTTTATTTCATAAATTGCTAATGCTTTAAAAGTATTTCCATTAGCAGTAACTAGTTCTTCATCAATAACTACATTTCCTTTTACAATTCTACTTGTTATTTTACAATGTAAGTCTTTTGTTTTTTCAAACATTGGAGCATACCTTTTTCGCATTTCATCTATTCCTTCATAGCTTAGTTTATTAGGGTATGTGTATACCTTAACGTTTTTTGCATAGGGTTTTAAAAAAGCTTCAATATCTCTTTTGTTATACCCTTCTAGTTGTTCTTGTGCCAATGCTCTAGGTGATACTTCAGCAACAATAGCTAGTTTTGTACCATTTTTATTTACTGTAATTCTTGAAATGTTATTAATATTTTCATCTTTGAATTTATAAAACAAAGAACCTCTTTTATCTTTTTTAGGATTGAATTTATAAATAGTTTTTTGGTAAGGTATTAATAGTGTACCATCAGGTAACCAGCATACATCTTCAGTAGTTCCAGTATTTGTGATTTTTTTCGTTTCTTTTGTTTCTGGATCTAATGACCAAGCTTCCCATTTATCTTTGTTTTTTTTCATAAAACTAACCGAATTAGAGTTTGGTATTTTATGAAGTGAGCGTCCAACTTGTTTTGTGATAGAATGATTTGTTTTAGTATTTAAATTACTTATAAAAAGTTCAAGGGTATCATTTACAATAACTGATGAAATCAACGTGTTTTTATCAAGCCAAACAGGGTAAGCGATTACTAAATCTTTGATTAATTCTGAGTTTTCTCCAGTATTAATATCATACTTATAAAAACGTTGCTTACCATTTTTGTCTAATCTAACAGCTGAAATGTTTTTTGAATAAGGAATTCGTTGAGGTGAATATTCACCTCCGTTTGGGGTATTGCTGATAAAAGTTTTACTACCAGAAATTACATCGTATTTAGCAATGTCAATTTCTCCATTTCTATTAGAAGAAAATAAAATAGTATTATTATTGTAAAAGTGAGGTTGACTATCATAACCATCATTATTTGAAATGTTTTTCGCATTTGTAGCAATCCAATTTCCATTTACTTCCTTTATATCAAATAAATGAATTTCCGTGTTTGTTTGTGCAAATGAAATAGAGGATATAAATAAAAAAGCAAATAAATTTTTCATGATGTAGTTTATTAAACTACCAAAGTACTAAAAAATCCACTTTGAGTTAACAAAAGTGGATTTTTTAAAATTTATGAATAAGAAAATTACTTTAAAGAAGTAATCCATTTATTTATTTTGTTTTCAAGTAAAGCTAGGGGAATACAACCAGTTTCTAGAATTTGATTGTGAAATTCACGAATATCAAATTTATCACCTAGTACTTTTTTAGCTTTAGCACGTAACTCTCTAATTTTTAATTGCCCAATTTTATAAGATAAGGCTTGGCCAGGATTTGCCATATAGCGTTCAATTTCTGAAATAATACTAGCTTCAGATTCTGCTTCGTTATTTAATGAATACTCAATCGCTTTTTCTCTACTCCATCCTTTAGCGTGCATCCCAGTATCAACAACTAAACGAATCGCACGATGCATTTCCATACCTAACATTCCAAAATATTGGTAAGGGTCAGTGTATAAACCTAATTCTTTACCTAAGTTTTCAGTATATAGTGCCCAACCTTCACCATAAGCACTGTACCATAAAGTTTTTCTAAAATCAGGTAAGTTTTTATTTTCTTGTGTTAAAGATATTTGATAATGATGCCCTGGAATAGCTTCATGTAAAAATAGCGCTTCATCAGAAAATACATTATACTTTGTTGCATCCGGAATAGGAGTATAGAAAACACCAGGTCTAGTTCCATCTAAAGAGCCAGAGTTATATTCTGCGCTTGCAGAAGCTTCTCTAAACTTTTCAGTTTGTTTAACTATGAATCCAGTTTTTGGTTTGTTTCCAAATAATTTCTCTAATTGCGGCTTCATTTTTTCATGAATCGCATTAAAATTGTCAATGATTTGTTTAGGAGTAGTATATGGCATTAACTCTTTGTTTTCACGCACATAGTTAAAAAAGTCTTTTAAACTCCCTTTAAAACCAACTTGCTCTTTAACTTTTTCCATTTCAGATAAAATACGACCGACTTCATTTAAGCCAAGGTTATGAATTTCATCAGCAGTCATAGTAGTTGTGGTGTACTTTTTAATAGCATGTTGATAATATTCCTTCCCTTGAGGAACTCCATCAATACCACTATCCTTTCTTCCTGCTTTTAAATAATCTGTTTTTAAGAAATTATATAAACTTTTAAAAGAAGGTATTAATTTTTCATTTAAGATGTTAGTATACTTTTTTGATAACTCTTCTTTCTCTTCATTTGAGAATTTAGAAGGAAAGTTTTTAATAGGAGTATAAAATAAATGATCTTTTAGGGTAGTATTTGCTAATACTTTAAATTGAGGAATTACTTTTTTTATTAAAGATTTTGGTAAAATATAACCTTCTTTAATTCCTTCTTGCATTCTTTCTTTAGCAGATTTTAACCAATTATTATAGCTATCTAACCTAAGTAACCAATTTTTATAATCTACCACTGTTTTAAATGGCTGTGAACTACTTCCACTTGCAAATTGTCCGATGGTAAGATTAATAGTCCACATTTGATTAATAGGCATCAATAAATCGTTTTTAAAGCTATTTTGAGCAAGAGCAATATCACAATCCCATGCAAGTACAGCTTTACTCATTTGTTGACTTTCTGATAAATCACTATTTTTATAAGATTCAAGTTTACTTTTAAAATAGTCATAAAAAGATTCAGTTTTGTAAGTATATTCCGTTAATAAACTATTAGGGAACTTATCATTATATCTTACATCTCCAGCTTGTGTAGCACTTATAGGAAACAAACGTAGTTTTCGTTCATTGTACTCCTTTAACAAGTTGTCAAAATCAGTATTTACTTTTTGAGTTTTAGTAACTAAATTTGTGGTTTCTTTTTTTTCTTGTTTACAAGAAGAAAAAAGTAGCGTAGCAGTAATTACTGATACAAATATATTTTTCATGATAATGTTCTTTGATTGCCAACAAATATACCAAAAAAGAAATTTTATTTTTAGCGAACTAGCTTCATTGTGTATGTCATGACTACGTCATTATCAATTTTTAAGTGAAGATCATAATTCCTTTTTTTATTGACTTTAAACTTAAAAGTAATAATGTTATCTACATTTCTAAGATTATAAATTTTATGATGTTTTTCATTTACTCCAATATATGATACTAATGCTATATTTTTTGTAGTAATTTTTTTCAATGCTTTAAATTTAAAAGTTATCTCTTCTCCTTTCTTTATTTCAATATTCATTTTTGAAGGAGTAATAGGAGTTATTTTATACTTAAAAGCGTCATCATAAATAAGAGGAGAAGTAATAAAATCCTGTTTTGAAATATTCGAGCCCAATAGCCATTTTTTATTTTGAGGATAATGATTTTTAGAAAACAAAGAAGGCTCAGTTAAAAAATATCCATCATTATAATCAAATATGAATGTATAAAATTCATTTGTATAACCACTAGATAAAGAAGGGTCACATAAATACCATTTGTTATTTAATTTTACTGCGTTCCATGAATGATTTATAAGCTCAAAAGAATTAACATTAGATGTTGATGTTCTATTATAGCCATTAATAATTTTACATTCTATATTGGAAAGTGAAGCAAGTTCTTTAATTAAATAAGCATACCCAGTACATATTGTTTTTTGTTTTTCTCGTAGTGTTTTAAAAACTTTTGATGTTATGGATTTATTCCAATTGTAAAGAGCGATACTATCGTTTTTGAGTCGTTTTCTTTTCCTTATTATTTTACGAGAAAGGGTATAGTCACCTTTAATGTTTGATGTAACCCAAAGGTAAATAGCTCTAAACTTTTCTACATCACCATTTAATTTAGAAGTAAGTTTAAAAGATAGTTGAGGTAAATTATTTAATCTTTCGTATTTGTATGTTTTAACAATATTTTCAACCTTTTTAAAGTTGATGTTTTTAAAATCAGAAACTTGGGAGTTTGCAAAATAAGTTAAGTTTAGAAAAATAAAGAGCAAAATTTTCTTCATAGCAATTTAGTTTTATTTCCTTTTTGATGAATAAGTTTTCTTTATAGCAACTTCTCCCATTAATATACATGCTTCACTTTTAATAGTAACATCAATTTTTTTCTTTGAAGTAAAGTTTTTATCAGTAATAATAACTTCTTCTGTTTTCATTCCTACGAAACTAAAAATTAAAATATCTCCTTTTTTTAGTTGTTTAGGAAACTCAAAATTACCATCAAAATCTGTTTCTGTGCCTATTGTTGTACCTTTTAAAAGAACACTAACACCAGGTAATGGGCCTGACTCATCTTTAACAAACCCTTTTATAGTAACTTCATTATTTTGTGGTTTAAGTTTAAGTTTTTTGTTTTTTTGAATTATTATTTCTGTTGGCTGTTTACATTTTTGAGCGTTTGCCGTATTTGGAATAAATAATGATATAATTGTTAGAGCTAGCCCTCCAATTAAACTTTGTTTTTTATGTAAATATGTAGTCTCAGAATATGTTTTTAATTGATGTTTTTTAAATCTTCCACAAGTTTTTTTAGAATCATTATTTTTAAAGTAGCTAATGATTTCTTTGGAATTCATTTTGGTAAAATCGATAACGTTTTTTTCACAAGAACCACAAAACCCTCCAGAATTAGTAGGTGTAAATTGATTAAAGTCTTCAGAGCAAGGCTTGTTAATTCCTAATGTAAATTGATTTTTCATAATTTTTAATTTTAATTGATTTTTGATCAAACCTATATTTTATTCTAAATATTTAAAACCAATAATTAGGAAACGATACTTCTTAATGAGTGAAGTGTAAGTTTTGAAGAGTAAACTTTTTTAACCCAAAAAACCTCTTTGAAAATAAATCAAAGAGGCTTTTTAGTTTTATTTATAAAAATAATTTACGGTATGTTCAAGTACTTATGAGTTTGTAAAGAAATACGCCATTTAGGGTTATTCATTACATAATCGATAATTAAAGGAGTCATTTTTTCTTTTTTACTCCACTCTGGTTGTAAAAAAAGATTACATTTTTCTCCAACTTTTTTAGCTTGTTCTTCAGCAAATTGAAAATCATTTTTATTATGAATGATCATTTTTAATTCATTTGCTTCTTCATATGAACGTTTTAAAGGTAGTTTGTTTTTCTTTGGAGACAAGCAAAACCAATCCCAAGTTCCAGAAAAATCATAAGCACCAGAAGTTTCAATATGTGTTTTAATACCTTTTTCTTGAAGCTGATTAGTTATATAGTCTAAACTCCACATTAAAGGTTCACCACCTGTAATAACAACAGTTTTTGCATACTTACTAGTATTTTCAACTATTGTATCTGTATGAGTAGGAGGGTGTAAATTAGCATCCCAACTTTCTTTAACGTCACACCAATGACAACCAACATCACAACCTCCAATACGAATAAAATAAGCTGCAGTACCTGTATGCGCCCCCTCTCCTTGAATGGTGTAAAACTCTTCCATTAGTGGAAGCATTTCACCTTTATCGATCAACTCTTGAATCTCTTTTTTCAACATAAGTGTGCAAAGATAGGCAACATTAAAAATTAATGAATGTTTTTTGTTATTTTTACGTGTTTTTTACGAATGAACTTCAAAAAAATATGAGTAAAACAGAAGAATTTTATAAGTATATAAATGACGGTTATAAGAGCAAAGGAGATTTTATCACCTTGGGAGCTGGAATGTTAGGAGAAGAAACAGTAACGAATGCATTGGTTAACATTCCTTTGAAAATGTTAAATCGCCATGGATTAATTGCTGGTGCTACAGGTACAGGAAAAACCAAAACATTGCAAGTTTTGGCTGAAAATATGTCAGAAAAAGGAATTCCTGTATTATTGATGGATGTAAAAGGAGATTTAAGTGGATTGGCTCAAGCTAGTCCTGGACATCCAAAAATAGATGAACGCCATGAAAAAATTGGTATTCCATTTGATGCACAAAAATTCCCAATTGAAATTTTAACAATTTCAGAGCAAAAAGGAGTTAAATTGCGTGCTACGATCTCTGAATTTGGCCCCGTTTTACTTTCTAGAATTTTAGACTTAACAGAAACTCAGTCTGGTATTGTTGCCATTATTTTTAAATATTGTGATGACAACCAGTTACCGTTATTAGATTTAAAAGACTTTAAAAAAATTCTTCAATATGTAACAAATGAAGGAAAAGAAGAGATTAAAGAAGAGTATGGTAGAATTTCAACAGCAAGTACTGGAGCAATTTTACGTAAAGTTATTGAAATAGAGCAGCAGGGTGGAGATTTGTTTTTCGGAGAAAAATCATTTGAAGTTGATGATTTAACTCGTATTGATGAAAATGGAAAAGGTGTAATTTCTGTATTGCGTTTAACAGATATTCAAGATAAGCCAAAACTATTTTCAACATTTATGTTACAGTTGTTGGCTGAGGTTTATGAAACATTTCCAG
The DNA here is from genome assembly GCF_900105985.1 of Tenacibaculum sp. MAR_2010_89. Taxonomy (NCBI): domain Bacteria; kingdom Pseudomonadati; phylum Bacteroidota; class Flavobacteriia; order Flavobacteriales; family Flavobacteriaceae; genus Tenacibaculum; species Tenacibaculum sp. MAR_2010_89. The sequence goes on along the minus strand of NZ_FNUB01000005.1, from coordinate 3,115,508 downwards.
AGCAAGGAGATAGTGGTCAGCCTGAGTTAGTTATTTTTATAGATGAAGCTCATCTAGTATTTGATGAAGCTTCAAAGGCTTTATTAAGTCAAATTGAAAGTATTATAAAGTTAATTCGATCAAAAGGAATTGGATTATATTTTGTAACACAAAATCCAAAAGATGTTCCTGAAGATGTTTTAGCGCAGTTAGGTATGAAAATACAGCATGCTTTGCGTGCTTTTACAGCTAAAGATAGAAAAGCTATTAAATTAGCAGCAGAGAATTACCCAGATTCTGAATATTATGATACGAAAGAAGTGCTAACTCAATTAGGAATTGGTGAGGCCTTAGTATCTGTATTAAATGAAAAAGGGATTCCTACACCATTGGCTAGAACTATGTTACGAGCACCAATGAGCAGAATGGATATATTAACTGAAAAAGAAATTGATGAAGTTATAGATAGCTCTAAATTAATTTCTAAATACAATAAAACTGTAGATAGAGAAAGTGCTTATGAGTTATTAAATGAAAAAATTAAAAGAATAAATAAAGAAAAAACAGAAGAAGACGATTATAAGGAAAGAGAGAAAACAAGAAGAAAGTCATCTTCTAGAAGTAGAAGTACACGTATGAATCCTATTATTAAAGTACTAACAAGTGCAACGTTTATTAGGAGTGTATTTGGAATATTAAAAAAAGTAATGTAGAAATATAATTTCTTAAAAGGAAAAAACGTTATAATTAAAATAAATTACATGATAAAACTATATAAACCATTAGCTATAGCATTAATTTCTATTGTTTTTATACAATGTAGCAACAATAAATATGATATTGCTAAAGGAAAAGTAGGAAAGCTTACAGTTAAAACTACGATACAAGAAGTTGATAATCTTTTTGCTAAAGACTCTGTAGTAAAGATATTGAGTGAAGGAGCTAAAGGGAATAATTTCTTTCAAGATGATGATAAATACTTAGTTTATGAAAAAGGAGGGAAGCATTTACTTACTATTATTCCTAAAGAACAACTAGATTCAACATCAACAATAAAAAGTATTGAAATTTTTGATGACAGGTTTAAAACAAAAACAGGTTTAAATATTAACTCAACTTTTCAAGAAATAAATGCTAATAATAAAATTAGTAAAGTTGAATCGTCTTTTTCATCAGCAACCTTATTTATAGATGAACTTAACGCTACTGTTGCAATAGATAAAGAAGATTTAGGATTGAAAGAATTTAGTACACAAAAAGTAAGTATTGAACAAATTCCTGATTTAGCTAAAATTAAATCATTAACCATTTGGTTTAACTAAAAATTTAAAAAAGTCGAAACTTAGTTTCGACTTTTGTTTTTTTTATGAGTAAAAAATATACAATTCAAACAAGTCCTTTTGTAGTGCCAACTACAGATGGTAAATTAATAGAAGAGCACTTTGGGAATGCTACTGATAAAAACTCTGAAGTAAGCATTGCACATATGGTGGCACCAGCTGGTTGGAGTGAACCTTTTCAAACCCCAAAATTTGAAGAGTATACCTATGTGATTAAAGGGAAAAAACAATTTAATATTGATGGAGATATAGTTGTTCTTAAAGCTGGTCAATCTATAAAGATTGAGAAAAATGTTCGTGTTCAATATTCAAATCCTTTTGATAGTGAATGTGAGTACTTAGCTATTTGTTTACCTGCATTTTCTATGAATTTGGTTAATAGAGAAAAAGAGTAACATATTGTATATATATTACTCTTAATATTTTATAACTGTACCTTAAGACTAACGGCATAAAATGATTGCTCTTTAAAACCAATAGTGGGGTTTCCTCCGTTTGTATAATCTAAACCGATCTTAGCAGTCTTATTTCCATCATTATTTGAAAAAAAGATATAGTTAGCACTTATAAAAAAGAACTTGTGATTTTTTCTATTTAAACTACTTACATTTTCATAGAGGTTATATCGATATTGCCAATCAGCAGTGATGTCAAATAGTTTATTAAGTTTTTTATAAGATTTAAAAATACTTAAATATGGAGTTACTCTAAAATATGCTCTGTAAATACTTCCATTGTTAGAATCTTGATTGGTTGAGATCCTGTTTTCATTTTCTATTCCGAAATAAGGAGTGTAGTTAAACTGAATGGATTTTCCTATGTTTACAATATTATTTGGAATCCAAAAGTATTTAAGATTAGACTTTCTTTTAAATATTGTAGTGAAATAATAACTTCCTTGAAATGACGAAACATCATTAAAATTATCTTTGTTATATTTTATAGAAGAAATTAGAATAGGAGTCCAATTTTTCTTTTGTATATCGAAAATTAACCATTCAAGAGCTAATCCAGTTAACCAGTTATTTTGCTCTTCGTTAATAAGTGTATTTTTATGATACTCAAAATAAGAGGTTAAACTAATTGCTTTTATTGAATCTCGAGGAGTAAGATCAACACCAATAGCTGCATCTAAAAGCCATGAACTACTTTTACCTTTTGATTTAGTATAGGTTATAGTGGCAGGTTCTGCTGTTGAGTTTGTGCTTTGAAATGACTTTCTTAAAGAGATACGGTTGAAAATACTTTGGCTTTTTTTTTGTTTTTGTTGCCCTAAAATAATAGAACTATAGAACAAAAAAAAGACTACATTAATAATGTTAATAGTTTTCATAATTTAGATTTTATAAGTTGAATGCAGGTCGATACATTCGTTAAAATTTCACACTCTCTTACCGAAATTATAGCATTGGCATTAAGTTCATTTATAATTCGTTGAAAGTAGGTTTTTAATGATTTTTTATGATATATAGTAAGCCCCAAGTGATTCTTTAGATTTTGATCGACTTTTATTTCATCAATATCACAGTTACTTAAATCTGAAAGAGCTTCAAAAACTTTTCTTTTAATGAACTCATCTGTATCCTGTCTTTCTGTAACGAGTTTTACAAGGTTTTGTAACGTTTGATTGTTACTGTTGTTAATAACGGTTTTAAATTCTTTTAATTCTTGTGAATCAAATGATAGTAAAATTCTTTGTTTCATTTTTTTAATATTTAGTTATATAATCTTTTGGGTTAAAGCTATCTTTCTTTTTTAATGATTTTATAAGAACATCGGATTCTCTATGTCCATTCTGGTCAATTCTATTAGGTTTCATTATGGTTACTATCTTTAATAATTGTTTAGCTATTAGTGGGTAAAACAGGCCAGTTATAAAGAGTTTAGTGTTTTCTTCAATTTTTGGAATATTAATAAACTCGGATAAATAACTGGCTGTTAAACCAAAAAAGATAATTGATATGGTTGTGATAATCCAGTAGGATTTGGATGAAAATAATTTTACATTATTTCCTAATGACTTACTAAGGTTATACCAATGTAAAACCTCTTGTCCAACAGCTCCAAGAAAGCTAGGAAGTAATAATTTCAAGCTGATAAATAGCATAATAAATGAGTTTGATTAGATACTCAAAATTATGCTATAGTTAGATGTTGTAATATACCTATGAATAAGTAATTTAAAATTGATACTTTTTATCAATGGCGTATTTTATTAATTCATTTCCATTAGATAAATTTAGTTTACGGATCATATTTTTCCTATGTGTGTCTACAGTAGTTTTAGCAATAAATAGAACATCAGCTATTTCTTTTGAAGTTTTTCCGGTTGCAATTAGCTGTAAAATTTCTTTTTCTCTGTTAGAGAGTATCACTTTTTCTGTTTTACCTATAATTACATTTTTATCGATGTAATTGTTCATAAAATTAAAAGCTACATTAGGATCAAAAAAAGTTTCACCATTTGCAACGGCTACAATTGCTTTTAAAAGCATTTTAATACCAGAATTTTTTAATAAGTAACCGGTAGCACCAGCATCTAACATTTGTTTTATAGCTTTTGGCTGATCAAACATAGTCATGGCTAATACGCGTATATGAGGAAATTTAGATTTTATAATTTTAGTTGCTTCTATACCATCCATACGAGGCATTCTAATATCCGTGATTACTAATTTAGGTTGTTTTAAAGAAACTAGTTTTACTAAATCTTCGCCATTATTTACAGCGCCTATAATAGAAATTTCATCATCGTACTCAAAAAAAGATTTTACACCATCAATTAACATTTGATGGTCTTCTGCCATGGCTATAGTAATCATATTTCTTTATTTTATAGTTACCTATTTCTACTTCTAGTTATTGTTTGTGTTTTGTTTCTTTATTTTAAAGTTTTGGAGTCTTTGTTTTAGGTTTAATATCCCATCATTTTTTTGAGCGATTTCTTCTATTGTATTTTGTGTTTCATCAATTATTTCATCTAATTCAGTATCAACTGTTACTTGGTATTGATTTAGTTCTGAATACACACCTTTTAGTTTAGCTTCTGCTATTCGTAGTCGCTGCTTTATGTTTTTTGTTCTGTTAATTTTCTTTGGAGAGACAATTCTAAAAGCATATAAGGTATAGAGTAAGATTATTATAAAAAAACAGCTTATAATAATTATTATAGCTAAAATTGCAACAGCAATATCGTTTGTGTCTTTATCAAATTCTTCACCTGCATCATTAAAGTAGGCTTCTTTACAATGCTGATGTCCATCTATAGGAAAAAATGTAAAATTGATAATTTTTTTGAATAACGTCCATTTCAAAGGAACTTTTTTAGAAGGATAATATTCTTCTGTATAATATCCTATTCGAGAAGAAATAGTATTGTCAGGATTTCCTCCAGCAAGAACGTTACCAAGTTGATCTATTGATATGAAAAAATTAATAAAGAAGTTCATTTTTTTATTTTTGGGAGTTAACCAAAGATAATAAAACTAAACCCCTTTAGAAATACTTACAATTAGGTATTGTTTATAGGAATATCTATAATAATTGAAGTTCCTTTGTTTTTTGTAGAGTCAATTTCAAAGGTTCCGTTAAGGTGTTTAATACGAGTTTGAATAGATCCAATTCCCATGCCCTTATTTATAGCTATTTTATTATAATCAAAACCTTTCCCATTATCTTCCACAATAATATTTAAAGTATTTTCAAATTGAGAAATATTAATACTTGCATGTGTAGCTTTTGAGTGTTTTATAATATTAGTAGTCAATTCTTGTATAATTCTAAAAACGGTTATTTCTAAGCTATTTTCAAGGCGTTTGTTTAAACCATAATCAATAACATCAATACTTATCTTGTTTGCATCAGAAATTTTTTCAGCCATTATTTTAACAGCAACTAGTAATCCTTTATTGGCAATTACGCCAGAGTTTTTAGCATGAGCAATACTTCTTATTTTTAAATAGGTTTCATCAATTAGTTTTTCTGTTTTTTTGTATAACTTTTCTTGATTGAAGTGTTTCTTTTCTCGATTTAATTGTAGGTTCTCAAAATGAAGTTTTAAAGTAGCCAGCACACTACCGATATTATCATGTAAATCTTCAGCAATCCGTATTCGTTCTTTTTCTTGCCCTTCAATCATAGCATTAATGGTATTTAATTCTTGTTCTTTAAGTAAAGTAAGATTTTTTTGTTGTTCTAGTTGGTTTTGTTGTTCTGCTAATAAGCGTTTTCTACGAGAGTTTTTTAAAGTAAGAAAACCAATTATTCCGCCAAGTATTAAAAAAGCTAAAGCACCATAAAATAAATTTTTACCATGTTTTATTTGTTGCTCATTGATTAAGTTATCTTGCTTTAACTGTAAATTTTCCTTTTCTTTTTCTGTTACTTTGTACTTTTTATCTAGGTTAGCAATTGCTATGTTTTGTTGGCTTGTATTTAAACTATCTTTATATAAAATATAATTTTGTTGATATTTATATGCTCTTTGATAATTGCCTATTTGTTGGTAACAGTCAGCTAATTTTTGATAAATTATTTTTTGATATTTTACTTCATATTGAGAAAGTTTTAAGTTTTTAGTTTTTTCAAGAATTTCTATAGCTTTACGGTAGTTTTTTTGTTTTTGATATAAATTGATAAGGTTTATGTATATACCAATTAGTTTATCAGGGTTATTAACAGAAGTTGTATTTAAAGCTTTATTTAGAAAATAACTTGCAGAATCAGGCTTTTTAATAGAGTATAACAAACCAAGATTAGTATAAGTATTCTGAGCATAATCTTTTCTATTAATCTTAAAACATAACTTTAAAGATTCTTTATAATATTTTGCTGAAGTTATAGGGGAGTTTTGATTAAAAAAATAGGAAGCGAATCTGTTTTTTAAAGCAATAACCCATACGGTATCTGTTATTTTATATTGCTGGTTTTCTTTTAAGTATTGTAACGGGTCTTTATTTAGCTTTTTTTGAGATTTTACAATGTCATATAATTCTATATTACAAATAAAAACACTGTCAATTTTTTTTCTTGTTAAATATAATTCTTTTGACTTTAAAATATATTTATATGCTAAGTCAGCTTTATTGAGTTTAATAGATTTAATTCCTTCAGTAAAGTATATATAGGAAGAATCTTTTTTAATTTGATTAATAGAAAATACTGATATAGCAAAAAAAGCTATAACAGTATTTATGAAATATTTTAATAGATTTTTTGACATATAATTTATGGTCCAGCAACAATTACTCCTCCTCCAGCTTCTTCTGGCATCGCATATTCATCCTTGCTTGATGAAAATTTAATGTTTTCTGTTACTGATTTTTCTGTTAAAGGATAATTGTTAAGTATTGTGTTTCCACAACCCCATGAATGATCAGTTGTAAATTTTTTTTCTTAAATTTGAAAAATAGCGTACTTTATTATTATCAAAATCTGTTGGAAAATCATTAATTACATAAACCTTAAGTTTATCATCTTTATTTAGGTCAAGAATCTCACCAGATAGAGTAGGTTTCACTTCAGAAAAATAGATTCTCTTTTTTAACAATACTTTTCCTCCTGTATTATTACAAATCCTTTTTTTTGTTTGATCGGAAATGTGTACAATTATAGCTTTCTCTTTTTTGTTTGCTCCCAAAAAGTAAGTACTAATAATATCAAAATCAATATTTGGTACGGAAATGTGTAAGTTTATTAATTTATTCCTGAGATTAAAGTAACTATGTAACTTTCCTGCTTTTACTTCAAGAAAGTAAGTGTAGTTGTTTGCATTCATAATATAAGTTTTATTTACTTTCAAAGTTCAACTTTTTTGATATAAAAAAATTACCTACAAGTAAGTACTTTAAACTACCTAAATATAAGTAAAAATCTTATACAGTAATAATAGTAAGTATGATTCCTAGTAAAATAGCAGTGAATTTTTGTAAGTTAAATTTATGGTTTTCTGAACCCTCAAATAGGATAATAGTAGAAATGTGTAAAAATATACCAATGGTAAAAGCAGTAATTTCTGAGTGGTATTTTGTGAAAAAAGTAATTTTTTCTGAAATAAAAATACCTAACGGACTCATTAATGCAAACAAACCTAAAAAAAGAACCATTGTTTTTTTAGTGTATTTAGTTTTTATTAAAAAAGTAGTTAAAACAACAGCAATTGGTATTTTATGAATAAAAATAGCCCATAAAAGATTATGTTGATGACCTTCATGGTCATGAATAGGGAGTCCTTCTGAAAAGGCATGAATACACAAACTGATAAATAATAACCAAGGGAATTTTTCTTTATCAGAATGTATGTGAACATGACCATGTTCAGCCCCTTTGGAAAATGATTCTAATACAGATTGTATTAAGATACCTCCTAAAATAAGAATACCAATTAATTTAATGTTCGTATTTTGTGTATATACTTCAGGAAGTAGATGTAAAACTGTAACAGATAGTAAATAGGCACCACTAAAAGCAAGTAATAACCTTACAAAGGTGTTGCTAGGTTTTATAAATAAAACAATTAAAGAACCTAATAAAACAGAAAGTATTAATAAAATATAACTCATTCAGCAATTAGTATTAATCTGTCAGAAGTTTCTTTGTTAAAATCTTGTAAAGCATAATTACCAAAAACATGCTTAACTTTTAATCCAGCACTTTCAAAATAATGGTGCATTTTTTCTAAAGTTAAAAGTTTTACTTGTTCAGTATAGGTATGTTCCTCATTGTCTGCAAAAAATGAAATATGCTTTAAAATAAAACCATTTTTAATCTCTTTTTTTATATTAAATTTAATTCCGTCAATAGTTTTTGCTTCTTCAGGTATTAAATTAGCTTTTGCTTTTTCAACATTTAAAAAATCTACAACTAAAACACCATCTTTTTTTAGCCCGTTTTTGAAGTTCTGTAAAATTAAAATATCATCATTGTCATCTTCAAAATATCCAAAACTAGTAAATAAGTTAAAAATAGCGTCGTATTTATTCTCAATAGGTTTACGCATATCCCATACTTCAAACTCTAAAGAATCATTTTCAAATTCTTTAGCATGTTGAATACTATTAGTACTTAAATCACCACCGCTAACATTGTACCCTAAAGAATTTAGATAAACAGAATGCCTTCCCTTACCGCAAGGAACATCAGCAATTGAGCTGTTTTTCTTTAGTTTTAAGAAAGAAGTAATGTTACGCATAAAAAATTGCGCATCAGTATCATTTCTATGCTTATATAAAATATGATAGTAAGGTGTATCAAACCACGAAGTAAACCAATCTTTTTTTGTATCCATAATAATAAGAGTCAGCAAAAATAATGAAATCTTACGTTTTATAAGATGAAAGAATAAAAATTCATAAGTAGATAAATTAGCAGTACTTTTGTAACGAAATTTTACAGGTATACATGGAGAAAGATTTTAAAATGACAGCCATAACTATGGCAGGTTTAGAAGGTGTTTTAGCAGATGAACTTCGTAAACTAGGTGCTCAAGAAGTAAAAGAAGGAATAAGAAATGTTTCTTTTAGAGGAGATAAAGGGTTTATGTATAAAGCAAATATTGCTTTAAGAACAGCTATTAGGATTTTAAAACCTATAAAAAGGAGTAAAATTTTTGATGAAGAAGATTTATATGAAGCTATACAACGTATAAAATGGGAACGCTTTTTAGATGTAGAAGGAACCTTTGCTATTGGAGCTGTTGTAAATTCTAGAAATTTTACTACTAACTCACATTATATTAGCTTAAAATCGAAAGATGCTATTGCTGATTATTTCATGCATAAGTATAAAAAGCGCCCAAATGTAGACTTAAAATATCCAGATGTAAAAATTCATATCCATATTCATAAAGAATGGTTAACAATTTCATTAGATTCTTCTGGAGATTCTTTGCATAAAAGAGGGTATAGGAGTGCTACTAATATTGCCCCGATTAATGAAGTTTTAGCAGCTGGTTTAGTATTGTTATCTGGATATAAAGGTGAAGAGAATTTTATTGATCCTATGTGTGGTTCTGGAACTATTTTGATTGAAGCAGCAATGATTGCTAATCAAATACCTGCAAATATTAATCGTAAGCACTTTGCTTTTGAAAATTGGAAAGACTACGATGAAGATTTGTATTTTGTAATTCAAGATTCATTATTAAAGAAAATAAGAAGTTCACACTTTAAAATTATGGGCTTTGATAAGGCTCCGTCTGCTGTAAGAAAAGCTGAACAAAATATAATTAATGCTAACTTAGATGAATTTATAGGGGTGCATCATGTAAATTTCTTTAACTCTAAAAAAGAAGTGTTTGGTAAAACTACCATTTTATTTAATCCACCTTATGGAGAGCGATTAAATATTGATGTAGAAGAGTTTTATGGGAAGATAGGGGATACTTTAAAGCATAATTATGGTAATTCTACTGCTTGGTTAATAACCTCAGATATACAAGCATTAAAACATGTTGGTTTAAGAACGTCAAAACGAGTGCCTCTTAAAAATGCAGATTTAGATTGTCGTTTTGTAAAATACGAATTATACGAAGGAAGTAAAAAAGCAAAAAAGAATACCTCGTATGAAGAGGAATAATAACAAAAAAAAGCTGTTGTAAATTTACAACAGCTTTTTTTTGTTATTGTTACAGAATTTATTGTCTACTTTTCAATAAGTATTTACTGAAACTTTTTCCGTTTATATCGGTGTATTTAGAGTTTATATCATAGGAAACTTCCATATTTGTTATATCAAATTCTCCAGTAACTTTAGTGTATTTAAGGTTTAAATCTTCTTTAAATTTCACATTATTAAAAGAAACCCCATCATTAAATTCTGTATATTTAAAAGTTGCGGTTTCATTAAAAACAGAGTTTTCAAAACTTACAAATTCATTGAAATCAGAATATTTAAAGGTAGCTGGTTCATCAAAATAGGTGTTTTTGAATGAGATACCTCTGTCAAATTTAGCATACTTAAAAGTTGTATCACTATTAAATTTAGAGCCAGAGAAATCTGCATCTCTTTCAAAATCAGAGTATTTAAACATTGCCTTTTGCTCAAAATTACAATTCTTAAAAACAGTAATACTTTCAAAATTAGCGATGAATGTATAACCACTATCTTCATGAGGAATGTATGCTAGTACATCATCTTTGAAAGTACAGTTTTTAAAAACAATTTTATTACTAATTTGTTTTTCTATAGTATTTGAGCCTCCATTATTCCACCATTTACGTCTTTTAGGTAATTTAGGTAAAGCTTTATCCATAAAAGTAAAATCTAATTCACCTTTAATAATAGTGTTAGAGTATTCAATGGTCTTACCATTTTTTATATCTCTCATTATATCTGAAGCATTGACTGTTTTTTGACTAAAAATGAATGTAGTAGAAAATAAAACGGCTATGATTGTAAGTATATTTTTCATAAGTGTTGTTTTAATGTTTATATTTTAAAGACAGTGTCTTTTTTAAAACGTGACACATTATAAAAAAAAACAGTATTTAGTTGCCTAAATACTGTTATATAGATATGATTTTTTAAAAATCTTAGTTCACTGAGTCGCTTAAACCAGCACCTGCTTTAAACTTAACAACGTTTTTAGCAGCGATTTGAATTTCTTTACCAGTTTGAGGGTTTCTTCCTGTTCTAGCAGCTCTTTCAGATACAGACCAAGTTCCCCATCCAACTAAAGCAACTTTATTTCCTGATTTCAAAGATTTAGTTACGTTAGAAGTTAAAGAATCTAATGCAGCTTTAGCAGCAGCTTTTGAAATTCCTGCGTCAGCAGCCATAGCATCGATTAAATCTGATTTGTTCATAATTTAAATGGATTTTAAAAATTAATTAATGTTTTTTGCTTAATAAGCTCAACAAATATAGACGGAATGCGGTATTGTGCAACATTTGATGCAAAAAAAAAGGTGTTTTGTTAATAAAAAGGGTCTAATTGTTAATAACCCTACTTGTTTATTTGTTGAAAACTGTAATTACCTTATAAGTAAAGGGCTACAGGGCTATTGCTTCGTTAGAAAATTGATAACCATTTAGCAAACTTCTTGAGTCCATTAGTTTTTTTCCTGAAAGCTTAATTTCATTTATTATTAAAAAACCATCTTTAACTGCAATTTTTAATGTTGATTTTGTTGTGATTATTTTTCCATTATTATAATCATGCGACAAAAATTCTTTGGAAACGGAATAAATTTTAGCTGTAATTTCTTCTTCATTATTATTAATTGTTGTCCAGGCAGCAGGGTATGGGTTTAGTCCTCTTATGTGGTTATATATATCATTTAATGATTTAGACCAATCTATTTTACAGTTATGAGGGTATAGTTTGTATGCTGACTTTTCCTCTAATTCAGGTTGTTTAGTTGTTTTAACATCACCTTTTGCAATTAAGTCAACAGTTTCTTTAACTAAATTAGCACCTAAATGCATTAATTTATCATGCAATTCACCTACTGTTTCATCTTCTCTTATAGAAGTTTCATTTTGAAGTATAATTTCACCAGTATCAATTTTATCATCAATAAAGAAAGTGGTAACTCCAGTTTTAGATTCACCATTCATTATAGCCCAATTAATTGGAGCAGCACCTCTATATTCTGGTAATAGTGATGCGTGTAAGTTAAATGTACCATACTTAGGCATTGCCCAAACAGATTTTGGTAACATTCTAAAAGCTACTACAATTTGTAAATTTGCATTTAAATCTTTTAGATCGGCTTGAAATTCTTCACTTTTTAGGTTTTTAGGTTGTAGAACTGGTAAGTTTTGAGATAGCGCGTATTTTTTTACTGCAGATTGATTTAATTTTCTACCACGACCAGCTGGTTTGTCAACTGCAGTTATAACTCCTGCAATAGTATAATTGTTAGTAACTAAGTGTTCTAGTATAGTTACAGCAAAATCAGGAGTTCCCATAAAAACGATACGTAAATCTCTCATTATTTTATAAAATATTTATTGTAGTTTGTAATACCAATTATTTCATTGGCTAGTAATTTTCGCAAATGTATTAAAATGTCTCCTTCTTTTACTTTTACTAAGGTACAGATTTCTTTAGAGGATAATTCTTTGTGTTCTTTTATTATGTTAAGTATAAGAATTTCTATATTATTTTTAATTCCTTTTTTATCCCTTAAACAAACGTCACAAATACCACATTTTTTAGTAGTTTCTTCATCAAAGTAATTTAATAACTGAATGCTTCTGCAAACCGTGTTATTTTCAACAAAAAAAGTAATATCGTTAACCTTTTGTTTTTTTTGTTTGTAAAACGCTTTTATGTTTTTTGAAATACGATTAATAATATAATCATCTTCTCTTGGAAGTAAAAAAAATAATTCAGTGTTTTTAGTAGACTTTTTATATTCTAAGTATCCCTTTTCTACTAAGTCATCTAAAAGCTGTACAACTTTTGTAGAGGTAATACTAGCTTTTTTTGCAATGTAAAACTCATTTATTTTAACAGGTTGTTCAAATACACCTCCATAAATTCTTAATAAAGCTTGAATAAACGTTTTAGTAGTTGAATTATGTTTTGAATAATTAATAATTTGTTTACTAGAAGCAATAAACTGAATGGTGGATTTTTGCTTAAAGCTTGAGTTGAGTGTTATAACTCCATTATTATTTAATAGTTGAAGAGCATTAGAAACTTTGTTGGGGATGAAGTTATATTTATTAGAAAAAGCTAAAAAATCAAAGTCAAATGAAGATTCAATATGCTCTCCTTTTGATATTTGAAAATGTTGATATAGTTTTTTATGAATAATTTTAATTTCGTTTATAGTTGGGTACTGCTTTTGTTGAAGTTCTTTTAACGAATTAACATCACTTTTATTAGTTAATATAACTGAAAAGGCTTTTTTACCATCTCGTCCACCTCTACCTGCTTCTTGAATATAGTTTTCTAATGATGAAGGTAGATTTAAATGAATAACTACACGTACATTAGATTTATCTATTCCCATGCCAAACGCATTTGTAGCTACCATTATGGGAGTTGATTCTGACATCCAATTATCAAAAGAGATTTGTTTCTCAAGAGCAGAAAGTCCTCCGTGATAAAAACTACTTTTAAACCCCTTAGCATTTAAATAAGCACTAATTTCTTTAGTTCTATTTCTAGAAGAAACATATACAATAGCCGGTGCTTTTATTTTAGTGAATATTTGAGTGATTTTATATAGCTTATCTTCTGTGTTAAAAATTTGATATGCTAAATTTTGTCTGTTAAAAGATTTTTTAAAAAGATTACTAGACTTTAATTCAAGGTAAGATTTAATATCATCTATTACTTTATTAGTAGCAGATGCTGTTAAAGCTATAATGTTAATATTAGAGTGTAGCTCTCTTAAAATAGAAATGTTAGTATATGAAGGACGGAAATCATGACCCCATTCAGAAATACAATGCGCCTCGTCAATAGCAATTAAATTAACTGTTAATTGTTTAATTTTTTCTTGAATAAACCTAGATTGTAAACGTTCGGGCGATAAATATAGAAACTTGTAATTTCCAAAACGAATATTATCAAACAATGTAATTATTTCGTCTTGAGAACTACCAGAAGGGATTGTAGTAGCTTTAATACCTCTTTTTGTTAAGCTTTCAACTTGATCTTGTATAAGAGCAAGTAATGGAGAAATCACAATGCAAACACCTTCGTTTATTAGTGCCGGAATTTGAAAGCAAATAGATTTTCCTCCTCCTGTTGGTAATAAAGCAATTGTATCTTTATAATTTAAAACTGCGTTTATAATTTCTTCTTGTGGATGTCTAAAAGAAGTATACCCCCAATATTGATTAAGTATATGTAAAGCTTTGCTAGACATCGTTTTTCAACGAGTGTAAAATAAAATCACAACGTTCTTTTACTGAGCCAAAAGGAACATCAATTATAGTATATCCAACTTCTTCGTAAGTTTCTCTTAAGTAACGATCTATTTTTACAGCTTGTTCAAAAGTTTCATACCGTTCGTTGTCAGATTTGTAAATTTCTTCCCACGGAGCTAACATAAAAACTTTGTCGTAAGTGCACTGATTACTTTTTTTAATATAAGTATCAGGGTAATCAGTACCTAAATAATTCATATAAGCATGAACATCTGGAACTCCTCTATCAAAAAATATAATTTCTTTTTCAGATTGAGTAGCATCTAAATATTGTTTCTCTCTTCCTTCAAGAAGCATCTGGCTAAAAAGTAAAGGTTGGTCAAGAAAAAGTTGGTCAATTCCTTCTTTTTGAGCGGTTAAGGTAACTTCTCTTGAAATTTCAGGCATACATTCGTAACCTCTTTTAATAAACTCTTTTAAGATAGATGACTTCCCTGTACCAGGTCCACCAATTAGAACTATTTTTTGTTGCATCGTGCAAAAATAAAAGTTTCAATTTATAAATTTAATAAATAGTGTAATTTTGTGCTTTATCAGTTTAAATATTTTTTCTGATAAAAAATATGATAAATGAAATAATTATGTCAGATAGAGAAGCGTTTTACAGTAAATTAAAATCACAATTAGAGGATACAAGTAGTTTTCCTACAAAATATTTATATAAATTTATCGTTCCTACAGACGGTAAACAAGTAGATGAAGTACAAAGTTTATTTAATAGTGGGGGAGCAGTAATAAGTACAAAAAATTCAAGAACAGGTAAATATGTTAGTGTTTCTATACATTTAACGGTTAAAAGTTCTGATGAAGTAATTTCGTATTATAAAAAAGCAGAATTAATAAAAGGTATTATTTCTTTATAAAAAGCAATTTATGAAAAAACAAGTTTTAAGTATAGCTATTTTATTTTGTTGTTTAACAATTGTTGCACAAAGTAAAAAAGAATTGTTTAGTGTTAATAAAAAACCTGTATCAGTTTCAGAGTTTAAAAGGGTTTATGAAAAAAACTTGGGACTTGTTGTTGATGAAGATTCTAAAAATATTGATAAATATCTTGATTTATATATAAATTATAAGTTAAAAGTAAATGAGGCGTATTCATTAGGTTTAGATACTGTAAGAGCTTATAAGAGAGAATTAGAAGGGTATAAAAAACAATTGATTGCTCCTTATTTACAAGATCAAGAGTCAATTAATAAAATGGTAAAAGAGGCTTACTCACGAATTAAAAATGAAGTAAAAGCAAGTCATATATTAGTTAGATTACCTAAAAAAGCAACAAGTGCAGATACATTAAAAGCGTATAATAAAATTATAGAAATTAGAAATAGAGTTGTGTCTGGAGAATCATTTGCTAAGGTAGCAAGAGAAATGTCAGAAGATCCTTCAGCGCAGTT
The DNA here is from genome assembly GCF_900105985.1 of Tenacibaculum sp. MAR_2010_89. NCBI lineage: Bacteria > Pseudomonadati > Bacteroidota > Flavobacteriia > Flavobacteriales > Flavobacteriaceae > Tenacibaculum > Tenacibaculum sp. MAR_2010_89. Next base: position 3,099,904 of record NZ_FNUB01000005.1, on the reverse strand, counting down.
TAATGGAGGTAATTTAGGGTACTTTTCAGCATTTAAAATGGTATATCCTTTTGAAGATAACGCTTATAAAACAGACTTGCAAGGAGTATCAAATCCGTTTAAAACTAGATTCGGTTATCATATTTTAAAAGTAACAGGAAAAAGAGAGTCAAAAGGTGAATTTGAAGTAGCTCATATTTTAGCTAGAGATAGATCTATAGTAGGAAAAGCAAAAATAGATTCATTGTATAAGAAGATTAAAAAAGGTGAATCTTTTGAAGAAATTGCTCAAAAATATTCAGAAGATGTTGGAACTGCACAATTAGGAGGAAAACTTCCAAAGTTTGGAACTGGTAAAATGGTTGAAGATTTTGAGGTAAATGTATTAGCTTTAAAAAAAATAAATGAAGTTAGTAAACCTTTTAAAACTAAGTTTGGGTGGCATATTGTAAAACTATTAAAAACTTACCCTATTAACTCTTTTGATAAGATGAAAGTAACTATTGAGAAAAAAGTTAAAAGTTCTGATAGGTTAAGAGTATCTCAGAAGGCAGTTCTAGACAAATTAAAAAAGGAATATGATATAAGTATTTATGATAAAAATTTTGAAATTTTTACAAATAAATCAATAAAAGAATTGTCTAAAATGCAATTAACACATGATAACTTACTTTCTATAAATAATAAAAAAATTAAACAAAAAGCTTTTTTTGATTATATTAGATATAGAAGAAAAGAGGATATTGGATTATTATTTGAGGGATTTAAAAATGAAGAGATTTTTAATTACTTTAAAGAAGATTTAGTAAACAAAGAACCAGAGTATAAACATACACTAACTGAATATAAAGAGGGGTTACTTTTATTTGAGTTAATGCAACAAAAAATATGGAAAAAATCAGCTAATGATTCTATTGGTTTGCAACGTTTTTTTAATAAAACAAAAGGAAACTATAAGCAAAAGAAACTAGAAGATATTAAAGGAGAGGTAATAAGTGATTATCAAAAAAAATTAGAAGATGATTGGATAAAAGACCTAAGAAAGAATAATGTTATAAGAATTAGAAAAAGAGAACTTAAAAAATTAAAACAAATATATAATCAATAAAAAGTGAAAAATTATTTTCTACTACTATTACTAAGCACATTTTTTTTTATTTCTTGTGATTTGATCACTTTAAAAAAACAAAGAACAAAAGAAGGAAAATTAATAGCTTCAGTATATAACACCCATCTTTATAAAAAAGATATTAAAAATCTACTGCCAAAAAATTTATCAAAACAAGATAGTATTGTTGTTGTAAAGGGGTTAATAAACTCATGGGCTAAACAACAACTTTTTTTGAATAAGGCTGAAGAAAATATATCTGAAATAAGTAGTCTTGAAATTGAGAAATTAGTTAATGATTACAAAGCTGGTTTATACATAAATGGGTATAAAGAAAAACTAATAAAACAACAGTTAGATACAATAGTTTCTGAAAGTGAAGTGAGGTCTTATTATGAAAAAAATAAAGATAATTTTAGATTGAATGATGAGCTATTACAATTTGATTATTTGTTTTTTGGAAATGACCATTTAGATAAAGATAAAATTGTTAAAAATTTTAAATCTGAAAAAGAAGAAGATAAAGAAGATTTAGAAAAGCACTTGTTGAGTTTTAAATCATATCGTTTGCAAGATACTTCTTGGGTAACTATTGATTATTTAAAACGAAAAATACCTCCATTTCGTAGTGAATTAAAAGAAAAACTGTTAAAAATATCAAAATTCATACAAAAAGAAGATAGTTTAGGAGTATATTTGGTCGCTGTAAAAAATATTTTGAAAAAAAATGAAACAGCTCCTTTGAGTCATGTAAATATTAGAATAAAACAAATTATTTTACATAAACGAAAATTAGAATTAATAAGAGAGATTGAAAAAACGCTGATAAATGATGCTATTCAAAACAAAAACTTTAAAGAATACTAGCCTTTTACTAACTTTATTTTTAACTGTACTAACCTTAAAAGCACAACAAAACAAGATTGATGGTGTAGCAGTTGTAGTTGGTAAAAATATTGTTTTAGATTCTGATATAGATAAATTTAAACAAGAAGTAAAACTTCGTAGTGAAGGTAAAATTACAATTACTGATTGTGAAATGTTAGAAGAATTAATGCAGCAAAAACTATTAGCTCACCATGCTGTTATTGATAGTATAACAGTTGCACAAAGTGAAGTAGATAGTAGAGTAAATCGTAGTATTGCTTTTTTTACAAATGAATATGGAAGTGAAAAAAAGGTAGTTGAAGCTTATGGTTTTAACGATATTGAAGATTTAAAAAGAGAGTTAGCTAAAGTTCAGAGAGAGAATACTCTAATAGAGAAGGAGCAACAAAAAATAACAGAAAAAATTGATGTAACTCCTGAAGAAGTACGTGTGTATTTTAATGGTTTGAAAGAAAAAAATGAACTACCTGAAATTCCTGCAGAAGTAGGTTTAGCTCAACTGGTTTTATATGCTGAAGCAACAAAAGAAGAAAGCGATAGAGTTGTTGAGAAATTAAACAAAATAAAAAAAGAAGTTGAAGCTGGTTCTAGTTTTAAATTAAAAGCTATTATTAATTCTGATGACCCTAGTGTAACTCGTAATCAGGGGAACATGGGAGTTATAACTAAAGAAACTCAATTTATAAAAGAGTTTAAGGAAGTAGCCTTTTCTTTAGATGAAGGTCAAATTTCAGAGCCTTTTAAAACTATTTTTGGATATCATATTATTCAATTACATAAAATAAAAGGTAAAGGTAGAGAAGTATCTCATATTTTAATGCAGCCAGAAATTTCTGACGAAAAATTAAAGGAAACAAAAGATGAGATTGAAAGAATAGTAGCTGAAGTAAAAGAAGGTAAAATTACTTTTGATGAGGCTGTAAAAAAATATTCTGAAGATGATGATACGAAAAATAGCGGAGGTTTATTAGTTAATCCATATACACAAGAGCCGACATTTGAATTAACAAGAATGCCACCAGATTTATTTGCTAGAATTAGTGAATTAAAACAAGGTGATTTATCTGATGTTTTTTATGATGAAACTAGAGGTGGAGAGAAAATGTACAAAGTTATCTTTATGAAGAATAGAACAGATACTCATAAAGCTGATATTGTTGAAGATTATGTTAGAATGCAACAATTTGCTTTAGCTAAGAAAAAAGAAGAAACTGTTACCAAATGGTCAAAAGAAAAAATACAAGAAACCTATATTAAACTAGGGAACGAGTATAAAAAATGTACATTTAAAAAAGATTGGAAGAAAGAAAATAAATAATAAAATAATTCATAGATATCCGCTCAATAGTTTAAAGATGAAACCTTACTTTTGAGCGGATACTTATATAAAAACAATAGTAAAATGTCTGACGTAACTGCTGTAAATAATTTAGTTAAAAAATACACACAATTACAACAAGAAATTGGAAAGGTAATTATAGGACAGCAAGAGGCTGTTAACTTTACACTTTTATCTGTTTTTTGTGGAGGACATTCACTATTAATTGGTGTTCCTGGATTAGCTAAAACCTTATTAGTAAATACCATTTCAGATGTTTTAGGGCTTAACTTTAAAAGAATTCAGTTTACTCCAGATTTAATGCCTTCTGATATTTTAGGAAGCGAAATTTTAGATGAGAATCGTCAATTTAAGTTTATAAAAGGGCCAATTTTCTCAAATATAATCTTAGCAGATGAGATTAATAGAACACCTCCTAAAACTCAAGCAGCTTTATTAGAAGCAATGCAAGAACGTTCAGTAACAGTTGCTGGACAGCATTATAAATTAGATTTACCTTTTTTTGTGTTAGCAACTCAAAATCCAATAGAGCAAGAAGGTACATATCCATTACCTGAAGCACAGTTAGACAGGTTTATGTTTTCTATTAACTTAGAATACCCAACTTTTGAAGAAGAGGTAGAAGTTGTAAAAAGCACTACATCTATAATTAATCAAACTGTAAATTCTATTTTTTCTGCGAATGAAATAATTGAAGTTCAAAAGTTAATTCGTAAAATCCCTGTAGCAGATAATGTTATTGAGTATGCTGTTGGATTAGTAGGTAAAACAAGACCTAAATCTGAAAAAGCAACTGATTTTGTAAGAAAATATATTGATTGGGGAGCAGGGCCACGTGCATCACAAAATTTAATTTTAGCTGCTAAAGCTTTTGCAGCTGTTTCTGGAAAATATTCACCAGATATAGAAGATGTACAGGCTGTTGCTGTTCCAATACTTTCTCATAGAATGGTAAAAAACTATAAAGCAGAGGCAGAAAGTATTACCATTAAAGATATTATTACTTCATTGTTTTAGGTATTTTAAAACTACTTACCGGTTTTATAGATTTAGTGTTAGTGGTGTTTCATTATTATGAATTACTTGTTATAAAAAAGTATTAATTTTTTAAATTAATACTATCTTGTAAACTCATTTGAAATTAATATCATAACGTTTAATCAGTTTGTACTATGTCAATTAATTATCCTTTTGGATTGCCACTTAAACATAATTTTGCAGAATTTGTTTATTACCAAGGTCTATTTTTACCTCATGAAATTGAAAAGATAATTAGTTTTTGGAGTGATGAATCAACTATCAAAGCTACTATAAGTGGAGATGAAAAATATAATGATGACTTGCGAAAAAGTTCGGTTATGTTTATTGATAATATTCCTGAAAATGATTGGATATATAGCAAATTAGCTTCTTTAGCTATCAATACTAATAATGAAAGATATTGGTTTGATTTATTAGGGTTTCATCAAGAGTTACAACTTACTAGGTATTCTGAAGGAGATTTTTTTGATTGGCATTTAGATTTTGGAGCTGGTGAAATTTCTGCAAGAAAGTTAAGTATGACCATTCAATTATCTGATCCGAATGATTATGAAGGAGGTGATTTAGAATTTATGGTTAATAAAGAAATAGTTACTGCTCCAAGAGAAAAAGGAACTATTGTAATATTTCCATCATTTATTATGCATAGAGTTACACCAATAACAAAAGGAACACGACAATCTATTGTTGGCTGGGTATCTGGACCACCATTTAGATAACACAAAAGAAAAAAAATAAGTAAACACTATGGCTACAGAAGTTAGACAAATAAATTCCTCTGATGTTTTACCTATTCGGCATAAAGTTATGTGGCCTAATATGCCAATATCCTATGTTAAATTAGAAGGAGATATGAATGCAAGGCATTTTGGTTTATTTGTAAATGGTAAAATAACCTCAATAATATCACTGTTTACTAAGAATAATGAAGTTCAATTTAGAAAATTTGCAACATTAATTGAATATCAAGGGTTAGGACATGGTACAGTTTTATTAAAAAACATTATAAATGTTATTAAAAAAGAAGGAGCTAAAAGAATATGGTGTAATGCTCGAGTTGAAAAAGAAAAATTTTATAAAAAATTTGATTTAAAAGCTACAACGAATAAATTTAACAAAGGAGGAATAGAGTATGTGATTATGGAAAATATTATAGATTAAGAGCTATGTACTAATTAAAGAAAACATACTATTTAAATGAATTATAAAGGAATTCTATTTTTTAAAAATTTGCATCTTGTTATTTCTTTATTGATTGTAGTACCAACTGCGATTATTTATGGAACACCGTCAATATTATCTACCAATTTAAACATAGAAGTAAGTACGATAGATCTTTCTAATTTACTTAAAGCAATTATGTGTTTATATATCGGGATTTCTTGTATTTGGTTAGTAGGTATTATTAAAGAAAATTACTGGAAAAGTGCTACAGAACTAAATATTTTATTTATGTTGACTTTAGCTACTGGGCGAATATTAAGTATTATTATAGATGGCACTCCAACTAGTGGATATGTTTTTGGAGTTATAGCTGAGCTTGTTATTGGGTTGTTTTCAGTTTACCAATTAAGAAAATATAGTTAACTAAATATTGGAGGATTTTCACTAGTTTATTTTAAATTATAGGAAACTCATCAATAAAATTTGAAATAAAATCTTGAATATATTTTTTTGAAGTATCCGCCTTTCTAATTACTAAATAATGATTCCTTTTTAATCCTTTTTTTTCTATTTTTTTAAAAACAATATCATTGGAGATGTTAAACGATTTTAAAGTCCATTTAGGAAGGCACATTATTCCAAAATTTGCTTCAACCATTTTTAAAGCGACTTCTGTAAGTGGTATGGCAGAAATTTTAGCAGGAATAATTTTGTTTGGCTTTAATAATTTCTCATAAATTGAAACAGTTTCTAAAGGATAAGAATGTATTATTAAATGTACATTTGAAAAATCACTTACAGTAAGATAGTCTAACTTACTTAGTTCATTTTCTTTGTGCATTATTGCAAAAATTTTATCTTCATAAATATCAATGCTAGTTAGTAAATTATTTTTAGGTTTAGAAGTAACTATGGCTATGTCAATTTCATTGGATAGTAATTTTGTAATTGGTTGATGCGTAGCCTCAAGAATTAAATCTAGATTAATATCAGGGTATAAGATTCCCATTTTTTGAATAAAACGAGGTAAAGTCTGATAAAATGAATAACACTCAGTACTTACTTTAATTGTACCTGTAGAACCAGCTCTTATGTTTTCAATATTTTTGAAACTAGAATCGATACTTTTTAAAATTGAATTCCCTAAGTTGTAAAGTTCAATACCTTCCTCAGTTAACGACCATTTGTTTCTAGTACGATGAAATACCTTAAACCCTAGTTGTTCTTCTAAATCTTTTAGTTGATGACTTAAGGCAGATTGCGTTAAAAATAACTTTTCACTTGAATTAGCAATACTTCCTTCTTCAGCTATAGTTTTAATCAACCTAAAATACTTTATTTCCATAAAATCAAAGTTACAATAATATGAATATACTTTAGTTGAAAAAAAATCAATCATAGATGCATAATGCTCATTTTAATTTTTTAATAGACAACAAATGTGATTATATATTTGTCCATATAAATCAAGAAAATGATAACCTGTTACTTAAAATATACAATTGATCCATATTAAAGTAAAAGAGTTTGAAAAGTATGCAAAAATGTGGATTCCTTTAGTAGAAAAGTTTGAAGGGATACACCACGGATATTTTTTACCTCATGAAGGTGCAAATAATATTGCAGTAGCTTTATTTAGTTTTAAATCACTTTCAATGTATGAAAAATATAGAATAGATAGTGAAACAGATACAGCTTGTAAAAAGGCATATGAATTTGCATATAAAACTAAATGTATTATTAGTTATGAACGAAATTTTTTAAAACCAATATTAGATGAAACAAGCACAAAAACAAATTGAATTTTACGAAAACAAATTAAATTATGAAATGGATTCTTCAGATTTATATGAAGCTTTTGAAAAAGGTACTGATTATATTGCTTTAGATGCAAGGAGAAAGTTTGGGTTTGATAAAGAACATATTCCAACAGCTATAAACATTCCATATATAGAAATGACAGAAGAAAGCACTAAAAGCTTAGATAAAACTAAAACTTATGTTTGTTATTGTGATGGAATTGGCTGTAATGCATCAACAAAAGGGGCATTAAAAATGACTAAATTAGGTTTTAAAGTGAAGGAACTCATAGGAGGAATTGAATGGTGGAAATTTGATGGATATGCAACAAATGGCACTAAACCTACAAAGGGCTCGGAATTTGAATGTGCTTGTTAAAAATCTGAAAAATGAATATACGGTTTATTCAAAAAAAAGATGTAAAAGAGTTATTAGAACTATGTAAGTTGCATGCTATTTATGAAAAATCAGATTTTAATAGTAAAGGTAAAGAAAAGTTGTTCTTAGAATGTTTTTTTAAAAAGCCTTTAACTGTTAACTGTCTGGTGGCAGAAGATAAAGATGAAATAGTTGGATACTCTACATTTATGAAACAGTTCTCTACTTGGGATGCTGAATTTTATATGTATTTAGATTGTTTGTTTTTAATGGAAAAAATAAGAGGGAAAGGCGTAGGAGTTAAAATGATGAACAAGATAAAGATGCATGCAAAATCTGAAAATTGTACAAGTATACAATGGCAAACTCCTAGTTTTAATAAAGAAGCAATTCAGTTTTACCAAAAAGTAGGTGCTAAATATAAAACTAAAGAAAGGTTTTTATGGAGTGGCATTTAATGAATATAACTTTATGTTAGTAGAATAAAAAAAGTGACTGTTTTACAAGACAGTCACTTCTTATTATTAGTTTATACTTACTAATTATTTTACTTCAAAATTATTAGAAGTACTTACTTTAGCACTTCTTGAATTTATAGCAGCCTTAGTGTCTCCATTAGAAACGATAGCAACAAAACTCATTTTACTAGAATCTTTGATTGTACTTGGTACACTTCCTTTAAATTCTTTCGTGTAAACATTATCTTTTACTGTTTCTTTAGAGTCAATTTCATCTCCTAGAACGCTTGTAAAAGAATGTCTTAAAATATAGTTGTGTTTAAAGTCAGCAATATCTGAAGCTCCACCATAATAACTTGTATAGTTTTTCTGACTTAATACAATACCGTCTTCAAGAGCAAAAACAGTTAGTTTTAGTTTTCCTGCATAAGTGTTTCCAAACTTAACACTAACTTTAAGGTTCATGTCTGTACCATTTAAAGTAGATTCCATTTTAATACCTAAAACAGCATTGTCTTTTATTAAATTTAAAATTTCTGCAGTGTTTTGTGGTTCAGGACTTGACCATAATTTAGCTCTATCAACATAAGCAGTAGGGTATCCTTTAACATCAAAAGCTTTGGCTAATTCTTTTGAATATTTATTCTCCATGTTATCACCAATATGTGCGGCAATAGGAATCATGTTGCTTGTTTTATCGCTTACTAGTTTCAATGCATGTGAAACTCTTGGACACCAACCACACCAAGCACCTGTATAGTCTTCAACTACAACATTCTTTTGAAAAGTAGCTCCTTTAGCCTCACAAGTTAAGTTAAGTTTGTTTTTACTTGTTACATTTTTGTAAATAGCTTTTACTTCATATGCTTTAGCAGTTGTTGGTTTAAATGAGTCACCACTAATTTTATCACCATTTACATAAATAGTAGCACTTGTTGTAACATTTATACCTCCGTTAGCAATAACAGTAAATTTTACAACCTCACCAGTAAAAATAATATCACCGTCTTTGTCTTTTTTTATTTCAACACTTTTTACAGTTTCTTCATTACCAGGATCGGCATCAGAAGAAGCAGAACATGCCATAAAAAGAGTAAAAGTTAAAGCGCAAACAATAGAGCTTAAAAATAATTTTGTTGTTTTCATAATTTATATAGTTCTTAATTTGTTGACTATAAAACAACAAAAAACTAATTTACCCTACATTTTTTTTACGTTTTTTTTGATAACTCTATTTTTTTTTAGTTAAAAATTTAAACTTAACCGAAATAATTAACATACTTTCACACTTTTTTAGTCTAAATATTAAAATATTTGTAGGGAAAACATCTTTCTTTTTGTTACATAATAGATGTAAACATAATGTTAAATGAAAAACTTAAAAATGAAAAAAATTATTTTATTCTGCTTGTTATTAACTACTATAATGAGCTATTCACAAAAAACTGTACCAAACAAGAGACTTCATAATTTAAAAGGGATTTCTGTTAATATTTCTGATGAAATTTCGAAAGACAAAATAACCATTCTTAGTTTTTGGGCTACCTGGTGTGTACCTTGTTTAAATGAGTTAGATGCAATTAATGATGTATATGACGAATGGCAAGAGGAAACAAATGTAGAATTAATAGCTATTTCAACTGATGATTCTAGATCTCAAAAAAGAGTAAAAGCTCTAGCGAATGGAAAAGCTTGGGATTATAAAATTCTTTTAGATAAAAATCAAGAATTACAAAGAGCTTTAAATATCAATACTGTGCCTGAGTTGTTAGTTGTAAAGAATAATAAAATTATATACAGGCATTCGGGGTATTCACCTGGGTTTGAAGATGAACTTTATGAAATAATTAAAAAGAATGTAGATTAAGATCATGAAAAACAACCTACTAACACTTTGCTTTGTTTTTTTAAGCTTTTTATTAAATGCTCAAGAAAACGATTACTTATCAATAGGGTTTGAATCTAACTCACAATATTATATGGATGATTCAAAAACTGGGGATTTTGTTGCTCCAAATAGATTTAGATCTAATAATTATTTAACTGTTGAATATGGATATAAAAATTTTTATGCAGGATTACAGGTAGAAAGTTATTCACCAATGGCTTTGTTAAATTATTATCCAGGTTTTGAAAAAACTAATTTAGGTCTTTATTATGCTGGTTACAAATCAGAAAAAATAAATCTTACAGTTGGTCATTTTTATGAACAATTTGGAAGTGGATTGATTTTTAGAACATGGGAGAATAGACAATTAGGGATTAACAATGCTTTAAGGGGAGCTCGTGTAAAATATTTCCCAACAGATTATATCGATGTAACAGCTGTTTTTGGACAACAGAGAGCCGGTTTTAAATATTCAGATGGAACAATTTTTGGTTTTGACTCTAATATAGATTTATCACAATTATTGAGTTTTGAAAATTCTAATTTGGTTTTCGGAGTTAGTTATCTTGGTAGAAACGAAAAGAATGAGATTTTAACACCTAAATTTAATTCATTAACAAATAGCTTTTCTGGGAGGTTAGACTTTTCTTCAGGTAATTTCTATTCTAACGCTGAATATGTAACGAAAGGAGAAGATGCTATTTATGTTTTTGGAAATGTAAGAAATGCTAAAAAAGGAAATTCTTTTTTATTAAACTTAGGATATGCTAAAAAAGGTTTAGGTATCGATGTTACTTTAAGAAGAATGGAAAATGCTAATTTCTATTCAGAAAGAGATGCAGTAAAGGAAAATTTTAATCAAAATATTATAAATTACATTCCTGGGCTTACTAAACAACATGATTATCTGTTAACGAATATATATGTATATCAAGCGCAACCTCAAATTTCCTTTATAGATCCTACTTTAGTTAAGTTAGGAGAAATAGGAGGTCAAATGGATTTGTATTATAAAATAAAGAAGAAAACTCTTTTAGGAGGTAAGTACGGAACCAAAATTGCTGTAAATGCTTCTTATTGGGCAGGATTAAAAGGAGATGTAGATTTTAATAATTTTGATTATGATACTTCTCTTTTGGGTTTTGGTGAAAAATATTTTTCTGAGGTTAGTTTAGAAGTTCGTAAAAAGTGGTCAAAAAAATGGAGTAGTATTTTTTATTATGTAAATCAATATTATAATAAGCGTTTTATAGAAGAGCAGGCTGGTGAAGTGAGAGCTGATATTTTAGTTGGTGAATCAACATTTAAAATAGGAAATGGAAAGTCTATTCGTTTTGAAGCTCAACATTTATGGACTAAAGATGATAGAAAGAATTGGACTGGAGGTACTGTAGAGTTTAATACTTCATCAAATTTAGCTTTTTATGTTAGTGATATTTATAATTATGGAAGTACAGATGTGTCTAAAAAAATCCATTATTACAATTTAGGAGGAAGTTATACATACAAATCACATAGGTTTGCTTTGAATTATGGAAGACAGCGTGGAGGTTTAGTTTGCGTAGGAGGTGTTTGTAGAAATGTTCCTGAAAGTACGGGAGTTACTGTAAACATAAGTATGAGTTTCTAATCATATAAATGTGATATAAATTAAAAAGGCTACCCATAGAGGGGAGCCTTTTTTATATAAGTGTTATTACTCTCCAAACGGATTATCTATAGAAAGCATTGGTTTTGTAAACCATTTAGGACCACTTTCTGTCATGTAAATATGATCTTCATGTCGAATTCCAAACTCTCTAGGAACACAAATCATAGGTTCATTACTAAAGCACATTCCTGGTTCTAAAATAGTTGAATCGTTACTAACAATATATGGCCATTCATGAATATCTAGACCAATTCCATGTCCCGTTCTATGTGGAAGTCCAGGTAACTTGTAATTTGGACCTAATTTATTATTTTCTAACACAGCTCTGGAAGCTTTGTCAATAGAAGCGCAAGAATTACCAATTTGAGCGGCATTAAAAGCTGCTAGTTGAGTTTCTTTTTCAATATTCCATATTTCACGTTGTTTGTTAGTAGGAGTACCAAAAACATATGTTCTAGTAATGTCTGAAATGTAATCATGTAATTGGCATCCAGTATCCACTAAAACAATTTCATTTTCTTCTAAATCTTTCGGGGTTTTTACACCATGAGGAAAAGAAGAATCTACTCCAAAAAGAACTATACAAAAATAAGAACCAGAAGGTATGCCGTAGCGCTTATGTGCCTCGTGGATAAACTCTGTAACTTCTTTTGTACTGATTCCTATATGTAAAATTCGTGCAGTTGCTTTTTGAACTTCTAAAGTTATATCCATTGCACGTTGAATAATAGCTATTTCGGCTTTAGATTTTACCATTCTACAAGAAGCAGTAATAGTTTTAGCATCTTCAAAATTGTAACTTGTTGTAAGTTTAGAAATACCATTAGAAACAAAAAAAGGAGTAGCTTCGTCTATAAAAACTGTTCCACCGTTAATATTTCTTTTTTCCAATAAAGCTATAAATAGCTCATATGGGCTTTCATGTTCCTCCCAGCATTGTACTTTTCCTTGAATAAGCATAAAGTCTAGAATAGTACCCTCTTCAAATTTAGGAGCTATATATTCTATATCTCCATTTGAAAATAAAATAGCACCTACCATACGTTCACTAGAGTTCCATTTAGTACCAGTGAAATAAAATAAGTTAGTACCAGCATGTAAATACATGGCTTGGGCATTCATCTTCTTTAATAAGCTTGAAGCTTTTTGTATACGTTGTTGAAATTCTTCCTTTTGTATTGGTTGAATATCATTAATATTGGGTTTTATTTTTGCTAATTCTTCAGCTATTGTTGAACCTCCAATTCCAATCATTTGGTTTGTTGTTTAATTATTGTATAATTTATAAATCTGTGTTTTTTCACCTAACCAACTTTGAAGTTTAGCATATATTTTATCTTGATCTTTTTTAGAAAAATGTTTAATTCTAGTGCTATGATCTGAGTTAGCTAAAACCATTTTAAGGGCATCAACTTCTGGCTTTGGAGTTGGTGCACATGCACCCCAAGGGTCGTATGCTCCATAAATATATAAAATATTATTACCTTTATTTTCAGCATAGTTTCTAACATCCTTAATATATTTTGAATTGTAAGTTAGATCTACATCTTTAGGAGCAAATCTTTTGTTAGAGGTACTTGTAACTACTTTTAGTAAATCTTTTACAGGGGCAAAATCAAACCCATAATATCCTAATTCTCTCATGTGCTGATAAAATGAAGGAAGATATTTCTTATAACCTTTATCTGAATAAAATCCAATACCCACAGCTTTATGTATGTAGTTTACTAAATCTTTAATAGGCGCATCAATTGAAGGAATTTCTTCACAGTTACCGCCTCTCCATTGCCAGAATGAAAAAGGAAACTCTAAAACAGCATATTCTAAAGCTTCTTCATGTGGAACCTCGTTAAATTGTAAATTATTCTTAGCTGCAATTTCCTTAAAAGCATCAAGTGCTTTTGTTCTATTTTTTAAAACTTTTCTTTGTAGGTTTTTAATCTTGTCTCTACATTCAGAGCTTCCAACAGAGTTAATTAAATTAGTAGTACGTTGGTCTTCTAATCCATTAATCATAGGAGCAACATAAGGAACAGCAACATCAATATCGTTTGGATATTTTGATTTGTAAATTAACGTAGTTTCTCCTCCTTTACTAATTCCTGAAGAAATCCATTTGCCTTTGTACAAAGTTTTAAGTTTGGTAACAAGATTATGGTAATCTTCAATAGCATTATCGTTTGTTAAGTGTTTCCAAGGAAGTGGTTCTGGTCTTGATTTACCATACATACGATACTCTACAATAATTTGATTTCCTTTAAATACTTTACTTATTTCACTAGTTCTATTATATGAAGCATAACCATCAGTGATTAAAACAGTAGGATTAGTATAAGCACTATGTGAAACATATATATAATGCTTAAAAGTCCCTTCTGAAGGATTTTTAGGATTGAGGTTTTGATCTAAAATAACTCTATATGATTCACTAAAATGATCTTTACTTGCTATAGAATCAATTTCAGCTTTTGGAAATAAAGTTTGTAATTGAGTTTTAAAATTTTGAACTTTAATATCTTCTTTTGAAGATTTACATGCTAAACTAATAAAGGCTAAAAAAACGAATGCAATTGTATTTCTAAGATGTTTCATAAAAAATAATTTATAACATAAAGATACTAGCTCTCAGAAATAGCTAGTGATACTATTTTAGCTATAGTTTGTATAATATTATTCTTTATTATGGTAATATTGAATGTAGTTTTTAAGAATTTAATACTTTTAGTATCATGAATGAAATTCTACAAATATCAGACACGTTTATTGAGCAAAATACAGTGTTTTTAGAGTTAGTAAACGAGTTAAAAAAAATGTTTTCTTGTAATGAGATAATAGTGCCTATAAGGCACCATCATGATTTTCCAAATCCTGAATTGAAATCTGACTCAACATTATTGTTAATGCCTGCTTGGAATCCCAGTAAGAATGCAGGAGTTAAAATAGTAACAGTAAGTCCAGAAAATGGACAGTTTAATATGCCATCAATACAAGGAACTTATATTTATTTAGATGCCATAAAAGGAAGCATAAAAGCTATTTTAGAAGCCAAGAGTTTAACGGTTAAAAGAACAGCAGCAGCTTCAGCTTTAGCGTCATCATTTCTGTCAAGAAAAGATTCTAAAAGTTTATTGATGATAGGTACTGGTGCATTATCTGTGAATTTGATTAAAGCGCACGCATCGGTACGTGCTATTGAAAAAGTTTATGTTTGGGGGCGTAATTATGAAAAAGCAATAAGAATTTGTGACCAATTAAAAGGAGAGAATTACATAAGTGTTCCTGTTAAAAATATAGAAGATAAAATTTCAGAAGTTGATATCATATCTAGTGCAACATTATCTCCTAAGCCTTTGGTTTTAGGAAAATACTTAAAAGAAGGTCAGCATGTAGATTTGGTAGGTGCTTATAAAAAGGATACAAGAGAAGCTGATGATGAGGCGGTTAAAAAGTCATCAATTTTTGTAGATACTTATCAAGGAGGGTTAAAAGAAAGTGGAGATATATTAATTCCATTACATAGAGGTATTTTAAAAGAAGAAGAGGTGAAGGCTGATTTATTTGAATTATGTACAGATAAAAAAGAAGGTAGAGTATCTTCAAGTGAAATTACTTTTTTCAAATCTGTAGGTCATGCGTTAGAAGATTTAACAGCTGCTAATTATTATTATAAAAAATATACCAATGAGTAATACATATCAAAATATTTTAAAAAATACTGAATTTAGTGTACCAGAAAATTGGATGCAAATTAAAACTATTGATATGCATACTGGAGGTGAACCTTTACGGGTAATTGTAGATGGTTTTCCTGAATTGAAAGGGGACAATGTATTAGAATATAGACGTTATTGTAAAGATAATTATGATTATTTGCGTACAGCATTGATGTTTGAACCTAGAGGACATGCCGATATGTATGGTTGTATTTTGTTACCACCAAATGATGATGATGGCGATTTTGGTGTGATTTTTTTACATAATGAAGGATATTCTACTATGTGTGGACATGCAATTATTGCAATTTCAACATTAGCAATAGAAATGAATTGGATACCCATAAAGGAGGGAGATAACATTTTAAAAATAGATGCTCCTTGTGGAAGAATAACATCTTATGCAAATGTTAAAAACGGAAAAGTAACTGGAGTACGCTTTCATTGTGTTCCAAGCTTTGTAGTTGGTTTGGATAGAGAGGTTATTTTAGATGGGATAGGACCAGTGACTTATGATTTAGCTTACGGTGGTGCATTTTACGCTTATGTTGATATGGCTAAAAATAATTTTGATTTTGATTTAACTCCAAAATCATACAGAGAATTAATAGCGAAAGGAATGGATATAAAGCATGCTGTAATGGAAGTTGATAAAGAAATTTTACATCCGTTTGAAAGTGATTTAAGTTTTTTATACGGAACCATTTTTATAGATAATACGAAACAATCTTCAGGAGTTGATAGTAAAAACGTTTGCATTTTTGCAGAAGGTGAAGTAGATCGTTGCCCTACAGGTTCAGGAGTGTCAGGGAGGATGGCTATACATAAAAAAAGAAAAGAAATAGGGTTTGGTGATACTATGAGTATTGAAAGTATAACTGGTTCAGTATTTAAAGGATCGGTAGTTTCAGAAGAAGATTATGGAACTGTTAAAGCTGTAATACCTCAAGTAGAAGGAACTGCACATATAACTGGAAAACAAAATTTTATTATTGACCCTCAAGACCCTATGAAAAAAGGATTTGTATTTAGGTAACATATTTTTGAATGTATAATTTTTTTATAAAATACCAACTAGTACCTACTAGTTGGTTTTTTATTTAATATATTCGTAGAGTGAAGATTAGTATAAAAGATAAAGTAGGATTACCAAAGTATAAACAAATTATAAAGTCTATTGAAGAGGCTATACTTAATGGTACTTATAAAAAAGGAGATAAACTTCCTTCTATAGGAGAAACTAAAAAAGAGCTTTCAGTTTCAAGAGATACAGTATTGTTGGCTTACGGTGATTTAAAAGCAAGAGGGATAGTACAATCAATACCAGGTAAGGGGTATTATATAAATAGTGAGAGTATTAATATTCGTCAAAAAATATTTTTACTTTTCGATGAGTTAAATGCTTTTAAAGAAGATTTATATAATTCCTTTTTAAACAAATTAGGAAATAACATTGAGGTAGATATTTTCTTTCATCATTTTAATTATGATGTTTTTCAAAAGCTAATTTTTGATAATCTAGGAAAGTATAATTATTATGTTGTGATGCCTGCTAAGTTAAATAATCTTAATAGTGTTTTGGAAAGGTTACCAAAAGATAAAGTATATATTTTAGATCAAACAAAAGAAGAGATTTCGGAATATCCTTCAATATTTCAAGATTTTGAAAAGGATATTTATAAAGGATTGGTAGGGTGTAAACATTTACTTAAAAAGTATAAGCAATTAATTTTTCTTTTTGACAAAGAAAAACAACCAGATGGGTTGCTACTTGGTTTTCAAAAATTCTGTAATGATTATAATGTTACTGGTAAGTGTATTAAAACTTTAAATGATTACAAAATTTGCAATGGAGATGTATATATAATTCCTGATGATAGAAATTTAATTAGAATAATAAAAGAGTGCAAAGAAAGTCAATTTGAAATATCTAAAGATATTGGGGTTATTTCATATAATGATACATTATTAAAAGAGATTGTAGAAGGTGGTATTACAACTATATCTACAGATTTTGAAGGTATGGGAGAAAGATTAGCATCAATGATAATTAATAATGAAAAAGTAAAAATAGCAAACCCTTATAATTTAATACTTAGAAAATCTTTATAAATATTGGAGTTGAAAAATAACAATACAAATTTAATTCACTTAGAACTTGGTAATTCTAAAGCAGATATTTCACTGTGTAATGGAGGTGCTTTAACGAAGTTATTACTTAATGGAAAAGAAATAATTAATGATTTTTCAAAGGAAGAACCCTATCTTAAGTCTTATGCTTCAGCTGTTTTATTTCCTTTTGTGAATAGAATTTTTAAAGGTGAATATATTTATAAAAAAGAAAAGTATACGTTTGATAATAGCCATGGTTCAGAAGCCATACATGGATTGTTATATAATAAAAAGTTTACTGAAATCAAGAGGAGAATAACGGCAGATAATGTAAGTGTAAAACTCCTGTACATCAGTAAAGAAAAAGTAATAGGGTTTCCTTATGATTATTCGGTTGAACTTATATATACACTTTATAAAGATAAAATAACATTAGATGTTTATGTAAAAAATGAGGACGATAAATCTTTTCCTTTTACAATTGGATGGCATCCTTATTTTTATACAGAAAACAGAAAAGATAGTTTATTGAAGTTTGATAGTAAAAGCATAATAGTACACAATGAAAAAATGATACCAATTGCTATGAAAGATTTAGATGGGAAACAAAATTTTTTGATAGGTAATCAAAAACGAGATAATTGCTATGAACTTAAAAATGGAAAGGCATCCTTGATAACATCCAACTATAGTATAGATGTTAAATCATCCAATAACAATAATTTTTTACAAGTGTATACTTCAGAAATAGAAAATTATATTGCTATTGAACCTGTAACAGGTATCGCAAATAGTTTTAATAACAAAATAGGTTTAAAAGAACTCAGCTCACAAGAAACATTTAACATTAAATGGACAATTCAATTACAGAATGGTTAAAAAAATAAATATAATATTAGTTTTATCTATTGTGTTGTTTAGCTGTAAACAAAACAGTAAGAATGGAAAGAAAATAAAGTTAAATGAGTATTCAAATATTCTTGATTACACTTTTTCACCACAAGAAAAATTTGATAAAAAAGGATTAATTTTTTCTGATCAAGGGGCATGGTTTGGATATAGTTTTCATGAAAACGTAGGAGAGTCAATAGGTTTTTCTGGCCCTTTTTTAATGACACAACAAAATGGTGTTTGGCTAACTACTTCATTTGTAGATTTAAATATTATTGAAAAAAATGATTTTCCTATTGCTTTACAAAAAAATAACTCAAAAAGCTATGCTAGTCATTTAGAACAAGATTATAAAAATAAGAACCTTGAAGTTTCTCAAAAACTGGTGTATAAAAATGGTCATACGGCACTTATTAAAACTTCGATAAAAAATACCTCAAATAAAAATATTAAACTAGAACTTATTTGGGGACATTCTCCAGTTTTTGCAGATGGATTGTCTTTTGAATTAGAAGATAAAATTTTAAAAATTAATTCAGTAAAATCTAAAGCAAAAGGATATTTGAAATTTCCTGATAAGGTTATTGTAAAATTAGTTGATAGTTTACATTATCAGGCAAAAAACGTGGTGAGTATAAAGCCAAAAGAAGTAAAAGAGTATAGCATATCTCAAACATTTATTTTTCCTGAATATGATTGGAATAATGAACTAAAATCAATTAAAGCAATAGACTTCGATACTATATTAAAAGAAAGGAAAAGTGAGAAATTAAAGGAGTTAAAAAGCTTAATAGCTAACAAGAAAACAACTTTTAAAGAAGGTAAATATACCCAAGTTTTAGCAAAAGCGCAGTTAACATTACAAAATAATTGGCGAATACCTGCTGGCGAAATAAAGCATGAAGGATTGTTTCCTAGTTATCACTATAAATGGTTTAATGGTTTTTGGTCTTGGGATTCATGGAAACATGCAGTAGGATTGTCATATTACAATACTGAATTAGCTAAAAAACAAATAAAATTAATGTTTGATTTTCAAAATGATGATGGTTTTGTAGCTGACTGCGTATATAGAGATACACTTATAGAAAAACATAATTATAGAGATACAAAACCACCACTAGCTACTTGGGCTGTTGTAAAAATATACGAAAAAGAAAAGGATATATCGTTTGTAAAAGAAATGTATCCAAAGCTTAAAAAATACCATGAATGGTGGTACAACAAAAGAGATCATGATAAAGATGGACTTTGCGAGTATGGTTCAACTGATGGTTCATTAGTAGCAGCGAAATGGGAAAGTGGAATGGATAATGCAATTCGGTTTGATAACTCAAAAATTCTTAAAAATTCAGAAGGAGCTTATTCTTTAAATCAAGAAAGTGTTGATTTAAATGCTTATTTATATGCTGAAAAAAAATATTTAGCATTATTAGCAAAAATAGAAAATAAAGAAGATGATAGAGCGATTTTTTTAAAAGAGGCTGAACAGTTAAAAGCAATGATACAGCAACAATTTTATGATGAAAAAGAAGGATGGTTTTATGACACTAGTATTGATGGTGAAAAGTTTATAAAAGGTGAAGGAAGTGAAGGGTGGACTCCGCTTTGGGCTAAAGTAGCATCGCAAAAACAAGCAGAAAAGATAAAAAATAAAATGATGAATCCTGCAAAATTTTATACAAAAGTACCATTTCAAACTATGAGTGCAGACCATGAAAAATTTAATCCTTTAAAAGGATATTGGAGAGGTCCGAATTGGTTAGATCAAGCATATTTTGGAGTAAAAGGGCTTCATAATTATGGGTTTATAAATGAAGCTAATAAGGCAACAAAGCAAATTTTAGAAGGAGCAAATGGTGTTTTAGAAAAAGGTAAATCCATAAGAGAAAACTATCATCCAATTACTGGAAAAGGATTGAATGCTCAAAATTTTAGTTGGAGTGCTGCACATATTATAATGTTATTACAAAAAGATTAAAATGAATTACACAGAAATAAAAATTAACAAAAAAGAAGCTGAAGAAATTTTATTTGACCTCTTTAATATAGAAGGAGAAGTTTCAGAGTTACCGGGGGAAGTTGATTTTAATTTTAGGATAAAAATTAAAAATGAAGAAGGGTATATTTTAAAGATCTCTCGTTTAAATGAAGACGCTGGTTATTTAGATTTTCAGCAATCATTATTACGCTTTATAGAAAAAAAAGGAAGTGATTTTGAAGCACCTAAAGTTATAACTGATAAAAAAGGAAGAGTTGTTTCTGAAATTATTGATGAAAATGGAAACATAAGAAAAGTACGCTTGTTAACATGGATTTCAGGTAGAGTATGGAGTAGTGTAAATCCTCAGTTAAATGATTTACGCTTTAGTTTAGGAAAACAGTGTGGTATATTAACTAAAGCTTTACAAGGGTTTGATCATACGGAAGCCCATCGCTATTTTGAATGGGACGTTGCTCAGTCTTTATGGACAAAAGAGTATCTCAATTTATTTTCTTCTGAAGAAAAGAAAATTTTATCTTTTTTTCAAGAACGATTTGAATTCAGTAAAGAGTCGTATGATATGCTTAGAAAAGCTGTAGTTCATAATGATGCAAATGATAATAATGTAATTGTTTCGGAAAGTTTGATTGCTCCAAAAGTAAAGGCTGCAATTGACTATGGTGATGCTATTTATACTCAGGTTATAAATGATTTAGCTATTACCTGTGCATATGCTATTATGCATCATAATAATCCTTTAGATGCTTCTTTACCAATAATAAAAGGATATCATTTTGAATTTCCTTTAGAAGAAATAGAATTAAAACACTTATACAACGCTATTGCTATGCGATTAGTAATTTCAGTTACTAAATCGGCTATTAATAAGGAAAAGGAACCTGACAACACGTACTTGCTAATCTCAGAAAAACCAGCTTGGGAGGTTTTAAAAAAATGGAGAAACATTTCAGCAGAGTTTTCAGAATATTCATTTAGAGAAGCTTGTGGATATAAAGCACACCCTAATCAAGAAGTATTTGAAAAGTGGGTAGAAGAAGAAGAAATAACATTCACCGATATATTTCCTACAATAAAAAAGGAAATCATTTATCCATTAGATTTAAGTGTTGAAAGTTTATGGTTAGGTCATAGTTCAGAATTTAATGATTTAGAACTGTTTCAATTTAAAATTAATCAATTACAAAAAAGCCAACAAGAAAAGTTAATAGCAGGAGGTTATTTAGAAGCTAGGTCATTATATACTTCAGAAGATTTTAGTGTTATTGGAAATAGCGGAAGAGAAGAGAGAACAATTCATTTAGGAATTGATTTTTGGTTGCCTTCAAAAACACCAGTACATGTTCCTGTTAACGGTGTAATTGTTACTGTAACAAACAATAATAAGTTTAAAGAATATGGAGGTTTAATTATTGTAAAACATAAAGAAAATAATATTGAATTTTATACCCTGTATGGTCATTTATCAATGGATAGTTTAGAAGGTGCTAAAGTTGGTAATCCTGTTAAAAAAGGAGACTGTATAGGGTTTTTAGGAAATTCAGAGGAAAACGGAAGTTGGGCTTCACATTTACATTTTCAAGTATTATTATCAATGCTACACTTTGAAGATGATTTTCCGGGAGTAGCTTTACATTCAGAAGTTGAAGTATGGAAAAGCATTTGCCCTGATCCAAATTTATTATTTAAGTCTGAAGTTTTAAATAATCTAGAAACGAAGAGCAACCAAGAAATAATTAAGTATAGAAAACAACACTTAGGTAAGAGTCTAAGTTTACAATATAAAGTGCCTGTAAAAATGGTACGTGGTCAAGGAATATATTTAATTGATCAGTTTGGAAATAAATACATTGATACGGTTAATAACGTAGCACATGTAGGTCATGAACATAAGCAGGTTGTAAAAGCTGGGCAAGAACAAATGGCATTGCTAAATACGAATTCTAGGTATTTACATGAAAATATAAATCAACTAGCAAAAGAATTAATAGAAACACTACCAGAAGAATTAAATGTTTTGCATTTTGTTAATTCAGGTTCTGAAGCCAATGAGTTGGCAATTAGAATGGTAAAAGCAAATACAGGGCAACGTGATATAATTGCTTCTGAAGTTGGGTATCATGGAAATGCAAATATGTGCATAGATATTTCTTCGTATAAATTTGATGGTAAAGGAGGATCTGGTGCACCTGAACATACACATATTATACCATTACCAGATACTTTTAGAGGGAAATATACAGATAAGGATGCTACTAATAAATATGCAAAAGAAGTATTAAAACAGATAGTCAAAATAAAAGAGAAAGGTAGAAACGTAGGGGCTTTTATAATTGAACCTATTATTTCTTGTGGTGGACAAGTAGAATTACCAGAAGGTTTTCTAACTAAGGTATATGAATATGTACGTAATGAAGGTGGTTTATGTATATCTGATGAAGTACAAACTGGTTGTGGACGAATGGGAAAAACATTTTGGGGGTTTCAATTACATAATGTAGTTCCAGATATTATAACAATAGGTAAACCTTTAGGAAATGGACATCCATTAGCTGCTGTTGCTTGTACTCAAAAAGTAGCTGATAGGTTTGCAAACGGAATGGAGTATTTTAATACGTTTGGAGGAAACCCTGTATCATGTGCAGTTGGTAAAGCAGTTTTGGAAACTGTAAAAAATGATGGACTACAGAAAAATGCGCTAGAAGTAGGTAATTATTTAAAGGACGAGTTAAAGAAGCTTGCAAGAGATTACCCTATTATAGGTGATATTCGTGGCCAAGGCTTATTTCTAGGAATAGAATTAGTTACTAAGAATATGAATCCCTTAGCAGAAGAAGCTTCGTATTTAGCAAACAGAATGAAGGATCATAAAATTTTAATGAGTACTGATGGTGTAGATAATAATGTTTTAAAAATAAAACCTCCTATGGTGTTTTCTAAAGATAATGCGAATGAACTATTATTCTATTTAAAGAAAATATTTAAAGAAGATTTTATGCAAAAAAGTAATGTAGAATGAAAAGGAAACTGAGTATAATTACTTTTACTATTAGTGTATTATTATTAATTAATAGTTGTAAAACCAAATCATTAATTGAAGTTTCTAAACAAGTAAATCATTATAACCATAAAATTTTTGAAGAAAATAAGCTACCACCAAGAGCTTCTTTTTTTGGTTATGAAACTTCTAACCTTCAAAAAAAAGAAGAATCTAAAAGATTTATAAACCTGAACGGGAAATGGAAGTTTCATTGGACGAAAGATCCTAAAAAAAGACCAAAAACATTTCAAAACATCAATTTTGATGATACTGATTGGAAAACAATTCCTGTTCCAGCAAATTGGGAAGTAGAAGGCTATGGGTATCCAATATATTTAGATGAACGATTTCCTTTTACTACTAAATGGCCAAATGCTCCAGAAGATTACAATCCAGTAGGAACCTATAGAAAAAAAATAGACCTAAGCAGTGATTTTTTATTAGAGGATGTTATTTTACACTTCTCTGGAGCTAAATCTGCAATGTACGTATATGTGAATGGAAACTATGTTGGATATTCACAAGGAAGTAAGACACCTGCTGAGTTCAATATTTCTTCTTATCTAACTAAAGGTTCCAATATAATAGCTCTTCAAATGTTTCGTTGGTCTGACGCAAGTTATTTAGAAAGTCAAGATATGCTTAGAATGAGCGGAATTGAAAGAGATGTTTATTTGTATACTAGACCCAAGATTTTTATAGAAGATTATAATATTAAAACTAATTTGGATGACTCTTATAAAAATGGAGTATTTGAAGGAACAATTTTAATAACTAATTCAACAAATAGTGTAAAAAGCAAAAAAATAACTACACAAGTAATTGATAATAATTCTGTAGTTATTTTAGAAGAAAAAGAAATAAGTATCCCTGCAAATACAACAATTAAAGTTGTTGCCCATAATAATTTGAAAGCTGTAAAATCATGGTCTGCTGAAGAACCAAATCTTTATACTTTAAAAATTTTATTAGAAGATGAAAATAGGAAAGAAGAAAATCAATACGTAACTAAAAAGATAGGGTTTAAAAGAGTTGAAATTAAAAATGCACAAGTATTAATTAATGGGAAAGCTATTTATTTTAAAGGGGTTGATAGACACGAAACCGACCCATATACAGGTCACGTAATTTCTAAGGAATCAATGTTGAAGGATATTACTTTAATGAAGCAAAATAATATTAATGCCGTTCGTAGTTCTCATTATCCTAATTCTCCGTATTGGTTAGATTTGTGTGATACTTATGGATTATATGTAATTGATGAAGCAAATATTGAAAGTCATCCGTTGGCAATAAGTGAAAAAACGCAAATTGGTAATGAAAGGAGTTGGTTGCCTGCACATTTAATGCGTACCAAACGGATGTATTTTAGAGACAGGAACCATGTATCCATATATTCATGGTCATTAGGTAATGAAGCAGGAGAAGGAAAGATTTTCAAAGCTACTTATAAATGGTTAAAAAATCATGATAAAAATAGAATAGTACAATATGAGCCTGCAGGGAAAGAAGATTATACAGATGTGTATTGTCCGATGTACCCTAAGCCAGAATATTTAATTAAGCACGGGGAATCAAAATCTAAGAAACCATCTGTAATGATTGAATATGCACATGCAATGGGGAATTCAGTAGGGAATTTACAAGATTATTGGAATATTATAGAAAAATATCCTAATCTGCAAGGAGGTTATATATGGGATTGGGTAGATCAAAGCCTAGAATATAAAGATGAAAAAGGAAAACCTTATTTGGCTTATGGACACGATTATCATCCAGATTTACCAACAGATGGTAATTTTTTAAATAATGGATTAGTAGACCCATATAGAAATCCTCATCCACATCTTTCAGAAGTTAAAAAAGTATACGAGCCAGTACATTTTGAGTATATAGGAAACGGTAAAATAAAGGTAACAAACAAGAACTTTTTTACTGATTTGTCTGATAAAATTATATCATGGAAATTATTAGAAAATGGAAAAGAAATTTTAAAAAAGAAGGAAGAAAATATTGATATAAAACCTCAAGAGAGCTTAGTTTTAAATATTGGAAGTTTACCTAAGTTTCATTCATTAAAAGAGTATATTTTCCAAGTTAGTTTGTATCAAAAAAATAAAATGAGTTTAATTCCAGCTAATCATGAAGTTGCTTGGGATGAATTTGTGCTTCAAAAAAGAAATTTCTTAGACGAAAATGAAAATAAAGGAAATAGGTTAACTATTAATTCAGAAGAAAATACTTTAGAAGTTAAAAATGATAAAGTAGTTTTAAAAATTGATGCTAATTCTGGGGAAATAAATTCGTGGGTTTTTGAAGGAGAAGAAATAACAAAAGAAGCGATTCGTCCTAATTTTTGGAGACCACCCACCGATAATGACCTTGGGAATGGAATGGATAAATGGGCTAAGATTTGGCAAAATGCTACTTATGATTATACTTCTAAATTAGTTAAAAAACCAACAGTAGTTAATGAAGGAGTCTTTTATGAAGTAGAATATTATTTACCTGACAATATAGCAAAAGTAAAAGTATTTTATAGTTTAAATAACAATGGTAGTTTAAGTATTCAATATGGATTTAACCCATTAAAAAAAGAGTTACCTAATATTCCCAGAATAGGAATGTATGTAACATTACCTAATGATTTTGAAGAAATTTTCTGGTATGGTAAAGGACCAGAAGAAACTTATTGGGATAGAAAAACTGGTCAAAAAACTGGCGTATATTCAGGTGAAATTTTAAAACAATTTCATAAGTATTCAAGACCTCAAGAAACAGGAAATAAAACAGATGTTCGTTGGGTAAAAGTAGTATCAAAAAAGTTGTCTTTGAAAGTTACTGGGTTAAATCAGAACCTATTAAATACAAGTATATGGCCCTTTCGTATGAAAGAAATAGATTTTTCTAGCGAAGAAGCTAGTGTTTCAGCCTCTGGATTGGTGCCAGTAACTAAAAAACATGGAGCCGATATTCAAATAGGAAATACAATTCAATGGAATATTGATTTTTTACAAATGGGAGTAGGAGGAGACACTTCTTGGGGAAGATTAGTGCATCCAGAATATACCATACCAGCAAAATTACCTTATAAATATTCATTTATAATACAACCTAAAAAATTATAGTTATGCAATTTGTTACGTTTCTAACTTTCACAGCGATAGTTGCTGTAATATCTTATTATAAAAGTAAACAAACAAAAAAAATAACATCTGATGGGTATTTTTTAGGAGGAAGAAGTTTAACAGGTTGGGTAATTGCTGGATCACTTTTATTAACCAATTTATCGACAGAGCAAATTGTTGGACTAAATGGAGCTGCTTTTAAAGAGGGGATATTAGTAATGGCTTGGGAAACACTAGCAGCAATAGCCATGGTAGTTACAGCAATTGTATTATTACCTAAATATTTAAAAGAAGGTATAACAACCGTGCCTCAATTTTTAGAAACACGATATGATAAAATGACAAAAACAATAGCATCTGGGCTGTTTTTATCAGGTTATGTTATTGTATTATTACCTATTGTTTTATATACAGGAGCTCTTGCCTTGAACAGTATGTTTGATATACCTCAATTATTAGGAGTAAATAAAACAGTTGCTTTATGGATAACAATTTGGGGTATAGGATTAATAGGTGCTATGTATGCAGTTTTAGGTGGTTTGAAAGCAGTAGCAATATCTGATACAATTAATGCAGTTGGATTATTAATAGGAGGGTTGTTAATTCCTTATTTTGGATTACTTTTAATAGGAAATGATAGTATTATTGATGGAGTTATTATTTTAACTGAAAAGGCACCTGAAAAATTCAAAGTTATTGGAAATGAAAGATCTTCGATTCCTTTTGGAACTATTTTCACGGGAATGATGTTAGTGCAGCTATTTTACTGGGGAACAAATCAAGCCATAATTCAAAGAGCACTAGGAGCAAAAAATTTAAAAGAAGGCCAAAAAGGATTAATATATGCTGCTTTTATAAAAATTTTAGGACCTTTAATTGTTGTATTACCTGGAATTATTGCCTTTTACATTTTTGGAAATACTCTTGAGAGTCCAGATGAGGCTTATCCAGAGTTGGTAAAAAAAGTATTGCCAAATGAATTAGTGGGTTTTTTTGCTGCCGTATTATTCGGAGCTATTTTATCATCGTTTAATTCGACGTTGAATTCTTCAATAACTTTATATAGTGTTGATATTTATAAATCGCACATTAAAACTGATGCTTCTGAGATAGATCTTATAAAAGCTGGGAAAAGTTTTGGGATTATATTAACTATTATAGCAATGTGTGTAGCCCCTTTACTTCTGTATGCAGGTGGTATATTTAGTTATTTACAAGAAGCTAATGGAATTTATTCAATTCCTATTTTAACAATTGTTGTTGTTGGATATTTTACAAAGTATGTACCAGCTAAAGCTGCAAAAGTTGGAATTATTTCTGGTTCATTATTATATATTATTAGCCAATTTGTACTTAAACCATATGTTTTTGGGAAAGAGAATTATCCCCATTTTTTACATGTAATGGCCATTTTATTTGTACTTAATATAATAATCATGTTGGTTATAGGAAAGCTACAGCCAAGGAAAAACTCTTTTAATTTAGTGTACACAAAACATGTTAATATAACTCCATGGAAATATGTAACTATAGCTGGTGTAGTTATTAGTGTAATAGTTGTTTATTCATATATCTACTTTTCTTAAAATGAATTTGGAATTGATTAAGAAAATAAAAGAAAAATTTATAGAGGCGTTTAAAAAAGAACCATTACTCGTTTTTTCACCGGGAAGAATTAATCTAATAGGTGAACATACTGATTATAACGAGGGATTTGTTTTTCCAGCAGCTATAAACAAAGGAATTTACATTGCTATTCAAGAGTCTTCGTTAGCTAAAAGTAGTATTACAGCTATAGATAGAGAAGAAACTTATGAGTTTAGTATTGAAAATATAAAACCACTTAAAGAAAGTAAATGGGAGAATTATGTATTAGGGGTAATAGCAGAGTTAAAAAAAAGAAACATAATAATTCCTGAGTTTAATTTAATTTTTTCTGGAGATATCCCAATTGGAGCTGGATTATCATCATCAGCAGCATTAGAAAATGGGGTTGCTTTTGGATTAAATGAAATTTTTAATTTAAAATTTACAAAAGAGGAATTAATATTAATTTCTCAACAAGCAGAACATAATTATGTAGGAGTGAAATGTGGTATTATGGACCAATATGCTTCTATGTTTGGAAAGCTAGGAATGGCTTTTCACCTTGATTGTAAAAGTATGGAGTCAGTTTTTTATACTATTAATTTAAAAGAATTTCAGTTATTATTAATCAATAGTAATGTTAAACATTCATTGGTAAATAGCGCTTATAATGAAAGACGTTCTGTATGCGAGAAAATAGCAAAACTATTAAATACTAAATCGCTAAGAGATGTTTGTAAAAAAGATTTAGATGTTTTAAAAAGTAAAATTACTGAAGAAGAGTATCAAAAAGGATTATATGTTTTAGAAGAAAATGAAAGAACTGTTCAGTTTACTAAAGCGCTTTTAGATGAGGATGTAGAAAGCATAGGTGCTTTATTGTATGAATCCCATAAAGGGTTGTCTGAACAATACAAGGTTAGTTGTGATGAGTTAGATTTTTTAGTAAAGGAAGCGAAAAAATCTAAGGCAATAATAGGTGCTAGAATGATGGGAGGAGGATTTGGAGGTTGTACAATTAATATAATTGAAAAAAATAAAAAAGAACAATGTGTAGAAGAAATTACAAGAGCATATCAAGAGCAATTTAACCATAATTGTAGTGTTTATGAAGTAACTTTAGAAAATGGAACAAGATTAATATAAAGACATAAAAATGAGAAAAATATTTTATTTGATTTTACTTATTACTATAGTAGCTTGTAATGTACCTCAAGCAGAAAATGTATCTGAAGAAACAGATAGAAATGAAATTTTAGCTATAATTAAAGAACAAGAAAAATCATGGTCTAAACATGATTTAGAAGGTTTTATGAATGGGTATTGGAAAAATGATTCTTTAAAATTTTATGGAAGTAACGGACTGACATATGGGTGGAAAAAAACATTAGAAAATTATAAAAAAGGATATCCAACAAAAGATCATTCTGGAACATTAAAATTCAAAATAAATGATATTTCAAAAATAAAAGAAGGAGCATATTTTGTAATGGGTGAGTATTATTTAACTAGAAAAGTAGGTAATGCTAATGGAGTTTTTATGATCATCTTTAAAAAGATAGATGGTGAATGGAAAATAATAGCAGATACTTCTTGTTAAAAGATAAAAAATGGATTCAGATTTAGAAAAGTATTCACATAAACGTTATAATATTCTAACTGGTGAATGGGTGTTGGTTTCACCTCACCGAGCAAAACGTCCATGGCAAGGAAAGGAAGAGACTATTGTTGAGAAAGAAAAGATAATACATGATTCTAATTGTTATTTATGCGCTGGAAATACGAGGATTAATGGTGAAAAAAATCCAGACTATAAGGATGTATTTGTGTTTACTAATGATTTTGGAGCTTTACAAAGTTCAACACCTAAAAAACTAATATCTAAGGGACTTTTAAAAGCTGAGTTAGAACAAGGAATTTGTAAAGTAGTTTGTTTTAGTCCTGATCATTCCAAGACCTTGGCTAATATGGAGATTGAAGAAATTGTTAGGGTTATAAGATTGTGGCAAGAAGAATTTGTCAATTTAAGTAAAAAGAAAGGAATAAATTATATTCAAATATTTGAAAACAAAGGTGAAGTAATGGGCTGTAGTAATTCTCATCCTCATGGTCAAATATGGGCACAAGCTTCAATACCCAATGAAGTAGTTAAAAAAGATACACAGCAGCTACAATATTTTAAAGAAAATAAAAGCTTGTTGTTGAATGATTATGTAGATCAGGAATTAAAAGAAAACAAACGTATTTTATTTGAAAATGAAAACTTCGTGTTGCTTATTCCGTTTTGGGCAGTATGGCCATTTGAAACTATGATTGTTCCTAAAAAACAAAGACCTACTATCTCTAGTTTAACAAATTTAGAGCGAATAGATTTTGCAGATATGCTATCAAAAATAACTAAAGGATATGATAAATTATTTCAATGCTCTTTTCCATATTCTAGTGGTATACATCAAGCACCAATAAATATTGAGAATAATGAACATTGGCATTGGCACATGAGCTTTTATCCACCATTGTTAAGAAGTGCCACAGTTAAAAAATTTATGGTAGGGTATGAAATGTTTGGAATGCCTCAGCGTGATATTACAACTGAAGAGGCTTTTGAGAGATTAAAAAATGTATTATAGTAATAATTACTTAAATATTTTTTATGTTTGAACATAAATCTTTTTCTTATTTTTAGCAGCTTTTATATAAACAAAAAATATATTTTTTTAAATAGTTCCTTTGTAAGGGCATTAAGTTTATAAATGAAGGCTAAGAGAACAATTAAACTATGAAGTTATATTTCTTTTTCTTTTTTAGTTTTTTTTTGATTTTTAAAGTAAAATCTCAAGAAGAACAAAAAAAAAATGCTACTATATTAATAGGTTTAAATTATGGAAAATCTTTTCAAGATATATTTCCTTTTAATGATCCTGATTATCTGTATAAGAATCAATTTTTAAAAGTTCAAATCAATTATCTCTTAAAACAAAATAGAAATTTTAGTTATGAGTTACTTATAGAACCAAGCTTATACTTTTCTGAACATCAACTATTAAATAAATACTTCGTAACTCCTGGGCCGAATTATATTGAAAAAAGAGAACGGTTTACAAAAAGAAAGTTATTTAAAGAATATGCAATTAATGTGGGGATTGTTGTAAGATATAGACTTTTAAATAATTTTAGTACTTATTTTTTAGGAAGTATTGGTCCAATGATTTCAGCAGTAGATACAGAAAGGTTAAAAAAAGGTTTTGCTTTTTCTGATGTTTTAGGGGTTGGATTTTCTTATAAACAAAAAGAACTATTATTTGATTTTCGTTTAACGCTTAGACACAATTCTAATGCAAATTTATATTTCCCTAATAAAGGACACAATAGTATTGGTTTTGAATCGGGGGTTTCATTTGAAATAAAATAAAAACTGTATCTAAAGAATAAGTTGAAATAAGAAAGGAAGCAAAATTCTTAATTTATTCATCCTTTATTTGAACTGAAAATTTAATGATTTTAATCACAAAACCATAGTTTTATTGGTTAGGATATTAAATAATATCAAACTTTACTCAAAACAAATTACATTTTTAAAGCTTTAATAAACGATAGCGTTTATTAAAAAATATTCTTATATTTGTTTAATTAAACGTAAACGTCTAAATAAATGCCTAAAATAATAGCAAAAAAACAAGATTGGATATTTTTAGGGTACAAATTGTTTTCAGAACAGGGAGTATCGGGTATTGTCGTTGAAAAAATGGCTTTAAAATTAAAAGTAAACAAATCAAGTTTTTACTGGCATTTCAAAACGAAAAAAGATTTTATAAATGAAATAATTTCATTTTGGATTACTACAGATACTAATAAAATTATATCATCTATAGAAAGCGAAGAGTCAGGTAAAGAGAAATTTGAAAAATTAATAGAGATAGTATTTAAGAAAGAACCATATTTAGATTTTATTTTCTTTCTAAAAAGATATGGACTTAAAGACAAGAAAATTCAATTACTAGTTGATGAAATAGATAACCAAAGGATTGATTATGTCAAAAACATACTTATTGAAATAGGATTCTCTATAAATGATGCCTCTGTAAAAGCTATATTATTCTATAAATATCTAATAGGGTATCACGAAATGATTCGCTACAAAAAACAGTGTAATGATTATGTATATAAAGTAAAAATAGAACTGAATCAATTTATAAAGTTTTAAAAAAATGAAAACAAAAAATACATATTGGATTATTGCAGGAATATTAAACCTGTTTACCACATTTTTACATTTAATTGGTGGTCAAGTTGATCTCATAAACCCATTACTAAAAAGTGATATAGAAACTCAAGTGCAGACTGAGATGTTAGGTGTTTGGCATATGGTTACAATTATTTTATTTGCTTCTTCTATTATTTTTTTAAAAAGAGGTTTCAATAAAAAAGAAGTATACAATGTTGAGTTGATTCGTTTTATTAGCTTTTTATATATATCCTTTTCATTTGCATTTATTTTTTCGAGTATAATACTATCAACGCTTGCACCACAATGGATCTTACTTTTCCCAATAGGAGTATTAGGAATTATTGGACTTAAAAAAATAAAAAAAAATGCTTAAAATTGGAGGATACATAAATATAGTAATTGCTTTTGGGCATTTGATAGGGCTATTTTGGGCAGAGCAAATGTTTGAGAGAACAGGCGTAACTAAAGAAATGGCTAAGCTTACTCAAATTCATTTTTCTTACCCATATTTACTGACATTCTTTGTAGCCATCATCTTTTTTGTTTTTGGGACTTATGGACTTTCTGCAAGTGGTAAAATTAGAAAGCTGCCATATTTAAAATTAGGTGTGTTTACTATTGCATTGATATATCTATTTCGAGGAATTGGAGAACAATCATATAACATTATTAAAGGAACTACAACACAGCTTGAAACCATTCAATCTATTATAGCATTAATTATAGGGCTTCTATTCTTGTTTGGAGGACTCCAAAAATGGAAACTAAAAAAAGAAAATTAGACATAACAAAAATGTATAGGAATAACACTAAATTCGTTCTTGATATATAGGCTGTGTAGTTTTTTTGAAAAATATTCGCGTACAAAACTGTAGTATTTATATGTAGCACTGTTGCAATAAATTTAAATAAGCTTTATGAAGTATGAAAGAAATAGACAAAATAGCTTTTATTGAAATTCAAGAAGGAAAAATCTTAAGCACAAAATCAAAAGGAAAAACTAAGTATTACATTCCTGGAGGAAAAAGAGAAATTGGTGAAAGTGATCTAGAAACTTTAAGCAGGGAGGTGTTTGAAGAATTAAGTGTCATTGTATTACCTGATACAGCAGAATATATAGGTGCTTTTTCAGCTCAATCTGATGGAGCAAAAAAAGGTGTAAATGTCGTAATGAGATGTTATAAAGCTAAATATTCAGGTACATTAAAAGCAAGTAACGAAATTGAAGAAATTAGATGGCTAAGTTATAATGATTTTGAAATTATTTCTGAAGTTGATAAAAAAATATTTTCTTTTCTTAAAAAAAATGGAGAATTGAAATAAAAATTTCATTGATATATAAAATGGAAAACTTATTAGAATTTTTACAATCAAAAACAACTTTGACTAAAAAAGATATTGATTTAGTTAAAAAGTATTTCATTTATGAAGAAGTTTCTGGAGAAACCATTCTTTTAAAAGAAGGTAAAGTAGAGAATTATATTTATTTTTTAAGTGAAGGAATTGTAAAAGGATATCAAAATATTGATGGAAAAGTAGTTGTACAACATTTGGTTTCTGAGTTTGACTTTTTTACATCTTTAGATAGTTTTATAACCCAAACACCTTCTAATGATTATTATGAAACTATAACAAGTTGTAAATTAGTTAAAATATCTAAAGTGCATTATGACGTTTTAGAAAAAGAAGCTAGTTTTTGGATTCCTTTAGTGAAAGATATTACTAATGAACATTTAAAATGCAAGCTTGAACGAGTTAAAGATTTTCAAATGTTAACAGCTAAAGAACGCTACATAAAATTTGTTAAGAACTATCCAAGATTAGCATTGCAAGTGTCTGTTGATAATATTTCATCTTTTCTCGGAGTACAACCACAATCTTTAAGCCGTATTCGAAAACAAATCACTTTCTAACAAATGTTATTTTTTCTTATTCAAAAGCTTGGGAAATTTACCTAAATATAAAAGTATAGAAAATGAGTAATGAAATTTCATTAGTAACAGGTGGAAACGGACATTTAGGAAATAACTTAATAAGGCTGTTACTTTCAGAAAATAAAAAAGTAAGAACGACAGTTAGAGATATTCATAAAAAGGAACCGTTTAAAGGTTTAGATTGTGAAATTGTAGAAGCTGATATTACAGATAAAAGTTCATTAAAAAAAGCGTTTGTAGGAGTTACAAATGTATATGCTGTAGCTGCAAATTTTAATATGTGGGCTATAAACCCGAAAGTTGAAATTTATGACGCTAACCTAGAAGGAACTCAAAATGTATTTGATATAGCAAAAGAAAGCGGAGTTCAAAACATTGTTTATGTTAGTTCGGTAGCTTCTTTAGACTTTACTAGTTTACCCGCGAATGTAAATAATGGGTATAATAAAGATCGTAGAAATTGGTATTATAATTCTAAAAATGACTCAGACAAACTAGCATTAGAATTAGGGAAAAAATATGGTATAAGAACAGTTTTAGTTTTACCATCTGCAATGATTGGGTCAGAGGCATTTAAATTAAGTTATTCCAATAATCTTGTATTACAAGTTTTAAAAGGAAAGGTACCGGTTGATACTGGTATAACTTTAAATTGGGTAGATGTAAAAGATGTTGCACAAGGACTTTATAATGCAATGTTAAAAGGTAGAAATGGTGAACGATATATACTGTCAAATGAAAAACATACTACTTTGCAAGAAAGTGTAAAAATAGCATCTAATTTATATCCAGAATTAAACTTAAAAGTTCCTCATAAACTTCCAAAATGGTTATTATACATCATAGCAAGCCTAATGGAGTTTAGCAGTAAAATTACTAAGAAAGAACCTCTACTACAGAGACATTATTTAGATATGTTTTATGGGTTAAAGCAAGACTATGATATTAGTAAGTCAAGGAAAGAGTTGGACTTTAACCCTAAGCCACCAAAAATAGTATTTGAAAATGCGCTAGAGTATTTAAAAAATGATTGGGAAAAGTAAATTAGTTATAAGAGAAATAAAACCTGAGGAAATAGCAATTCTTGAAAACATGCTATATGAGTCTATTTATCAGCCTGATGAACTTAATCTTATACCAAGAGAGGTAATTAAACTTCCTGAAGTTAGTGTTTACATTGATGATTTTGGAGAAAAAGAAGATGACTTTTGTTTAGTAGCTATTATTGATAGTAAAATTATAGGAGCAGTTTGGGTTAGAATATTGGCTGATAAAATTAAAGGGTTTGGCAATATTAATGATAAGACCCCTGAATTTGCTATTTCCTTGTTCAAGGAATATAGAAAGAAAGGAATAGGAACATTATTAATGAAGGAAATGATTTCTTGTTTGGTAAATAAAGGGTATAAGCAAGCATCTTTGAGTGTTCAAAAGAAAAATTATGCATTTAAAATGTATGCTAAATTAGGATTTGAAATACTTAAAGAGAGTTCAGAAGATTATTTAATGGTACTTAATCTTTTGAAATAGTTGAGGTAATTAATTTTTAGTGCTATATTATAATGATTAAAGAGAAAATTATAAAGAACATTTGTTATACTGAACTTGTTTACAATAGAATAAATAAAAAGTTAAACAGTAAGCTGTCAAAAAAAGAAATTGAATCTTATATTCTTAAAACTTTAAAAAAGACAGACTTAATGTTTTTTGAAAAAAAAGGAAAAAATTATTACGTAACAAATAGTGAAGGAAATATTAGAATAACAGTGAATTCAAATACATTTAGTGTAATTACAGTTAATAGAATAGTAAAATAAGAAATGTCAGGAGAGAAAGATTTATCTAAATTAATACAAGGAATGACTCCAGAATTAAATAAAGGAGATTATGTTTTTTCAACAATAAAAGATGAAAGTTTTATTAAAAGAAAGGATACTATTTGTGAATTTAAAGAAAAAGAAGGAACAACTATTGTTATAGAAAAGAAAAAAGCTGATGAGTTAAAATTGAAGTATGATTATATAGCTTCATGGATAACTCTTACAATTCACTCATCGCTTGATGCAGTTGGTTTAACAGCAATCTTCTCAACAGAATTAGCAAAAAATAATATTAGTTGTAATGTAATAGCTGGGTATTATCACGATCATATTTTTGTAGATAAAAATGATGCAGATAAAGCAATTGATGTTTTAAAGAAAATATCGAAAAAGTAAAAATGATTCCAAACCTTTATATAAACTAGAATGAATACAATCATTTTACCTGATGAGCTAAATTTGAATTCTTCTATGTCTGTCAGTATTTATGACTATAATAGTAACAAGGAGATATCTAAACAACAAATAGTATTGAATAAAAATACTTTTAGCTTTCTTCAAGAGGGAACAAAGGAAGTTTTCTTTGATGATTCTTCTTGTACTATAAATAATTCGCAATTTCTATTAATGAAATCAGGAAACTGTTTGATGACAGAAAAACTTTCTAATGTTTCTGAATCTTATAGAAGTATATTGTTGTTTTTTTCTAATGAAGATGTATTAAAATTTATTAGAAAATTTGAGTTTAATTTAACAAAGAAAACTACTAGGTACTCTACAAATTCATTTGATTATGATTCTTTTTTAAATAGGTTTGTTGATAGTCTAGTAGATATATCAAAACTATCAATATCTCTGCAAAAAAAGATGTTAGAGGTGAAGTTTGAAGAAGTACTTCTTTACCTTGTAGAAATCAAGGGAGTGAGTTTTTTACATTCATTAGTAAATGAAGTTGATAGTCAACATGAAAAATTCATTCAAACAGTTGAAATGAATAAGTTAAATAAACTAACTATTAAAGAGCTTTCTTTTTTAACAAATATGAGTGTTTCAACTTTTAAAAGAGAATTTGAAAAATACTTTCATACTTCACCAAGTAAATGGTTTCAAGATAAAAGGCTTGAACATGCCGCCTTTTTATTAAAAAATGAATCTAAAAGACCAACAGAGATTTTTGAAGAGGTTGGATATGAAAGTTTATCGAGTTTCATTCAGGCTTTTAAAGGAAAGTTTGGAGTGACCCCAAAACAATATTAATTAAGTTGAACTTTTAACAACACTTTTTGAACTATACTAAATATACTATTTAGTCAATTTGCTCATTATTTTGTAGATATAATTAAAAACAAATATTATGAAGAAACTAAATTTTATTTTATTAGTACTACTTGGATTATCCACAACTACTTTTTCTCAAAATACATTTACCTTAACAAGTAAAGATTTAGGAGGAGAAGCAACAAAAAAAGAAGAGTTTAATGGTTTTGGTTGTACAGGTAAAAATCAATCACCTCAGTTAGCATGGACAAATGCACCTGAAGGAACGAAAAGTTTTGCGGTAACTATGTATGATCCTGATGCACCAACAGGCAGTGGTTGGTGGCATTGGCTTGTATTTGATATTCCTAACACTACTAGTGAATTAGTTTCTGGAGCTGGTAATTTAAAATTAAAACTCACACCAAAGAAAGCCGTACAAAGTGTTACTGATTATGGAGTTACTGGATATGGTGGCCCCTGTCCTCCTAAAGGCCATGGAACACATCAATATATAATTACAGTATATGCTTTAAAAACTGAATCATTAGGGTTAAATAAAAATACAAATCCTGCAGTAGTTGGTTATTATTTATGGAATAATTCTTTAGCCAAAGCTAGTATAATAACATATTATAAAAGAGACAAAAAATAATTTTAGGAAGTTCAAAGAATAATATCATTTATTTTGTTAGGGACTCATTTAAGGTTTTTAGATTGATTCATATGTATTATAAAACATAATTTAAAAGTTTTTGGAGAATCCTCTATGTAAGAAATCTAAAATTAAATTTTTATTACTTTTACAAAAAAAGAACTAATGAAAAAAAAAGAAATTAAGCTTTCAGATGATTTTAAGAAACAAACAACTAAAGCTATTATAGCTATTATTTTCTTTGTATTTATTTACATGTTAATTTTAATTATGTCTGTAGGCTTAACGGCATTATGTGTGTACTTAGGAATTATGTTAATAGTCATGAAACCAATGTTTATTACAATAGGTTTAGGTATAGGTTTGGCAAGTTTAGGTTTTTTTATATTAATTTTTTTACTAAAATTTATATTTAAATCACATAAAATAGATCGTTCCCATCTTATTGAAATAACAAAATTTGATGAGCCTGAACTATTTAAATTAATAGAAGAAATAGTAAAAGAGGTAGACACAAGTTTTCCAAAAAAAATTTATTTATCTGCAGATGTAAATGCATCGGTTTTTTACAATTCTAGTTTCTGGAGTATGTTTTTACCTGTTAAAAAGAACCTTCAAATTGGTTTAGGTTTGGTAAATACAATAAGTAAATTAGAGCTTACGGCAATTTTAAGTCATGAATTTGGGCATTTTTCTCAAAAAACTATGAAAGTAGGGAGTTATGTCTATAATGTAAATCAAGTCATTTTTAATTTGTTATTTGATAATGAATCTTATGATAAACTTATTCAGAGTTGGGCCAATGCAAGTGGTTATTTTTCAATATTTGCAATTATAGCAATAAAAATTGTAGAAGTAATTCAGTTTGTTTTAAGACAAATGTATGATGTTGTAAATAAAAATTATTTGGGATTATCTAGAGAAATGGAATTCCATGCAGATGAAATTGCTGCTAATGTAACAGGTTATGAGCCATTAAAAAGTTCTTTATTGAGAATGTCATTAGCTGACAATTCTTTTAATAATGTTTTGTCATTTTATGAGGAAAAGATTAAGGATAGTTTGAGAAGTAAGAATTTATATAAAGAACAATTTTTTGTTATGAATTTTCAAGCTAAAGAGAATAATATTGAAATAATAAATAATTTACCTAAGGTTTCAGAAGAAGAATTAAATAAATTTAATAAATCAAAATTGGTTATTAAAGATCAATGGGCGTCGCATCCAAGTGTTGAAGAAAGAATACTTATGTTAGAGAAGACTGGTGTTGTTATGGAGCAAATAGAAGATGAACCCGCTGAAAAAATATTTAAGAATATAGAAAAAACTTACGAGAAATTTACAAACAAGTTATTTGAAGGAATTGAATTTGAAGGAGAAACTAAACTTGTATCTTTTGATGATTTTTGTAATGGTTATAAAAAGCAGTTTATAGATGATTCATTTTCTAAAATATATAAAGGGTATTATGATAATAAAAACCCAATATATTTTGATGTTAATAAATTCTCCTTATCGGAAAAAACAGTAAAATTTGATGAATTGTTTTCTCAGTATAATATAGATTTAGTATATACAGCTATAGCTCTACAAAGTGATATTGAAACATTGAAACAAGTAGCAGATAAAACTATTAAAGTTAAAACTTTTGATTATGATGGAAAAAAATTTAAAGAGAAAAATAGTAAAAAAATTCAGTCAAGATTAGAGTTGGAATTAGAAGAGCTTAATAAAAAGATAAAGAAAAATGATATTGAGATATTTAAGTTTTTTAGGGAGAAAGAAAAGCTTAGAGCTGGGAGTATTGAATTGGAAAAATTATATAGAAGTTTTTTTATGTTTGATAAAGAATTTGATTCAAAGTATAATATGTATATGAAGTTATCAAGCGAATTAGAGTTTATAAGCCTTGCTACCCCATTTGAACAAATTGTAAAGAATTTTGTTAAAATAAAACCCATTGAAATTGAGTTTAAAAAAGAAATAAGAGAGTTAATCTACAATAATAATTATCAAACTGAAATAAGCAAAGAAATAAGAGAAAATTTTGAGTTATATCTATCACAAGAAATGAAGTATTTTGAAGGAGAAAAATATATTGATGATAGTTTAGAAATTTTATTTAAAAGTATCAATAATTATGTCTTTATTTTATCAAAAGGATATTTTTTATTAAAGAAAAACTTA
Source organism: Tenacibaculum sp. MAR_2010_89 (assembly GCF_900105985.1). Taxonomy (NCBI): domain Bacteria; kingdom Pseudomonadati; phylum Bacteroidota; class Flavobacteriia; order Flavobacteriales; family Flavobacteriaceae; genus Tenacibaculum; species Tenacibaculum sp. MAR_2010_89. Next base: position 3,059,656 of record NZ_FNUB01000005.1, on the reverse strand, counting down.
TTAATGTATCAAGAAGATTTACTTAAACCAATCTTCTTAGAAAAATATTAAATTTACTTGTTATTTAAAGTTTTAAAGAATTTATTTTTTATATAATGCAATGTCAATAATTTAAAAAACAGCCTTTAATAGGCTGTTTTTTTGATTATAATGCTTTACATTTCTGTTGTAACCATTGTTTTTCTTTCTCATTTAAAAGAGGAGATAGTTTATCAGAAACTAATTGATGATAGTTATTTAACCAATTAATTTCAGAAGTACTTAATTGTTCTAAGTTTAATAAGTTAGTATCTACATAGCATAAGGTTAACACTTCGAAACCTAAAAATTTTCCAAATGCTGTTTCCTTTACAACTTTTGAAACAACAATGTTTTCGGTCCTAATACCAAATTGATTAGTTACATAACATCCAGGTTCAATAGTGGTTAGTTGGTGAGATAAATGAGGTGTTGTACCTCTTGCTGTAGTTGCTCCAGTTGCAAAACCTTGTGCGGGCTCATGTACCATACCATAGCTTCCAATACCATGACCTGTACCATGTGGATAATCTAATCCGTTTTTCCATAAATGCATACGAGCAAAAGCATCTATTTGAGCACCAGTAGTTCCTATAGGGAACTGTAGTTGTTCTAACTCAATATACCCTTTTAAAACACTAGTATACGCTGTTTTTAGTTCTGTTGAAGGAGTGCCTCCTAACCATACAGTACGAGTGATATCTGTAGTTCCATCTTTATATTGTGCTCCACTATCAACTAGTAATATCCCTTCATTTTTAACCATTGCAGAATTTTCTTCGGGTGCTGTGTAATGAATAATAGCTCCATTTCCTTTGTAACCAACAATTGCAGCAAATGATTCACCAGTATAGTATTCTTGTTGTTGTCTAAAGTTATCTAGTTTTCTACCAATTTCATACTCGGAAATTTCTCTATTTTCTAACTCCTGTTCTAACCAAATAAAAAACTTGGTAAGTGCCACACCGTCTTTTAACATACAGTTTTTAGCACCTTCAATTTCTATTTCATTTTTAATAGCTTTTAATTCCTTAACAATAGAGTTCTGATAAATAAAACGACCACTAACAGCATTAAAACATGAATAGTTTAAGGTAGAAGGATCAGTAATAATAGTTTTTTCTTTAGGTACTTCATTAAGTAAAGAAACTACAGTATCATATTCTTGAACAGAAATATTTAATTCGTCAAAAGTGGCGATAGCACTTTGCGAAAAACGAGATTTATTACAGAATAAAATAGAAGTATTTGCACCTACCAAAGCATAAGCTGTTACTAATGGTGTAAAATCTACATCGCTTGAGCGAATATTAAATAGCCAAGCTATTTCATCTAAAGAAGAAAATAGATAGTATTGCGCATCTTGATTTTTTATTTCAGTTTGAACTTTATCAATTTTCGAAGCAGTAGTTTCTCCTGAAAACTCTATAGGATGGACATCTACAGGGAAATTAGGTAAAGCCAGCCTGTCTGTCCAAATACCATCAGTGAATTTTGGTTCGTTTTGTAGCTGAATATTTTTAGTAGAGGTAAAGCTTAGTATGTAATTTATTTGAGACTTTGAAAATTGACGATAGTCAACACCAATTATGGTGTTTTCATTAAGTAGGTTACAAATCCATTCAACATGTTCTGGAGCATGAGGAATAGACTGTTTACAAAGTATTACTTCACTATCATTACATTCATCTTCAAATTGTAAAAAATAACGAGAATCCGTCCATAAACCAGCAATATCTTTAGTTACCACTAGTGTACCTGCTGATCCTGTAAAACCTGAAAAATATTCACGTAACTTCCAGTGGTTAGCCACATATTCAGATTGATGAGGATCTGTTGATGGAATTATAAAAGCGTCTAATTTCTTAGACGCCATATAGTTTCTTAAAGCTTTTAATCTTTGAGATATCATAAAAATAAGTTATGAATTATGAAAATTGCTTTGCTACTTTTTCAGCTTTTCTACTTTCACTATAGTCATAGAAACCTTCTCCAGATTTAATACCTAGTTTTCCAGCCATAACCATATTTACTAATAGTGGGCAAGGGGCATATTTAGGATTCTTAAACCCATCGTACATTACATTTAAAATAGATAAACATACATCTAAACCAATAAAATCAGCCAATTGTAAAGGTCCCATAGGATGTGCCATTCCAAGTTTCATTACAGTATCAATTTCAGAAACACCAGCAACTCCATTATAAAGAGTTTCAATTGATTCATTAATCATTGGCATTAATATACGATTAGCTACAAAACCAGGATAATCATTAACTTCAACAGGAACTTTTTTGATTTTTTTAGTTAAATCAACAATAACCTCCATAACCTCATTAGTTGTATTATATCCTCTTATAATTTCAACTAACTTCATAATTGGTACAGGATTCATAAAGTGCATACCAATAACTTTTTCTGGCCTGCTAGTTACAGCTGCTATTTGTGTAATAGAAATAGAAGAAGTATTTGTAGCTAAAATAGTGTCAGAACCACAAGCTGCGTCAATGTCTTTGAAAATTTTTAATTTTAAATCAACGTTTTCAGTGGCAGCTTCAACTACTAAATCTACATTTTTAACACCATCTTGTATACTTGTAAAAGTAGTGATGTTGTTTAATGTATTATTTTTATCATCTTCTGAAATTCTTTCTTTAGCTACCATCCTTTCTAAATTCTTAGTAATAGTTGCTAAACCTTTATCTAAAGCAGTTTGTGAAATATCAATTAATTGTACATTATATCCAAATTGCGCAAAAGTATGTGCAATTCCATTTCCCATTGTTCCAGCTCCAATTACGGCTATGTTTTTCATGTGTTGTAGTTTGTTTTTATTCAGTTGAATAATTTATTTTAATTTCGTTTGTTTGTCTTGAATGTTTTTACTTAGTATGAGGGATTAAAAGCAGTCAATAATCATTTGTGCTACACGTAAAGCTTCAGTACCTTGACGTAAAGAAACAATAGGGGTAGTGTTATTGTTAATAGCATCAGCAAAAGACTCTAACTCATCTAAAATCGCGTTATTTTCTGTTACTTCAGGATTATCAAAATAAATTTGCTTTTTAACACCTTCTGCGTTTTGTAAAATCATAGCAAACTCATCTGGTTTTTCTGGTACATCTTTCATTCTAACTACTTCAGACTTTTTCTCTAAAAAATTAACAGAAATATAAGCGTCTTTTTGAAAAAAGCGAGATTTACGCATGTTTTTCATAGATATTCTACTAGCAGTTAAATTAGCAACACATCCATTCTCAAATTCAATTCGAGCATTTGCTATATCTGGAGTGTCTGAAATTACAGAAACACCACTTGCATGCACATTTTTTACAGTTGATTTTACAACAGATAAAATAACATCAATATCATGAATCATTAAATCTAAAACAACAGGAACATCAGTACCTCTTGGGTTAAATTCAGCTAATCTATGAGTTTCAATAAACATTGGAGTATCAATCATGTCTTTTACAGCAGTAAATGCAGGATTGAAACGTTCAACATGACCCACTTGTCCTTTTACATGAAATTGACTAGCTAAAGTTCTTATAGATTCAGCTTCCAATACTGTATTGGTTATAGGTTTTTCAATAAAAATATGTTTTCCTTTTTCAATGGCTTGTCGTGCGCAGTCAAAATGTGAAAGAGTAGGTGTTACAATATCTACAACATCTACAGCATCTATAAGTTCAGCTATAGAGTTGAATAGGGTATATCCAAATTCTTTAGCAACTTTTTGTGCATTTTCAGTAAAAGGATCATAAAATCCTATTAATTCATATTTCTCTGATTGTTGTAATAAACGCAAGTGTATTTTACCTAAATGACCTGCTCCTAAAACTCCAGCTTTTAACATATTTTATATTTATTTTTATTACTTAGAAGATAAAAACAATCTTTTTAATAATTATTTTTATGGGTTGTATCCTCGTAATGAAAGTGTTATTTTTAGTTAGTGATTTTTGGAAAAAAATCAACGCTAACAAAGATACACTTTTAAAGATATTTATTACTATTTTTAGCCCACTGAAATTAGGATATTAGTGAGAGATACTACCAAACACCAAGGACTTAGAAACCAATTAGCAAACGTTTTAGAAGCAAAAGGAATTACAGACGAAAAAGTTTTAAAGGCTGTTCGTAAAATTCCTAGGCACTTATTTATAGATAGTAGCTTTGAAGCGCATGCGTATCAAGATAAAGCATTTCCAATAGCAGCAGAACAAACTATTTCTCATCCATATACAGTTGCTTTTCAATCACAAACGTTAGCAATTAAAGAAGGTGACAAAGTATTAGAGATTGGTACAGGGTCAGGTTATCAAACTGCTGTTTTATTAGAGTTAAAAGCTGAGGTGTATTCTATAGAACGTCAACACGAATTGTTTAAAAAAACATCATTATTTTTACCTAAATTAGGGTATAGACCTAAACGATTTATTTTTGGAGATGGTTATAAGGGATTACCAGAACAAGCTCCTTTTGATAAAATTATTGTTACAGCAGGGGCTCCTTTTGTACCTAAAGCTTTATTAGGACAAATTAAAGTAGGAGGAATGCTGCTAATTCCTGTTGGTGATACTGAACAAGTAATGACATTGTTTATACGTAAATCACCTAAAGAGTTTGAAAAACATGAATTAGGAGATTTTAAGTTCGTTCCAATGTTAAAGAAGAAAAATTAATTTCTGTTCATAATACCAAATAAAAAATCCGCTTAAAAAGCGGATTTATTGAATTTGAATAAAGAAATCAACTATTCGGCAGTTGCTTCAGCAACTACAATCTCTTGTTGATGAGAGTTTTGTTTTGTTTGATCAGTTTTAGCTAAACCACAAGGGCTTGTGCTACCACAAGAAGAAAAACCTAATAAACTAACTATACAAATTGCAATAAATACTACTTTTTTCATTTTTAATATTTTAAAAATCAAATATACATATTTTTGATTAATTTACCAGAATCTTCTTTCGTTTCAATAACGTTAAAGGCTACCATTTTATTTTGTATACGTGTAATTAAGTTTTTTGAAGCAGGTTTTCCATCATTCCATTCAGTTATAGAAAGCCACTCTTTTATGTCTTTTTCTTGTTGTTCGTATCTGATAGCTAGTGTTTTGTCAATATTCTGGATGCTTTTGAAGTCTTCAGTACAAGAGTTTATAATATTTAAAACTTTTTTTACTTCTTCAAAATTGTTTTCTAAAATTTCATCACGAACAGCAATAACAAAACAAGGCCAAGGTGTTGGACAATCTCCTAAGCGCCTAAAAATATTACTGTCAACCAAAGGTTTTGTAGTAAAGTGTTCCCACATAAAATAATCAGCCTCTTCATTGGTTAAAGCATCAATACCTCCTTGTAAGTTTCCAACTACTTTAAATTTTAATTTATCAATATCCCACCCATTGTTATGTGCATTCACAATTGCCATTAAGTGAGAGCCAGATCCGAATCGACTTATAGCAACGGTAGCGTGTTCTAAATCTCGAATTTCTTTAAAATTAGATTTTGCGCCAACATGAATTCCCCAAATCAAAGGGCTTTTTACATAAGTTTGGGTAATTTTAGAAGGATTACCATTTATAATATCTTTAATGATTCCTTCAGTAAGTACAATTGCAATATCAACTTCTCCAGAACGTAAAGCTTTACACATTTCTCCAGTACCACCTGGATAATCTTTCCAACGCAAATTTATATTATGCTTTGTGTATTCTTTATTTTTTAATGTAATGTACCATGGGTAATTAAAATGTTCCGGTACACCACCAACTTTTAAATTAAGCATTTACTCTACTAATTTGTTTAACGTATAGATAATTAAATCTTCAATTATTTGGCTAGGGTTTTTACTAAAAGTACCGGTAGCTCTATTTGCTATAATTGCATTCATAGAAATAGCGTTATGACCTAACAACTTCGATAATCCGTAAATTGCTGAAGTTTCCATTTCTAAGTTTGTAATTCTATTATTGTTATAGTTAAAGCTATCAATTTTAGTATTTAAATTAGCGTCTTGTAAACCTAACCTAAGGACTCTTCCTTGAGGTCCATAAAATCCACCTGCAGTTGCAGTGATTCCTTTATAAATAGAATTAGAATATAGTTTTTGTTCTAATGACTTCCCATTTTCAATAATAATAGGTGTTGCTTTTTTATCAGACCAATTGGTATGGTTAATAAAAGCTTTCTCTATTTCTGGTGTTGTAATTTTATCAATTTGATAAGAATGTAACATTCCATTTAAATCCAAAGCATGAGAGCTTAATAAAATACTATCAACAGGTATATCATTTTGTAAAGACCCTGAGGTTCCTATTCGAGTTATATTTAAAGAAGTATGTTCTTTTTTTATTTGACGTGTTTCTAAATCTATATTAACGATAGCGTCTAACTCATTTAAAACAATATCAATATTATCAGGACCAATACCTGTTGAAATAACTGTTAAACGTTTATTTTTATAGGTTCCAGTAGTTGTTTTGAATTCACGTTTTTGAGTAGTGAATTCAATACTGTCAAAATGTTTTGTTACTTTATCTACTCTATATTGATCACCAACAAAAATAATGTCAGTAGCAATATGTTCGGGTCTTAAATTTAAGTGATAAATACTTCCGTCTGAATTTAATATTAGTTCAGAATGTTGTATGCTCATTTATGATGTTATTTTTAATAGCTTGTTGGTATTGTTTATATACAAGTAGCTATATTTTTTAGAACCGCCAAGATACGAAAAATCAGAACGTATTTGACCATAGTAATTTACTTGGTCATTTAATACTTTTTTTCCCATTTTACTTAGTTTAACGGGGTCAAAGGAAGTGAACAGTTTTTTTAATTGTTGCAGTTTGTTAAAGTATTGAGTATCACCAAATCCATATACTTCTTGTGAAGCCAAAATTGAGCCAACTAATTCATTTTTATTTTTAAAATGTTGCTGATTGGCAATTTCTAAAATAGAGTTTTCAATTTTATTTAATCCATTTTTAATTGAAGGAAACCTTTGAATATGTGCTTTAATAGCAGCTTCAAGATATACAAAAGGTGACATAGGGTTGTATTGATGAACTGTTTCTAAACGTAGGGGACTGTCTGAACAATATAATTGCCAAATATAATCAGCATACTCAATATCATCTTGAGTTAATACTACTCTTTTATTATAATGTTCTTTTAATTCAGTATTTGTTAATTGACCTAAACCAAATAATCCTTTTTTACCTTCTATTTCACCACTACAAACTAATGATATTTTTCTTCCTTTTCTGTAACGTTTTAACCAACTTATAACAGCAAGCATATTTACTTGGCAGAATAAATCATATTCAAACCATAATACAATTTCATCTTGTTGTTTTTGATTACAAAGATTTCTGTATTCTTTTAAGGTGTAATCAATAAAAGTTTTTTTTGAAACTTTATAAGAAGATTTTAAAAAATCAAAGCGAGTTTTCCAAAAGTTCTCACTACCAACGTCAATAGATGTTTTTCCTTCACATAACATCTCACGCCATGTAATTATTGATCCATTAAAATTTAGTTTATTTAATACTTGGGTAGTACTGTCTCCGTTTGTAATGTGTAATATAGAAGATGCCATAATTATTGGGGATAATTGATAATATTTCTTAATAATATATAATAAACGTTTATTTTTTGCCGTTATTATTAATTAAATGATTTTTAACACTTTGTAATGATATAACAAAAAATGTAAAAACAAAAATGCTGAGAAACTTTTTTTCTCAGCATTTTTGTTTAACCTCCAACTCTTTTTACTTTAAAGCCTTTGGCTTTTAAAATTTCCATTATTTCATTCCTGTAATCTCCTTGGATTATTATTTTATCATCCTTATAACTACCACCAACACTTAGTTTAGTTTTAATTTCTTTAGCTAGTTTTTTAAAGTCGCTTGTAGCTCCATTATAACCATCTAAAATAGTAATAGGTTTACCTTTACGTTTTTCATATTTACAAAGTATGGGTTCTTCTTGTAGCCAAACATCAGGTTTTTCTTCAACAGGTTTTTCCTCAAATTTATGATCAGGAAACAGGTTTTTAAGTTGATCTTGTATATCCATTATTACTTTATTAATCCTAACTCACGCAACCGTTCGTTTAAAAAATCACCAGCAGTAATATCTTCAAATTGTTTTGGATTGTTATCATCAATACAGTTATCTAATACATCTAGTTTCATCTCTGAAATAGGATGCATAAAAAATGGTATCGAATAACGAGAAGTACCCCACATTTCTTTTGGCGGATTTACAACACGGTGAATGGTTGATTTTAATTTATTATTACTATGTCGAGATAACATGTCACCAACATTAATCATTAATTCATTTGGTTCTGCAATAGCGTCAATCCATTCTCCTTTGTGATTTTGTACTTGTAAGCCTTTACCATGAGATCCCATTAATAATGTAATTAAATTAATGTCACCATGAGCAGCAGCTCTAACAGCTCCTTTTGGCTCTTCTTGAATAGGAGGGTAGTGTATTGGACGTAAAATACTGTTCCCGTTTTTGATATATTGATCAAAATACGTTTCTTCTAGTCCTAAATGTAAAGCTAATGAACGAAGTACATATTTAGCTGTTTTTTCAAGCATTTGATATGTTTTTTTTCCTACTTCATTAAAGTTAGGAAGCTCTTCTACATTAACATTTTCAGGATATTCTTTTTCTAATTTTGGATTGTCTTCAACATATTGACCAAAATGCCAAAACTCTTTTAAATCACCTTCTTTTTTTCCTTTAGCAGATTCTTTTCCAAAAGAAACATAGCCTCTTTGACCTCCAATTCCAGGTACTTCGTATTTTTGTTTTGTTGCTACTGGTAGTTCAAAGAAGTTTTTAATTTCTGCATATAAATCTTCAACCAGTTTATCATTTAAAAAGTGTCCTTTTAAGGCTACAAAACCAATGTTTTCATAAGCGTGTCCTATTTCATCAATAAACTTTTGTTTACGAGTTTCATCGTTAGATAAAAAGTCTTCTAAATTTACGCTAGGGATTTTATTCATTGTTAATAAGTTTAACTTTTTTACTTTGTAAAGGTAGTAAAATCAAGCGTATGCTAATAAATTACTTATTAACAAAAGGTATTAGGTAAGAAATTGTATAGTTAAAACCAAAACCTGTATTATTTTCAAAAACTCTATTGAAACCTGGAGCATATAATGTTTTGAAATTCTTTTGATCATCAACGCTTAATAAAATTTTATAAGAGAAACCTGCGCTAAAAAATAAATTTTTAAAAGTTTCTACCTTTATTCCTAGCTGAATTTCTGTCCAATGCGCTGTTAAACCAGTATCAGTTACTGGAGTGTTTATTGTATTTGCAGGAAAATATGGAGTAGTTGAACCATTAGTAACATTTGGTGTGTAACTATTTAAAGTTTGATCAAATAAAGCAAATCCGTATCTAGCTCCAATATAAATTTCATTATTCATATCCAGCCAATTTTGATAAGCATTATAATTTGCGCCAATTTTTATATAGCTTCCTTTAGAGGTAGAGTTTGTAAAATCTTCAAAACTAATTTCTTTTTCATACCCTAATTCTGTAGCAACATACCATTTTTTTGTAATTCTATAATCACCAACAAGTTCTAATCCGCTATAGCTTTTATCAACGAAAGAGAGTGTTGGTTTGCTTAAATCTACACCAATACGTAATCCATACCCAGTTTTGTACGTTATAGTATCTTTTTTTACTGTTTTTTTTTGTTTTTTTTGAGAGTAGGTATTCGTAAAAACAAAAACTAAACAAAAACTAATGAAATACTTGTACATGTGCTTTAATTTGATTGTTTATAATAGAAACATCTTTAGTAGATAAACTATTTATCCAAGAAGGTGTTGAGCTCGTTAAAGTAATATCTTTAAAAATAAATCGATAACCACATGAACGAGAAATGTATTCTTCTTCTGTAGTATAATTAATAGTTAAAGTAGCTATTTTATTGTTTGTTTTTATATTATCTACATCATTCATTTTTAAAGTATATACCGTTTTGGTATCTAGTCCATTTAAAGGAATAGCAATAGAATCAGTATTTCTGTCTACAAAAAGACTATCGGTTTTTCCAACAGCAATTATAGAAAAACGTTCTACACTTTTTTTCTTTGTAACATCATCTTTATCATGAAAACGTAATATTAAACTAGGCGTTACAGGATTTTGAGTACAGAAATCATCTTTTTCACAAGAAGAAAGTCCCATAAAACTTATAATTATAATGTAGATGTATTTTTTCATTTAAATTTATTTTTCAAATAAAACAACAGTTTCTATATGTGCTGTGTGTGGAAACTGATCTACCAAACTAATTTTTTTAAGCTGGTATCCAGCTTTCATTAGTTCTTCAGTATCACGAGCTTGTGTTGCTGGGTTACAAGATACATAAACCATTCTTTCTGCATTTAAATTTATGATTTTTTTAAGTGTTTTTGGTGCAATTCCAGCACGTGCAGGATCTAAAATAATGGTTCTTATTTTATTTTTATATTGAGGATGTTCGTATAAGAATTTACCAACATCAGCAGCATAAAACTGTAAGCCTTCTATGTTATTTCTTTTAGCATTCTTTTTAGCATCTTCAATTGCAGAAGCTACAATATCAACTCCTACAATTTTTGCATTTTTAGAATTTGAAGCTATAATTTGTCCTATGGTACCTGTACCACAAAATAAATCCATAACCACAGTATTGTCAATAGCTTCTTTGTTTTCTAAAGCATAATCAACTACTTTAGTATATAATTTTTCAGCAGATTTTGGATTTGTTTGAAAAAAGCTTTTCATGCTAATTTCAAAATTTAATCCAAGTAACTCTTCTACTATTTTCTCTTTTCCATATACCAAGTCAATACTTCCAGAAGTGGCAATTGTTCTATCTCCAACTTCATCATTTATTGTATGTAATAATCCAGCTAAACGTTCTCCGAAAATATCTTTTAAAAATTGAGCGAATTTTTGCAAATCAAATTTGGGTAAATCGTAAGATGTAGTAACTAAGTTAAATAGCAATTCATCAGTTTTGTATGATTTGCGAACTACAAAGTATCTGAAAAAACCTTCTTTTTTTGGGCCATGCCAAGGAGCTAAATTAGTTTCTTGGCAATATTCTCTAATACTTTTTAGATTGTCTTCAACCAGTTTATCGAATAAGCCAGAATCTTTGTCTAAATTATCACCCATCCACCAAGTACCACGACGTTTAAAACCTAATGTAAATTCATCTATATCAGTTTTGTTCTTTCGATCATAACCAATTGCCGAAAAACCATATTCCATTTTGTTACGGTAATGAAATACGTTTGGAGAAGCTATAAATTCATCAAATAAATCTTCTATGTTAGAAACTTTACCAATACGTTTAAAAAGAGATAGTGTACTTTCTTTTTTGTACTGGTGTTGTAAATTTATAGGTAATTGAATGTAAGGAGCCCCAGGAATATCTTGATATGGAACTTCTATTTCATTATCTGAAGGTTTTAAAACTTCAATTAACTTACATTCCGCATAGTTTTTTTTAGATTTCACAACACGTGCTTTTACCAATTGACCAGGCAAGGTATTAGGAATAAAGACTACAAAAACTCCTTCATCAGAACGAATTCGACCAATTCCTTTTCCTCCAAAAGCATAATCTTCAATTAATATTTCTAAATCCTGATTTTTTTTAACAAATTTATTTCGTTCTCTACGTGGCATTGTAAATATTTTATGGTTTGCAAAATTAGGAAAAGATATTGTTTGAAGTACTTTAAACATAAACATTAATTATTATTTTTAAAATTAAATTGAACCTTTTAACTTTTTGGGCGTCTATGTATTGTAATCGATTATGAAAAATAATAATAATTCATCAGATAAAGAATTAGTGTTGGCCTATAAATCAGGAAAGAAAGAAGCATTTTCTTTTTTGGTCAAAAAATGGCATTTACAATTTTGTAAACTAGCTTTTTGGTATGTTAAAGATGCTGATGTAGCAAAAGATATAGCTCAAGAAAGTTGGAAGGTGATTTTAAAGAAAATAGAAAATTTAGAGGAACCAGATAAGTTTAAAAGCTGGGCTATTAGTATTGTAAAAAGAAAAGCTATAGATTATTTACGTTTAAATAAAAAAAGAAAGTTAAAATTAGAGAAATATTATAAAGATAATACGGTAAATATTTGTACTGAGGGAGCTGAAAACAAAGAATCTATTTATAAGAAAAGATTAAGAGAAGGGATTCAAAAGTTACCCGAAAATCAAAAAATAGTGATACAACTTTTTTACACACAAAATTATTCTTTAAATGAAATTAGCGAATTAATAAATATCTCTGTAGGAACTACTAAATCTAGATTGTTTCATGCAAGAGAGAAATTAAAAACAATTTTAAAACATATAAATTATGAATAATATAGAAGATATAGATAAATTAATAAAGGAAACATTATCAGAAGAAGAAGCTAAATTTTATGAAGAGTTAGAGGAACAAAATATGTTTCAAATGGTGGGAGGGCTTTTTCAAGGAAAAAATAAATGGATTATGTATTTAATGAACATTATGACTCTTGTGTTTTTTGGGTTGTTTGTGTATTGTACTATTCATTTTTTTGAATCAGAAGAAACAAAAGAGTTAATAAAATGGGCGTTAGGTTCAGTTGTATTCTTATTAGGAGTTAGCATGTTGAAAATTTTTGCATGGTTACAAATGGATAAAAATGCGGTATTAAGAGAAATAAAAAGATTGGAATTACAGGTGTCATCATTATCAGGAAAACTAGATCAATGAAATATTTTTTATATGAATAATTAAAATCGATTTTATAAAGTTATGTAATACTAAGAGAGTTGCTTATGATACTATGTAAGCAACTTTTTTACTTTCAAAAGGTAACTATTTATACACTTGATATTAAAATAACTCTTTTTATAACTGTAATTTAGGGTTTCATGACATTTTTTTAATAAAAGGTTGTTAAAATTTAGAACTTTGTTTAACAATCAAAAACTAATCAATCATGAAATTATCATTTAAACTAGCTTTAGGAACGTTACTTATGTTGAGTATGATGTTTTTAAATTCTTGTAAAAAGAAAGAAAAAGAACAAATAAAAGTAAAAACTGAAGTAGCTTATAATAAGTTAGAAATAGAAAGCTTGTGTGAAAGCAATTGGTTTCCACATTCTCAAACACCTGCTCCAGAAGAGGGAATAGGCAGTCCGTTTGATACAATAAGTACTACAAATGCTATTTTTCATCAATGGTCATGGCAAAAGTTTTTATGGGTAACAAAACCTGAATATCAAATAGAGAAATTGCTAGTAAAATTAGATGGAAAGGAAGTTCCATTGTATGTTGGAGATACTTTACCATTATTTTTAAACCCAAAAAAAATGTATCAAGTAGATTCTCACTTGGGAAGTGTAACACCAGTGCCTGGAGCATCTGTGGTTTTAGAAGATACTGCACAAGCTGGTTCATCAGGAATTTTAAGAACAAATCCAGCATATAATAATGCACATAACAAAGAAGAGACAGTTTTTTATTCAATTCATGTTTCACCAACATTAAAAAACGCAGCTGAAAAATTTAAAGACTCTATTTTAAATGGAACATTAGCTAAAGATAATTTATCATCTTTTCCAGTTGGATCATTAGAGTTAAAAGTTTCTTGGACTTCTATTGATGCAATTCCTGTAAATAAACGTGCTAATTATTTTACAACGGTTGGAGCTGTAGATGATGGAAAAGGGAATTTTACCAATAAAGAAGTGGCTTTATTAGGAATGCATGTTGTTGGAGTAGTAGAAAACCATCCTGAATTTATTTGGGCAACTTTTGAGAATTATGATTTAGCACCAAATTATAATTGGAAAGAAGATAAAGCAAGTTCATCTTCAGATAAGTTATTATTTGCTAAAGGTAGTACCACAGGAATTAATGGTATTTATTGGGATACGATTAAAAAACAAGCATCAACATTATATAAAGTATACGATATTTTTAAGTTTGGTGTACCTAGAGATTCTACAGGAGGATTTATGAAAACAAGTCAAGAAGAGTCTGTAAATTTCGAAAACATAGTAAATATTAACAATTGTGTAAAAAAGAATTTAAAAGATGTATGGGCAAATTATTTTTATAACGGTTCTATTTGGGTTGATACTGATGGATTATCATCAAAACAACAAGCTGAATTATTAGTGAAGTTAAAATATAGTGTAGGAAGCGGGACACCTGGATCAGTAGCGAGAGGTTCTTTAAATTGTGCAAATGTTACAATGGAAACTTACACACAAACTTTTAAAAGTAGTTTAAAAGATGTTAATGTAAATACATTAGCTAATTGCTTTAGCTGTCATAATGCTGTAAGTTATACTAGTGATACTTCACCAATTTATATGAGTCACCTGTTCGATTCATTTATAAAAAGAGCAGAAGGAAAAACATCTGATGAAGTTGAAATGCTAAAAGCGAAACAGGAAGTAAAAGAGTTTATAGAGAATAGATTGAAGTAAAGTTTTTAAGATTGACTTTACAAAACCTCCCCAACTAAATACATGGTTGAGGAGGTTTGTTTTTTGTTATAATGTTTAAAGTTACTGGCTTTTGAAATATCGCTAGTACTAAGTATTTAAAAGTAAATAATAATAAATAAATTGCATTGTAAATTTTTATAATAGAGTAAACAGATGAAGGTGAATTTTTATTTATTGGTATTTATAGTGTTTTGTATAAATACACGTATAACAGCTCAAAATTGTATTTGTACTGGTAAAGAGGAGTGGAAAGGAAATAGAGTGATATTGGATAGTAATGTAAAAAAAACAGATCCTTATAACTCAATTATAAAGTTTACTGTTAAGAGATGGTATCATTTTTTTCATGACGGATTTAGTGGAACAGGTTCTTTTATTAAAGAAAATATCATTGTAACAGCTAAACATAATATCATTAATAAAGGTATTACTAAAATATCTTATAGTATAGGAGGAGAAAATATTGTTTTAAAGAAAAAAGATTTTAAGGTTTTTTTATATAAAGAAAAAAATAAGGGAGTTGAAAATGATATTGCAATTATTAAAATTACAAACCCTAATAAATATGTTAGGAATGTAACTTTTTTTAAGTATTTAAATAATTACGAATTAAATAATAAAAGGTTACACTTAACAGGATTCCCATGTGATTCTAAAGGAGAATTAATAGAGAAAAATGCATTGTATTCTACTATAAAAATTAATGATAGAAATACAATTATTGGGTATCCAATGTATACTTGTCAAGGAGATAGCGGAACTCCTTTATGGTATAAAGATGAAGATGGATATTTTGTAATTGGAGTTCATCATGGAGGAAATGAAAACATTATTGGTTTTGTTGAACAAAAGTTAAATGTCGCAGCTTTTTTTAATAAAAATGTAATCTCATGGCTAAATAAACATTCTAATTAAACTTTCTTTTTTTAAAGGCCTAGTTTTAATTTAATAAAAGGTTAGGAGTTTCTCCTTTTCCAAAAAGTACTTTCTTTCCATCTTGCTTCTGCTTTATAAAATAAATTTTTATGCTTTAAATAGTGACTCCACACATGCTCTATTTGATTTGAATAAGTATTGTTGAAGTTTTCCATTTTAGCTAAGCTAAAATCATTAATAATATTAAAATTTGTTAGTAGTTCCTTAACTTGCATAGCATTAGCCATTGCATTAAACATACCTTGAGAAGATAAAGGGTCAAAGCTAATAGCTGCATCTCCTAAAGCAATCCATTGTTTACCAGAAACCTGTTCTAAACGTGTTGAATTAGCACTAACAGTTCCATGAAAAGTAATATCTTTTTTATTTTTAGGTATTAACGAATGTATTACTTGATTCGTTTTAAGAAGTGCTAAAAAAGATTCAGAATTTTTAAGTATCGCTTTATCTATGATATCTGAATCAGTTTGAAAAGAAATAATTCTGGTATTATTAGGTAAAACTGCACTATACCACCAACCTTGTTGTTCAGCAAGAATAGTACTCATAGTATTTATATTTGTATTAGGTATACTTATCCAACATGAAATTAATTTATCATATTGAACTCGTTTAATTCCTATACTTTTTGCAAAGTGAGATTGTCTTCCTGTAGCATCTATAACAAAACTTGCTTCAATAACATGAGTAGTTCTGTTTTTTAAATTATCAGATTTACCGGTTACTCTCCATATATTTTCTTCGTAAACGCTATTAAAAAGACGTATTCCCCATAAACAAAGAACACCTCTGTCTAATGCTTTTTTTCTGAGGTATGTTTCAAATTTTGCCCTATCTAAGCTTTTAGAAAACCCATCAGGATTTTTAAGATGATCTACAATATGAAGTTGATTGCTTCCCCAGTATGATTGCATACCAAGGTTATTACTAAATAATGTTTGTTTAAATTCATCTGATTCATTTTCTAAAAGATCTAGTTTCTTTAAAATTCTTTGGGCAGCAGGAGCTAATGATTCACCAATTCGATCAGAAGGAGTTATTTGTTTGTCTATTAAAGTAACATTATAATCCTTAGCTAAGGAGATTGCAGCAATGCAACCCGCAATACCTCCGCCAATAATAAGTATATCTGTTTTTCTCACAAAGTGAGTGTTAAAAGAGTTAATATTTAATTTACTTTTAAACACAACCTTGTAATACTTTTACAAGATTGTGTTTATTGAATAATTATAAAAGTAATTTATTTAGGAGTATATCTTGAAAAACGTGTCATTTTTTCAGGAATACCTACTTCTACTTTTTTAGAAACTTCTTGCTGATGTGAGTCTGATTGTTTCATTGTATGTAATTTAGAAGCAATAAGATTAATGGTGTTAGTAACGTTTGAAGATGGAGTAAAATCTTTTGTTAATTCATCTTCTACTAACGTTAGTAATTCACCTTTAGCTCCTTCTAATAAGAATTGTTCGTTTAAAAGGTTGTCATGAGAAAGTTTATCTACTGCTGCGTTTAGTATATTTTTAGTAGCATCATTTAAAGTATGACTACTATTTAAAATAGTATCTAAATCTGCTAGAGTAGCTTTTAATAATGTAGCTTCTTGCTCAGGAGTAGGTGTAATTCCAACTTGCATTTCTTTAGGGAAATTAGGATCATGAGTTACTCCAGGACGTTTTTGAACAACTGCTAGTTTATCAAAATATTTAACCATACTGTTAATTTGATTCGTATAGGTTGGAGATGCACCATCTAAAGGAAGATTATCTAGCCATTCAGTACGGTAATTAAAAGCTTGGATACGAGTTTCTTCAGATAGATTAGTGTCAACAGCTTCTTCATAACGTTCTTCATTTAAAATATTATTAGGAACTCTAGCAGGCCAAAATGTTGGTAAATATGGGTCATATTCACTGGTATAACCATCTCTACAACTTGCAGTATCAGTTTGCCAAGGAATAGCCATCCAACGAGTAATACTACCAGCTACTTGTCCCCCTAAAATAGGTCCTTTAGCTAAAGGGAGTACTTCATTATTCATGATAGGTCCATAATACATAGTATTAACTGGAGGTGTTTTTGGAGCGTGTTTAATTCGGAAAGGAGCCATGTACATTCCTGAAGAACGCATAGGCCAGGTCATTTCACATCCAGGATGAAAAGCATCAGCTAAACAAAACTCCATTGCAGCTTTGGTAAGCATATCTGGTTGTTCAGTTATAGGTAAGTCATCTATTGATTGAGCTTTTGGTGTGTGTGGGCATCCTGTCATATCTATATAATCGGCATCAAAATCTCCTTTAACCCATTGGTCTAAAAACTCTAACTGTAAATTTGATAATGTGGCATGTTGACGAACAGAACCTGTTGACGGAATACTAATAGCATCACCATATAACCAAGGCCATAATTGAGGTGCTTCAGCACTTGTAACATCAAATCGACGGAAATTATTTGAAATTGTTCTACGCATTTCCATATATGCAGAAGATGGGTTTCCTAATCGTTTAATCCATTCGTTAGTGGTGTAGTTAAATTGTCCTCCAAATCCAAAAGCACCGGCAAAACCTGCATTTACCCATTGTAAATCAGTCATACGTTGAAAAATAGGTAAAATATCTTTAGTGAAAGACGGTCTTGTAGGACGAACTAACATTTTAGATTTTACAGCTACATCACGCATTAAATCCCACATAGTACGTACTGACTTTTGCATCGGTGCATAATCAGGTGGTGCACAAATAACCCAAGCAGGATCTACTATAAGCTTGTTTCCATTATATTCAACTTCGGCAGTAACAGGTCCGTCAGAAATGTCATCATACCAACCTTCATTGTTAGCAAAAGTAATAGCAATATCTCCATTTATATTTTCTGATTTCCCATGTCCACCTAGCATAATTAAACGACCTTTTTCATCGGTATGCATTTCCCCTAAATACACTTTTTTAGATAAAAATTCTCCTTCAAAAAAAGGACCATCCTTAATGTTTGTTCCAGAAATAGATTTAGCACCACCATCTATTAATAAAGAGTTTCTGTCTTTTACATCTATGTTACGTAATAAAGAAGGAGGACTATCTGCAGCTTCTGGAATATCTAAAGCAATGTTGAATTGATACCATGAAGATTTTTGATTTGATAAATGACTATGCCATGTAATGTTAGAGTTTTCTGCAGTTAATTCTTTTACAGCTTTACCAGCTGCATTGAATCCATAAATTCTAAATTGAGCAGCTTGTCTTTTTAAAGCACCAGTTTTATCTCTATACGCATACGGATCGGTTTGTGGTTCAGGATTGTCAACTAAAGGCCCAAGAAAGTATTCATCTTTGCTATTTCCAACTCTCATAACTCCAATAGGAGGATAGATACCTGCTTTTACAATGCAGTCACTGTTTTCATCAGTATTTCCTTCAAAATTTGGATTGATGCTTTTTGGTTCGTGTAATTGCTGTCCGTTCGCTTGGTGTCTTGCTTCAGCACTTGCAGCATATACTACTTTTCTTGCTTGTGCAATAGAACCTAATGGTTCATGTTGTGGTAACGTTCTCCAAATATTAAACGCTAAATTACTTCCAAATTCAGCTTGACCAATACTTGAAACATCTTGCTGAGGTAAATGTAGTTTAGCAATACATATATATGGACTCTCTTCTGTACTCCAAACTACTTGCGCATCATCCAATGGCATAGTAGCGTCATTGGTTCTTAGTTGTATTTCAAAACGAAAAGTAGCTTCTTTTTTTACTAAACGTTGTTGCAGGTCTAAGCCTAAATAATTTGTATCATTAAAAGGGGTTCCTTTATAAGTATCATCAGGAACCAAACGATATTTTACAATTTGAGAGTCACCTAATTTAAAAGGGAGAATTGCCCAATAACTTGCGCTTAATACACTAGCTTCTTCTTTAGTCATGGCTTGTAAAATGCTAGCAAGTTCAGGGTGTTTTCCAATATAAGAGCTATAGTCACGATCAATAACACCAGCAGTAGTAAAACTGCACATTTGACTAGCATCACGAGCAAAAAATCGATCAATATTTTGAAAAATGAAATCAGCATTAGTTCCATCACCTAGTAATTTTGGTCCGTCAACACCAAATAATTTTAAACCTACCCCTAAGGTAGAATGTAAATCTGGAGATGTTGGTCCTGTGTCACTTGAAAAGCGAACGGCACATTCATAAGTATCTCCTGCAAATATTCCAACTTTAAATTTCTCGTCTATATTTTTATTTATTTCAAAACGACCATAGGCTATACCATGTTGCTTTCTGAAAACAGCTCTTTCAGCAGGTTTTTGACCGTTTTCAATTCTAGTTTTTTGTCCCATTTCTACAAACATCTCTTTAAGACGTTGTGTAACTAAGGTAATATCTCCATCGCAGTTCCAGCAAGAAGATGACTTTTCATTTAGAGGTTTTGTCATTGTTAGTTAGTTTATTACTTAGTGAAATTGTTAAATACCTTTAAAAATAGGGAATAAATGGCGTAGTTAATTTAAAAAAATCATGAACGTTTTAATTTTGGGTATAGAAGAAAATGTAGTAAAACTATGTCTATTAAGAAATTTGTCAGAGTTGTGAAATAAGAAAAGACTAAGTAAAAAATACACATGATTTTTATAAATGAAAAACTCCACAACAAAATGTTGTGGAGTTTTTAGATAAAGCATAATTTAATATTCTGTTTTATCTTGCTTTTCAGTCCATTTTTCAAAAGGCTCTAGCGCTATTTCACGGCCTACTTGTTCAAACGGAATACTACGTTTTTCATAAGGTAAAGGAATTTCTTTGTAAATAAACTCATCATCAAAACCAATGTTTGCAGCATCTACTTGATTACTTCCATAAAAAACTTTTTCAGGCCTAGCCCAATAAATAGCACCTAAACACATAGGGCATGGTTCACAAGATGTATAAATAATACAGCCTTCTAGTTGAAAAGAGCTTAAATTTTTACATGCATTTCTAATAGCAGTAACTTCTGCATGAGCAGTAGGGTCATTTGTTGAGGTAACTTTATTATTACCACGACCTATAATTTCTCCGTCTTTTACAATAATACACCCAAATGGTCCTCCTTCGTTGTTTTGCATTCCTCTTAAAGCTGCTTTTACAGCTTCACTCATAAATTCTTCGTGTTTATTCATTTTTTGAAATTATTTAAATAGTAGAGATGAAAAAAGGTTGTAATTTATTTACAACCTTTTTAAACTTATATGTTTATTAAAAAGTTTATTTTAAACTTCCAGTCATGTCTTCAGGTTTTACCCATTCGTCATATTGTTCAGGGGTTACATATCCTAAACGAACAGCTTCTTCTTTTAAAGTAGTACCATTTTGATGTGCTGTATTAGCGATTTCAGCAGCTTTATAATACCCGATTTTTGTATTTAAAGCAGTAACTAACATTAATGAATTATTCACTAATTCAGTAATTCTAGAATGATTTGGTTCAATACCAGCAGCACAATTAACATCAAAAGAGACACAAGCATCTCCAATTAATTGAGCAGATTGTAATACGTTAGCAGCCATCATTGGTTTAAAAACATTTAATTCGTAATGACCTTGAGTTCCACCAACAGTAACGGCAACATCATTCCCCATAACTTGCGCACAAACCATAGTAATAGCTTCAGCTTGGGTTGGATTTACTTTTCCAGGCATAATAGAAGAACCAGGTTCATTAGCAGGAATAATTAATTCTCCAATACCTGAACGAGGTCCAGATGCCATTAAGCGAATATCATTTGCTATTTTGTTTAAAGAAACAGCTAATTGTTTTAAAGATCCGTGAGTTTCAACTAAAGCATCATGTGCAGCCAAAGCCTCAAACTTATTTTCAGCAGTAATAAAAGGAAGTTTGGTAAACTCAGCAATATATTTAGCTACTAATACATCGTATCCAGCAGGAGTATTTAAACCTGTACCTACAGCAGTTCCACCTAAAGCTAATTGAGCTAAATGTGCTAATGAGTTTTTTAATGCTTTTAAACCGAAGTTTAATTGAGCAACATACCCTGAAAACTCTTGTCCTAAGGTTAGGGGAGTAGCATCCATTAAGTGAGTACGGCCAATTTTTACAACATCTTTAAAAGCCTCTGATTTTGCTTGTAAAGTATCACGTAATTGCTCCACTCCAGGAATGGTAACTTCTACAATCTTTTTGTAAGCTGCGATATGCATTCCTGTAGGGAAAGTATCGTTAGATGATTGTGATTTATTTACATCGTCATTAGGTTGGATTGTTTTTTCTCCTTCACCAATTACTTTTCCTGCAATTTCATGCGCTCTATTTGCAACAACTTCATTCACATTCATGTTAGATTGTGTACCTGAACCTGTTTGCCAAATTACTAAAGGAAATTGATCGTCGTGTTTACCTTCTAAAATTTCATCACATACTTGTGCTATTAAATCTCTTTTTTCTTGAGCCAATACACCTAATTCACAGTTTGTAAAAGCTGCGGCTTTTTTTAAGTAAGCAAATCCGTATACCACTTCTAAAGGCATAGACGCAGCAGGACCGATTTTAAAATTATTACGAGAACGCTCGGTTTGAGCTCCCCAATATTTATCAGCAGGTACTTCTACCTGTCCCATAGTATCTTTTTCGATTCTGTATTTCATTTGTAAATGATTTTTAAAATGCTAAAAATTAATGATGACCAAAATTACAAATTCTAATAGATTTAGTAGTTGATTTTTATCAGATTTTATTGCTAGTAACGAAAAATAGTTATAATTTTGTAGCTCGTAACAATTTTAATAAAAAACAAATGTTAGATTTTTCAGAATTCTCAGGTTTAGTTTTATTTATGTTTATTTTTACAGCTGGATTTTGGTTGTTAATTTTCTTATTAACATTTGTAGTTCCTTATTGGATTGGTGGAACTATCTGGGAAAACATAAAATTAAAAAGAGAAGCTAAAAAAGCTGCTGAAGGTAAGTAGGTAGTTTTTACAAAATATAAAAAAAGCTCGTTCATCATGAACGAGCTTTTTTAATTGGTATAGATGGAATATTAGTATACAATTGAATTAAGCTTTTATTGGTTCTTATTAAACTTTTTACTAATTATTTTCTTTTTCCATTCTTCTCCAAAAAAATCAAAAGAATTAAGTGAGTATATTCCTAAAACAATTAACCAAGAAGCGAGTATCCATAAAAATAGAGGCCAATTGCTTGAATCATTAATTGCAATTATAAAAGGTAGAACTAAACTTAAAAGTGAAATAAAAAAAAGCTTATAAAAACCTTTTACTTTTTGAATGTATTCTTCTTCTAGTTTAATTTGTTCAATTTTTTTATTAGAATTAGTAATGTTAATTTCAAAAACAGCAGCTAATGACTTTATTGATTCTAACCCTGCATTTTCTCCACTTTCAATTCGTTGAATTGTTCGTTTGCTTAAGCCACTCATTTCTGCTAGTTGATCTTGTGACCAATGGCGTTCTAACCGCATTTTTTTGATGTCTTTTAAATTGATAGCTTCGTACTCCATTGTTGTTTTGATTCTAAGATTAATTGTAATGCAAAGATAGCGAATGAGTATTTTTTTTAATGAAATACAGTAGACATGAGGGTGACAGTTTAGTGTTAGATGTAAGACATCTATTTTTTTAGTGGTTAAATGTTTTCAACTATAAAAAAAAACACGGAAAAAAATAGTTTCTCCGTGTTTCTTTTTAGTGTTAAAATTTAAAAGAAATTATCCTCCAAATTCTCCACCACCGCCATTATCGTTGCCTCTTTGTGGACGTTCTCGTTTTTTCTTTTGATTAAAACGATACGTAAAACTTAAAGATATTTGACGTTCTCTCCATTGAAAGCTACCATCAATTATATTACTAGGATTGGCTCTGTCTCCATTATAGGTAGTTGTTTCTCTCTTACGAGTATTAAATAAATCACTTGCATTTAAAACTAAAGAAGCTTTTTCTTTAAAAATATCTTTACTAAATGATAGGTTGGCTACAAACATACCTTTTCTTTCACTTTGAGCAGTTTCTTGTGGACCACGGAACATGATACGTGTTTGCCATTGAATTTTTGCAGGTAATGTAATTCGAGCATTAAAACGTGTAAACCAACTGCTGTTATTAACTTCTTCTAAATTGGTTGTGATTTTACTTCCGTTTGGAGCTGTATATACATAAGAAAAGGCATCAGTTTTAAATTTGAAATAGTTAAAAGTAGCTGATAATTTTGCCCATTTAGCAGGAGAATAGTTAGTTGTTAGTTCAAAACCGTAGCGACTTTGGTCACTAAGGTTTACAGGTTGTCGAACAAAAACATTTGTAGGTGTACCATTAATAATTCGTTCCTCTATAATTGATACACCTTGCATTATATCTGTTGAGTATTGGTAATAAATAGAAGAGTTTAAAGTTAACTTTCTAATTTTTGTTGTGTATCCTAAATCGAAAGAGCTAGTAAAAGTAGGATTGATATCAGGGTTACCTCTAAATACATTTGTAGCAGAACTACGAGATTCAAAAGGATTTAAAAACCAATGACGAGGTCTTCGTAACCTTCTACTATATCCTAAGGTAAGGTTGTCAGAGTCATTTAATTCATAACCAAGGTTAACAGTAGGAAACCATTCTGTATAGTTTTTATCAGAAAACTGATTTGTTGTTAATACTCTTAAATCAATGTCTGTAATTTCTGAACGCAAACCTAATAGATAAGAGAATTTGTTAATTTTATTTCCGTACTGTGCGTAAAAGGCATATATATTTTGTTTAAAATCTATTGCATTTGAAGAGCTACTCTCAACAAAAGAGCCATCAGGTTGTCTTAGTCTAACTTTGAAGTCAGAATATAAATCTTGTAAAGTGGTTTTATGTCCAAGTTCAACTTGGCTATTTTCACCGATAGGTAATATATAGTCTATTTGAAAAAGCTTATCTTTTGATTCTGTAATTTGTGAATTTTGTTCAGATAAAACATCGTTGATTGTCACAGGAGAATCCTCTATTTCTTTGCTGTCTCCATACTGAAAATCCATAATTAGTTTTTTACCATTACCATCAAAGTTATTCGTGTAATTTATAGAAAATTGATTGTCTTTACCATCCTCATTTTCATTTTCAATTCTATTTTCTGTAGAAATCAAATCTCTATTAATATCAAAGTTTTTAGTAATATTAGTAGCAATATCTTCTCCTTTTGATTTTCTATAGAAATAAGTACCAGTTATTGAACTATTTTGAGATATGTAGTATTCAAGACCTAATGAACCATTGTAGTTGTTATTTTTTCGGTCAAAAACCCTGTCTTCATTCCTATAATCTTTAACAGTTCCGTCACTTTCAAAATTTGTAAAAAAACTTTGAGAATTACCAGGGCCTTTTCTGTATGAGTAACCTAAGTTTGAAAAGATGTTTAATTTTTTTGTTCTGAAATTTAAATTAGGAGATATTCTAAGCATATCAGGATTTCCTACTGTTAAGTTCACAGAACCATTAAAACCGGTTATTTTTCCTTTGCGTAAAATAATATTTAAAATACCTGCGGTTCCTTCAGCATCATATCTAGCGGAAGGAGATGTAATAACTTCTACTTTTTCAATAGCATCTGCAGGAAGATTACGTAAAGCATCTGTTCCATTTAAACCTACTAAAGCTGAAGGTTTTCCATCTATTAAAATACGAACATTTTCATTTCCACGAAGGCTAACTGCTCCAGCTACATCAACATTTACAGATGGTACATTATCTAAAACATCACTAGCATTACCACCTTTAACAGTCATGTCTTTTCCAACATTGTATATTTTTTTGTCTAAGCGTATTTCTACAGTAGATTTCTCTGCAATAATTTCAACTTCTTCTAAAGTTTCAGCATCTTCATTAAGTGTAATAGTACCTAAATTTACATTTTGAGTTAATTCTTTATTAGGAAGAGATTTAGTTTTAAAGCCAATAAATTCAATTTTTATAGCATACATTCCTTTAGGGATTTGAATATCAAAATTCCCTTTAACATCAGTTACACCACCGGTAACTCTTTTGTTTTTTAAGTGTGTTAAAACAACTGTGGCATATTCTAATGGTTGCTTAGATTTTGTTTCTATAATTTTTCCTGTTAATCTTACTTTAGGAATATTTCGTTTTGTTTTAGGTTTTTGAGCATAAAGGGAGATACTTAAAAAAACTAAGAGTATTGTAATTTTTTTCATTGAATTAGTTTATAAAAACTTTAGACAACGAAGGTCTATAATGGTTTAATACACTTTAGTTAAAGCTTTGTTAAATAAGAAAAGATGTAAAACTATTTAATGAAGAGGTTTTTAAAGTTAGCGTGTTGTTTTAATAGAAAGAGATATTATTAAAAACCCACCTTTGCTCTTCTTCAAAGGTGGGATTTAATTCAAAATAAACTTAGTAACAAATTACCTTACTGCAATAGGATAGTTTTCACCTCTATGTCTTACAGAACCTGAAAATCTTGGTCCTCTTCCTCTAGCATGCATAATACCAGCAACATGAGGAGAAGCCATTGAAGTACCACTTAAGGTAGCGTAACCACCATTTAAATAAGTGCTTCGTACACTACTTCCAGTTGCAATAGCATCAATAGGATTCATGTTGTAATTAGAAAATGATGAAAAGCCACGATTACAAGTCATAGAAGCAACTGTGTAAATATTACTTCCGCTTATACAAGCAGGATTGTAATATGCAGCATTATCACTATCATTTCCTGCTGCAATAGCTATATAACTTCCAGAGTTTGAAAGTGATAATAAAGCGCTTTTGTAAGCAGAACTATTAGAACAGCCACTACCATAATAACCACCTAAACTTAGGTTTACAACATCACCAGGAATGTCATATTGTCCAACATGGTTAATACCTGCAAGAATGGTAGATGTACTACTACCACCGCTACAACCAAATACACGTACTGGTACTACCGCAGCACCTGCAGAAACTCCAACAACACCAAATCCATTGTTTTTAGCAGCTGCAGTTCCTGCTACGTGTGTACCATGTCCATTACAGTCATTTGCAGATCCACCTACAAAAGATTTTGCATAAGTTGTGTTGGTAACAACATTTAAATCTGGGTGATCTAAGTCAATACCACTATCAATTACCCAAATCCATTGATTTTTTCCAGATCCATCTGCAAAACCACCAGCTCTACTTACACCACAAGGGGTTTGTTGAGCCATTCTTTGTGAACCATTTGAAGAAGTAGTTTCTTCAATTTCGAATTTTGGTATTTCAACAATACGATCAAACTCGATTGAAGCAACGTTTTCATCTTTCGAGAAAGCAAGAGCTTCTTCTTTGTTTAATTTCACGGCAATACCAGAAATTTTGGTAGTGTAATAATTCAAAACTCTTGATTGATCAACCTTATGATCTGTAAGTATACGGTTGATTTCTGAAATTGAGTTTTCTGAAATTTTTCTTACCGAACTAGCTTTCGCTTTTCTACCGACAATAGGTGATTTTGACAATACCCTTGAGGCTGGATTAATGGTTGAGTTTTTAAATACAACAATGTATTGGCCTGGAATGATTTTTCCCTCACTCGCTATAGGTTCTACATTTTGTGTGCTTTGGTCAGAAACATTTTCGTTCTGACAAGAAGTAATTAAGAATGCAATTGAAAGTGCACTCACAAAAAAATTGTTTAATTTTTTCATAATGAAGGGTTTTAATTTGAATCAAAAGTATAAAATCTTCTAAAATATTAAATGTTAAAAATATTCATAAGTATTTGTTTTTTAGGTTTTTATATTGTATAAAATAAGTGCTTATATTTATTAAAGCAACTGTGTTGCTATTGTAAACATTGAGAAAAAGAGAGTTTTAGAAGTTAAAAAAAGATTACTATTTTAAATGTAAATTAAGAGTGCTTATGTTGTTAAATTAACAATTACTTAACATTAGAATAGTTTTTCTGTAGTAGAGAATTTTAAAAAAAATAAAGTTTTTTATTTTTTTAATTACGTTAAAAATGATGATTTCGAAGTTTTTTTTAAAAAAAATAGAGAGAGTTTATTTTAAAGCCCTTTCTAGTTTATTTAAATCAGCATTTTATATATAAACTATAAGAGTATTTGTTTCATTTGGAAAGAAAAACACTTAATAGGGAAACTAGTTAACCAAATGATGCACTAAAGTTTTTACATTCGAGAACTCATATTTTATGATTAAACAATAAAAAAGGAGATTCCTACTACTAATGAATGTACTGCTAGTTTTTGAAATAAAACTTTAAAACTACTAGTTGTTATTAATAATTTTTCAAAGAAATTATACTATTTCCTCATTTTTTTTCAAAGGCTATTTTTAGGAAACACAATGTGCAATTACTATGCTGTAAGTAAATATTTCAGTTTTAGAGTAATTATCATTTTTAATTATTATGGAGGAAACCGAAAATCCTTTACTAAAAAGAGTAGGTACTATTTAACGATTAATCCCAAAAAAACAATTAAAAGATGAAGAATCAAAACAATAAAAGGTCAAGCATTTTATGCTTTTTAATAACTATATTTTTTACCCAATTAGGAATGTCACAAAATCTAGTTGAAAATCCCAGTTTTGAACTAGGGTCAATACCTAATAATCAAGGGCAGCTTCAGCGTGCAACTTATTGGAGTCATTATAAAGGGGAGTGTATTCCTTATAATTCTAATATTCAAAGTACATTTCCGAGTTCAGATTTATTTGATAAAAACAGTCCTTCAGCTCAAATTAAGGTGCCAAATAATAAATTTACTACATCAGCAGGACTACCAGAAAGATCAGGGAGAAATAGATATGCAGGAATATATACAGCGATTTATCCACCTAGCCCAGCAAGTGAAGAGAGGATAAGAGGAACATTAAAAAACTCATTACAAGCTGGAGGTTATGACTTGTCTTTATATTTAGCAAGAGCTAAAAACTTTTATATGCTTTCTAATCCACTCTTTGATCCTGTTAATTATTATAATGTAGAAGTGGTGCTACGTAAAGGTAATTCTTGTACGCAAAGTAAGGTTATTTATACATCACCAAGCGTAACTAATTTTCAATGGAAAGAGTATAAAACTACATTTGTAATAAGCCAAGGAGAAGCAAGTATTTATGATAAAGTTGAAATTAGATTAAAGATGTGGCCTATTGAAAAGATGGGAAACAATAATGCTAGAGCCATTTTAATTGATGATGTAAGTATTTCTAAAGTAGTGTGTAATTTGAATGCAGCATTTACAACAAGTATTACATGTAATGAATCATCTAATACAGTGTCTATTAATGTTGTTAATAGTGGGGTAAATCCAAATGGAACAGCACATCAGTATGTAATATCGGAAATGAATAGTTTTAGTACTGCAGATGCTAATGTTGTTAGTGTAGTGGGGTATGTAAATGCAATATCTGGTTCGTATAATGTTCCTAATATTGGAGGTAAATATTATATGGTAAAGCATGGTGTATGGACCTCTACTTGTAGTTGGAAGGAACAAAGGAAAGTATTTAAAATACCGTATACATTTAACGGAGTAGTAAATTCTAATTTCAGCGGGTCTATTAATTCACCTACTAATGGATCATCTAGTCTTAATGTAAGTGCAACAGTATCTACAAATGCTGTAAGTAATTGGATTGTTTTTAAAAATACTGTAAATACATATCCTAACCTTTCTTCTTGGAGTTTACATACAATAGTAAATTCTACTACGCCAACTCATAATTATAGTGTGCCAAACGTACAGCATGGAATGTATTATTTAGTAAGGCATATATCAAGAACTAACTGTTCTCAAATTAGTTATACAGATAAAGTTTTCTTTATATATGAAGAGGAAAGCATGTTGAGTGAAGATAAAACTAAGTTGAAATATAATTTTATAGCAGAAAAAAAATATGAAGTTTCTGATGACAATCATAATGAAAATATGAAAAAGATAAAAGAGATGGATTTAAACACTGATAAAATTCAGTTAGTACAGCTTTATCCTAATCCTTCAAGAGAAAAGGTGTATTTAAAGAGTAACTTAAGTTTAGAAGGAGTAGAGGTAGAGATAACTAATAAATATGGGAAAATAGTGTATAGAACTAGATGGAAAAAAGAAAGTTCTATTAATGTTAAAGCTTTAGATAAAGGTGTTTATATTGTATTGATTAAAACATTAAAAGAAAGAATATCTAAAAAATTAGTAATTGAATAGATATTTTATTTGAAAAATAGTAAGCCGATTAGTATATAAATTCTAATCGGCTTTTTTTGCTTATAATTTCACCCATTTATTGTTGATACAAAGATAAGGATCAGCTGTAATACAATGAATTGGTATTCCAGGAACACAATATTCTCCTTGTTGAGGGCAAACTCCACCATTAATACTCTTTTGTTGTTTTCTTTCTAATTTTTGAACTCCGTTAAGTTTTAAGATTTCTAGCATGGTATTTTATTTTTAAAAGATTATTATTCTTAAAACTACATTATTTTTTGTTCAGCTTACTCACCCTTTATGGGTGATTTTTATATTATAATCATAAAAAAACCAGAAGAATTAAATATCTTCTGGTCTGTAGTAAAATTATAGTGTAGTTATAAACTACTATTATTTTTTGTTTTTACCTCTTTGTTGAGCAGCTTGTTGTTCTTGAGCTTGCTTCATCGCTGTATCTAAACGTTCACGGAATTTACTTTTTTTCTTTTCAGGACGTTTTTTGTTTTCTTCAATTTTTGCATGAATCTTAGCTTCATCTATTACAAAGTTTTTAATTACAAACATAATTGCAATAGTTAATAAGTTAGAAATGAAGTAATATAAACTTAATCCACTAGCATAGTTATTAAAGAAAAACAACATCATAATAGGAGAGAAGTAAATCATATACTTCATCATTTTACTCATGTCAGGCATTCCTTCTTGCGGAGGAGCTTGCATGTTTGCTTGTTGACTTTGGTTCATTCTCATATAAAAGAAAATAGCTATTGAGGCTAGTATAGGGAATAAACTAACATGATTACCATACCAAGGAATATCAAAAGGTAACTTATAAATAGTATCATAAGATGATAAATCGTTTGCCCATAAGAAACTTTTTTGTCTAAAGTCAATGTTGGTTGGGAAAAACTTAAATAAAGCAAAGAAAACAGGCATTTGCATTAATGCAGGAATACAACCAGACATCATACTTACTCCAGCTTTCCGCTGAACAGCCATAATTTCTTGTTGACGCTTCATTGCATTTTCTTTACCTGGATACTTTTTGTTGATTTCTTCCATCTCTGGACGAATCACTTTCATCTTAGCACTTGATAAATATGACTTGTATAATACAGGAGACATTATAATTCTAACTACTATTGTCATTAAAATAATGATTAGACCATAGTTACCAATGAAACCTTTAAGCATATTAAATACTGGATAAAATACATAACGGTTTAATGTACCGAATATACCCCAACCTAAATCTGCTGTTTGATCTAAATCCGTTCCTTTATAGGTTTTAAGTAAATTATAATCTGTAGGTCCATAAAACCATTGCATGTTATAATTTAATTCTCCATTTTTCAAAGCTAAAGGAGCTTTTAATTCATAAGCTTTAGTGAAAATGGTATCTTTCTTTTGGTCTTTAACCAAATCAGTAGAAGTAAGTGTAGCATTATTAAAAGCTGTTTCACTAAGTAAAGCTGAAGAGAAAAAGTGTTGTTTATAAGAAACCCAATTTACATCATTTACAACTTCAGAATTTCCTGGACTTAAATAATCAACTTCACTACCGGCTTTATAATAAAACCAAGAATACATGGTATTCTCTGTTTTTAAACTTTTTTCTTGACTAAAAGCTTTTAAGTTCCAATCTAAATTAATTTGTTGAGAAGCATTAATTACGTTACTTAAACCTTGCGAACGAATAGCAAAGTTAATTCTGTAATCGTCTTTCTTTATTTCATAACGGTACTCTAAAAATTTATCTTCCGCTACTTTTAATTTCATAGAAAGCACTTGTGTGTCTCCATTTTTGGTAAGAACAGGAGTAAATAATAAATCTTTAGTATTTAAAATACGATTATCATTAGTCCCGAAATTAACATTAAAAGAAGCATTCTTGTTTTTAATTAAATATAACGGTAGAGAATCGTGAGTTTTAAAGTTTTTAATTAGAGCTTCAGTAATTTGACCTCCTTTGTTATCAATAGTAAGTTTTAATAAACTATTTTCTATGATAGAGGCACCTTCTTTACTATTTAAAGCACCGTAAGAAAAAGCACCTAATTTATTTTGTAAAGCAATTTGTTTTAAAGAGTCGTTTAAAACAACAGTACTTGTGTTATCCTCTGATGGAGTAGTAGTTTCAGAAACTTGTTCTGTTTGAGTGCTAGTGTTAGTTTCTGGAGTTTCTTCTGGTTTTTGAGTGTTCATCCACCAAAGTAAAATACCTCCTAATAAAAGCATTCCTATAAAGGAATTAAAATCGAATTTCTTTTGTTCCATTGATATATTTTATAAATGTCAACCTGTCAGTTAATGTTTTTCTTGTACAAAGAAAAACCCGACAAATGTAGTAAAACCCTATCTATTTTAAAGAGTTTTACGTTGATTAATTTTGATATACAGTATAGCACAAATGCTATTCCATTTTTAAATAAAAAATCCTGCAAGTCAATTTTGCAGGATTTAAAAGTTATTTTTTTGATTGCTTAAGTGCAGCTTTAATAAAATCGACAAATAAAGGATGAGGATTTAACACTGTACTTTTATATTCTGGATGGTATTGAACACCAACAAACCAAGGGTGTGAAGGTATTTCAACTATTTCAACTAAGCCAGTTTTAGGATTAATACCTGTGGTTTGCATACCAGCATTTTCAATTTGCTCTTTATATTTATTATTGAATTCAAAGCGGTGACGATGACGTTCGCTAATTATTTCTTCTTTATATGCATTAAAAACTTTCGAATCTTGATTTAATTGACAATCCCAAGCTCCTAAACGCATAGTTCCACCTTTTTCAGTAACCTCTTTTTGGTCTTCCATTAAATTAATAACAGGATGCTTGGTTGAAGGGTTCATTTCAGTAGAATTTGCTTCTTTTAAGTTTAAAATATTTCTTGCAAATTCAATAACAGCCATTTGCATACCTAAGCATATACCTAAAAAAGGAATGTTGTTTTCACGAACATATTGAACAGCAGAAATTTTACCTTCAATACCTCTATCACCAAAACCAGGAGCTACTAAAACACCATTTAATCCTTCTAGTTGAGAAGCTGCATTTTCAGGAGTTAATTCTTCAGAGTGTATCCAACGAACATTTACTTTTGTTTTATTAGCTGCACCAGCATGAATAAATCCTTCAGTTATTGATTTATATGAATCATGAAGTTCAACATATTTACCAACTAAACCTATTTCTATTGTAGAGGTTGGATTTTTATGTTTTTCTAAAAATTTATTCCAAGCTTTTAATTTAGGTTGTTTTCTTGTAGATAAACGTAGTTTTTCTAAAACAACATAATCTAAACCTTCAGCAAACATTAAATTAGGAACATCGTAAATAGTTTCAGCATCTAAAGATTGAATAACATCTTGTTGCTTTACATTACAAAACAAAGCTAATTTACGTTTTATAGTATCATTTATTTCGTGTTCAGAACGACACACTAAAATATCAGGACTTACACCACTTTGCATTAACATTTTTACAGAGTGTTGTGTAGGTTTTGTTTTTAGTTCACCAGCAGCAGCTAAATAAGGAACCAATGTTAAGTGAACAACAATTACGTTTTCTTCACCTAATTCCCATTGTAATTGACGAACAGCTTCTATGTATGGTAAAGATTCTATATCTCCAATTGTTCCACCTATTTCAGTGATAACGATATCATAATCACCTGTATTTCCTAAAATTTGAATACGATGTTTAATTTCATCAGTAATATGAGGTATCACTTGAACAGTTTTACCTAAAAACTCTCCTTTTCTTTCTTTGTTAATTACAGATTGGTATATTCTACCTGTAGTAACATTGTTAGCTTGTGAAGTAGGAATGTTTAAAAAACGTTCATAGTGTCCTAAATCTAAGTCAGTTTCAGCTCCATCATCAGTAACATAACATTCTCCGTGTTCGTACGGGTTTAATGTTCCTGGGTCAATATTGATATATGGATCAAGTTTTTGTATGGTTACAGAAAAACCTCTTTCTTGTACTAGTTTAGCCAAAGAAGCAGCTATAATTCCTTTTCCAAGTGATGAAGTTACGCCTCCTGTTACAAAAACGTATTTAGTGTTATTCATGGTATTGTTAGGTTTGGGCAAAAGTAAGAAGTCTAATAATTTTAGCAAACAAAAAAGTGTAAAAAGATATACTTTCCATAAAGTGACAAATATTTTTAAAAAAACAAAAAATGGATTTGTCAGACAAAAAAACTATTGTATATTTGCCCACGCTTTTAGCAGACGGAATTTCACAAAAGCAAGACATAATTTAAAGAAGATATTTTAAAAATATAAGTAATGCCAAAAAGAACGTACCAACCATCGAAGAGAAAGAGAAGAAACAAACACGGTTTCAGAGAAAGAATGGCTTCTGCTAATGGTAGAAAAGTATTAGCAAGAAGAAGAGCTAAAGGAAGAAAAAGTTTAACTGTTTCTTCAGCTCCAAGACCAAAAAAATAATGATATAATGTCATTCATATAGAGGTGTTACTTTTTATTAGTAACGCCTTTTTTTGTACCCAAGTAATTTATTATTTTTACACACAACTATACAACAAAATAAGTAATGCCTAAAAGACAAGACCTTAAGTCAATTTTAATTATCGGATCTGGGCCTATCGTTATTGGTCAAGCATGTGAGTTTGATTATTCAGGAACACAAGCATTAAGATCGCTTAGAGAAGATGGAATTGAAACAATTTTAATCAATTCTAATCCAGCAACAATTATGACAGACCCGTCAATGGCGGATCACGTGTATTTATTACCATTAAATACAAAGTCTATTGTTCAAATATTAAAAGAACATCCTCATATTGATGCTGTTTTACCTACAATGGGTGGACAAACAGCATTAAATTTATGTATTGAAGCTGATGAGAAAGGTATTTGGGATGATTTTAATGTAGATATTATTGGGGTTAATATTGATGCCATTAATATTACTGAAGATCGTGATAAATTTAGACTTTTAATGGATGACATAGGTATTCCTATGGCACCTCAAGCTGCAGCAACTTCTTTCTTAAAAGGTAAAGAAATTGCTCAAGAATTTGGATTTCCTTTAATTATTAGAGCTTCATTTACTTTAGGAGGTGAAGGAGCATCTTTTGTATATAAAGAAGAAGATTTTGACGAATTATTAAGACGTGGATTAGAGGTTTCGCCAGTTCATGAAGTAATGATTGATAAAGCGTTAATTGGTTGGAAAGAATACGAGTTAGAGTTATTGAGAGATTCAAATGATAATGTAGTTATTATTTGTTCTATTGAAAACATGGACCCAATTGGAATTCATACTGGTGATTCTATTACTGTTGCACCTGCAATGACTTTAAGTGATAAGACATATCAAAAAATGCGTGATATGGCTATACATATGATGCGTTCTATAGGTGATTTTGCAGGAGGTTGTAATGTACAGTTTGCTGTGAGCCCAGATGAAAAAGAAGAGATTATAGCAATTGAAATTAATCCTCGTGTATCTCGTTCTTCAGCTTTAGCAAGTAAGGCAACTGGTTATCCTATTGCAAAAGTTGCTGCTAAGTTAGCTATGGGGTATCATTTAGATGAGTTACAAAACCAAATAACAAAATCAACTTCAGCTTTATTTGAGCCTACATTAGATTATGTAATCGTGAAGATACCACGTTGGAACTTTGATAAATTTGAAGGATCTGATCGTACCTTAGGTTTACAAATGAAATCGGTAGGAGAGGTTATGGGAATTGGACGTTCGTTCCAAGAAGCTTTACATAAAGCCACTCAATCGTTAGAAATTAAACGTAATGGATTAGGAGCTGATGCAAAAGAGAATAAAAATTACGATGAAATTATTGAGAAGTTAACAAATGCTTCTTGGGATCGTGTATTTATTATTTACGATGCAATTGCAATGGGAATTCCATTAAGTAGAATTCATGAAATCACAAAAATAGATATGTGGTTCTTAAAGCAATATGAAGAATTACACTTGCTTAAAAATGAGATTTCTACTTATACTATAGAGAATTTAGATAGAGAGTTATTATTAGAAGCTAAACAAAAAGGATATGGAGATCGTCAGATAGCTCATATGTTAGGTTGTTTAGAAAGTCAAGTATATAATAAGCGTGAAGAATTAGGTATCAACCGTGTATACAAATTAGTAGATACTTGTGCTGCTGAATTCGAAGCAAAAACACCATATTACTATTCAACATTTGAAAGTGATATGGAGGTTAACGGTGAACGCTTTACAGGAAATGAAAGTGTAGTATCTGATAAGAAAAAAGTTATAGTTTTAGGTTCTGGACCAAATAGAATTGGACAAGGGATTGAGTTTGATTATTGTTGTGTTCATGGTGTTTTAGCTGCAGCTGAATGCGATTATGAAACTATTATGATTAACTGTAACCCGGAAACAGTTTCTACTGATTTTGATACAGCTGATAAGTTATATTTTGAACCTGTTTTTTGGGAGCATATTTACGATATTATTAAGCATGAAAAACCTGAAGGTGTTATTGTTCAATTAGGTGGACAAACTGCATTAAAGTTAGCTGAAAAATTATCTAGATATGGAATTAAGATTTTAGGTACTAGTTATGAAGCTTTAGATTTAGCTGAAGATAGAGGGTTGTTTTCTAACTTATTAAAAGAAAATGATATTCCTTATCCACAATTTGATATTGCAACTACTGCAGATGAAGCAGCTGCAATAGCAGAAGTATTAGATTTTCCAATTTTAGTAAGACCTTCATATGTACTTGGAGGGCAGGGAATGAAAATTGTAATTAATAAAGAAGAGTTAGAAAAACATGTAGTTTCTTTATTAAGCCAAATGCCAGGAAACCAATTATTATTAGATCATTATTTAGAAGGAGCAATAGAAGCTGAAGCTGATGCAATATGTGATGGTGAAAATGTTTATATAATAGGTATTATGGAACATATTGAACCATGTGGAATTCATTCAGGTGATTCAAATTCAACCTTACCACCGTTTAATTTAGGAGAGTTAATTCTTGAACAAATTAGAGAGTATACTAAAAAAATAGCTTTAGCATTAAATACAGTTGGATTAATAAATATTCAATTTGCTATTAAAGATGATAAAGTTTATATAATTGAAGCTAATCCACGTGCATCACGTACTGTGCCTTTTATAGCCAAAGCTTATAAAGAACCATATGTAAATTATGCTACAAAAATAATGTTAGGTAAAAATAAAGTAACTGACTTTAATTTTAATCCTCAATTAGAAGGTTTTGCTATCAAACAACCAGTTTTTTCTTTCAATAAGTTTCCTAATGTGAACAAAAAGTTAGGACCAGAAATGAAGAGTACAGGAGAAAGCATTTTATTTATAGATAATTTACGAGATGATCAATTTTACGATTTATATTCACGTAGAAAAATGTATTTAAGTAAATAATAAAAAAAGCCGAAGTTTAAACTTCGGCTTTTTTTTAGAAAATAAATATTAAATATTTTCTTCAGTTTCTAATCGAACGATTTTTTGAACTTTATTTCTTAATAAATAATTTTTAATAATTGTTTTAGCTAGTTCTTTGTTTTCAATAGGTGTTAGCATTGATTTTAAAATACTTATTTGGTTTTCTTGAAAAGCCAAATTGGTAAATGCATAACCAAGTACAGTATTATTTTCTATTAAAATTACAGCATGTTCTTCAGGAATTCTTCCTTTATCAATTATTAAAAAAGTATTGTTATTAAAATTCGTATTGTTTTTTTTACGTTTACGAATAATATTGTATTTCGGACGTACACTGTCTAAATCTAAATGATATTTTAAGCGAGTAAGCAAAGAGTTTCCAGTTTCTTCATAAGTTACTTCATGTACTCTCTTAAACACTTTTTCAGCTTTAGAGGTTTTCTTTAAAAACTGTTTATTAACTTCTAGCTTTATGTTATTACCTCTACCTATAAAGATAATAGTTCCTTCTTGGTTGTGAATATAAAAAACACCTTGAGCTTCAGGAAGTTTGTTTAATATGTTTAAAATACGTTGTTTTTCATGCCTGTTATCAAAGTATTTTACAGATTGTTGTATGATCTCTTTATCAATATCTTTATCTAATAAAAGTTTAAAAAGTTTAACGGTAGCAAGCGCATCACCATTAGCTCTATGCCTATCAGTAACAGGTATTCCTAGATGTCTACAAAGTTTTCCTAAGCTATAAGAAGGAGAATCAATAATTAATTTTTTACTAAGTGCAACTGTACATAAAGTATTTTTATTGTAGTCATAGCCTAAACGACCAAATTCTGTTCGTAAAATTCTGTAATCAAAATTAGCATTATGAGCAATTAAAATACAATCTTGAGTTATTTCTATGATACGTTTGGCTACTTCATAAAATTTAGGAGCGTTTTTAAGCATTTTATTGTTAATACCTGTAAGTTTGGCAACAAATTCTTGAATTTCTCTTTCAGGATTAACTAAACTAATAAATTGATCTACAATTTGATGGCCATCATATTTATAAATGGCTATTTCAGTAATACCTTCTTCGTTAAATTTTCCTCCTGTGGTTTCAATATCTACAACTGCGTACAATTCTTTCTCTTTAAGCGGTTAATGTAAATCTAAGCAATATAATTTCTATGACCAAATATAGAGCTACCAATCCTAACCATATTACTACCATTTTTTATAGCTAGTTCATAATCACCACTCATTCCCATTGAAAGTGTAGTTAGCTCTGGTTTATTTATTCTTTCTTGTAAAAAGAATGTATGTAGTGATGAAAATTCCTCAGATAACTGTTGTTCATTATCAGTAAATGTTGCCATTCCCATAAGTCCAGTAATTTTTATGTTCTGTAAACTTTTAAATTCTTCTGAGGCTATTATTTCTTTTGCTTGATCAAATGATAAACCAAATTTAGAATCTTCCTTGGCAATTTTTATTTGAAGTAAACAATTAATTATTCTATGGTGTTTTTTTGCTTGTTTGTTTATTTCTTGTAAAGTTTTTAAGCTATCAACACCATGAATTAAGTTTACAAAATGAGCCATGTATTTTACTTTGTTTCTTTGTAAATGCCCAATCATGTGCCATTCAATATCTTTAGGAAGTGCCTCAAATTTGGAAGCCATTTCTTGAATTTTATTTTCTCCAAATATTCTTTGACCAGCATCATATGCTTCTTGAATATCTGAAATAGGCTTAGTTTTAGAAACAGCCACTAGCGTAACATGTTTAGGTAATAAGTTTTTTATTTTTTGTAAACTTTCTTTTATCATTATAACGATATAATTTAAAACTCATAAATGGTTAATGCACTTCTTAGTTTAGGTTCAATGTATGTAGTTTTAGGAGGCATTAATAAGCCGATATCAACAATCCCTTTTAATTCGTCAATATTGGTAGGTAACATTCCGAAAGATACTTTAAAAGAACCTTCATCTACTTTAGTTTTCAATTCTAACCCTCCAGATTTGTTTTGTGAGTAAATTATTTTAGAATCATTTCTAATATCATCAATACCTAGAATAGGCTTTAACACTGTTTGATATAAAATTTGAGCATCTAATTTACTTAATTCATTAGTGAATTCATAAGCAGATTTACGTAAACTTAAAGAATAGAAATCACCATTTAAGTACATGCTAAAATTATGCTTTTCTTTTGGTTTGTATAATTCTAAGCCCTTATTCTCTATTTTGAAAATAGTATCTAATTCAATTAGAAAACCATCAACAGTTAATCCGTTTAAGTCCTTTATAAATCGATTAAATTCATAAATATTTAGTTGACTTTCTGGTAATAAATAACTCATAAAAAAGTTATAATTTTCATTACCTGTATGATCTGGATTTTCTTTAGCTAAATGTTCAGCAAGCATACATGAAGAAGTAGAGCGATGGTGTCCGTCTGCAATATATAAAGTATCTACTTTTTCAAATGCGGATGTAATTTTTTCAATATCAACTTTATTACTTATAATCCAAAGTAAGTGAGTTTCTTTATCAGTTGTGGTGAATTCATATTCAGCTCTGTTTTCTTGATACTTATTTATTATAGAAGTAATTTCATCATTATCAGGATAAGTTAATAAAACAGGTTCAGCATTGAATCCAGTGTTTCTAAGGTAATCTTCAAACAGTAATTCTCTTTTTCGTAAGGTACCTTCATGTTTTTTTATTACATCATTATGATAATCATTAACGGAAGTAGCTGAAATAATTCCACAAAAAGAATCAGTGGGGGTTATCTTTTTATAAATATAAAAAGCTGGAATTTCATCTTGAGTAAAATAACCATCCTCTTTAAATTCAAGGTAACGATTATGAACCAGTTTAAAGCGTTGATCACCAGATATTTCTTGTTGGTGATATTTGTAGCCAGGATTTACAACATGTAAAAATGAAAAAGGGTTAAATGCTAATTTAGCATCTAATTGTTCTGCAGGATAAGCTTCATAAGATTTTGAAGATACCAATGCTATTTTATCACGTGTAGCCCTAACAGCTTTAAAAGGTTTTACAATTGCCATATATTATTCAGAAAGTAGTTCAATAATTTGTTTTGCTAATTCAGTACCTATTCTATTTTGAGCTTCAAGAGTAGATGAGCCAATATGAGGAGATAATGACAAGTCAGTATTCATTAATAGTTGAATTTCAGGTGTTGGTTCATTTTCAAAAACATCTAAAGCAGCATATTTCACTTTGCCACTTTCAATGTAATTAACCAAAGCAACTTCATCTAAAACACCTCCTTGTGAAGTATTAACTATACCTACACCATCTTTCATGTCTTTAAATTGATTATTACCTATAATATATCCTTCATTAGAAGTAGTATGAAAAGTAATGAAATCGGCACTTTTTAATAATTCCTTTAAGGGCTCAGTTTCTACTTCAATATCTATAGACTGACCGTTGTAAAAAGGTACAGTTATAGTGTTTTCATCTGAATAATTTCCTGAGAATATAACTTTCATACCTGTTGCAAGCGCTATTTTAGCGACATCTTTGCCTGAAGGGTCATTACCAATAATACCTAATGTTTTACCTTTAAGTTCAGTTCCAGCAGCAAACTCCCTTTTTAACGCATTAAATCTTGTTTCTCCTTCTAGTGGCATTTCTCTGTTGGCTTGATGTAAAAAACGAACCATACCAAATAAGTGAGCAAAAACAAGTTCGGCTATAGCTTGTGAAGTAGCTTCAGGAGTATTAATAACATGCACTCCATTTTCTTTTGCAAAATCAACATCAATAGAGTCCATATCTAAACCACCACAACCAATTAATTTAATACTAGGGCAAGCTTCAATTAATTCTTCTTGTATTTGTGTAATTCCTTTAACTAGTATTGCATCTATATTGTTATCATTTATATAGTTTATAAGTTGCTCTTGTGCTACTTTAACAGTCAAAACTTCAAAACCTTTTTCTTCTAAAGCGTCAATTCCGCTTTGAGAAATACCATCGTTTGCTAATATTTTCATTTTTTAATTCAGTTTGACATCATTCATCTGAAAAAGAGAAGCTTTTTTTAAATGAATGATGACGTTATTTTTATGCTT
This sequence comes from Tenacibaculum sp. MAR_2010_89, assembly GCF_900105985.1. NCBI lineage: Bacteria > Pseudomonadati > Bacteroidota > Flavobacteriia > Flavobacteriales > Flavobacteriaceae > Tenacibaculum > Tenacibaculum sp. MAR_2010_89. Next base: position 3,018,408 of record NZ_FNUB01000005.1, on the reverse strand, counting down.
TTCTTTCTAATTCTTGCATTACATCAACTAAAGCTTGAACGCTATATAGTGGTAATGCATTGTACATGCTTGCTCTATATCCTCCAACACTTCTATGACCGTGCAATCCATTAATGTTAGCTTCTTGCCACATGAAATCAAACTTTTCTTTTAAGTCTTTATTAGTTAATGTAAAAGTAGCGTTCATATGACTTCTATCATCTTCTTCAACAAGTCCTTTAAATAAAGGGTTTCTATCTATTTCATTGTATAAAAGTGCTGATTTTTGTTTATTAACACTTTCTATAAAGTCTATTCCTCCTAAATCTTTTAACCACTCTAATGTTAGCATAGATACATATATAGGAAAAACAGCAGGTGTATTAAACATACTATCTTTTTCTATATGAGTTTGGTAGTTGAGCATAGATGGAATTACTCGTTCAACTTTTCCTAATATGTCTTCTTTAATAATAACCAATGTTGTTCCTGCAGGCCCCATATTTTTTTGAGCTCCTGCGTAAATTAAGTCAAATTGAGAAAAATCCAATTGACGAGAAAAAATATCAGAACTCATATCGCATATCATTGGAACTGTAGTTTCAGGAAAACTTTTCATTTGAGTTCCGTAAATAGTGTTGTTACTTGTACAGTGAAAATAATCAGCGTCGCTAGGGATTTTATAATTTTTTGGAATATAATTAAAGTTTTTATCTATAGAAGAAGCTACTTCGTTTAATTCTCCAAATAATTTAGCTTCTTTTATAGCTTTACTACTCCATGTTCCTGTATTTAAATAAGCTGCTTTTTTATTTAATAAATTATACGCTGTCATTAAAAATTGAGAGCTAGCTCCTCCGTGTAAAAAAAGAGCTTTATATCCTTTGTTTTGTAAGCCTAATAATTCTAAAGCTAAACTTCTAGCATTTTCAATAACATCAACAAAAGGTTTACTTCTGTGTGAAATTTCAATTAATGATAAATTGTCATTGTTAAAATTAATAACAGCTTCAGAAGCTTTTTGAAGTACTTCTTCAGGTAAAATACATGGACCTGCGCTAAAGTTATGTTTTTTCATTTTTTTACTTGTGTGTTGTTAAGCAAAGATGCAAATTATACGAATTTAAACCTTATAAATTAGTTAAAAAGTCTAGAGTGTTAATTCCATCAGCATAGTCCCATAACTTAGGCTTTTGAGTATGTCCAAAAGGTATTTCATTTTCAATAAAGTTATTAGAAGTAATACATTGTATTTGTTCTTTATCTTGAAATAATTTTATTTTCAAATCATCTGAATTATCATAATATTCATAAAAAACAGAAGCAATTGGTGAAGCATAGCTTTTATCTTCTTTAATCATTAAAAAACCGTTTTCAAGTATATCAAATTCGCTCATTAAATATACTGCTTTATTATAATCATAGTTATTAGCATATTTTGCATTATTGATAATTTCATGACGCTTATACATTCCTTTAAAAAAACTGTCAAAATTATAATTTTTAGGAACAAAAAGCTTAGAAACTGAACGGCAACCTAAACCAAAATATTTAAAAATATCATCACTTAAACTTTCTAAATCACCTTCAGTTTCGTTTCCAGTAATAACAGCAACAGAATTTCTACTTTTTCTAATAATATTAGGCTTGTTTTTAAAATAATACTCAAAATATCTAGCAGTATTATTACTTCCAGTAGCAATTACAGCATCAAAAGTAGTTAGTTTTTCATTTGTAAAAACTATTTTTCCTTTTAGCTCAGGAGAAACATACTCTAGATATTTAGCTAAAAAAGGAAGTAAATGTTTGTCGTTTGACGATTGTTTTACTGTTATAGAGTGGCCAGCAATAAGTACAGATAAAAAATCATGAAACCCAACTAAAGGAATATTTCCTGCCATTATTACTGCTACATTTTTAGAGATCCCTTTGCCTAGTTGTTCATTTTTAGTCCATTGAGTTAAGTTATCAAAAGTCAATGCTTCTGCCCAACTTTGAGTTGCAAAAAATAAATTATCACTAGTAAACCATGTATTGTTTTCACCTGCTATTTTTAACTGATGCTTGAAGCCTTCAAAAAATAAATCATTATGAAGTACATTTTCTTTTTGTGCCATTTTTTCTGAAGAAAACTGACTTAAAAAGCTCCCTAATTCACTAAAAGCTTTTATTCTACCTTTTATGTTATCCATTTATTTTGGTTCTAAATTAAATTGGAACTATTTTTGCGATTGCAAAGTTACAAAACTGAAAGTGATTTATTATGGCAATTATAATAACAGATGAATGTATAAATTGTGGTGCTTGTGAACCTGAGTGCCCAAATACAGCTATATATGAAGGTGCTGATGATTGGCGTTATGCTGATGGTACCGATTTAGAGGGTGATATTGTATTACCAAACGGAAATAACGCAAATGCTGAAGAAGAGCAAGAGCCAATTTCAGATGAAATTTATTATATTGTTGCAGATAAGTGTACAGAATGTAAAGGATTTCATGAAGAGCCTCAATGTGCGGCTGTTTGTCCTGTTGATTGTTGTGTGCCTGATGATGATAATGTTGAAACTGAAGAAGAGTTGTTAGGAAAACAACGTTTTATGCATAACGAATAATTTTTTTTGAAAATAAATTTAAATCCTGAGTTTTTGCTCAGGATTTTTTTGTTTTAAAAAATCGTAATTTCAAAAAATATTTTCGACAAAAACTTATAAACCGTTTTATAAAATGAAAAAAATAATTTTAGTAATACTAGTTTTAGTAGTATTCATATCGTGTAATAAGTCTGTTAAAAAACAAAAAATCAAAAAAAGTTATCCAGAGAATTTGGATAAGGTTATAGAAAAGCATGGAGGAATTGATGTTTGGAAAAGCTATAAAACATTATCTTTTACTGTAAAAAATGAAGAACATACCACTGAATTAAATTCAAGAAAAGCAGTTGTGAGTACAGATAAATATTCATTAGGATTTGATGGAGAAAATGTTTGGTTGAAAGAACAAGATTCTGCTGCTTTTAAAGGGAATCCTGAATTTTATTATAATTTGTATTTTTATTTCTATGCAATGCCTTTTGTATTGGCAGATGATGGAATAACATATTCAGAAACTAAACCTCTAGAATTTGAGGGAGTATCTTATCCAGGTATAAAAATATCATATAAAGCAAATGTAGGAACTTCTCCTGATGATAATTATTTTATATATTACCATCCTGAAACATATCAAATGGAATGGTTAGGGTACACTGTTACTTATTTTTCTAAAAAACCATCTAGTAAATTTAATATTATTAGATATAATGATTGGGAAAATGTTAACGGTTTAGTATTACCAAAATCAATAACTTGGTACAAGAAAAATGAAGATGGTAATCCACTAGAACCTACTAGAGAACCTACTCAATTTTCTTCAGCATTGTTAAGTAAAGCACCATTAGCTGATAGTTTTTTTGAAAAACCAAAACAATAAAATAATATTATGAGTCCCCAAAAATATACATGGAAACGTGAATACACACTTGTTTTAGTAGCCAATTTAGTGTACTTAGTACTGTTTTATATAATTACTAATATTTTTAATAACTAGAGTATGCAAAGTATTGATTGGATAGTTCTTTCGTTAACGTTAGCGTTTATTGTAATTTATGGAGCATGGAAAACTAAAGGTAGTAAAAATGTTGAAGAGTATATAAAAGGGGGCAATGATAGTAAATGGTGGACTATTGGGTTGTCAGTAATGGCAACACAAGCAAGCGCGATAACTTTTTTATCCACACCAGGACAAGCTTTTCATAGTGGAATGGGGTTTGTTCAATTTTATTTTGGGTTACCTATAGCAATGGTAATTATCTGTTTAGTTTTTATTCCTATTTACCATAAATTAAAAGTATATACTGCTTATGAGTTTTTAGAAGGGCGATTTGATAAAAAAACAAGAACATTAACAGCAATATTATTTCTTATTCAAAGAGGTTTAGCTGCTGGAATTACCATTTTTGCACCTGCTATTATATTATCGGCTGTTTTAGGTTGGGATTTGATTACTTTAAACGTAATAATAGGATTATTAGTTATTATTTATACAGTTTCTGGTGGAACTAAAGCAGTAAGTGTAACTCAAAAGCAACAGATGGGCGTCATTTTTGCAGGGATGTTTATTGCTTTTTATATTATTTTAGATTACTTACCAGACGGAATAACGTTTACAAAAGCTCTTGAAATAGCCGGTGCAAGTGATAAAATGAAAGTGCTAGATTTTTCTTGGGATTTAAATAATAGATATACAGTTTGGACAGGTATTTTAGGAGGAACATTTTTAATGCTTTCGTATTTTGGAACTGATCAAAGTCAGGTTCAAAGATATTTATCTGGGAAATCAGTAAGAGAAAGTCAGTTAGGATTAATTTTTAACGGATTATTAAAAGTACCTATGCAGTTTTTTATTTTGTTGGTTGGGGTAATGGTATTTGTATTTTACCAGTTTAATAGTTCTCCTTTGAATTTTAACCCTAAAGCACAAGAAGCAGTTGTTAAATCTAAATATTCTTTGGAATATAAGCAGTTAGAAACTCAACATCAAAGAATTGAAAACGAAAAGAAAACATTAATTTTTGAAGGATTAACTGTTGAAAATAAAAAACAAATTCAAAAACTAAATGAACAGGACAAAGAGCTTAAAGAAAAAGCAAAAGAAATTATAGAAAAAGCTGATTCTAAGGTTGAAACCAATGATAAAGATTATGTATTTATTCAATTCATATTAAATAATTTACCAAAAGGATTAATTGGTTTATTGTTAGCTGTAATATTATCAGCTGCTATGTCGTCTACAGCCTCTGAATTAAATGCCTTAGCTTCAACAACAGCGATGGATTTATATAAAAGAAATGTTACTAAAGAATATTCTGATGCTCATTATGTAAAAATGTCTAAATGGTTTACTTTAGGTTGGGGTATTTTAGCTATTATAGTAGCCTGTGTAGCTAATTTATTTGATAACCTTATACAATTGGTAAATATTATCGGATCTATATTTTATGGGAATGTTTTAGGAGTATTTTTATTAGCCTTTTTTATAAAAGCTGTAAAAGGAAATGCAGTGTTTATAGCAGCAATTATAACTCAAATATTGATTGTTACTGTATGGTATCTAGATTGGTTACCATATTTGTGGTTAAATGCTTTAGGTTGCGGATTAGTAATGTTAATAGCTGTTTTAATTCAAATATTAGATAAGAATATATTTATAAATGATAACGACTAGAAAAGCAACATTGGAAGATTTACCAGTGTTATTAGAGTTTGAACAAGAGATAATTAAGGCTGAGCGTCCTTTTGATGTAACTTTAAAGGAAGAAAAAATATCTTATTATGACATTAAAGCAATGATTTTAGCTGATGATATTGAAGTGATAGTAGTTGTTGATAATGATATACCTGTAAGTTCAGGTTATGCAAGTATAGTAACGCCAAAAAAATATTTTAAGTTTGATAAGTTTGCTTATTTAGGTTTTATGTATACAAGTCCATCACACAGAGGAAGAGGGATAAATAAAATTGTTGTACAGGCTTTATTTGATTGGGTTAAGTCAAAAAAAATTCATGAAGTACGGCTTGATGTTTATACTGAAAATATAGGGGCTATTAAAGCTTATGAAAAAGCAGGTTTTAAAAAGAATTTGTTAAACATGCGAGTTGATTTAAGAAATATATTGTAATTAAGTATCAAGAAAATTAATTAAAGTTAACAAATAAAAAAGCCTGGAAATAATTAAATTTCCAGGCTTTTTTATTGTTTTAAAATGAAATTATTTCATTTTAGCTAAAAAGTCTTTGTTCATTTTAATATAGTCAGCATTCCCTCTTTTTTCAGCACCAGCTAAAGAAGCTTTAGCAGCTTTAATAGCTCCTTTTTTATCTCCTGCTTTTGCTAAGATTAATGATTGTTGACGTAAATACCAAAAACGAGGTTGATCTTTAGTCATATTGATTGCTTTGTTAATCCATGTTCTAGCTTTGTTTATATCTTTACCTTCTTGTAAGTAATATACAGCAGAAGAAAAATAGTCACCAGCACTAGGACCTTGCATAACTTTAGCAATACTAGCTTCAACACCTTTGTCAGTAGGAGTATTAAATTTAACACCTACATAAACGTTTTCCCATAAGATACCTAAAACTGCAGAATTGTTAGTAAGATCATCAATAGTAATTGTAAATGATTCTATTTTCATTGGCATTGGCACTACTTTAGCAGTAGTTGTAAGCGCAGCTTTTTTATCGTCCCACTTTTGAGGAGTTCCCCAGTTATTAGAGTCAGCATAAAAAATCACTTCCCAAGAAGTTTTACCTGGTTTAGTGTATAATGCATAGGTACCTTTTTTTAATTCTTTTCCGTCAATAGTAACATTATCACTAAATGTAACTTTTGTATTAGCATTAGCACCAGTTCTCCATAATTTATCATAAGGAACTAAGTCTCCAAAAATAGTTCTACCTCTCATTCCTGGTCTAGAATACTCTACAGAAACATCAGATAAACCTACTTTTTGTTCAAGTTTTGAAGAAGGACTCGGAGCTGGGGTTTTTACTTGAGCATTTATGTTTGTTGATAAAGCTACAACAAACAAACTTAATAATATTTTTTTCATGATATGAATGGGTTTGTTTTTAATTAGTTTGCTAAAATTACAACGAAAATAAATGGAAAATGTTAACAAAAGCTTAAAATAACGAAGCGTATATTTGCAGTCATGAAAAAATATATTTCTGAATTAATAGGTACGTTTTCACTTGTTTTTTGTGGAACAGGAGCAATGACTGTAAACGAAATAACTGGAGGAGCTGATTTAACTCATGTTGGTGTTGCAATAACTTGGGGGTTAATAGTAATGGCTATGATTTATGCTTTTGGAGAAATTTCAGGAGCACATTTTAATCCTGCGGTAACTATTGCTTTTGCATATGCTAAAAAGTTTTCATGGAAAGAAGTTCCTAAGTATATTATAGCTCAATTATTGGGGGCTTTATTGGCAAGTATACTATTATGGATTATATTTCCAGATAGTGAATATTATGGAGCAACAATACCTGTTTTAGAGCCTTGGAGAGCTTTTGTATTAGAGCTATTGTTAACGTTCTTTTTAATGCTTACGATTATTAATGTTTCTACAGGAAGTAAAGAAGTAGGAGTAATGGCCGGTATAGCAATTGGAGGAGTAGTTTTATTAGAAGCTATGTTTGCAGGTCCAATGACTAAAGCATCTATGAACCCAGTTCGTTCTATAGCTCCTGCTATAGTATCTGGACATTTTGAGCATTTATGGTTATATATTTTAGCACCAATTTTAGGTGCATTACTAGCAGTAGTTTCATGCAAATTGGTAAAAGACGATAGTTGTTGTGATGGAGCGTGTTAGTATTTTGGGATGCGGATGGTTAGGAAAACCATTAGCAATTGATTTAATAAATAATGGATACGGAGTAAAAGGGTCAACTACTTCTAAACAAAAAATGGATGTTTTTAGAGCTTTAAAAATCATTCCTTTTTTAGTAGATATTTCTTTAGATAATGATATTAGTGATTTTTTAAATTCTGAAATTCTAGTTATAGCTATTACCTCTAAAAATATAGAAGACTTTAGTAATTTGATTTCAAGGATAGAGAAATCACCTGTGAAAAAGGTGTTGTTTATTAGTTCTACTTCTGTGTATCCTAGTTTAAATAAAGAAATGACTGAAGAAGATAAAACTGTTAATTCTCCTTTAGTTGAAATAGAGGGACTATTTTTAAAAAACAGAAGTTTTAAAACTACTATTATTCGATTTGCAGGTCTTTTTGGTTATGATAGGCAACCAGGAAATTGGTTTAAAAACAAAGCAATACCATATCCTAAAGGTTTTGTGAATATGGTACATCTAGACGATTGTATATCAGTTATAAAGGAAGTGATAATTCAAGATGCCTTTGGTGAGGTATTTAATGTTTGTTCAAATCATCATCCAACTCGTGAAGAATTTTATAAAAATGCAAGAAAGATATTGGGAAAGGAGCTACCAGTTTTTGATAACTCTATGCCTTTACAGTACAAAATTATAAATTCGGAAAAAATACAAAAAGTATTAGAATATACTTTTACTCATGATAACTTATTGAGTATTTAACTATATTTTTTCTTTCTCCAATAATTAAAAGAAAAACCAAATAATGTTAATAGTATAAGTGGAATTCCAATGTTTAAAAATTGCCAAAAACGTTTTTCTGTATAGGCTCTTTGTTTATCTAAAAGATTAATTTGGATAGTTTTATTTCTAAGTTGAATGAGTCCTGTGTCATCTAATAAGTAATCAACGGCATTTAATAAAAACTCTTTGTTTCCGTAATATGCACCTGTCCATTTGTCTTTTGATAAATCATAAGGTTTTCCTTTTAAAAGTTGATTTTTAGCAATATCACCATCTGCTATAACAATCATTTTATTTTCTTTGGTATCAGAAGAAAAGCTTGGAGTGTTAAATGGTTTGACACGATTTTTATAAGCAGAAGTAAATTTCCCTTCTAATAAAACAGCCAATAATTGTGGACCACCATTATATTCATTCTGTTTTGGTTGTTTACTAATACTTTGTAGTTCAACAAAATTAGGTGTACCAATTTTTTTTGTTAGTACTGATGATATAAATAAAGGTGTTTTTTTAATATTTCCTTTTAAAGTGTCAATTTGAGTGGTAAATTGAAAACGAACTGGTGCAATGTTTTTTGTGATTGGATGATTAGGGTTTCCATTAACTAATGGGTGATAAAACCAATTGAGATGTTGAAATTGTGCTTGATTACCTATGTTTCCTGTAGCTAGCGGGATTTTAGCGCTATATAAATCTTGAATAAGTTTATTGTTAATTCTAACTTGGTAGCTAAAAAGTAAGTCGGTTAAATTTAAATCACGAGGAAAAGCTAACATTTTACCTTCATTGTATAAACTATCAGTGTCAGCATAGTTTGTGTCTACCATCCATAAACTTCTACCTCCATTATTAATGTATTGATCTAAAACTAATTTTTCTTTTTCAGTAAAACGTTGAGTAGGTTTAGCTATAAAAGCTAAGTCGTATTTAGTTAAATCAGTTAATGTTTTTTGAGGATTATTTTCGGTACTGTCTAATGTGAATTTAGCAAGTCTGTATTTGTTTTTCAGTTTAGATAGAATACTATACAAATACATATCACTCAATTCTCCATTTCCAGAAATAACTGCTATTTTTTGTTTAGCTTTTTTAGAAATTAAACTAAAAGCACTAGCAAACGAATATTCTAGTTTTTCAATAGCATTTTGTAATTGAGCTTCTTGAGTTTTTAAAGCTGAATCTGGTAATAAAGAAACTAATTCTGTTTTGTTACCATAACTTATTTCAGCCCAAGGAAAAATAATAGCTTCAGATAAGTTTCCATTTTCATCAACAGTTAGTCTGCTAGGAAGCATTCCTTTTTTAATAAGTTCCTCTCTGATATTATCAGGATTTATAAAACGAAATCGTATGTTTGAGTTTTCAGCTTGTAGCTCTTCTAAAAACTGACGAGTTTCTATTTGTAAACGTTTAAATTCTAAAGGAAAATTACCTTCTAAATATACATTTATTAATAAAGGATTTTCAAATTTATTGATTAGTGTTGTACTTACTTTTGATAAAGAATAACGTTTGTTGTGAGTGATGTCAAAACGTTTATATACACTTTTACTTATATAGTTTATAACTAATATACCTATAAAAACGAATAGTATGTGTTGAATTTTTTTACTCATTTTTTAATTGTTGTTTAGTAATGAATAAAAAGAAAAAAGTAACACAAATAAAGTAAATAATATCACGAGTGTCTATTACACCGCGACTAATACTTTTATAGTGTTCATTAATTCCGAATTGTTGTAGCGTGTATCCAGATTTTCCTAAAGAACTACTTATAGATTCAAACCCAAAAAATAAAATAAAAGTGATAAATACACTTATGATAAAAGCTACTATTTGATTTTTTGAAAGTGTTGAGGTAAATAAACCAATTGAAGTGTATGTAGCTGCTAAAAAGAATATTCCAATATAGGAACCTAGTGTGCTACCCATATCGATATTACCAATAGGTTTGCCTAGGTTGTGAATTGTGTATACATACGTTATTGTAGGTATTAAAGCAATACTAACTAATAATAAAGAAGCAAAGAATTTTCCAAGTACAATTTGCCAGTCTGTCAAAGGTCTTGTTTTTAATATTTCAATAGTTCCGTTGCTAAATTCATCTGCAAAACTTTTCATGGTGATAGCAGGAATTAAAAATAATAGTAACCAGGGAGCCAAGTAAAAAAAGCTGTTAAGATCAGCAAAGCCAGCATTTAAGATATTTAAATTGTCATTAAACACCCATAAAAACAATCCGTTTACGAGTAAAAATACACCAATAACTAAATAAGCTATGGGTGAGGAAAAAAATGAGTTGAATTCTTTTTTTAGTATGGCTAACATATATGATTATAATCTGTTTTTATTAATCCTAAAATAATATTATTTTCAAAATCTACATCTTTTTTTTCAGATCGAATGTTAAAATTATGTTTCTTTAATAAGCTTATAGAGTTCTTGTTTTTTTTGTGCGTATAAGCTTCAATTTCATTTAAAAGGAGTTTGTTGAAACCATAGTTTAAAACTTCTTTTAAAGCTTCACTCATAAAGCCTTTTCCTTGAAAATCAGTTTGTAATTCATAGCCAACTTCGGCATAGGTAAAGTCTTCATTAAAATGACGCAACCCAATAGAGCCTATTAAAATATTATTGTACTCAATAGCCCAATACACACCTTTGTTGGCGTTAATTAATTGGTCAATCATTTTTATAAAGTCTTCTATATCCGAAATCCTTTTAGGAACAGGTCTGTCAATAAATTTATTTACTTCTTTGTTAGAACGTATCTCAAAAGTAGCTTTTTGATCACTATCAACAAGCTTCCTTAAAACTAAACGTTCGGTTTTTAAAATAGGAAAAGGATTAAATAATTCTTTCATTAAAGCAAAGATGCTAATTTATCAACACTCCATGCAACTGGTTTATCATTAAAAAGAATTTTAGTTTTTGCCCAAACTCCTTTAAACAGTTCAGAGTTTCTGTAATTTTCTAAATCTTCTTCTGTTTCCCAGTAACTATAGGTAAAAAATATATTAGGGTTCGTTTTGTCTCTATACAACTCTAATAAACGACAACCTGATGATTTTCGTATGTATTCTTTCTTTTCATTAAAATTAGCAAGAAATTCTTCAATTTTTTCGGAATGAAAACTCATTTTTACAATACGTACAAACATAATTATTGGTTTATTGTTACAAATTCAGGCTTAACAACATCTTCAAATTCAATAGTAATAGTATCTCGATACTTTAAGCCAAGAAGGGTAGAGGCTCCTCCAACAGTTTTTAAGTTGCTTCTGTAAATAGCAATTTCAAGAAAGTCAGCTGAATTAAAAAGAGCTAGCTTATCTCCATCGTATTGTCTTTTTTCTTCAGGTAATGTATAGTCAACAATTTCATTATAACCATTCAATACTTTTTTAAATTGATACCTACTAGCGTTTATAATAAAGTTACGTCCCTTACCAATTGAGCTAAATAACTTCTTATTAATATTTGTAATTGCATTACCATAATTATCAATATAAATAACACCACCTTTAATAATAGTTTGTTGTTGATTTACTTTTGGTTGAATTTCAGTAATCTTTTTATAGTTTGAAATTTCTTTACCTATAACATTTAAATTACCACCACGAGCAATATGTGAAGCTACTTTAACAAATATATCTAAAACAGGAAAGCTGCTATTTGTATGATTATGGATGTTTATTTCAACAATTCGAGTAGGGTTTACCTCTGATGCAATCATGGAAATTAATCCATTATCAGGACAAATAAAAAACTGATTATCTAATTCAATAGCTATATGTTTATTATCAATACTTAGCTCTGAATCTACACCAATAATATGTATGGTGTTGTCAGGGAAACTCTTGTAAGCATTTTTTAAAATATATGCAGTTTCAGTAATGTTAAAAGGAGATATGTCGTGAGTTATATCTACTATAATAGCATTTGGTAGCTCTGAGTAAATAGCTCCTTTTACAGCCCCTACAAAGTGGTCTTTAGTTCCAAAATCAGTAGTTAATGTAATAAGAGACATTAATATTAGTTACTTGTTAATTAAATTGTGAAAAATTATATTGAAAATTATAGCAAAACTAAGCAATTCAATAAAAATAATCATTATTTTTAGTGTGAATAATATTAAAACTTATATCATTTGAACGAACGTATTATTGAATTAACAGAAATTAATCCAAACGACTTTTTTGGAGCTCAAAACAGCACCATAAGTCAATTAAAAACATACTTCCCAAAAATAAAAATTGTTGCTAGAGGAAATAAATTAAAAATTTATGGAGAACCCGAAATTTTAGATGAATTTGAAAAGCGTGTTGGTATGCTAATCAAATACTATATGAAGTATAACAAACTTGATGAAAATGTTATAGAACGTTTAATAACCTCTACAGGAAAAGAAGATAAGCCACAGTCAGGAAAAGTATCTGATGTATTGGTACATGGAGTTAGTGGTAAACAAATTAAAGCTCAAACAGAAAATCAACGTAAAATGGTTTCGTTAATGACGAAAAATGACATGTTGTTTGCTGTTGGTCCAGCAGGAACAGGAAAAACGTATACAGCAGTAGCATTAGCTGTTAGAGCATTAAAGGAGAAAGAAGTTCGTAGAATAATTTTAACAAGACCAGCGGTAGAATCTGGTGAGAATTTAGGATTTCTTCCAGGTGATTTAAAAGAGAAACTAGACCCTTATATGCAACCGTTATATGATGCATTAAGGGATATGATTCCGCATGAACGATTAGAGTCTCATTTAGAAAAAGGAATAATTCAAATTGCACCTTTGGCCTTTATGCGTGGAAGAACATTAGATAATGCTTTTGTTATATTAGATGAAGCACAAAATACTACACATGCCCAAATGAAAATGTTTTTAACAAGAATGGGAGTGCATGCTAAGTTTATTATTACTGGAGATCCTGGACAAATAGATTTACCCCGTAAGCAGATATCAGGTTTAAAGCAAGCATTATTGGCTTTAAAAGATATTAATGGAATAGCGCAAGTATACCTAGATGATAAAGATGTTGTACGTCATCGTTTAATAAAAAAAATTATTAAGGCTTATAAAAGTATAGAAACAGAATAAGATGTTAAATAAATTAAGTTTTCAAGAACATTTATCTTTAGGGTACTTATTTTTAGTTGTTTTAGGTCTTGTTTCTGAAGCGATTTTTTATGGGTTTTTAGATATTAATTATTTAGAATATGTATCTATTTTAGATGCTCTTTTTTCTCCTATTTCCTTATTAATTAATAATAAATTGTTATTTGGAGTTTTTATTTTTTTTATGTTATTAACCTTTTTCTGGATTGTTAGATTTCCTAAAATTCATGAAAAAAATAAAGATAAAAAATGGTATCGTAAATTATATAAAGAAGATGCTAATAAAAAAGGAATTAAGGTAAGTAAGAAAAGTGGTTTTGTATTTGTTGTTTTGTACTTTTTGTTTGCTTTACTTTTAGGGTTTAGATTAGGTGCAGGAATTAATTATAAAAAGAAATTGACCAATATTAAATTTAAAAGTGATTGCTTATTAATTTTTAAAGATAATAGTAAATTAAAGGTTAAGAAAATAGGTCAGAACAGTGCTTATATCTTTTATGTGGAAGAAAAAGATAGTGTTGTAACTGCAACACCAATTTTAGATAATATTAAACAAATAAAAAGAATAAAAAAAGAAAAGTAAAAAACTTACATTTGCACACTACAACACAACAATAACTATAATGAATACAATTAACGAAACTAGTTTTCAGTTTCCTAATCAAAAAGCAGTTTATAAAGGTAAAGTAAGAGAGGTATACAACATTAATAATGATTTATTAGTGATGATAGCTTCAGATAGATTATCAGCATTTGATGTTATTTTACCACGTCAAATTCCTTTTAAAGGGCAAATATTGAATCAGATTGCAACTAAAATGATGAATGATACTGCGGATATTGTTCCAAACTGGTTGATAGCAAACCCTGATGAAAATGTAGCTGTTGGTCATTTATGTGAACCTTTTAAGGTTGAAATGGTAATCCGAGGATATTTGTCAGGTCATGCAGCTCGTGAATATAACACTGGTAAAAGAACACTTTGTGGTGTAGATATGCCTGAAGGGATGAAAGAAAACGATAAGTTTCCTTCAGCAATTATAACACCTTCTACAAAAGCTGATAATGGAGAACATGACGAAGATATTTCAAGAGAAGATATTTTAGCTAAAGGAATTGTTTCTGAAGAAGATTATTTAGTATTAGAAGATTATACACGTAAATTATTTCAAAGAGGTACTGAAATAGCTAAAAAACGTGGATTGATATTAGTTGATACTAAATATGAATTTGGAAAAACTAAAGAAGGAAAAATTGTACTGATTGATGAAATTCATACTCCAGATTCATCTCGTTATTTTTATGAAGAAGGGTATGCTGAGCGTCAAGAAAAAGGTGAAAAGCAAAAGCAATTATCTAAAGAATTTGTACGTCAATGGTTAATTGAAAATGGTTTTCAAGGAAAAGAAGGACAACAAATTCCTGAAATGTCAGATGATAAAATTATTGAAATATCTAATAGATATATAGAGTTATTTGAGCAAATTACTGGAGAAACTTTTATCAAAGCAAATACAGATAATGTATTAAAGCGTATAAATGATAATGTAGTTGATTTCTTAAATGGATAGTAAAAAAATAAGTATTAGACCCGTTTTAAATTTGTCATCATCAATTCCTATTGAAGATTTTCAAAATAGAACTGTACGTCCAATCTTAAAATTACAAAATGAATTAATAGTAGAACTATTTATGTTTTTTTGTGCTAAACAAAAAATAGATATTTTAAACATAAAAAGAGAAAAGTTCAATAAGACAGTAAATACAATAACTAGAAAAAATATAACTTTAAGAAATCAGTTATTAGGTTTAATTATTGGTCAATTTACAGTAAAAGAATTTGAGTTTTATAAAGAAAATGATTCAGAAGTAAACAAACGAATTTTAACAATGATTGGTCAAAGAATAAAAGATAACCAATCAGAAATATAAAATTTTAAAACAAACAATAATGATTATAGAACCAAGAACAAGAGGGTTTATTTGTTTAACATCACATCCAATAGGTTGTGAGGAGAATGTAAAAAATCAAATTGAATATATAAAGTCAAAAGGTAAAATAGAAGGAGCTAAAAAAGTATTAGTAATAGGTTCTTCAACTGGTTTTGGTTTAGCGTCAAGAATAACAAGTGCATTTGGATCAGATGCAGCTACAATTGGAGTGTTTTTTGATAAGCCAGGAACTGAAGGTAGACCAGGTTCACCAGGGTTTTATAATACAGCAGCTTTTGAAAAAGAAGCCCATGCTGCCGGTTTGTATGCAAAAAGTATAAATGGAGATGCTTTTTCAAATGAAATAAAAGAAGAAGTTATTAATTTGATAAAAGAAGATTTAGGTCAAATTGATTTGGTTATTTATAGTTTAGCATCTCCGGTAAGAACACATCCAGTTAGTGGAAAAAGATTTAAATCGGTATTAAAACCGATAGGTGGAGAGTTTTCAAATAAAACAGTAGATTTCCATACAGGTAAGGTATCTGAAATATCTATAAAGCCAGCTGAGGGTGATGATATTGAAAATACAATAACTGTAATGGGAGGAGAAGATTGGAAAATGTGGATGGATGCTTTAAAAGCAGAAAACTTATTATCTGAAGGAGCAACAACAGTAGCCTATTCATATATAGGGCCATCTTTAACAGAGGCTGTTTATAGAAAAGGTACAATTGGAGCTGCTAAAGATCATTTAGAAGCAACTGCTTTTACAATTTCAGATGATTTAAAATCTATAGGAGGTAAAGCTTATGTTTCTGTAAATAAGGCTTTAGTAACACAGGCTAGTTCTGCTATTCCAGTAATTCCATTATATATTTCATTGTTGTTTAAAGTAATGAAAGAAAAAGGAATTCATGAAGGTTGTATTGAGCAAATTCAACGTTTATATAGTGAAAGACTATATGGAGGAGATATAGCTCTAGATGATAAAGGTAGAATTCGTATTGATGATTGGGAAATGCGAGAAGATGTTCAATCTGAAATCGCTGAATTATGGAAAACAGCAACTTCTGAAAACTTATCAGAAATAGGAGATTTAGAAGGGTATAGTAATGATTTCTTTAATTTATTCGGATTTAAAGTTGAAGGAGTTGATTATAATGCAGATGTAAATGAAGTAGTAAAAGTGCCTAGTATTTCATAGATAAAAAATATAGATAAATAAAAACCTCATAGATTCTGAATCTATGAGGTTTTTATTTATATTCCATCCATAGATTAATAATGTATGAAAACAGCTACAATTAAAGTTTTAAAGGATGAGTTGGAGCATCAGAATTCTAAAGAATTATTAGAGTTATGCTTAAAGTTAATTAGGTTTAAAAAAGAAAATAAAGAGTTGTTAACTTATTTGTTGTTTGAGGCGCATAATGAAGAACAGTATAGAGAAACTGTGAAAAAGGAAATAGATGTTTTGTTTAGTGAGGTTAATACAAAGAGTTATTTTTATATAAGAAAAAGTGTTCGGAAAATACTTACAACAACAAAGAGGTATATTCGGTATTCAAAAAATAAAGAAACAGAAATTGAGTTATTATTGTACTTCTGTTTACAGCTAAAAAATGTTAAACCGTCGATAAAGAAGAGTCCTCGCATACAAAATGTACTGATAACTCAAGTAAGGTTAATACGTAAAGGTATTGATAAGTTACATGAAGATCTACAATTTGATTACAATGAGAAACTAATAGAACTTGACTTATAACCTAAAAGTTTGTGTTTGTTGGTAATTCAAATATTTCTAAATCAAAATGTTTAATTGAAGCCAGTAAATGATCAAAAATATCGGATACAATATATTCGTAGTTCTTCCAGTTTTTATCAGCACTAAAAGCATATATTTCTAAAGGTAAACCTTGAGAAGTAGGTGCTAACTGTCTAACCATAATCATCATATCATTGTTGATAGCGGGATGCATTTCAATATAGGTTTGAGCGTATTTTCTAAAAACACCAATATTAGTTAAATTACGTCCGTTTAAAAGAAGGCCTTTATTAATATTGTATTCTTTATTAAAGTTGTTAATCTTTTTTTGACGCATAGTTAAATACTCTTCAATCAATTGAACAGATTTTAATTTATCGATATCTTCATTCGACAAGTGTTTAATACTGTTTATTTTAATGTTTAAAGCTCTTTTAATCCTTCTTCCTTGAGAGTTTACCATTCCTCTCCAGTTTTTGAAAGAGTCAGAAATTAAGGCATATGTAGGAATTGTAGTAATTGTTTTGTCAAAATTTTGAACCTTTACTGTGGCAAGTGAAATTTCTATAACATCACCATCTGCTCCAAATTTTTCAAAAGTAATCCAATCGCCAATTCGAACCATATCGTTTACAGAAACTTGAATGCTGGCAACAAACCCCAAAATAGTGTCTTTGAAAATTAATATTATAATTGCAGAAGCGGCACCTAGAGCTGTAAAAAAGGCTAAAATAGACTGATTGGTTATAATAGCAAAAGACAAAATGAAACCACTAAACCAAGCAAATATCATAAATACTTGTATGTAACTATCAATTGGTTTGTCTTTAAATTTTGGTAATGTTTTTAAGTAATCTTTTATAGAGTTTAAAATACTTCTAACAATTTTAATAACTAAAACGATACTAATTATTTGAACAGATTTAATAATTAGGTTTCTGATGTATTCAAAATCATAAAAAAGAATAGGAATCAATTCAAAAAATAAAAAGACAGGAATAAGATGTGCAATATTAGTAGGAAGCTTGTTAGCTAATAATATATCATCAAAATTTGTTTTTGATGTTTTAGCAATTCGAACTGAAATACTTTGAAATACTTTTCTGGTAATTATATCAATAACATAAATAGCAATTAAAAATAAAATTAGTAAAATAAATAGATTTAAGTATTTAGAAGTATTAATTGAAAAACCAAGTTCCTGTAAATAATTATAAAATAAATGCTTGTTTAAACTCATGATAATAAAAGTAAGTTGCAAATTTATAACTTATAATAGTACTAGCTTCTTGTAAAAAAAGATATTATTTATATAAGTAGATTAAAGTTTTCTTAAAATTATGCATTTAAATATAAAACAGCAATTTTTTTGTAACTTACACTCAACGAAACAAAAACTACTTAAAAATGCCAACTTATACTCTAAAAATTAATGAAGAATTGGTTACTGTTACAGCCGATTCTGATACACCTTTACTCTGGATATTGCGTGATGAATTAAATATGGTAGGAACCAAATTTGGTTGTGGAATAGCTCAATGTGGCGCTTGTACAATTCATGTTGATGGCAAAGCTATGAGAAGTTGTCAATTACAAGTTTCTGCTATAGATAAAGAAGAGATAACAACTATTGAAGGGCTTTCTAAAGAAGGAACTCATCCTTTGCAAAATGCATGGAAAGAAGTTGATGTACCTCAGTGTGGTTATTGTCAAGCAGGTCAAATAATGACAGCCGCTTCTTTTTTAAAAGAAAACCCAAGCCCCAATACACAAGAAATTCGCGAAGCAATGCATGGAAATATTTGCAGGTGTGCTTCTTACAATAGAATAGAAAAAGCAATTGCTATAGCAGCAGAAAAAATGTCATAAATACTACCAAGATGAACTCAAAAGAAAATAAACTAACATTTAGTAGAAGGAATTTTTTAAGAACATCTGCTTTAGCAAGTGGAGGGATTATGATAGGCTTTAATTTATTTACAGCGTGTAAACCAAATGTAAAGCCTTCTATTGATATAGAAAATCTAAATTTTAATGACTTTAATGCATTTATAAAAATATCAGATAATGGTTATGTCACAATCTATTCTCCTAATCCAGAAATAGGCCAGGGTGTAAAAACATCAATGCCAATGATTATTGCAGAGGAATTAGATGTTGAGTGGGATAAAGTACATGTAGTTCAAGCAAAATATAATAAAAAGGAATATACACGCCAAGTAGCAGGCGGGAGCCAATCTATACGTAAAGGTTGGGATGCTTTACGACAAACAGGAGCTACTACAAAACAGATGTTAATAAATGCAGCTGCTACAAAGTGGGGAGTTGATTCTTCTACTTGTAAAGCATCTAAAGGAATTATTACAAATGATAAAGGAGAAACTATAGGTTATGGAGAGGTTGTTAAAGAAGCAGCTCTATTGGAAGTACCTGAAAAAGTAGAATTAAAGAAACCTTCTGAATATACAATTATAGGTACTGATGCTGTAAATGTAGACTTAGATAAGATCACAACAGGGAAACCACTTTTCGGATTAGATTATAAAGCTGAAAATATGTTATATGCATCAGTTTTGCGTCCACCTGCTTTTGGTCAAAAATTAGAAAGTTTTGATGACAGTGAAGCAAAAAAAGTAACAGGAGTACTTGAAGTTTTAAGGTTTGGTGATAAAGTTGCAGTTTTGGGTAAAAATACTTGGGCAGCAATGAAAGGAAAAAAAGCAATTAAAGCTGTTTGGAAAGATGCTGGAGAGTTAGAAAGCACTTTAGAACATGATAAGATTTTAAATGGAATTCTTGATAATGAAAAGTTAGATGTTCGTAGAGAAGATGGGAATGTTAAAAAAGCTTTTTCAGAGGCTGATAAAGTAATAGAAAGAACTTATCATTCTCCTTTTTTGCCCCATAATTGTTTAGAACCAATGAATTTTTATGCAGATGTAACTGATGAAAAAGTACATTTAGTAGGGCCAATTCAAACTCCACAATGGACGGCAGGAAGAGTTGCTAATTTACTAAAAAGAAAAGAAGAGGAAATTGAATTAGAAATGACAAGAATGGGGGGTGGATTTGGACGTCGCTTATATGGAGATTTTGCTTTAGAGGCTGCTGAAGTTTCTAGTTTGGCTAAAAAACCTGTAAAGGTTATTTTTTCTAGAGAAGATGATATGACAGATGGTATTTATCGACCAGCAATAAAATATAGAATTTCAGCTTCTTTAAAGGATGGAGAAATTACTGGATATCATTTAAAAGAAGCAGCGATAAACAGTAATATGTATGGATTAATTCCACATTTTTTTCCTGCAGGGTGTATTTCAAATTATAAAGTGTCTAGTGGTAATTATAAAAGTAATATTACTACAGGTGCATGGAGGGCTCCTTACACTAACTTTTTAGCATTTGCAGAACAAAGTTTTTTCGATGAATTAGCACAAGAAATGGGGAAAGATCCAGTTCAGTTAAGAATTGAACTATTGCAGAATGTAAAAGATAATGCAGATGAAAAAATAGAGTATTCTGGAGAAAGGATGGAGAACACGATTAAATTAGCTGCTGAAAAAGGTGGTTGGGGAAAGTCTAAAGAAGGTGTTTTTCAAGGTTTTTCGGCTTATTATAGCCATAATACCCATGTAGCAGAATTGGCAGAAGTAGAGCTGAAAAATGGTGTGCCTGTTGTTACTAAAGTTGTTGCAGCTGTAGATTGTGGTATAATTGTAAACCCAACAGGAGCAATTAACCAAATTCAAGGAGGAGTTATAGATGGAATTGGACATGCTATGTATGGAAATTTGACTTTTGAAAATGGAAAACCATCAAATAAAAACTTCGATACTTATCGTTTAATAAGAATGAATGAAACGCCAAAAGTAGAAGTGCATTTTGTTCAAAATGAGTTGTCTCCAACTGGATTGGGAGAGCCTGGGTTACCTCCGGCTGGAGGTGCGGTTTCTAATGCGATTTATAGAGCATTAAATACCAGATTATATAAACAACCATTTATAGATGAAGTTGGAGAAAAAAGAAAAGTTCTAGGATAGAATATTTAAAAAGGAAGCTTAATCAAGCTTCCTTTTTTTTGTGTAAAAAAGAATTTGGGAAGATTGTTAAAATAGTATCTGATTTTAATTGTTAAATTGATAATTATTTAATAAAAAAATGATAAAGTAGTTTTTTATTACACTTATTTTGATAATGTGTTAAATTAATGTTTTTTTATAAGTAAAATATCGATTTTACTTATAAAAATGTAAATTAAAAACTAAATTTGGAGAGCAATTTATAAAACACGCTAACAAACACATTAACAAACACAAAGCACAATGAAAATTCAAAAAGTACTAGTAGCTAACAGGGGAGAAATAGCTATTAGAGTATTTAGAGCCTGCGTTGAGGTAGGAATAAAAACTGTTGGTATTTATACTTATGAAGATAGGTATTCTTTACACCGTTATAAGGCAGATGAATGTTATCAAATAGGTGAAGATAATGAGCCCTTAAAGCCTTATTTAGATATTGAGGCTATTATTAAAGTAGCTGTAGAAAATAATGTAGATGCTATTCATCCTGGATATGGTTTTTTATCTGAAAATGCTGAATTTGCCCAGAAATGTGAAGAGAATGGAATTATTTTCATTGGACCAAAAGTGTCGGTATTAAAAGCTTTAGGAGATAAAATCACAGCAAAAGAAGTTGCAGTTGCTAATAATGTGCCAATTATTCAAAGCAGTCAAGAAGATTTAAACTCAATTGATATAGCTTTATCTGAAGCAAAAAAAATTGGATATCCAATTATGTTAAAAGCAGCTTCTGGAGGTGGAGGTAGAGGTATGCGTGTTATTAGAAGTGATGAAGAGTTGAAAAAATCTTTTCCAGAGGCAAGAAGAGAATCATTAAATGCTTTTGGAGATGATACTGTTTTCTTGGAAAAATATGTTGAAAACCCAAAGCATATAGAAATCCAAATAGTTGCAGATACTTATGGAAACATTGTGCATTTATATGAAAGAGATTGCTCTGTTCAAAGACGGTACCAAAAAGTTATAGAATTTGCCCCTTCATTTGGTTTAACAGATAAAATTAAAAATGATTTATATACTTATGCTATTGATATTTGTAAAGCAGTAAACTATAACAATATAGGTACTGTTGAATTTTTGGTAGATGACGATGGTAGTGTATATTTTATAGAAGTAAATCCACGTATTCAGGTAGAGCATACTGTTACTGAAATGGTAACGAATATTGATTTAGTGAAAACGCAACTGTTTATAGCTGGAGGTTATAAATTAGCAGATAAACAAATAAAAATCCCAAGTCAAGAGTCAATTGTAATTACAGGATATGCATTACAATGTAGAGTTACAACGGAAGACCCTGCAAATGATTTCAAACCAGATTATGGAACAGTTTCAACGTATAGAAGTGCATCTGGATTTGGAATTAGATTAGATGCTGGAAGTATATATCAAGGGGTGAAAATATCGCCATTCTTTGATTCTATGTTAGTGAAAGTTTCTGCAAGAAGTAGAACATTAGATGGTGCTTGTAGGAAGATGTTAAGAGCTTTAGTCGAGTTTAGAGTAAGAGGTGTAAAAACAAATATAGCTTTTCTTGAAAATATATTACATCACGAAACATTTAGAAAAGGAGAGGTTACAGTTAATTTTATAAAAAATGAACCTAAACTATTTGAATTTAAAGAACCTAAAAACAGAGCTAATAAGCTCATTAATTTTTTAGGAGAGGTAATTGTAAATGGAAACCCAGATGTTAAAAAAATAAATAAAAGTCATCAGTTTACTGTACCTAAGGTTCCTAAGTTTTCAAAAACAGAAAATTATGCGAAAGGAACCAAAGATTTATTAACTGAGCTGGGACCTGAAAAGTTTGCACAGTGGTTAAAGAATGAAAAGAAAATTCATTTTACAGATACAACTATGCGTGATGCACATCAAAGTTTGTTGGCAACACGAATGAGAACTACAGATATGCTAAAAGTAGCTGAAGGATATGCAAAGAATCATCCAGAGATATTTAGTATGGAAGTATGGGGAGGTGCAACTTTTGATGTTTGTTTACGATTTTTACAGGAAAATCCATGGGAACGATTAGCATTATTAAGAAAAGCAATGCCTAATGTTTTATTACAAATGTTAATTAGAGGGTCTAATGGAGTTGGATATACAGCGTATCCAGATAATTTAGTTGAAAAATTTGTAGAAAAATCATGGGAAACTGGAGTAGATGTTTTTAGAATTTTTGATTCATTAAACTGGATGAAATCTATAGAACCATGTATTAAACATGTAAGAAATAGAACCAATGGATTAGCAGAAGCTTCTATTTGTTATACTGGGGATATTTTGAATCCAAATAAAACTAAGTATGATTTAAAATATTACTTGCAATTAGCAAAAGATATAGAAAACGCAGGAGCACATATTTTAGGAGTAAAAGATATGGCTGGGTTATTAAAGCCACAAGCAGCATATGAATTAATAAGTGCATTAAAATCAGAAATTAATATTCCTATCCATTTACATACTCACGATACATCTTCGGTTCAATCTGCAACGTATTTAAAGGCTATAGAAGCTGGTGTAGATGTTGTTGATGTAGCATTAGGAGGATTGTCTGGATTAACATCACAACCAAATTTTAACTCAATGGTTGAAATGTTACGATTTAATGAAAGAGAAAATCTTTTAAACACCGAGAAATTATCAGAGTACTCGAACTATTGGGAAGCAGTAAGAGGATATTACTATCCTTTCGAATCAGGATTAAAATCAGGAACTGGTGAAGTTTATGAACATGAAATTCCAGGAGGGCAATATTCAAATTTAAAAGGGCAAGCTATTGCTTTAGGGTTGGAAGATAAGTTTACAGAGGTAACGAAAATGTATGGAGAGGTAAATACAATGTTTGGAGATATTGTAAAAGTAACACCTAGTTCAAAAGTGGTAGGTGATATGGCTCAATATATGATAAGTAATGATTTAACAGTTAAAGATGTAATGGAAAGAGGAGATACTATTTCATTCCCACAATCTGTAATTAGTTTTTTTAAAGGAGATTTAGGACAGCCAGTTGGTGGTTTTCCTGATAAACTTCAAAAAATCATTTTAAAAAATGAAGAACCGTATACAGATAGGCCAAACGCACATTTAGAGCCAATTGATTTTGAAAAAGAATTTAAAGATTTCAAAAGACAATTTGGAAAAGGAATGGGAAGAGAGTTAGAAATTACTGATTTCTTATCATTTAAATTGTATCCAAAAGTGTTTACTGATGCCTATAACAACCATTTAAAATTTGGTAACGTAATGAATATTCCAACTAAAAACTTTTTATTTGGAATGGAAGTAGGGGAAGAAATTATGGTTGATATTGAATCAGGAAAGAAAGTGTTAATTTCATTAATGCAAAAGAGCGAGCCAGATGAGAATGGCTTTATAAATGTTTTCTTTAAGATTAACGGACAAATGAGAAATGTATCTATTAAAGATAATTCCGTAAAAGTTGATAAAATAGAAAATGTGAAAGCAGATGCAGAAGATGAAAAACAAATAGGAGCTCCTTTGCAAGGTTTATTGTCAACAGTATTAGTTAAAAACGGAGAAGAAGTAAAAGAAAATCAGCCGTTATTTATTATTGAAGCCATGAAAATGGAAACAACAGTAACAGCTATTTCTTCAGGTATTATTGATAAAGTTCTATTAGAAGCAGGATCCTTGGTTGATGCTAGTGATTTAGTAGTGAAACTGAAGTAAGAGATAAGTTAAGTTTTTTTGATATGGTCTTAAAAAAGTTTACTTTCGCAACATATAAAACAAAAGGTAAAAATGATTAAAGATTTATTTGAAAGAATAAAAGGGGATAAAGGACCTTTAGGAAAATGGGCTGATATTGCAGAAGGATATTATGTGTTTCCTAAATTAGAAGGGCCAATATCAAACCGAATGTCTTTCAATGGAAAAAAAGTAATTACTTGGAGTATTAACGATTATTTAGGTTTAGCAAATCATCCTGATGTATTGAAAGTAGATGGTGATTCTGCAGCTAAAGACGGAATGGCATACCCTATGGGAGCGCGTATGATGTCTGGGCATACAAAATATCATGAGCAATTAGAGCAAGAGTGTGCTGAATTTGTAGGGAAAGAATCTTCTTATTTAGTGAATTTTGGATATCAAGGTATGGTTTCAGCTATTGATGCTTTAGTATCAAAAGATGATATTATTGTGTATGATATGGATACTCATGCTTGTATTATTGACGGAGTTCGTTTACATGCAGGAAAACGTTTTGTATATAGACATAATGATATTGAGAGTTGCGAAAAGAATTTGATGAGAGCAACTAAAATGGCAGAAAAGACTGGAGGAGGAATTTTGTTAGTTTCTGAAGGTGTATTTGGAATGAGAGGAGAACAAGGTCGTTTAGCAGAGATAGTTGCCTTAAAAGAAAAATATAATTTCCGTTTATTAGTAGATGATGCTCATGGTTTTGGAACCTTAGGAGAAGGAGGTCGAGGTACTGGTTTTGAACAAGGTGTACAAGATGGTATTGATGTTTATTTTGCAACATTTGCAAAATCTATGGCGGGTATAGGTGCATTTTTTGCAGGAGATAAAGATGTAATTCAATATCTTCAATACAATATGCGATCTCAAATGTTTGCAAAATCATTACCAATGCCAATGGTAAAAGGAGCATTAAAACGTTTAGATATGATTCGTACAATGCCAGAGTTGAAAGAGAACTTATGGAAAATAACGAATGCATTACAATCTGGCTTACGTAACGCTGGTTTCGATTTAGGTACTACTCAAACATGTATTACTCCTGTGTATTTAAAAGGAGAAATACCAGAAGCTATGGCTATGGTTCAAGATTTACGTGAAAATCATGGAGTATTTTGTTCAATAGTAGTGTATCCAGTAATACCAAAAGGATTGATTATATTACGATTAATACCAACAGCTCGTCATACAGTAGAAGATGTAGAAGAAACTATAATAGCTTTTTCTGCAATTAGAGAGAAACTTGAAAATGGTACTTATAAAAAAGTAGCTGAAGCTATAATGGCTGAATAAGCATAAAACATATGTGAATATCTAAAATGCTCTGAATTTATTTCAGAGCATTTTTTTGTGCTTTTAAAATAAGATTTATTATAATTATTTATTTTTAATTAAAAAAAAACGAAAAAGAATACTTAAAATGTGCCTATTAACCATAGTTTATTATTTTTACTTTAAACCTTAAATTTATAAGTATATTTGTTTTTGATTATGCAAAAAAATATAAACATACAGAATAAAAAAGCTCGTTTTGAATACGAGATTATAGATAAATATACTGCAGGAATTCAGCTTACTGGAACGGAAATAAAGTCGATACGTCATAGCAAAGCAAGAATTACAGAAAGTTTTTGTGAATTTAATGATAAAGGAGAACTTTTTGTTATTAATATGTATATTGAAGAGTATGCTTTCGGTAATCAATTTAATCACAATCCTAAAAGTGAAAGGCGTTTGTTATTGAATAAAAGAGAGTTGAAAAAATTAGCTAGAGAAGTTGAAGCTAAAGGGAATACAATTGTTCCTTTAAGACTTTTTATTAATGAAAATGGCTGGGCTAAATTAGACGTAGCTTTAGCAAAAGGTAAGAAGACACATGATAAAAGGGAAACGATGAAAGATCGTGATAGCAAAAGAGATTTAGCTAGAATAAAAAAGAATTTTAATTAATGACTAAAATTTTTTTAAATATTATAAAATGGAAAAATCTATTGTACATAGCATTTATTCAGTTTTTATTTAAAATGTTTTTTTTACATGGTTATGGTTTTAAAACCAAACTTTCTTTTTTTGATTTATTTTTACTACAATTATCTACAGTTGGAGTATTAGCTGCCGGTTTTTTAATAAACTATTACGCAAGAAAGAAGGAAGTTAAATTTCCAAAGTATCCAATTCAGAAGGCAAAAAAAATAGGGGTTATTATAGCTCTTACTAGTGTTTTTATAGGTTTTATATTGTCTTTTAATATCAATAAACCTTATTATGGTTTTATTGGTGTTTTTAATATGTGTGTAATAGCTTTATATTCTTTGTATGTTTTAAAAAAAACAATTTTCACCAACATTATAAATTCATTTATTAAGGCATATAGTGTACTTTTAGTATGGTGGTGTGATTTACCCGTGAATTTAACAACAGAACAATGGGAGTTATTATTTAAATTTCAACTTATAACGATATTCTATATTTCGCTATCATTTATGGGGAATATTGTTAGGGAAAGTATAAAAGATATTATAAATATTAATCATGATTATACTTATAATCACCAAACAATTCCAATAGTTTTAGGGAGAAGAAGAACAAAAACAATGATTTTAATTATTTCAATTTTAACAAGTATAGTTGTATTGGGATTTGCAATTTCATTTATTCAAAATAAATTTATACTCTCAACAATTTTATTATTAGGTACCTTTCCTGAATTATACTTCATTTATTATTTATTAAGTGCAAGAAGTGATAATGACTATAAGGCTTTGCTAAAAAAATCTAATATAGTTTACACTTTAGCTGTTATGAGTATTCCTATTATTGCTTACTATTTTAAATATGTTATCAAATAAATTAAAAAACTATAAAGTTATTTTAGCTTCAGGTTCACCTAGAAGGCACGAGCTTTTGAAAGATTTGGATGTCGATTTTACAATTAAACTTAAAGAGGTAGATGAAGTGTATCCAAATAATTTAAAATCGTATGAAATTACTGATTTTTTAGCTGAATTGAAGTCTAAAGCTTTTGAGAAAAGTATAGAAAAAGATGAATTAATTATTACTTCTGATACTATTGTATGGATAGATGATATTGCACTAGGGAAACCTAAAAATTATGAAGATGCTTTTGATATGCTTAGCAGGTTATCAAATAACGTGCACGAGGTAATTACATCTGTTTGTATTTTAAATAAAAATTTTAAGAAAGTAATTAACGATTCAGTAAAAGTATATTTTAAAAAATTAACAAAAGAAGAGATTGATTATTACATTACTACATACAAACCGTATGATAAAGCAGGAGCTTATGGGATTCAAGAATGGATAGGAAAAATAGGAATAACTAAAATTGAAGGTAGTTATTTTACTGTTATGGGGTTCCCTGTTCATAAACTTTATAAAGAATTAATGAAATTATAACTTAATTATTTTTTAAAAGATTATTTTTGAACCGTATTTACAACACATACTAATGAAGAAATATACTTACACTGAAAAAAAAGATACCCGTTCAGGATTTGGCGATGGGTTAACTGAATTAGGAAAAACAAATCCTAATGTCGTAGCTCTATGTGCCGATTTAACCGGTTCGTTAAAGATGAATGATTTTGAAAAAAATCATCCAGAACGTTTTTATCAAGTTGGAATTGCTGAAGCAAATATGATGGGAATCGCAGCTGGGCTTACTATTGGAGGAAAAATTCCATTTACAGGAACCTTTGCTAACTTTTCAACAGGTCGTGTATACGATCAAATTCGTCAATCTATAGCGTATTCTGATAAAAATGTAAAAGTATGTGCATCGCATGCAGGTCTTACTTTAGGAGAAGACGGAGCTACACACCAAATATTAGAAGATATTGGATTAATGAAAATGTTACCAGGTATGACAGTAATTAATACTTGTGATTATAGTCAAACTAAAGCAGCTACTCTTGCTATAGCTGAGCATGAAGGCCCTGTATATTTACGTTTTGGACGACCAAAAGTACCTGTATTTATGACAGATGAACCATTTGTTATTGGGAAAGCAATTAAGCTTACTGAAGGTACTGATGTTACAATAGTAGCTACAGGTCATTTAGTATGGGAAGCATTACAAGCTGCAGAACAACTAGAAGAAAAAGGAATATCTGCTGAAGTTATAAACATACATACTATAAAGCCTTTAGATGAAGAAGCTATTTTAGAATCTGTAGCTAAAACTGGTTGTGTAGTAACTGCAGAAGAACATAATAAATATGGAGGCTTGGGAGAGAGTGTAGCACGTTGTTTAGCTACAAATAATCCTTCACCTCAAGAATTTGTAGCTGTTAATGATAGTTTTGGTGAATCTGCAACACCAGATCAGTTAATGGCGAAGTACGGATTAAATGATGTGGCTATCATTGCTGCCGTAGAAAAAGTAATTAAAAGAAAATAATATAAATTAAAATTCGTTAAACAAATAAATTTAAATTATTTAGATTATGAAAAAAATAGCAATATTAGTTTTGTTTTTATTAGGAGTTGTTCAAGTTTCTCAATCACAAATACAGTTTGGTATTAAAGGGGGGATTAATTACAATTCTGATTCTTTTCAAGAGGTAAAAACAGATGTTTTAGACGGTGCTAAGAGTAAAACTGGATTTCATATTGGGGTTTTATCACGTATAAAAATTCCTGTAATTGGTTTGTATGTTCAGCCTGAGTTGGTATATACATCTTTAAAAAGTGAAATATCAGCTAAAAATTCAGATGAAATAGCTAGTTATAATTTTCAAAAAATTGATATACCTGTATTATTAGGTAAAAAATTTTTAAAGGTAGCCCATGTTTTTGTAGGTCCATCTTTTCAATACATTATTGATGGGGATTTTAGTTTAAAAAGTTTAAACGATGTAAAAACTGATGTAAGTGGTTTTACAGTTGGACTTCAATTAGGTGCTGGTGTTGAATTAGGTAAGATAGGATTAGATGTAAGATGGGAAAGAGCTTTTTCAGATACTGAATCACAATTAATTAATAGTAATGGAGCTCCAAATGTTAATTTTGATACAAGAGTAAACCAAATTATAGTTGGATTATCATATAGGTTTTAAAGAGCACAAAAAAACTCTCTTTAACTGAAATATAGAATTTTTATAAAAAGCTGAATAATTTAAAATTATTCAGCTTTTTTAATTTATAATTATAAAATAATTGGCTGTTACTTTTTCAATAAACATTACATATTAAAAAGGGGAAGAGGAAAGGCCAACTTTAATAAGAAAACCTCTCCTCTCAACGCTATATTGTAATACGTATATATATTAGAAGATTGAAACTTAAAATTGTTACAACTTAAATGTTAAAATTAATATAAGTAGTTGATTTAATAGTGTTTATGTTTTTTTTCTGCTTGTAAATTTAAAAGTGATTGAATAGACAGTTGTAGTTTTTTAGTTAATATGACTATATTAAAAAGGGAAAGAGGAAAGGCCAACTTTAATAAGAAAACCTCTCCTCTCAACGCTATATTGTAACACGTATATATAAGTTAGAAGATTGAAACTTAAAATTGTTACAACTTAAATGTTAAAATTAGTATAAGTAGTTGATTTAATAGTGTTTATGATTGTTTTTATCCATGTAAAGTTAAATGTGGTTAACTAGATAGTTGTAGTTTTTTAGTTAATATGAAAATATTAAAAAGGGAAAGAGGAAAGGCCAACTTCAATAAGAAAACCTCTCCTCTCAACACTATATTGTAATACGTATATATAATTAAGAAGAATAAAACTTGATCTTGTTACAAATTAAAATGTTAAATTATGTTAAAATTTTTGTAAATGAGTGTTTTATATAGCCTCTACATAAACCCAATGATTATTTTCTTTATGGAAAAGAGAGTTTTCATGGATAACTTCTATTTTCCCATTTTCCATAAAAAAAGCTTTGAATTCTACATTTCCAACACTATCGATAGAAGTACCTCTAAATGTTTTTAAAACTTCAAGTTTAATCCATTGAACCGATTTAGACCATTTTAAAATTTCTTTTTTCTCTTTTTTATTTGGTCTTGTACTGCTATGATGACTCTTTTGTAGATAATCAATATTACCTAGTACAAAAGCACTGTATCTTGAGCGCATTAAATTTTCAGCAGATATAGCTAAGTTAATATTTTGATGTGCTTTTTGACAGCAATTTTTATATTTTATAGATGGATTACATGGACATTGCATCGTATTCATTTAATTTAAAAGTTCATTTTCATCTTTTATTCTAAAACATCGTTCTTCACCTAAATATAATGGGTTTCCGTGCTTTTCAGACCAAAAACCATCTAGTATGTCTTTATTTATACATCTGTAAACCACAACTCCTTTATAAATAATTTGATTCTCTCCAAGATAATTAAAGTTAATAACCAAAATAGAATCTTTAAAAAAACCTGATCCATATTGCTCTTGATCATTATTAATAATCCACTTAGCAATAATTCTATTATTATCATCTAAACTTAAGCTGAGAATGCCTTTATAGGTACTTTCTTCTGTGTCTTGATTACTCCCAATTATAGTATAATTTCCGACTAGATCTTTAATTGTCATGTATAATTTTTAAAGAAGTAAAGTTACTTTTTTAGTTATGGTTGAAAAATAACTAATAGAAGTATTTTTAGTTTTTTTGAAAACATACGATTGACCATTTATCTATAAAAAACAACGATTAAACGTAAGTGTTTAGAGAACCAACGATATACGAAGCTTTAATATAGACTTGTAATCTATTTTTGTTATATCAAAACTCCAAAAACTTATAAAATGAAAGTACTAGTAATAGATGATCAAGAATTAGTGTTGCTCCCTATAGAAAAGAGGTTAACAGCAATGGGGTATAATGTAAAGGTTGAAACTAATGGAATAGAAGGTAAAAAACTATTTGATTCTTTTAATCCTGATTTAGTAATTATAGATATTAATATGCCTGAGATTTCAGGGTTAGATATTGTTGAGTACATAAGAGAAGAAGCAAGATCAGCAACACCAATAATGGTTTTATCAGGTAGTGTAGATGATAATAATATAATCAAAGGGTTTGAGTTAGGAATTAATGATTATATGAAAAAACCATTAAGTTTAAATGAAATTTGTGCAAGAACTAAGCATTTAATTGGAGCTCCACAAATAAATAAAAAAGAAGTTACATATAGCAATAGAGTTATTATTCAAAAAAGAGGAGTAGGAGTTGTAATTCCGTGTTACAATGAAGAAGAAAGACTTTTAAAAGAAGAATTTTTAAGTTTTATAGATGAGTATACGGGGTATTATTTATGTTTTGTAAACGATGGTAGCACTGATAAAACATTAGAGGCATTAGAAAGGTTAAAAGTAGGAAGAGAAGACTATATAACTGTATATAATTGTGAACAAAATGGAGGTAAAGCAGAAGCAGTAAGACAAGGAATGTTGTATCTGTCTGAAAATAAATCGTTAGATTATATTGGATTCTTAGATGCTGATTTATCAACAGATTTTAATGATTTTGAAGATCTGGTAGCTAGTATTGAAGGGTCTGACTTTAAAATTGTTAGTGGGTCAAGAATTCAGAGAATGGGAGCTAATATAGCTAAAGATTCAGCTAGGGCAATTATAAGTATGACTATCAATTTTATAATAAGAAAAATATTGTCAATGGACTTTAAAGATACTCAATGCGGTGCTAAAATTTTTGATAAGGATGTTGTTCAGTTACTCTTTGGTAAAAAATTTATGACTAAATGGTTGTTTGATGTAGAAATATTTATGAGAATGAGGAAAAAATTTACATTAGCAAAAGCAAAACAAATGATATCAGAAATGCCTTTAAAAAGATGGGTTCATGTTGATGGTTCTAAATTGTCAATGAAAGATTCGATAAAAATTGTTTTTCAATTAGGTCAAATATTTTTTGGATATAGAGGTAAAACTGTTTAAATAATTAATAGATAATAAGAAATAAACATTAGATATATATTAAAAAAAATAAGAGAGGCTTGATTAGAGCCTCTCTTTTATAAATAATCAATCGCTATTTAATGTGTATTATTAGTTGTTGCTTAAGTTAGCGAATTCATCTTCAGATATTTTACCTGAATTGATATCTTTTAACTCATCCATTTTTGATAACATGTATTTATGTACATTACTATCTATATCTTTTGGTTTTACCATGTTAGTAGATTTTCCATTACCAGGAAGAACATAACTGTTATAGTAATAAAAGAAATAATAATCAAGGTTACTATTTGATAAGTTATATTGACCTAATAACCATCCTAACCTTAAAGCAGAACGTCTTTGTGGCGCACTACCATGAGAAGAACCACTAGCTCCTGCAATTGATTGAGCAAATCTATATGCTGGGTCAACTTCAGTCCAGTTAGTAGTATATCTTTTTCTTAAGTAATATCCAGCAAATCCATCAGCCTCTAATTCAGTATTAGAAGCTCCAGTTACTGAAGGATATCCTTGTCTAAATTGTACTTGATGAGCTACTTCATGAGCTGCAATATATCCTACTGCAATTCTTCCGTAGTTTAAAGCTCCACTTAACATTTCTTCACCCCATATAATATAATTTGCTGGAGGTCCGTAAGAAAGTGCATTGAAAGTACCGCTTCCTGCGGCAAAATAAAGTGGCACATTATTTAAACCAAAAAGGCTAGATGCACTATTATTTTGTTGTTTTAAAAAGTTTGTTTCTGTACTATTTACAATAGTATTTGACCAGTAAGAATTTGGTCCAAATTGTGATACTGTAGCACAATCATGTGCTGTACCAGCGTTGTTTAAATGACTAGGTAAAAGTCCAATTTCTGGAGAATTTGGGTCTTTTGCTGTGTTTTTGTCTATTTCATTGTTGTCACAACTTTGTAACGAGACTAAAATAGCCAACGTCATTAATCTTAAAACTTGTTTCATTTTTTTAGAAGGTTTAGAAAGGTTTGTGCGATTGATTAATTCGTCGCCAAATATATAGTTTAAAATAACTTATCCCAAAAAATTAATAAAAAAAACATTTAAAATGTAAAATTTTAACAAAAATTAGGTTTTTGTTGTTTTTTTAAACAGGTAAAAAACATAAAACTCCTTAAGCTTTTTGAAGATTTATTACTTGTGTTTGTATAAATATCTATGGTTTTAAGTTGCTGATTATTAATTGTTTATATTTTGTTTTGATGATTGTTAATAAGTTTTTTCTTGAAAAGAAAGAGTCTTTTAACAATTAATATTGTGTTAACAATTAATGTTTTGGTTACACTATCTTTGTGAGGATTAATTTAAACACAATTTTTTTCATGAAAAAAAATATCCTTCAAAGGCAATTTTTATTGTCTATTTTTTTACTAATGAGTTGTTTGTCATTTTCACAAGTGCCAACTTATTATAATGGATTTGACCTGACTAAAACAGGAGATGCATTAAAAACTGACTTAGCAGTATTAATAACTAATACACAAACTACCAACCTTAGTTATACTCCAGGAGTTTGGGATGCTTTACGTCAAACAGATTTAGATCCAACAAATAATAATAATGTTTTGTTGATATATGGTTATAATGATGGTGATAATAACTCTACAACAGATCGTACTCGCTCTAAAACTATGAATGGTGGTAATCAGGGAGATTGGAATAGAGAGCATACATATCCAAGATCTTTAGGAAACCCAAATTTAGGAAGTACAGGCCCTGGATCAGATGCCCACCATGTACGATCAAGTGATGTACGTATGAATTCAAATAGAGGAAACCTTCGTTTTGGAAATGGTTCAGGAACAGCTGGAAATGTAAGTGGAAACTGGTATCCAGGAGATGAATGGAAAGGTGATGTAGCTCGTATGATGATGTATATGTATTTACGTTATGGAAACCAATGTTTAGCAACTGCAGTAGGTACAGGAACAAAAAATTACCATCCAGATATGATGGATATTTTTTTAGAATGGAACGCACAAGATCCAGTATCTCAATATGAAATAAATAGAAATACGTTATTAGAAGGAATACAAGGAAATAGAAATCCTTTTTATTGATAATCCTGCTTTTGCAACTTCTATTTGGGGAGGTCCGCAAGCTGCTAATCGTTTTAATTCAGGAACCACTGATACAGAGGCGCCAACTGCTCCAGCAAATCTTTTAGCAACAAGTACAACTAAAACAGGTACAACTCTTGGATGGAATGCTTCTACTGATAACGTAGGTGTTTTAGCATACCAAGTATTTAACGGAACTACACAAATAGCTTCTGTAACTGGAACAACATATAATGTAACTGGTTTAACAGCAAGTACTGCATATACATTTACAGTAAAAGCTATTGATGCTACTAGTAATGTATCAGTAATTAGTAATGCAGTTAGTATAACAACTTTAGATGATACAACAAACCCTGGTCCAACAGATGGAGTTATTGCTTTTCAAGGGTACGAAACTAGTGCTACAGATACTTGGAATTATTCAGTTTCACCAGTAGTATGTAATGATGGAGGTAATGATGTATGGGATGTAGTTTCTAGTGTTGGTTCTATTAGCCAAGCAGGTACTGGATCTAATTTTTTTGGAGTAAGAGATCTTAATGGTAATTGTGGTACTGCTGATGGTGGTACGCTTACTTTTAATTCTATTGATATAGAATCTTATGAAGATGTTGTTTTATCTTTTAAATTAAATATAGTAGGTTATGATGTAGCAAATGGAGATACATTGAGTTATGAAATTTTCCATGATACAACTTCACAAGGAGTTGTTACAGTAACTGATGCTAGTCCTTTTAGTACAGCTGGTTGGATTACCGTTTCAAAAACAGTTCCTAACACTGTTAAAAAAGTTTCAATAACTATTGCTGTTAAACAAAACGGAGGTAGTGATTACGCTGGAATTGATGATATTCAACTTACAGGTAAAACTATAGCAACTACATCTTCTATTATAATTAATGAAGTTGATGCTGATACTGCTGGTACTGATACTCAAGAATTTGTTGAATTATATGATGGTGGAGCAGGAAATACTTCTTTAGACGGATTGGTATTAGTATTTTATAATGGATCTAATAATACTAGTTATGCAGCCTATGATTTAGATGGTCAAACAACAAATGCTAATGGGTATTTTGTAATAGGAAATGTAGCGGTACCTAATGTTTCATCAATGACTTTTGCTAGTAATGGTTTACAAAATGGAGCTGATGCAGTAGCTTTATATACAGGAGATGCGTCAGATTTCCCTAATAGCTCAGCCATTGTAACTGATAATTTAGTAGATGCTTTTGTTTATGATACAAATGATTCGGATGATGCTGAACTTTTAGTATTGTTAAATGCTGGTGAGGCTCAAGTTAATGAAGGTGGAGCAGGAAATAAAGATGGTCATTCTTCTCAACGTATTCCTAATGGACAAGGTGGTGCAAGAAATACAGCTACATATGCTCAATTAGCACCAACACCAGGTGAGCAAAATGGAGAAGTAGTAGCAGCTCCTACTGTTTTAATTAATGAAGTAGATGCTGATACTGAAGGTACAGATGTACAAGAGTTTGTTGAATTATTTGATGGAGGAGTAGGAAATACTTCATTAGATGGGTTGGTATTAGTATTCTATAATGGATCAAATAATACTAGTTATGCGGCATATGATTTAGATGGACAAACAACTAATGCTAATGGATATTTTGTTGCAGGAAATGTTGCTGTACCAAATGTTTCGTCAATTACTTTTCCTAGTAATGGATTACAAAATGGAGCAGATGGAGTAGCGCTATATTCAGGGAATGCATCAGATTTCCCTAATGGATCATCTGTTACTACCACTAATATTATAGATGCTTTAGTATATGATACAAATGATTCTGATGATGCTGAGTTAGCAGTGTTAATGAATAGTGGACAAGTACAAATTAATGAAGATGCTAAAGGAAATAAAAATGCACATTCTTTACAGCGTTATATTAATGGATCTGGAGGTTTAAGAAATACATCAACTTATACACAAGCAATTCCTACACCAGGAAGTGCAAATACAAATGCAACTGAACAAGTTAATTTAGTAATAAATGAAGTAGATGCAGATACAGCTGGATCAGATACTTTAGAGTTTGTTGAAATCTATGATGGAGGAAAAGGAAATACTTCTTTAGATGGTTTTGTAATTGTAATGTATAATGGTTCAAATAATTTAAGCTATGGTGCTTATGATTTAGCTGGTCAAACAACAAATGCTGAAGGATATTTTGTATTAGGAAATACTGCAGTAGTTAATGTGAATATGACTCTTCCAAGTAATGGATTACAAAATGGAGCAGATGCAGTAGCTTTATATAGAGGAAATGCAACTTCATTTGCAAATGGAACATCAGTAACT
Source organism: Tenacibaculum sp. MAR_2010_89 (assembly GCF_900105985.1). Lineage (NCBI taxonomy): Bacteria > Pseudomonadati > Bacteroidota > Flavobacteriia > Flavobacteriales > Flavobacteriaceae > Tenacibaculum > Tenacibaculum sp. MAR_2010_89. Next base: position 2,981,253 of record NZ_FNUB01000005.1, on the reverse strand, counting down.
ACCACCGATTTAATAGATGCTTTAGTATATGATACAAATGATTCGGATGATGCTGAACTTTTAGTATTATTAAATACTGGACAAGCACAAATTAATGAAGACCAGTTAGGTGATAAAGATGGTCATTCTTCGCAAAGAATTCCAAACGGAGATGGAGGAGTAAGAAACACAAGTACTTATACACAAGCAACACCAACACCTGGAACAGAAAATGGAGCAGTGATACCAGCACCAGATCCTATTTCAATTGCAGCTGCTCGTACTACAGCAACTGGAGAGTTAGTTACTGTAAGTGGAGTTTTAACAGTATCAGATCAATTTAGAGGTTCTGCTTATATTCAAGATGCTACCGGTGGTATTGCTATTTTTGATGAGTTAGTTCATGGTAATGGTAATTTTGCGATTGGAGATTCAATTACTGTAACAGGAACTCGTAGCGCATTTAATGATCAAATTCAAATTAACCCTGTAACTGAGGCTACAAATAACGGATTACCTAATAATCCAATAGTGCCAGCAACGGTTACTTTGAGCCAATTAGCTGATCATCCAGCTGAGTTAGTTCGTGTTATTAACCCAAGTTTCCCAACACCAGGAGGAATTCTTTTTGGAAATTCTAACTATACACTAACAGATACGAGTGGTACTGCACAATTACGTATTGACAATGATGTTACCTCATTAGTAGGTTTAGGGCAACCAGAAACATGTTCTGGAATTACTGGTGTAGTTGGAAGATTTTTTACAACATATCAATTATTACCAAGAATTAGAGAAGACTTGTCATGTGCTGGTGAATATACAACTCCAGATACGGTAGTAGAAGTTGATAAAGAAAAGGCATTAGATGTTGTAACTTGGAATATAGAATGGTTTGGAGATGAAAAAAATTCTCCAGCTGCAGGAAATACAAATTCAGATGCAATCCAAAAGGATAGTGTAAAAACGGTAATAAAAACTTTAAATGCAGATATTTATGCAGTGCAAGAAATTGCAGATGCAGCTTTGTTTACTCAAATGGTAAGTGAATTACCTGGGTATAGTTTTATTTTATCTGATGCAACATCGTATCCAAATGATACTTCAGGAACAAAACAACAAATAGGTTTTATTTATAAAACACAAACTGTTGAAGTAGTTGATACTAAAGTGTTATTAAAATCAATTCATCCTTATTATAATGGAGGTAATGATTCAGCATTATCAGGATACCCTGAAGCAGATAAAACTCGTTTTTATGCAAGTGGTCGTTTACCGTTTATGTTAACGGCAAACGTTACTGTAAATGGTAGCACACAACAAGTTAATGTTGTTAACTTACATGCTAGAGCGAATAGAGGAACTGGGGCTCAGCAACGATATGATATGCGTAAATTTGATGTTGAAGTATTAAAAGATTCATTAGATACTCAATACGCAGACAAAAATTTAATTGTATTAGGAGATTATAATGATGATGTAGATGTTACTGTTGCTGATGGAGTTTCAAGTACTGCTTCAACATATCAAGCATATGTAAGTGATTCTACAAATTATAATGTAGTATCATCAACATTAAGCGCTCAAGGATACAGATCATATGCATTTAGAGAAAATATGATTGATCATATTACTCTTTCAAATGAATTATTTGATGAGTATATTAATGCTTCTGCTCGTGTACATTATGAGTTTTATGATAGCGATTATACAAAAACATCTTCTGATCACTTCCCAGTTTCTGTACAATTACAATTAAAAGCGCTTACTTTAGATAGTGTAAGAACTACAGATGTAACATGTAATGGAACTGCCGATGGAACTGCTGTGATAAATGTTTCAGGAGGTTGTATGCCATATACCTATACATTAAATAACGGTATAGCTATTACAGAAAATAGTTTAGCAGGATTAGTTGCAGGTACCTATAATGTAGTAGTAACGGATGCATTAAATAATTCAGTAGTAGAAAATTTTACAATTACTGAAGGAACACCAATGACTGCTGCATTAACAAAAGGAGCAAAAGTGTATTTAGGATATGCTCCAAAATCATGTACTTCTATCGGTGTACTTGAGGTACTTGGAGGAGAAGCTCCTTATAGTTACGAATGGAGTACAGGAGAAACAACTGAAACTATCAATGTTTGCCCTACTGAAACAACAACATATTCAGTAACTATTACTGATGCAAGAGGATGTTCAATAGCATCAGAAACAGTAGTAAATGTAGAAGATGTAACTTGTGGGAAATTTGGGCACTACAATCGTGTAAAGATTTGCTTTAAAGGAAGACGTACAATTTGTGTTCCAACTTGGGCAGTGAAGTATTACTTAAAAAGAGGAAGTACTTTAGGCGATTGTGACGGTACTACTAATCAACCAGTTCGAATTACTAGATTAAATGTATTTCCTAACCCTTTTAGAAATAATTTGAATGTTCAATTTAATAGTACAGCTGATACAGATGCTACAATAGCTATTTATAGCTTTAGAGGTAGAAAAGTATTTGAAAAAACTATTTCTGTTACTGAAGGACAAACAAAGAACAAATTACAATTATCTAATTTAAGAAGAGGTTTTTATTATTTAAAAGTAATTGTTGATGGAAAAGTTAAGAAGGTTAGATGTATAATGAAACGTTAATCACTTAATAAATAAAATCAAAATATTTTGATCATAGTAAAGGCAACTAATTTATTAGTTGCCTTTTTATTTAAAATAAATAGAAGGTTTTATACCTAACTATTCAAAAATTTTAAGCATATTAATTTGACTTTTTTGTAAAGACACTAATCCCATTTAGAATTTGTTGATATGGCATATTTTCCTGCACCTAAAAACACTATAACTAATGCTCCAAATAAATATAATGCTTGTAATTCTATAGCCCAGCCACCATATTGGTTAATGGAAAATATTTCAGAAGCATGTGCCATTAAAATGGCAATGAACATGTTTAAGGTTAAAAACAAACTAGCTAATTTAGCTCTGTAACCTATAATTATAAGTACAGGGGCAACTACCTCTCCAATGAAAACACCATAAGAAAAGAATTCAGGTAAGCTCAAGCCATTCAATAAACTTTTAATAAATAAATAATTAGAATTCATGTTTGCAATACCGTGAAATAATATAAGTAAGCCTATACTAACTCTTTGAATTAATGTTCCAATTTCTTTGTTTTGAATTTTTTCTAAAATGCTCATGTCTTTTTAATTTTTAATGAATTATTGTGATACAAAATTCAAGGTATTAAAAGACATTAAACAGGACTAAAGTCACTATTAATTTGTGATTAATATCACATTTTATAAAAGAAGTTTAGTTAAGAGTTTAACCTACTTAATGTTTCCCTAGAAACACCAAGGTAAGCCGCAATTAGTTTTTTAGGTACTCGTTGAAATAATGTGGGGTGTTGCTCTAAGAGTAGTTCGTATCGTTCTTTAGATGAGTTTTTTAACAATGATAGAATTCTATTTTGTAAGGCAATTCTACCATATTTGCTTTTTTTAGCCCAAAAGCGTTCCATTTTATGCATTTCTGCAGTTAGTTTTTCTCTATTTTCATAGGTAATATATAATAACTGACTATCTTCTATGCAATCGATATAAATTTTAGAGGAGGTTTGTTTTACAAATGATTCATAATCTGTAATCCACCAATTTTCCATACCAAATTGAAGTATATGTTCTTTCCCTTTTTCATCAAAAAAATAACTTTTTAAACAACCTTTAATTATCCAATATTCTTTATTCGCAACCTCTCCTTCTTGTAAAATATATTGATGTTTACGTTTTTTTACTTGCTCAAAATGACTTAAAATAAAATCAAATTCGTCATCTGTAAGTGAAATTATTTCTTCTATATGCTTTCTAAGTATATGCATTGTTTAGTAGTATTTTGACAAAAAAGAGTATACAAATATGCTTCTTTATTTTTAAAGAAATAAGAAGTGGTAAAATTAGTTATTAGGTTTTTTAAAATGAAAAGTAGCGTAAAAAACATCAAGTTTTTTTAATTTTAAAATCAGTAGTTTTAGCGTTTATTATTTTTTAGAATAAAAAGTGTAGTAATTATATTCATAATTTATTTGACTTTTATAGGAAATATTAAAATCAAAAAACATTCATTTTAAATGAGTTACTCAAATTCACGTTTTATTTACTTATTATTATTTCTTTTTATAGGAAGTATACAAGCTCAAAATTTTAAAAGAGATAGTTTAAAAAATGAACTAAATAATAATATTAAAAAAGATTCAAACCGTGTAAAAACATTAAACGATTTAGCTTTTTATTATTATAAAAAGAATCCAACTCAAGCATTAACATATGTCAAAGAAGCAAAAAGATTAGCTGTTGAAATAGAATTTATTAAAGGTCAAGCACGTAGTTTTTTTATTAAGGGGCTAATAGAATCAAAAAAGTCAAATTTTAATGAATCTATAAATTATTATAATGAAGCACTTTTATTGTATGAAAAAATAAATCGTAAGAATAAAGTCTCTGAATGTTATGCAAAAATGGGGTTTATGTTTTTTTATAATTATGATTTTAATAATGCAATATTAAATTTTAAAAGATCTATAGCTTTAGATAATCAAACAAGAAACACTAATAAAACTGCAATTAAATTAAAATATGTAGGACATTCTTTTTTTGATACTGGAAAATATAATGAAGCACTTTTATACTATAATAAAGCGAAAAGTTTAAATATTAAACTTAATAATGAATTAGAATTATCTAATTGTTATTTAAGTATAGGAAGTATCTTTTTAAAAAAAGCAAATTATCCTTTTGCTTTAAAAAATTACAACAAGTCACTTGAAACTTCAGAAAAAATTAAAGATTCGCTAGGGGTCTCAAAAGTGTTAAATAATTTAGGGTTAGTTTATAAGAATTACGAAAATTATGACAAAGCGATTGAGAATTATAAGAAATCATTAGAATACCAAAGAAAGATTGGAAACAAAAAAAATATTTCAAAAGCTTTAAATAATATAGGGGTTATTTATATAAATAAAAAAGATTATAAAACTGCACTTAATTATCATAAAGAAGCATTACTAATTAGTGAAGAAATTAATGATAAAATTGGACAAACTAGATATTTAAATAACATTGGTAGAGTTTATGGAGAATTAAAAAATGAAATTAAAGCTATTAGGTGTTTTGAAAAAGCTGAAGTAATTAGTTTAAAATTTGGTTATCAGTTAGGTTTATGTAATTCGTATTATAGAATGACAATTTCATATATAAATCAAAAAAAATATAAGAAAGCGTTGTTTTATGCTTTAAAAAGTAAGAATATTTCAAACAAATTAAGAATACTTTATTTTCAAAAAGATATATACGAATTACTTTCAGTGATTTATAATAATATTGGTGATTATAAAAGAGCTTTTAAAAGTCATAAAAAATTCAAAATATTTAATGACAGTCTTTTTAACAAAGAAAATATTCAGAAAATTACTCAATTAGAATATGAGTATAAATATAAAGACGAATTAGCATCTGCAGAAAAAAGAGAATTAAAATTAACAAAAAGAGTAAGATCTACTTCTCAAGATTTAGAAAACTCAAAACATAATTTATTACTTGGGGTAATAGCTTTTTTAGTAACAATTCTAACTTTAGGAGGCGTAATTTTCTTTTTAAGAATTAGAAATGAAAAATCTAAAATTCAAAATATAGTTATAGAACAAAAATTATTGCGTTCGCAGATGACACCACATTTTATTTTCAATTCGCTTTCTGTATTGCAAGGAATGATATTGAATAAAGAACAGAAAAAATCAATTTCTTATTTGTCAAAGTTTTCAAAACTACTTCGAATTATTTTAGAAAATTCAAGAGACAAAACAGTTTTATTATCTCAAGAGCTAACTGCAATAGAAAACTATTTAACACTTCAGAATTTAGAAAATGAAACCTATAATTATACCATTTCTATAAATGATACTTTAAATACTTCTGAGTTTAAAATACCGCCCATGTTAATTCAACCGTTCATTGAAAACGTCATAGAACATGCGTTTATAAATCAAAGTGAAAATAAAACTATTGCTATTAATCTTGAATTTTTAAATAAAGAATTAATATGTAAAATTATAGATAATGGTATTGGAATAAGTTCACAAACGGAAAATAATAATCAATATAAAAAGTCATTATCTACAGCGATTACTTCTGAAAGATTAAAAATATTATCTAAATATTTTAAAATGAAAGGAACAGTAACTTTAGAAGATAGAAGTAAATATAATAAGAAGGGAACCCAAGTTATTTTAAAAATACCATATATAAAAGAAAGAGTTAGTAATTAAAGAAAAGGTTTTTATTATTTAAAAGTAATTGTTGATGGAAAAGTTAAGAAGGTTAGATGTATTATGAAACGTTAATCAATTTTTAACTAAATTAACAGCTATAATTTTATTTATTTTGATAAGGTTATAGCTGTTTTTTTTATTTGATAGTTACTAGTTAATGCTATTTATATTTTTTAATTAGTAAGAGGACGATAGTATTAATTTAAAAAATATTATCTATTATATTTTTTAGCTTCCTTGCTAATTCATAATTTTCGTTTATAATAGCAGTATTTAAGAGAATTTTTAATTCTTCCTTTGTTCCTTTTCTTAAAAAAGATAAATAAGATTCGTGAAACTTCGATTCTTTACCTAACTTCTCAGGGATATCCATCTATTAGTTTACAATAATATATATATTCTCCTTTAATTTCTGGTTGAACTTTTAATACATAAAAAATTTGAAAGTCTAAATCAGGAGAATCACTATGTGTAACTATATCACCCAAAGCATATTTATTGTATTTCCACATAATATTTATATTAAGTTATTTTACCAAGGTATGATTTCTATTTTGTTAATAAACAATCAGTTTAGGTTAAAGTATAAATTAAGTATAGGTATTTATTCACTATCTTTATAAGAATTACATTCAGAGTTTTTTTAAAGGTTTAACCTCAATATTCTTGTTGTCTATTAAAAGGAGGTAATTCTTAATCACTATCTATTCAAACTTTATTAATAAAAAATATATAAATGAAACTATACATAAAGTATATGGTGAGTTTACGTTGCAAAATGCTAGTAAAAAAAGAATTGCATAAACTAGGAATAAATTCAGTAGTAATTAATCTTGGAGTTGTAGAGGTTTTAGAAGATATTTCAGAGAAAAAACGTGTTGATTTTAAAAATAATTTATTTAAATCTGGACTTGAATTATTAGATGACAAAAAAAGTATTTTAATTGAAAAAATAAAAACTATAATTATTGAAATGATTCATTATTCAGAAGAAGTACCAAAAACTAATTATTCAGGTTATATAAGTAAGAAATTAGGTTACGATTATACTTATTTAGCAAATATTTTTTCTGAAGTAAAAGGAATGACTATACAAAACTATATAATTAACCATAAAATTGAAAAAGTAAAAGAATTATTACTATATAATCAGCTTAACCTTAATGAAATTGCTGATAAACTGCATTACAGTAGTTCATCACATTTATCAAATCAGTTCAAGAAAGTTACTGGACTTACTCCTACTTTTTATAAAAAACTTCAAATAAAAAGAAATATCAATTTAGAAAATCTATGATATATGTAATAATTGTAAATAATTGTGTAACTAATTTATCCTAACTATTTCTGACCTTTACCTTCTAGATTAATTTTAATCGAGTAGTTTAAACAAGTAGTCATTATGAATGATATACCCAAGAAAAGTAATTTGAGTAAGGGAGGCCTAAAAAAACTTACAAATTTTTACAAAACAAGAATTCAAAATTTAATATTTAAATTTAAAAATAATTCTAATGTCAAAAGAGAAACAAGTAAGAAAAAAAACAGGGAAAAAACCTCCTACAAGAACTCCGAAAGAAAAAAAAGCAATTAAAAAAGAAAAAAGAGATTCAAAAAATCGAAATGAATAAAAAAAATAAACGTAAAATGGAAAGTAAATATAAAGCAGGAGATGTTGTTTATGCAAAAGCTAGACCATTTGTGATGCTAGTTATAAGAATATATGCACGTAAGATTTATTACTGTAGAGTTCAGAATGATTTATTAGCAAAAGAATTAGTTTATTTTGAACGAGAACTAGAATTATCTCAAAATCTTACAACAGAGTCTTAAAACTAAAATATATAATGAAACCAGAAGCATTAATTTATTGTGAAAAGGAGTTTGGTAAGGTAGATGGAAAAGTAGCAAATGGTTTAATAAGGCAATCTGATACCTATAAAATTGTAGGAGTTATAGATAGTTCTAAAACTGGTGAAGATTCAGGTGAATGTCTGGATGGGGTAAGAAATAAAATTCCAATCTTTAAAAGTTTAGAAAGCGCTTTAAAAGAATTGGAAAATAGCCCTAAATATTTTATTTATGGTATTGCACCACTCACATCTTTTTTGAATAATGAACAAAAGAACATTTTTTTTTTAGCTATTAAAAACAAAATGAATATTGTTAATGGTATGCCAGAATTTTTAAATGATAATACCCAATTTAGAGATATGGCTCACAAATATGGAGTTACTATTCAAGATGTAAGAAAACCACCAGATCGTAAAAAGTTACATAATTTTACAGGACGTATACAAGAAATAAAAACTCCAATAATTACCGTAATGGGGACTGATTGCGCTGTAGGAAAAAGAACATCTGCATTACTTTTAGTAGAAGCACTTAAAAATGAAGGTTTACAAGCAGTTTTTGTAACTACTGGTCAAACAGGTTTACTCCAAGGATCTAAATATGGTGTGGCAATAGATGTTTTAACATCAGGTTTTGCTACAGGAGAGGTTGAAAATGCTATTCTTAATGCTTACGAGAAAGAAAATCCTGATATTATTATTGTAGAAGGACAAGGAGCTTTAAGTCACCCTGCATTTACATCATCAAGTGCAATTTTACGAGGATCAATGCCTAATGCAATTATTATCCAGCATCCTCCAAAAAGAAAATATTATTGCGATTACCCAGATATAGCAATGTTAACATTAGGAAAAGAGATAGAAATGATAGAAGTTTTTTCTAAATCAAAAGTAATTGCCATTACTATTAACCATGAGGATATGAACGATGTTGAAGTAAACAATGCCGTTATAAAATATGAAGCTATCCACCGATTACCTACAACAGATGTTTTAAAATATGGATGTGATAAACTAATAAGAATATTAATGAAAACATTTCCGGAGTTAAAAAGAGATCCGAAACTGGTTTGAGCCTTCCTAGAATAGATATTGACCTTAGAAAAATTGCTCATAATGTCAAACAGTTAAAAAGGTTATATCGTACTAAAGGAATTTATGTTACTGGAGTAACTAAAGTTATAGGAGGCAATCCAATAATTGCAGCTGTTTTAGTAAAAAACGGTATTGAAATTCTTGCAGATTCCAGACTTGAGAATATTATAAAAATGCGTAGAAAAGGTATAAGTGCACAGTACTTGTTACTTAGAACACCTTCTTTGAGTCTAGCAGAAAAAGTTGTTAATCATACAGATATAAGTTTAAATACTGAGCTAACAGTTCTAAAAGAACTTTCAAAATATGCCTTAAGGAATCATATTGTGCATAAAATAATTCTTATGGTAGAGTTGGGAGATTTACGAGAGGGGATTATGCCTTTAGAAATGGATAATATAGTAAAAGAAGTATTAGAATTAAAAGGGCTGCTTTTGATAGGTATAGGAACAAATCTTACTTGCTTTGGTGGAATAAAACCAGATACTGATAAGATGAATGAGCTTTCTTTAATAACTATTCATTTAGAAAAAAAATTTAATATTATTTTAACTATTATCTCTGGTGGAAATTCAGCAAATTTTTTTTGGTTTAAAACTTCAAAAAATTTAGGTAGAGTAAATAACTTACGCATAGGAGAATCTATTTTTTTAGGTACAGAATCACTTTGTAGATCAGCAATTCTAGGTCTTTTTGGAGATGCTTTTACATTAGTAGCAGAAGTAATAGAATCAAAAATAAAGCCTTCACAACCTTATGGTGTAGTATATCAAAATGTCAATGGTAAAATCCCAAAATTTAAAGATGATGGTTTAATGAGGAGGGCTATTTTAGCTATCGGACAACAAGATGTTGCTGTTGCTGGTATTACTCCTAGACAAAATGTATTTGTTTTGGGAGCAAGTAGTGATCATATCGTGATAGATAATACTAAATCAAATTTAAGAGTAGGTGATATCGTAGAATTTGACTTGAACTACAATGCTTTATTAGGAGCATTAAATTCATCATATATAACTAAAAATATAATCAATTTTAATGAAAGAGAAAGTGTACTGTGAATCAGTTGAAAAAAAGGATAGTAAAAATAAACTTTTAACTCCTTCAATTTGGATTCGAGAGAATCATTCACCTTTAAAGAGTTTAATGAATACAGATTTTAATTTGATTTTTGAGCCTTCAATATCTGCGGATTATATGTACCTAGTTAGAGAAGGTATCTTGGGAAAAATAGAACGAATAACTAAGAAGTTAGATATTCAAAATAAAATATTGATTATTCGTTCTGTATGGAGATCTTTTGATCATCAACAGATTCTATGGGATACTAAATTGAAATTATTTGAAAAAGAGCATCCAGAAAAATCTTACGATGAGGTTAAAGAGATAGTTAGTTATTTTATTGCCCCACCTTCAAAGTCAATGCATGCTACAGGAGGATCTATAGATGCATTAATTTATGACATTACTAAAAATTGTGTGATGGATTTTGGGACAAACCAAGGGTATGATATTGTTCTTTCAAAAAAATGTTATCCTTATCATCCTGAAATTAGTGAAGAAGCAAAAAAAATAGAGCTTTATTAATTGGCTTATTTGAAGGAGAAGGCTTTGTATGCGATCCTAAAGAATATTGGCATTTTGATTATGGAAATGTTATTTGGGCTATTGAAAAAGAAAAAGATTTTGCATTATATGGAATAATTGATGAAGTGGTTTAAAAATTTATTCTATTCTTATTTTTTAACCTAAAAATTAATTTTTAGGTTAAAAATAGTTTCATTAGAAAATGAAAGGTATTATTGTTCAAGTAGAAAAGAACAATCAGTGCAAAAAAAACATTATCTACTACGATAATATCTGAACGATTAAAAAGAAAGGACTTATTAAACATGTTAGTTTGAAATAATCATTTTTGATTAATTATATAGAACCAAATAAAGACTAGCTACTTTTAAAAATGATTCGTAAATATTAAATATTTTTAAGAGGAATAACATTAATATTTCAATTTTACGCATATTACTTCTAGTATTACATATATTTATTTAGAGTTAACCGAAATAGTTTTTCTGTTTTTCTCTTCATTAGTTTGATATAGTTTTATGGTAAATAATAACTAAAACAAATCTTATGAAAAAAACATTACTTATTGTCACCTTACTGTTTATATCTGTAGTAGGGCATTCACAAACTTTTATTTCAGGAAAATTAACTTATGAAGTAATATCTACTCAACCCAATAAAGTAAAAGTTATAGATTATAATACAACTGGTGGAACAACAGTTGTAATTCCTAGTTCAGTTACTAGGCATATATTGGGCACTGGAGGTATTGGCATAACTTATAGTGTTACAGAAATTGGAGCAAATGCTTTTAAATACAATTCATTAGTAAATGTAACAATTCCTAATAGCGTAATTAGTATTAGAAATGGAGCTTTTGAAGATAATTATTTAACAAATGTACTAATTCCTGATAGTGTAATTAGTATTGGTTATAAGGCTTTTAAGGATAATTTATTAACGGACATTTCTTTCTCTTCTGCTCTTACAATTATTGGTTATGAAGCTTTTAAAAATAACCAAATTGCAAGTGTAATACTTCCAAATAATATTATAACTGTTGGAAATGGAGCTTTTGAAAATAATGAAATTACGAGTGCAACTATCTCTAGTGGAATGACAAGTATTTCAAGTACACTTTTTAAGTATAATGAATTAACAAGTATCACTATTCCTAACACTATAACGAGTATAGGTGCTAATTCTTTTAATAGTAATAATTTATCAAGTATTTTTATTCCTAATAGTGTAACGTATATAGGTAATGGGGCATTTCAAAGTAACCAACTTGCTAGTGTAACTCTTCCAAATACGATTACATTTATAGGAGGTGCTACTTTTCAAAGTAATAATCTTTCTAGTATTGTAATTCCTAATTCTGTAACAAAAATAAGGATGTGGGCATTTAGTGGTAATGAATTAACAAATATAACCATACCAAGTAATGTAGATACCATCGAAGGTGGAGCATTTGCTTCAAACCCTTTAACAAGTGTGACCTCATTAGCTACAGTACCACCAACAATAGTTACAGGTTTAGGAGATTCTTTTGGTTACAATCGTAGTACAATAAATTTGCACATACCATCGGGTACTATTGGAGCATATGTTACAGACCCTGGGGCTTTGTGGACTGGTTTTAATTCCGTTACAGAAAATTTTGTAGCAGGTGATATATCGAATGCTGTACAAGTAATTACTACAGCAGAGGAGATTACAGTAAAGTACCCAAAAAACAGCAAATTACTGGGATACATTATGTATGATATTTACGGTATTATTACTACTAAAGGCAAAGGCAATAAAATAGCTACAAATATTATTCCTAGTGGTGTATATATTTTAAAACTAAATTTTAAAGAAGGTACTTGTACAAAGAGAGTACTTGTTAAATAATATTAAAAAAAGAAAACACAAGTAACTAATTTAAGTTACTTGTGTTTTTTATTGATAAGTTTAGAAAAAAGCTATTCTATAATCATTTTTTTAGTCGCTTTGTTATTGTTTTCACCAGTAATAGTAATTAGGTATATTCCAGCCACAAGTTTAGAAGTATTTAGTGTGGTTTTTTTATTAATGAAAGAAATTTCTTTTTTATGAATCACTCTTTTTCCTTGAAGGGTAAAAACTTCAATGGTTACTTTATTGATTAATAAAGATTCTAAATTGATTGTTACAAAATCCTTAGCAGGGTTAGGGAAAAGTGTCAATGTATTTAAAGTATGATCATTTACACCTAATGATTTCGCTTCAATTTTAAAATCTAAAATTCCTGATCCCCATGAAGCAAAACGAACCGTATTTATAGCGGGAATGTAATCAACATCCATTGCATTAAAAAAACCAATACCTTCCGCTAAAGAATACCATTTTTCATTAGTAACATCAAAAACATAAGGACCAATATCTGTACCTGCAAATACAAATTTACCATTAGGTGTAGCTACCATTCCTCCAGTTTGTGCATCAATTCCACTAGGAAAATCTCCAGTAACATCAATCCAAGTTTGTCCTCCATCTTTTGATAAAATAGCACCAACATTATTGGTACTTGGGCCACAAAATAAAATCCAATTATCGTTAGTAGGTAATACAACTCCACTACCTATATCACCTTTTCCCCAAGATTCATTTGTTAAAGAAAAAGGAGTGTCGGCTGAGGTATTAAATGAAGTCCCCCTATCTGTTGAAATAAATACTTTGCTATCTTGAAGCATGTATAATTTATTTGGATTTCCTGTAGCTTGAGCAAGTGCAGCTACGTGGTTATTACCTTTATTAATTATGTGTGAAGTAATATTTGTACCATCCCAAGTAACTCTATTTAAATCTTGAGCTAAAATCCACATATTTTTATCTGAATCAGCATGGTCTATATATGTTTGTACCCAACCCATTTCTGATTTTTTGGTAAAACTAACAGAATTCTCTTCTTTAAAAAGGGAGTTGATTTTTCCTATAGATTGAAAACTTCCAGTATTACTATAAATCTTTACTGGAGCATATACTTTTTTACCTTCTCGTTGCCATTTCCAAGCATGTTTACCATCATAACTATCTATTGGAGGTCCATCACCTCCAATACTTTGGTAAAAATCTAGAGTTTCATTATTTGTATCACTGATAATACTACCACTTCCTTGATCTTGAGTGCTATAGTAAATGTGATTTGGATTGTTAGCGCCTGTAAAAATATTTTCTCTATAAATTAAAGGATTTATGGTATTTAATACATTTAAATTAATGTAGTGAGCATTGGCATATCCTGAATTATCAAATGCTGTACCTTCATTAGGAAAGCTTTTCCATTCTTTATAAGAAATAAAAATACCGCCATCTGAACACCTAGCAGAAAACAAATCGCCAGAGCTATTGTAAAAAAAGTGCGAAGCTTGAAAATCTGGATGATAATTAAATCGAATCCTATTATAATAGTCTTCAGCCTTTAAATGTGTTCCATTTTGATATCTTCCCCAGCCACTGGTTGTTGACAAATCGGTATCTAGTTTATCTAAAGAAATTACTGGTTGTGCATATCCTGCAATAGAAATATTTGGATTTTCTGGGTGTACAGCAAAGAATTTACCTGGTGACATTTTTCCAGTTCTATCTCCGTACCAATTTCCTTTCGGTGATTTACTAGTCCAAGTTTTACCATGATCAGTAGATACCCAATAGTTTTTGTTTTCAGTAATATAAAGAACTCTACTATCACCTCCAATACTAAATTGACGATTACCATGACTATTTATATAAGTTCCTGATAATGTAAAATCAGTTTTAGCGTTGTTTAATTGATAAAAAGAACCATTTCTAGCTAAATAAACTGTATTAGAATTTGGCTGTGCTGAAAACCTTGGAGTATATAAAAAACTACTTTTTTTAGGAGAACCGTAATCTTTTAGTAGAGTAAAGTTAATTCCTTTATCGGTAGATATGTATATTTTTTGACCATTGGTTACATATATAGTATGATTGTCTTGTCTGTTAATAGCTGAACTTGTATTAGCATCAGGTAATCCATTTGAGCGAGCCCAAGTGGTTCCTTCATCATCTGAATAGTATAAAGGACCATTTTCAATGTGTGCTATTAATCGGGTAGTAGCTCCAATTTTAAAAGCAAATAAGTTTTGATACCTGTTTGGCCAATTAGCAGTAAGTAATGTAAAATCGTCACCGCCTTTCCCTGTTTTTGGGTTGTATACAGTTCCTTTAAAAATATAAGCTTTTGAATTAAACTCACCAGCGTAGTGATTGTGAGTTACTCCATAAATAATATCGGTACCTTCTAACATCTCAGCAAATTTAAAGGCGCCAGGCATATTTTTAGGGCCTCTATTTATCCAAGAACCGTTTAAATTACCATTCGCATAACTAGTAAAACTTCCTTTTTTATGGTTAAATTTTTTAGCAGAAGTAGTTAGCTTTTGTAATATCTTTTGATGCCTAGCAGCTTGAGCCTCTGTCCAGATGGCATATTTATCAGGATTCTCTTCTTTTTTTTCTTTTTTATGCTTTTGAGGAATACTTACGGAGTCTTTTTTCTCAAGTTTACAAGAGAAAATAATCATCAAAGTAAGTAAGTAAATACTTAATTGTCTCATAATAAAAGGGGATAGGGGTTAAAGCAATAAAGGTAATTTATTTTTTAATAACTATTTTAATAAATTGTTTATCGAATAATATGTATTGATATAAATAACTTCTTTATTCAGTGATAGCATCTGATTTTTTATAAATTTCCTTTAATTCATGTACGATTTCTTCTGAAGGATTTTCCCACATTCCTCTTTGAACAGCTTCTAACATTCGTTCAGACATATCTTTTAAAGCCCAAGGATTATGTTCTTCTATAAAAGCTTTATTTTCATCATTAAACAAATAATTTTCAGTAATTTGTTCATACATAAAATCTTCTATTAAATTGGTAGTAGCATCATAAGCAAAAAGATAATCCATAGTAGCTGCCATTTCAAAAGCACCTTTATAGCCATGTTCTCGCATACCTTGCATCCATTTTGGATTGACTACTCGAGATCTAAAGACTTTTAATAATTCTTCTTTCAAAGATTTTACCTTCGGATTATCAGGTCGGGAATGATCTCCAAAATAAGTTTCAGGTTGGGATCCTTTTATGGTGTTAACAGCAGCTGTCATTCCTCCTTGAAATTGATAATAATCATCAGAGTCTAAAATATCATGTTCTCTATTGTCTTGATTCTGCATAACCACTTCAATAGAGGATAATCGTTTTTTAAAGGTTTCATGTGCAGACTTACCACTGTTGTTTTTACCAAAGTAAGCATAACCACTCCAATTGATATAAGCCTGCGCTAAATCATCTGAAGTCGTCCAGTTTTTTCCATCAATTAAGCCTTGTAATCCAGCGCCATATGCACCAGGTTTTGAACCAAACACACGGTATAAAGCTCGTTCATTGGCTTGCTTGTCATCTAACCCTTGGTTCTGCCATTCTTTCCTTTCAGCAGCTACACGTTTTTTTATAGGGTTTTGTTCATCAGTTTCATCTAATTCTGCCACTTTTTCAATAGCAGCATTAAATAGGGAAATTATATCAGGAAAAGCATCTCTAAAAAAACCAGAAATACGTAACATTACATCTATTCTTGGTCTTTTAAGTTCTAGAGTTGAAAGCACTTTGAAGTCTTTAACCCGTCGGTTACTTCCTTGCCAAATAGGTTTAACTCCTATCAAAGCTAGTGCTTGTGCAATATCATCTCCACTAGTTCGCATTGTTGAGGTACCCCAAACAGATAACCCAATAGAAGTAGGATATTCTCCATTTTCTTGTAAGTAACGATCAATAATATTCTGAGCACTTTTTTGACCTAATTGATACGCGGTTTCAGAAGGAATAGTACGTACATCAACTGAATAAAAATTTCTTCCAGTAGGTAAAATGTCTAATCTACCTCTGGTTGGCGCACCAGAGCCACCTGCAGGAACATACTGTCCATTTAACCCTTTAATTAAATTTCCAATTTCATTACTTGTTTTCTGTAATACTGGTAGAGTATGTAATTTTATATAATTAATCAATTCATGAGTAGATTCTCCAATTTTAGGAATGGTATTTCCACATATTAATTGACTAATGATGTTTTTAGATTTATTTTCTAAAAGTTCAACAGCTTGCCCGAAGGTTCTACAAGAAATACCAAAAATCTCTTTTTTAAATATATCAGAATAGGTAACGTTAATTGGGTCGAAATTAAGTTGTAAATCTTCAGATAAACATTGTGTTATTCCTTTTAAATTTCCTTGAGGTAATCGATGTAAGGCAACAATTAAATCGACTAGTTTTTCTTGTCGGGGTAATTTTCCTAAAATATGTAGCCCTCCTCTAATTTGTGACTCTTTTAATTCACATAAATAACCGTCAATTACTTCTAATAAAGCGTCAATATCTTTTCCATCTTGATTTAAATCTGTTTTAAGATGGGTTTCATTTACAAGGTTTTCAATTTTAGATTTTATTAGAGTAGCACGTTTTCTATCAACTAAAGCCGATTCGTAAAACTCATCAATTAAAAGCTCTAACTTTAGTAAATCACCATAATTCTCAGCTCGTGTCATTGGCGGAATTAAATGATCTAATATAATTGCTTGATTTCTTCTTTTAGCCTGTGTTCCTTCTCCTGGATCATTAATTATAAAAGGATAAAAATGTGGAATCGGCCCTAAAATAGCAGCTGGAAAACACGTTTCTTTACTCAAGGCAACGCTTTTTCCAGGAAGCCACTCTAAGTTTCCGTGCTTACCAATATGCACTAAAGCATCTGCTTTAAAATGGTGTTGTAACCAAATGTAATACGCCAAATAAGCTGGAGGAGGAGGTAAGTCTGGTGAATGATAACTTGCTTGTAAATCTAAATTATAACCTCTACTAGGTTGAATACTAACAAAAATATTTTTAGATAAAAACCCGGGAATTAAAAAAGCGCCTTCTTTGTAATTAGGAGATTCATTTGGTTGTCCCCATTGTGCTTCTACAGTATTTCGAAGTGTTGGAGATAATTGATTGTAATATTCATAAAAAACACTTTCTTCTAAACGAATTGTTTTACGCTCATTTAAAGTATTTATAGTCTCTACATCATTGGTAACAGCATCGGTTAATTTATTTATAAGTTCGTTAGTTGTTGTGGGGTAATTAGCAGCTAATTCGTAATTTTCATCAGCTAATTGCGCTAATATTTGCAAGGTACTTTGTGGAGTATCTAAACCAACACCATTTGCTAAACGACTATTTTTATTTGGATAATTTGGTAAAACTAAAGCGATTTTCTTTTCTGAATTATTTTTATTCTGAAGATTTATCCAAGCTTTTGCCATTTTAGCAACAAACTGGCAACCTTCAATATGTGGTACATAAGAAACAACTTCAGAATCTGTTAAAGTGTCTTTTTCTATGGATTCTTTAAATGAAATAACTTTAGAGATAATTTTACCATCCACTTCTGGTAGGGCAATATTCATTGCAATATCAGTAGGAGGCAAGCCGAAATCACCTTCTAACCAACTTTCATGATTACAACTTCCCATAATGGCTTGAATTACGGGAACGTTAAAAATAGCAAATAAACTTTGTGTGGTGTCATGAAATCCTTGCACACTAAACCCCGTAGTGTTTATAATAATCTGAAGGCTTTTAAGATGATGTTGTTTTAGTAAGTCGAATATTTGTTGCTGAATATCATGTTCACGATAGCCAGCAGCCATTAAAACAACAGCTGAAATGCCTTGTATTTCTAATGTATTAATAAGACTGTGTATAGGTGCTAAATTATTAGATAAATAGTAGCTTCGGTACCCAAAAATAATGGCTTGTTTTTGGTTGCTTTTTGGTTTTAAAGTAGTATAAATTCCTTCTTCAGGGTGATATAAAAATAAATCAGGAATCGTTTTAATAGCATTAGGTATTATTTCTACATCACTAATTCTATTACTAATTAATTGTAAAGCGGATTGACAATTTTCTATACCACCTGACTGGATGTATTTCCAAATTAAATCAACATTTTTTAACGGAATGTTAGAAGATTGCATTAACTCTAAATCAGGTTTGTTATCACCAGGTAAGAATATTAATTTGATGTTATTTTCTTGACAACAATCAGTTACAGCTTCACATAAATAATTATAATAGGCTTTTCCTCCTAAAAGTTTAAGTACAACAATTTTAGCGGAAGAAATTACCTCATCAACATACGCATCTATAGTTAATTCTTGTTTAAAGTAACTAAGATTAGCAAACCGAAATGAAGGTGCATTTTCTACAGAATTATGCACTAATTTGTAGGCATTATTCATCATAAATAAATCAGAATCTGCTGAAGATAAAAAAACAATATCTCCAGGAGATTGATCAATGTAAAATACTCCTTCATCGTTAGGATTCCAGCCGCCCGGTATGGTAGAAATTAAATGCACGCTTTATATTTTTTATGAAACCTAAATACTATTTATTGATATAATAGAACAGCAAATTATTTATTAATGAGAATGTCCGTGACTGTGACTATGACTATGCGAATGAGCATGAGTAATCACTTCATTTTTTTCAGTCAATTCTATATTTTTACCAATAACAACGATACTTGTTTTACGCTCTTCATTAGCTCCCCAAGGTCTTTCAAAATAATAATCGAAACGAGAACCTACACCTTGTAAAACCATGCGCATAGGTTTGTTAGGAATGTTAACAAAACCTTTAATTCTATAAATTTCATGTTTTTCTACCAATGCTTTTAAATCATTTACTAAAGCTTTAATAGCTGCTGTTTCAGAATACTCTAACAAAATAGTTTTAATATCATCATTATGATGGTGGTGATTTCCTGACTTATGATGCTCTTCGTGAATAGAATGACGATTATCTACATCATCTTCAGCAGAAGCTTCAATACCTAACAATAAACTATTATCTAACGTTCCATTTTCTACAGGTATAATTTTAGTATTTGGTCTTGCTTTAGCGGTTACTATTTTAGTTATCTCTTCAAATTTTTTATCGTCAACTAAATCTCTTTTGCTTACTAAAACTAAATCAGCACATGATAATTGATCTAAAAATAACTCCTCAATAGGTGTTTCATGATCTAAAGAATCATCTGCTAAACGTTGTGCTTGCACACGTTCTCTGTCACAAATTTCACCTGTTGCAATTCCTACAGCATCTACTACTGTAATCACTGAATCTATAGTTATATGAGGTTTTAAATCTGGCCAATTAACAGCTTTTACTAAAGGTTTAGGCATTGATAAACCTGAAGTTTCAATAACGATGTGGTCAATTTCTTCTTTACGTTCTAATAATTGTAACATAGAAGGTAAAAACTCTTCTTGTACAGTACAGCAAATGCAACCGTTTGGTAGTTGTACTAAATTACAATCGTCATCACCACATTCTGAGGATGCAATTAATTGCCCATCTACATCTACTTCTCCAAATTCATTAACCAACACAGCAATACGCTTTCCATTGGCATTTCTTAACATGTTATGTACTAAGGTAGTTTTTCCTACACCTAAAAATCCGGTAACGATGGTAATTGGTATTTTCTTATTCATTTTTAAAAATATAAATTGTTACTATTGAATTGTTTTTTTATTTGATTCTGAAATAAGTTCAGAACTATTTTTTAACTGCTTTTTTCTTTCTTTTGTATAAGAAAAGATTCCATTTTTCTTCAGCTACACCATGCTTGTCCATTTCAGCTCTTGCCATGGTAAAGAATAAATCAGACATTCTGTTTACATAACTCATAATATAATCATGTACACATTCAGGATCTTCTTGCATTAAAGTAACCAATTGTCGTTCTCCTCTTCTTACTTGCGTTCTACAAACATGGCAAAGTGCAGATATTTCATTTCCTCCAGGTAGTAAAAAATAGTCAGAAGGAGAACTGATACTGTCTTCCATTTCATCTAACCATTGTTCACAAAATTCAGCACCGTCTTTAGGCTCAGGATTTGGATTTACTTTTTTAGAATCTGACGGGCGTGCTAAATGCGACATCATATTCATCATATCTTTTTGAATACGATGTAAATTTGGTTGCCATTCATGGTCATTTCCTAGTTTAGAGCGTAATAAACCTATGGTAGAATTTACCTCATCCAAGGTTCCAATACATTCAATTCGAGCAGAGTTTTTAAATTCTCTTTTTCCTCCAAAAACGCCGGTACTTCCTTTGTCTCCTTTTCTTGTGTAAATTTTCATATGTCGTTATTTAGTTGGTTAATTAATTGTAATAGTATTTCAGGTGTACCAAAATAATGATGTATGTATGAACCTATTACTTTATTTTTTTTATGAATTTTAGTATCAGTTTTACTATCTCTAGCGTTCAAAACTGTTGCATTTATAGTAGTTTCATTATCGTTTTGTAAACTAGAATAATGAAACTCGTGTCCTTTAAAAATGTGGTTATTTGTTATGGTTGTTCTATAGCCTAAATGCAATTTTTTATTTGCTATGGTCGATTCAAAATCAAAATAATTAACCATTTTAAAAGGTTTGTTTTCTTCAGAAATAATAGCTTTCCCTAAATACATCATTCCACCACATTCTGCATAAACTTGGCCATTATTCTCAGCGAATGTTTTGATGCTTTTTAACATCGAAGTATTAGAAGAAAGTTCTTTTAAGTAAGATTCAGGGTAGCCTCCTGGAAGAAATATAAAATCACATTTTGGAATTTCAGAATCATGAATAGGGCTAAAAAAAATAACTTCGCCCAATTGTTTCATAGCATTTATATTATGGGGATAAATAAAATTGAAAGCTTCATCTTTAGCAATAGCAAATGTTATATTTTTAGAAGCTACTGTTTTATGCGTTGAAGTAAGAATAGGTTCCACTTTTTTAGAAATTTCCAAAATAGCATTCCAGTCTAGTGTTTTTTCTAGCTCGGTAGCAATCTCATCAATAATAACGTCAAATTTTTCTATTTGTTGAATATTTAACCCTAAATGCCTTGATGGAATTTCAATATTTTTAAGATTAGCTAAATAACCAAAGCAATTTACATTGATGTCATCACAAGCTTCTTTTAGCATTCTATAATGTCTTTCTGAACCTACACGATTAAAAATAACTCCAATTATTTTAACATCGGTATCAAAATTTATAAAACCTTGAATGAGAGGAGCAACAGAATACGCAACAGCTTTTGCGTCTACAACAAGTATTACTGGTGTTTTGAGTTTTTTTGCTAATTCGGCAGTGCTACCGCTATCCTTTTTAGCCCCATCAAATAACCCCATTACACCTTCAATACAGTTAATATCAGCTTTTTTCCCGTAATGAGATAAGTTATTATTGATATCTTGTTGAGACATCATAAATAAATCTAAATTAACACCAACTTTACCACAAGCTAATTCATGGAATTTTGGGTCAATATAATCAGGACCAACTTTAAAAGGTTGTATTTCTATGTTTTTACGTTTAATTAAACGTAATAAACCTAACGTAATAGTTGTTTTTCCTGCGTTACTATTGGGTGCTGATATGATGAATTGTTTGGTCAAAAAATATAAATTATAAGGTTTCAGTAATTAAAATTTCATAGTTTGCATTAATTCTATTTGAAAATTCTAAAGCTTCTCCAATTTTAACAAATCCTTTTTCTGCATCTATTACTTGTGTGTTCTTTATTCCTTTACAAAATGTTTGAAAAGCCAATACTGTAGCTTCAAGATCGTCTCCAGTATTTAGTTTACCATCAGTAATTATATGAAGATTGTGGTTGTAATCTATGTCAGTACAAATTGATTTAACTTGTTTAAAACCGGCTTTTAAACTTGTTTTACCTCCAGTTTTAAGTGTTGTTAACGTGTTTTCTAATTCTTGTAAAATGCTAGTATGACTTAAAATTAATTGAGCTCCTCCATTAAATAGAGACACAATAGAAAACTGTGTGTTCTGAGTTTTCGAGTTTTCAGCGATTTTATTGACTGCTCCTTTAGCATAAGCTATGATTTGCTCCTTTAACATTGAACCACTAGAATCTATTAAAAAGATATGATGTTGCTTTAAAAGGTTATTTTTTCGTTTCGTTTTCAATTCGAATTTATCAGTTGCTAAATATTGACTTACCGTTTTTTTTGTATCGCTTTCTAGTATAGTACCTTCCTTGTTTAAACGAGCTTTAACTCCTTGCTCAATTGTATTGGATGTAGTTTCTTTTTGTTTTTGAAATGTGTTTTTAGGAATACGAATATGTATATTTTCTTCTTTTGAAGGATTGTTTTCAGAAGATTGTTCTTGAGATTTATTTTCTTGTTTTTGAGAATCGTTTTGTTGATTAGGGGGCGTTTGTGATTTTCGATGATTTAATACGAAATCAGCAATAGTATCGACAGCCTCTTTAGTTATTTCAGAAATGTTTTGATATGCAGCAAAAGCTCTAGCTGTTTTTACTAATAAAATATCAGCACGTAGCCCTTCTACTTGATGTTTGATCGCTAATTCACTACAATACTCAATAATAGCATCTTCTATTTTTATAGATTTCAATTTTATTTTAGCATTGCTAATTCGCGTAGCTATTTTTTCATTTTGCTCTTTGTATGAATTAATAAATTGCGAAGGATTATCATCAAATTGAAAACGTTGCTTTATGATTTGTTGACGTATTTTTGAGTCGGTTGGTGTTTTTATTAAAACACTCAAGCCAAAACGATCTTTTAGTTGTGGTCTTAGATTTCCTTCTTCTGGGTTCATAGAGCCTACTAAACAAAACCTACTTTTAAAATAATGTGATACACCTTCTCTTTCTAAATAATAATTACCAGAAGCAGCAGCATCTAGTAATATATCAGTAAGGTAATCTTGTAATAAATTAACCTCATCAACATATAAAATTCCTTGGTGTGCTTTTGCCATTAAACCAGGGTTAATGATTTCCTTTTTAGCATTTATCAATTGCTCTAGATCGATGTTTCCAATAAGTCGGTCTTCAGAAACACCAATAGGTAAGTTAATAAAAGGATAATTTTGTTGTTCTCCCATTAAATTGGTTAACGAACGAATTAATGTAGTCTTTCCAGTTCCTTTATCTCCAATAGCTAGTACTCCGCCAATAAGAGGGTCAACTAAATTTAAAATAAGTGCTAGTTTAAAATTATCTTGACCAACAATAGCTGAAAAAGGAAAATTAGTATGTTTTTGATTTTTTATCATAATCCAGAAATACTATTATATAACCATATAACTCCAATAATAGCAGAAGCAACTCCTGCAATACCATTCATCCATTTAAAAATAGCTAAGTTTCGTTCTAAAAAACGACTCATTACTGCTATTAATACATAGCTGTAAACTCCCATTGCTATAATAATACCTAATGATTCAACTGCTAGAATTAGAATAGCGTCTGTTACTGTTGTACTACTTAGAACTAATGCAGATGTTAATGCACCTCCAGTACCTGCAAGACCGTGTAACATACCAATCCAGAATGATTTATTCATTGGGTTAACAGCTATTTCTTCTCCTTTAGTACCATGTAAATGTATAGGGTTAGACAGTTCATGCTCATGTGGCTCAATCTTTTTATGATCATTTACCATTTCATTAATAGCATGATTTCTTTTAATGGCTACAACTCCCAACCAAATCATAATAGGCCCAACTGCTAACTCAGCATAGAAAGAAATATCATTTACAAAAAGAGTTGCCATGCTTTTAAATAGTAAGGCAATTCCTCCAAAAAGTAATAAGGTTACAGAATGACCAAAAGCCCATTGTGATGCTTTAAATACAGTTTTGAAGCTGACCTTTTTTTTGTTAATAGCGTTTTCAGTTGCTAGTACTGAAACAGCTGTAACATGATCTGGTTCAAATGAATGTAAAATTCCAGCCATTAAAGGCCTAATTAAAGAAGTTAAAGTCATTTTTTAATATGTTTAATAAGGGTTCCGTTTTTATGTATAAGGTAAATACTTAACTCTACCTGTTTAATTTTTATATGTGTATGTTGGTAACAATGTTCTAGTAATAATTGAAAGAAAGGAGAGTTTTGTTCAAAATCAAATAATTCAATTAACCTCCCAGCCATGTTTAATTCTTTGATTTTATCAGCTTCATAAAAACCAACTTGAAGAGCTAAATCAACGACAAAATCTTTATTCCAGCTGGAAACACAACTATGCGTATCTGTAACTCCTCCAGCTAGTTTTACAGCTTTTCCTAGCATAATACCAATGCTAACTTTTTTAATGGGAGATTTATTTATTTTAGTGAGTGTTTCACCAATCCAATTTCCGTAATGGATAAAAGCATATTCAGGTAAATGATTGAATTTATTAGATAAATACTTTTCACTTCTTGCGCCTGAATTAATAACTAACTCTGAAATGTTATTAGCAATTGCAACATCAATACCTTGTTCTATACTTGCTATATATGAAGAGGAAGAGTAGGGTTTTACGATACCACTTGTACCTAAAATAGACAAACCATTCATGATTCCTACACGTTCATTAAGTGTACGTTTTGCTAACTTTTTGCCATCCGTAACATATACGGTTACCGATACACCACATTCTAAATCATAATCGTGCAATAACTTTTGAATAGCACTAGTAATCATTTTTCTAGGTACAGGATTAATAGCAGGCTCTCCTATAGCAAGTTCCAAACCTTTAAGCGTAACAGTACCAACACCTTCACCTGCGATAAACTGAATTTCTTTTTCTTGCGTTAACTTTAAAATACATCCAATTTCGGCTCCATTTGTTACATCAGGATCGTCACCAGCGTCTTTAATAACTGAACATTTAGCGGTGTTTTCAGTAAACTCACAATGATGAATTGGTATTTCAAGAACTTTATCAATAGGTAAATGAACACTAACTGTATTAATCTTTTTTTGATGAATAATAGCCATCAATCCTGATTTAGCAGCTGCAGTTGCAGAAGTTCCGGTTGTAAAACCTTCTCTTAAGGGACCTTTAGGTACTTTTCTTAATCCCATTTTACAGTAGTGTTATTAGTTAGCGATAATGAACGTTGCGTACTAGTAAGTAAGTTTTCTAACTCAACTACATTAAATACTTGTTGAAAGTAAGGTGGGATTTCTGGTTGTGTGATGATGATGATTTGTGTATCCGTTTTTAAAGCAGCATTAATTTTTGTGCTTAAAAAACCACTGTTTCCTGTTTCTTTTGTTAAGATTAAATCGATAGACTTTGTGTTAATTAAGTCTATTTCTTTTTCCAAATTATCTGAAGGCAAACCTAAGATCAATTGTTTTTCAGGGAAGTTGCTTTCAGCAGCAATAGCTAAGGATTCTGGTCTGTTCAGTATTCTAAAAAAGATAGATTGTTTTTGCCACCAAGGTTTTAATCTTTTAATAGATTGAACACCTGTTAAAGCCAGTATTACCTGATGTTTTTCTAATAACTCACAAGCATCATCATAAGTATTTACATACGAAACTAATGGGTTTATTGTTCTTGGAAGTAGTTTTCTACCAAATCGAATAACTGGTATTTGTAAACTTTCTGCTACGTTAGCAATTGTATTATGGAGCAGTTCAGCAAAAGGATGAGAAGCATTAATAATAATTTTCACATCGTTTTCTAGCAGATATTTTTCTAACTGTTTTTGATCTAAAGCTCCATATCTATAATTTGCAATATCATTTTCTTGAAAAGGAATATTTGTTTTTGTTGAGTACACAAAAGGCATCGATTTCTCTTGAAGCAATGTTGCTACTTTTTTACCTTCTGTTGTTCCTCCAAATACTAATATCATTTTCTTCTTATTTATGAATTATTCTGTAACTACAAATTTCTTATTAGTTCTAAAAATATGTTTCCATTCAGGGCTGTATAACTGCGATCTGTTTTTACGAGCTCCAATAGCATGACCTACTACAATTAATACAGTTCTAGTTTTTTTACTCTCTTTTACAATTTGTGCCAGGTTTTCTAATTTTCCTTGAAATATTTCTTCATCTTTCCAAGAAATTCGATACATAACTGCCACGGGTGTATCGGCATCAAAATGTTCTAATAGTTGTGCTTCTACTTTTTTAGCAATACCAACACTTAAAAAGATACACATGGTTGAATTTGTTGCTGCAAATGCTGAAATACTTTCTTTTGATGGCATAGGAGTTTTTCCTTCACCACGAGTTAATACAATAGATTGTACTACTTCGGGTATGGTGAATTCCGATTTTAATACTGCTGCTGCTGCACTAAAAGAAGAAATACCAGGTACAATAAAGTAATCCATTTCCAATTCATCAAAAATGGTCATTTGTTCTTGAATAGCACCATATAAAGAAGGGTCACCACATTGTAAACGAACAATAGCGTTTCCTTTTTTATAATGTTCTTGCATTAAAGATACTTGCTCCTCTAAAGTCATCATTGCAGAGTTTCTAACTACCGCTCCTGGTTTACACCAATTGGTCATTTCTTCAGGAATCAAACTTCCAGCATATAACACACAGTCTGCTTCTTCTAAATATTGTTTTCCTTTTACAGTTATTAATTCCTCATCACCAGGTCCTGCACCAATAATAGCAACCGTTGTTTTACGAGCTACTTCAGCGCTTAAAGCAACCGAAAAAGTGAATTTTTCACTGTTCTCTAAATGAATTTTCTGTTTTTCAACAAGTAAATCATTATTTCCAGAAAGTAACATCGCGCAAGATTCTGAAACACCATTAACACCAATTTTTGATTGTACCATTGCACTTGGGTTAGGTATCGTAACAGTGTTTATTCTATCAGAAGTAAATGTGCTGAAAGGAATATTGTTAGCCTCACTAAAATCTAAATAAGCTTGCTGTTCCGCTTTAATATCAATAGAACCAAAGTTTTTGATGGCAGAAAAGTATAATCCTTCAGCAGCTAGTTTTGATTTTAAGGTTTCTTGAAATAACTCGAAATCTAATTGTTTAGAACATCCAGAACCAACAGATAATACTTTCGGAATTAAAAATAAACTAGGAATTTTTGCTTCGTAAACTTTATAACTTACCGCAATAAATAATTCGAACTGTGTATAATCAATATCTTTTTCATTATAAAAAATAGTCACAAAACTAGGAACTGTTTTTTCTAAATGCTGTGTGCCTTTATCTTTAATATCTAAAAGTAACGCAGTAGGTTTGTTATTAGCAAACAATGCCATTATTTTATTTTTAGCTATTGAACTTTCTGTTTGCCAATTAAATTGACTTCCAAGAGTATCTAAAGCCCAAATATTTTGTACATCACTTGAGGTCGATATTACAGCATTTGCTCCTAATACACTCGCTGTTTTTGATGCAAAATCATTCGCTCCACCTTTATGTCCGCTTAATACAGATTGCACATGTAACCCTAAATCATCAACAGAAATTACTGCTGGATCGGTGTTTTTATCTTGAATATACGGAGCAATTAAGCGTACGCAAATACCCAAGGCTGTTACAAAACAAATACCATCTAGTTTCATAAAATTATCAGCTAAATAGTCAGAAATAGACGTAATAGTTGATACACTTTCATTACTAGACTGTAAAGTAGTTATGACTAATGATTTTGGAAATTCTTTCTGAATAATAAGGGCTTTTTCTATTCCTTTTTCAGTGACTGCTATGATGGCTATTTTTCTCATTTATTTTAGTTCAGCTGTGTGAATGCTAATTTTATTATGTTGGTTTACTTGAATAACACTAGTATTAACGATGTAATTCAATTTTGTAAGTTCTTCTGTAAATATTTTAGTGCTGCTTTCTCTTACAGCGTTAGTAACGAATCGTACTGCCGGGTTTTGTTTATGGATTAAATGGAGTAGTTCTTTTAAGCGTCCACCGTGACCACCAATGAAAACAACATCAGGAATTTCAAAATCATTTAAGTTGAGATTAAAAAAATCATCAATAATAATAGCAATTCCAGGTGTTGAAAAACGTTCTGTATTTTGTTGAATTATAGATGCGCATTCAGTTCGTTTTTCAAAGGCAACGACTTGTAAATGCGGAAAATGTTGTTTCGCTTCAATAGCAACAGATCCAGTACAAGCTCCTACATCCCAAAACACCGTTTTATTTTGTAATTCTAACGCATTAATTGTACTTAAACGAATAGGCATTTTAGTAATCATGTTAGCTCTATTCGTTAATGGAATAAAGGATGCATCAGGAATACCAAAAGGTTTGTGTTTAGGTGCTGTTTGTTTTAATAATGCACAGTTTAAATTATCATGTGTTTTGTTAGAACAAGAAACTAAATCTAGTTGTTCAATATGTTCATTATCTCCGTCTAAAGCTTCTCCAATGGTTATTGAGTAATTATCAAAACCATATTGCAGCATACGTTTCGCAATTTCGGCAGGTGTTTTTTTGTTATCGGTTAATACGCCGATTAATTCGTTTCTATGAATTAGTGCTTCATCTAGTGCTGACCAATCTCTACCGTGTATAGATACCGATTTTAATGTATTGTAGTTCGTTTGTGTTTTATGACATAACAATTGAATACTATTAAAATAAGGAGTAGCGCTTAATTTAGCATTGGGTAATAAGCGTTGTAACGTATTTCCGAAGCCATAGAAAAAAGGATCACCAGAGGCAAAAACCACAATCGTTGTCGTAATTTTTTTATACTGATTCATCAGCGCATCTATTTTACCTGAAATTTCAATCCAAGTATGGTTTTCGGGTAGGAACGATTTTACCAATTGATAATGTCGTTTTCCACCAGAAAAAACAGATGCTTCTTTAATTAATTTCAAGACATCATCATTCAATTTCGGACTAGGATGATTGCTAATTCCAATTAAATAAAAGTCGATATGTGAATGTATTTGCTTCATTTATTGATAACATTCTTTAATAACAACATCGTTTATATTTTTACGCTTTTCCCATTGCAAACTTTCTAACTCTGGGTTTTCATAAAACTTATCTACATGCCCTAAGCATAAATAACCTATTAACTGTCTGTTTTCAGGAGCATTTAAAATGGTTTTAATCTTGTTTGGGTCTAAAATACTTACCCAACCTAAACCAACGTTTAAAGCTCTTGCCATTAACCACATATTTTGAATAGCGCATACTACTGAGTAAACACCGGCTTCTTTCATAGTAGTTTGCCCTAAAACAGGGTGTTCACTTGGTTTATAAAAAACAGCGATATTTAATGCCGATTCTACAATTCCTTCTAATTTTAATTGCGTGTAGGCATCGGCTTTTTTTCCTTCAAAAAGAGTTTTTGCTTTTTCGTTTTCTTCAAAAAAACTGTCTTTTATTTTATTTCTAATGTCTAAATCTTTAATAACTACAAATTCCCATGGTTGAGAAAATCCAACAGAAGGTGCATTTACTCCAGCAAATAGAATTTTATCTAAATCCTTTTGAAGAATAGGTGTGTTTATAAAACGATTACCTCTAACATCTCTACGAGCAAGTATTATTTGCTCTAAGGTTTCTATATTTTCTGGAGTGAATTTGTTCATTTTTAAGATTTAAAATAAGTTGAAGCTTCCGGTAACGTAAAAGCTGCATTTGTAATAGCTGCTGCAACATTACTACCACCTCTGTTTCCTTCAATAATAACCCAATCGGTAGTTGCAATTTGTGATAATTGTTCTTTTGATTCTAAAACATTCACAAAACCAACAGGTACTCCAATTATACCAACAGGTTTAAAAGTATCATTGTCTCTTAATTGTTCAACAATTTCGAATAAAGCCGTTGGAGCATTTCCTACTACATACAAAGCATTCGGGTGTTTTTCAATGGCTTTTCGAATTCCAGCTTGTGAGCGCGTAATATTTGCCGATTTAGCTAGCGCTTGTGCATCTTCATCATTTAATAAACAGTGAATTTGATTTCCGTATTCTTTTATAAAAGCTTTTGTGATTCCTGCTTTTACCATGGTAACATCAGTAACAATTTCTCCACCATTTTTAAGATGCGTATGCCAATTTTCAATAGCATTCGGTGTTGCTGAATAATGATTAAAATCTTCTAAAATTCCTGTAGTATGAATAACTCTCGTTACTGCCCATTTATCAGTAATAGAAAAAGGGATTCCTTTAATACGATCGGTAACAATTCTAAAACTTTCTTGTTGAATTTCTTTACCTGTATGTGGTTTTCTATTTAAATAACCTCTTGGAGTAACCAAATAATCTTTAAAACGATAGGTTTGCGAGTTTCCAATCATTACCAAGCAAAACATATCTACATCTTCAGGGTTAAATTCTCCTAAAGTGGTAATTTTAAGTTCTTCTTCTGGACGTGTTATATGTCTTATAATTGCAACTGGGGTAGCAGGTGAGCGTTCTGTTAAAAATATTTTCTGCAATCTACCTAACTGCCAATGTCTTTTTTTACTTTTTGGGTTGTATAAACTGGTTACAAAATCTCCCATTGCAGCAGCTTTAATTCTCTGCTCAATTTTGTTCCAAGGTGTCATTAAATCAGACAATGAAATACAGCAAAAATCATGACCTAGCGGTGCACCTAATTTACTACCAGCAGCTAAAAATGCTGAAACACCAGGAAGTGTTTCTAATTCAATGGCATCATCATTTCCTTTAGATACCACTTCATAAACAATGGCAGCCATGGCATAAATACTGGCATCACCAGAACCAATAACCACTACATATTTATCTTCTTTTGCTTTTTCAATAGCTTTATGAGCTCTTGCTTCTTCTTTACCTAAGGGCATTGAAATAAGTTCAGCATTTTCTTTAAAAAGTGATGCTCCAAATTGAAAATAATAATCGTAACCAATAACTACGTCTGCTTTTTCTAAAGCATTTTTAACTACGGGCAACATATAATTGATATCTCCAGGACCTAAGCCTGCTACAGTTATTTTCATTTGTTTATTTTTTTAATAATCATAAGAGAAAAATAAGGTGTTTCTCTTGTGCTGGCAGTACTCCAGTTATTAGTTATAAATTGTTGATTCGTTCCTAAGCGTTCGGCATAAGTAACGCTATGTTTTTTAGTGTCGATTACAGCAGTAATTATATCAACAACCGATATAATTTTCATTAATACTACAGTGTCGAAATTAGCAATAGCCTCTTGTAGTTCTTCTTTGGTTTGTATGCGAGGAATTACTACTACTTTTTCGTTTTGTAAGCATAAAGGAGTTTTACTTTCAGATGCTAAATGCAAGTAAGAGCTAATACCCGGAATTAAATTAATAGGTAAATTATGCGCTTGTATTTTTTCTAACAGATAAGAAAAAGAGCTAAAAGTACTAATATCTCCTTCGCTAACAATTGCTATAGATAATCCTTTATTATACTCAGAAAGTATTTGTTGAAAGGTTGTTTCATAAATAACTTTTGCTTGCGCTCTCTCTAAATCCATTTTTAAATAAAATCCTTCGAGTTTTTGTGAATCTAAATTATAGTTATTTAAAATAGAATGTGAATAGCTAGCTTTTCTGCCATTTTTAAATAAAGAGCCAGGGTAATATATTTTATCTACTTTCTGTAAGGTTTTTAATCCTTTTAAAGTAATTAACTCAGGATCACCAGGACCTAAAGAGACACCGTATATTGTACCTTTTATCATATTCCTAAACCTTTTTTAATTTTAGTAAATACGCTGTTTTTTTGACCAACTTTTTCATCTTCTTCAAACAAAACACCTTTTACACCTAAATGATGTCCTACTTGTTCTTTTCCTACTTCCGATTCTAAACCAACAATTTGTTTTCTGTATTTACACAATTGGCAATTCATGTTTGCCGTACCATTGATAGCTTCGTCTAGTCGTTCATCAAAAGCTTTTAAAATAAGCTCATCGCTACCAAAAGCTTTGGTGTACACATATTGATAAGGAGAAGTTTCACTAAATGTTCGAATTTGATTATAAATACGCTCTAATAGTATACCAGTAAAAAAGAAAAAAGGGATCGCAATCGTTCGTTTAAAGCCCATTTTACTTGTTAATTCTAAACTTTTAGTAACATTAGGGTAGGCGGTACCACTGTAGGATACTGTTGTAAAACCAAAGCCCATACCTTCTCCCAACATACAAGCTAATTTATGAACATCAGAATTTGCGTCAGTATCGGTTGTTCCTCTACCTACAACGATTAAGCACACCTCTTTTCTATCCATCGGTGTATGTTTGCTTTCTTCTTCCAAAACTCTTTTTTGAGCTAATTCTAATAAAAATGAATTTACACCAAGGTGTTTTCCCATTTTTATAGTTAAATCGCTATAATAGCTTTGTATGGTATTCATTTCATAAGGAATATCATTCTTAGCATGCGAACCCGCAAAAAGTATGATTGGTAGCGCATAAATTTCACGAATACCCTTTTGATACATACGTTCAATAGAAGCTTCATAAACTGGGTGATTAAACTCTAAAAAGCCATAATCAACCTCATAATCTGTATAACGGGCTTTTAAAATGGAAACTAATTCTTTAAAAGCATCGGTTCCAGTTTTGGTTCTACTGCCGTGTCCGCAAAGTAAAATTCCTTTTTTCATTCTTTTAATTAATTGGTTTTACTCCTATTAAAAATACTACAGGCATTTGTAGTTCTTGTTTTTTTATATCGTTTTCTATCTCACCTAATGTTGAAGAAAGTAGCACTTCATTTTCTCTTGATACATTTGAAACCGCATTAATAGGAATATCAGGGTTCTTACATACTTCCATTAATTTAGGAACAATTTTATCCATACTTTTCAAGCCCATATACAAAGCTAGTGTGTTACCAGCATTTAGCATTTCAGCAATTCCTTTAAGCTGCGCGGTAGAATAATCTGCCGTATGTGCGGTACAAATTAAAATGGCGTTCGACTGTCTTCTTTCCGTAATAGGTATGTTTACAGAACTAGCAGCGGCTAACGCAGCAGAAATTCCTGGAACCACAGTAAAAGGTAAATTATGCTGTTTTAAAAACCGAACCTCTTCGGCTGCTCTTCCGTAGATGTATGGATCTCCAGATTTTATGCGAACTACATTATCTCCTTGCTCACAGTGTTTTTTCATCAATACATTGATGTTGTTCTGACGCGTTTCTTGATCGCCTTTATCACCATATTTTCTACCTACGTAAATATGTTCAGCCTGCGTATTTATGGCTAATATTTCATCAGAAATTAAATTATCGTGTAAAATAATTTCAGCATTTTCAATGGCTTCAAAAGCTTTTAAAGTCAACAAGTTTTTGTTACCTGGACCACAACCCACTATAGAAACTTCAGGTAAATATTCTTTTGTGAAAATCCACTCAGGATTTGAAAATTGGTATTCAAAATTTAATACTGATTTTGATTTTGAATTATCAACTATTTTATAATTTTCTTTAATTGGTATCTCAAAAATTGGAGGAGACATGTTTAATTTAATTGCTGCATTTTCATAAAAATCTTTTCTTTTAGGATGAATATCTGCACAGCCATTAATAGTTTCACCGAAACAATCTTGTTCTAAAATTTTTTTAATCAGGTTAATTACATCTTTTTGATGAATTAAATTAACTGGAACATTCGGATTTTTTAATTGTTTTTTATTAGCAAGGAATCTTCCAGGATGGCGTTTTGGACCAATTAACCCTGCTAAACGAAGAATCGTTAAGTTATTTCCAAAATGTTGTTGTAATAACTTTTCAGCTTCTATGAGAGCTTTACCAGAAGCTTTTTCAGGAATGCAATGTAGAGATTCACTTACAAGAGTATTGGTGTTTTGATATACCGATGTGGAACTAACAAATATAATTTTTGTTGTTTTCGGTGTATGTTTTATAATTTGTTTAATTTGAAGCGGATGAATGGTTTCAATATTTTCAATTCGCTTGGGAGGAAAATTTA
Source organism: Tenacibaculum sp. MAR_2010_89 (assembly GCF_900105985.1). Taxonomy (NCBI): domain Bacteria; kingdom Pseudomonadati; phylum Bacteroidota; class Flavobacteriia; order Flavobacteriales; family Flavobacteriaceae; genus Tenacibaculum; species Tenacibaculum sp. MAR_2010_89. The sequence continues at coordinate 2,946,587 of NZ_FNUB01000005.1, read as the reverse complement.
TAATTAACGTAGATGTATCATGAATAAAAGATTCCCAGTCGCCAATAATGGTATCAGCTTCAACTTTTATTCTACAGGTGTGAAAAGAATATGTAGCTAATGATTTTAAGTTACTGAGTCTTGAAGTACTTCCATTAACAGTATAACCGCTTTTTTGAAGTTGTAAAGCTAATGGTAAACCTAACCAACCTAAACCTAGTATTGAAACACCTTTTTTCATTGTTATGTTAAATTTAAAATTGCGTTTTTTAACTGTATTTTTCTACAATATTCCCAGCCTTTATTAGCTATGGAATCGAATGCTATTTTTCCTAAAACGTCACCAAATTTATTTTTAAAACGTATACCAACTTGTTGCGATTCCTTTTGATAAAAATATTCCGTGCTAGAAATTTTAGCTTGTTGTAACTCTTTATTATCTTTTGGTACAGCTGCAATAGTTAATGGAATGCAAGTTGTTTTAGTAAATAATTCAAGTGTATGTGTTTTAGAATATTCTAACGTTTCAATATCATTAAAATCAATAGAATTTTGATTTGTCATAGTAAGAGTTACACCATCTGGGTTTTCTCTAAGAAATAAGAATAACGGATACAAATACTGATCTGAACTAAATCCTTTGGTAATAAAACACTCACCTAATTCTGTATCATTTTTTAGTTCAAAAGGCTTTGGTGTTATTGGGGCTCTTTCGTTGTTAGAAATTTGCTTATCCCATCCTTTTTTATATAATAATTCAGTTTCTATAGGACATTCATTATTTAAATGTCCTTTTACGATATGCGTTATTTTTTCGGGAGTTAATTCTTTATACCAAAATTCTCCCGGACTTACAATACAAGTAGGGGCATCTTCACATCTACCATTACATCTAGTTTTTATAGTATGAGTACTATCCCAAAGCTCATTGTTTCTCAAATAAGCTCTAGCTTCTCTAACAACTTTTTCGCTACCTGCTTTTTGGCATGACCCTCCGTCGCAAAAGAAAAAAGTGTGTGTGGTATTGGCGATGTTTTTTCCCATGATTTAAAAGAAATATGTTATACTTAATTTTGTTGAAAAAGGAGTTCCAGGTGTAAAATGAATATCATCAACAGGCTGAGGTTCTCCTTGTAGTTGAGAGGAGTCGTAAAAAACAGCTTCTCTCCAGCTAGTATCAAATAGGTTTTCAATAGACAACCCTATTTGATATTTAGGTTTGGTATAATTAATAACTAAATCTGTAATAAAGTATTCTTGAGCAAGTACTGATTCATCTTCAATCAGAGGACGCTCTCCTAAATAACGATAGCGTAATGAAGTATTAATCCCGTTTTGTAAGCGTAAAGTAGCACCTCCTGTTGAAGTAAATCTCGGAGCGCTTGGTATTTTATTCTCACTTTTAGGAGCGTCTAACAAAGTACCGAAACTATAATTTAAATCGGTATCTAACCAAAAGTTAGGTAAGGGTTGGTATCTAAAAGAAGCTTCACTACCAATTCGTTTTGATCTACCTTTATTTTCAAATTCAAAACCATCAGGACTAAAAACAAACTCTGCATCACTTTGTAAATAAAAAGCAGCAAGGTTTCCTACAAACTTTTTTCCTATTTTAAATTCTGTTCCAACATCATATCCAATTGCTTTTGGTAATGGATTTACATCACTGTTTTTTACTGCAGCATTCGCATAGTTTGAATGAAATCCAACGCTAGCTTTAGCATATAACTGAATGTTATTTGTAGCATCATAAAATAAACTAACTTTAGGGCTAACTCTAAAGGCTGTAGTGTTTCCTTGTTGAGGTGTTGGTACTAATTCATTTACATTAAAATTGAAGTAATCAGCTCTAAGACCACCTAAAGCTGTTAGTTTAGGGGTTATTTGAATTCTTTCTTTTAAAAATAAAGCAATATTTGTTTCTTCAATATCAAATTTATTTATTGCCTTTAAAAATGTTCGTCCAATAGCATTGTTTAATCCAATCGTATTGTTATTATGTTCAAAAGACCAACCAAAAGAAGTTGTGCTATTTGGTATTTTTAATAAGTTTTTTATTGAAATATTTCCTTTGTAAGCATATGCGTTACGATTCTCGTGTTGGTGAATCATATCACCGTTAACAGGATTGTTTTGGAAAAAAGAAAAATTAGAAAATAAATTATATTTATTTGATACATAATACAATTGATTGGTAAGTTGAGTGTTTTCTGAAAGGCGAGAACTTAATTGTACATTAAAATGAATTCTTTTAGTATCACCACCTTCCTTATCATCAATAGCACCAAATCTAGTTATAAGTCCACTTTTAACTGCTCGTAAAGGTATTTGCCCAGAAGCATTCCAATCACTATGAAATGTAGAAAAAGAAGTTTTTAGTTCGTGAGCATCAGAAAGAGGAAGGGTGTATTTAGCAAAAGTATTTAATCGTCTTAGTTTTTGATCACTTTCAAAAAAACTAGTGTTGTAGGTTCCTTCTATAGCAACATAAGCATTCTCATTATTATTCGTTAAAAAACTACTCTCATTTAAAAGAGAAACCATTGCTAAAGCTCTAACAAAGTTATATTGCCCATATTCTAGTTTAGCTACGTTACGATGTAGTTTGTTTTTTGAAGAAAATTTAGCGGCACCAGAAACCGCAAAATTACCTAGTGAAACCTCATGAGGCCCTTTATAATAATCTGCAGTTTGAACAGTTTCAGGAATTAAAAAATGTAAATCGGCATACCCTTGTCCGTGAGCATGAGAACTTAAATTAATACCGATTTCATCTACAAGTACTGCAAAGTCAGTACCATGATCATTATCAAATCCTCTAAGGAATATCTGTTCAGCTTTTCCACCTCCAGCATGTTGCGCTATAAATAAACCAGGTACTGTTTTTAAAAAATCATGAGCACTGTTTATAGGTCTTAATTGTAATGAAATTTTAGAAACCTTTTGAATTCCTAATTTTTTTTGGTTTTTAGAATTGATGACAATTTCTGAAAGTTGAATAACTTCCTTTTCTAGTGTAATATTTAAATTTGAGGTTTCTTTTTTTAGTAGAATTGTTTTCTGTAAATAGCCATCAGAAGTGAAGGTTAATTTTATAGGGAAATTTTCTATTCTTATAGAAAAATTACCTGTTTCACTAGTTGTTCCTTTGGAAACTTTGTTCGTTGTAATACGTACTTGTGAAATTGTTAACTGAGTTTCTTGATCAGTTACTTTACCTTGAACGGTATTGTTTTGTGCGAATATGGATAGTGAAAAACACAGTGTCCATAGACTGCATAAAATCAATTTTTGCATTTAAAAAAGAAATTAAGCAGGTAGGGAAAGAAAATATGAATAACATAATTTTCTAACTCTTTACCCGAGAGTTATTATTATAAATTGGTTTGATTTAGGCAGGTCTCCTGACTTAGCTTAGCGTTCATTTACCTTCCCATAGTTTTACCTACAGTGGTTTTTGTTAATGAAGCCTTTAATAAGCTTTACAGTTGCGGGAACAGTTTTGGATTTGCACCAAATTCCCTTTTAATTCTTATTCAAAAATTTTATGAAAGAATAAGAAACCAAAAATCGAAGCGAATATATAGTATTTTATTATACGATAGTTTCTAAAACCAGTTTTTTTCTTGTAGTAACAGAAGTTTTAGGAAGCATTATAATTTCAAATCCTTTTTTGGTATACTGTTCTAGTAGTGCTTTTTCTAGGGTTAAACAATACTCAAATTCTTGTAATCTTTGTGCATCTTTACAGTAAATATCAAACCAAGTTGGTGCAAAAAAAACAGTTGTATGGTAGTTTTTTTTATAAGGAAAATTTCGTAAGTAATTAGGAATTGGTTTATTTGCTACCGTTAAATAGGCTTCTAAATCTAATAAAGACCGATCACAAATTAGCGTGTTTGAATTTAATAATTCTTTAGTTGTTAATTCGAAAACAAGATCAGTAAATCGGTGGATGTCTTCCCACGGCATTCCGTTTCTATTATTTTTTTGCTCATCAATAATAACTCTTCTAGAAACTTCATCCATGCAAGGAACTGTATCTTTTAAAAGATTTATTAAAGTGGTTTTTCCAGTGCCTGGAGCCCCAGTAATGATATATTTTTTAGGTAGGTTATACATGTTGAAAAAATACGAGTAATCCTATTATAATTGCAATAAAAAGAATACTTGAGCTATAGTTAATGGTAGCAACTCTTTTAATTTCATCATGTTCTATATTCCTGTTATTGTTTCCTATAAAAGGTTTATCAACTAATTTTCCATGATAATAATTAGGACCACCAAATTGACAATTTAAAATAAATGCTAAAGAGGCTTCTGGGTATCCAGCATTAGGACTACTATGTTTTTTTCCTTCTTTGAAAACAAAAGAAATTCCATGTATTTTAAACTGAACAAGTAACATTAATAGTGCAGTAATTCTTGATGGAATATAGTTAGCAACATCATCTAGTTTTGCAGCAAACCGACCAAATAATAGATATCGATCATTTTTATACCCAATCATAGAGTCGAAGGTGTTAATCATTTTATACGCCATAGCACCAGGAACTCCTAATACTAAAAAATAAAAAAGTGGAGCAATGACACCGTCACTTAAATTTTCAGACATGGTTTCAAAAGTTGCAACTCTAATTTGTTGTTCGTTTAAGTTATCAGTTTCACGACCAACAATCCAGGATAAACGTTTACGACCCGCTTGTAATCCTTCATTTTTTAGTGTATTAAAAACAGCATAGCCTTCTTTTACTAATGTTTTGTTGGCTAGGCAGTAAAACAGCATTACAACCGAAAACACAGAGGCAATACTTTTAAAATTACATACATGTAGCCACTTTATAATTATATACGGTACCGTAAAAGAAATACTAACTAAAGTAATTGTTAAAAGCGCGCCTTTTAAAAGTTGGTACTTATTTTTATTAAGCCATTTCTCACCCAAAGAAATACTATTACCAAATAGAATAATAAGATGTGGTAGTTTTTTAGGATCTCCTAAAAGTAAATCCAAACCAAATGCAATAACGAGTATGTAAATTGAAGTTAAATCCATTCTTTTAACGCTTGAATAAGTAGTTGATTAGTAGCTTTACTTTGTGTTGAAAGACGAATGTGTTCTCCTTCTAAATTGTTGAAGTTTGTGGCGTCTCTAATCAAAATTTGATGCTTCTCTATTAAATATTTTTTTAATTCTTTTGCCGATCTATTCAGTAATTCAATTAAAAAATAAGAGGTGTTACTTTCACAAACTTTTATACCTTTTACTTGTTCAAGCTCTTTCTTAAAAATACTAGTTTCTTCTAACAATTCAGAGGCATTGAATTGAAGTGTTTTATAATTGTTAAAAATGAATTCACCCGCTTTTATAGCTAACGTATTCACACTCCAAGGCATCTTTAGTGCTAAAAGTGCACTAATGTTTGAGGTGTTTGAAATGATATAGCCTAATCGTAATCCAGGAATGGTAAATGTTTTTGTTAATGAGCGAACGACAATTAAGTTTGTATGCGTTGTAGTTAATGAAGCAACTGATTCTAGATTGTTGGTAAATTCAATATACGCTTCATCAATAACAAATGTAGTCCTTGGTTTTTCCTTAAAAAGAAGTTCCAGTTCCTTTTTAGAAAAAATAGTTCCAGTTGGGTTGTTAGGGTTACAAATAAATAGAAGATCTGCATTCGTATCTTTTACTTCGGTTCTAGAAATTAACTGATAGTCCAACTTAAAAATACTACAAGCATCTTCGTATTCAGCAAAAGTTGGTGCTACAATAGCTGCTTTTTTTGCTGAAAATAACTGCGCTATTAAATAAAAGGCTTCTGTTGCTCCGTTGGTAAACAAAAATTTATTGCTATGGAGTAGAAATTTTTTTGCTGCTAATTCATTCAACTCATTGGCAATAGGTGAGGGGTAGCTTTCAATTCTATGAACGTTCCTTGAAATTTCATCAAGTAACGATTTTGGGCATCCTTTATAATACACATTTGAACTAAAGTTGTGTTTAATTTTTCCTTCTATCAAATGAAGGTCATCACCATGGCCGTTTAACATTCTTGTGCGCTATTTTTTACGATGGTTTCCATGTTTAAATTTTCATCAATCCAATCGGCTAATTTATCAAATTGTGCCGATTTAAAAGCTTTATAATTGATAGCCTCAGCATTTGGGTATTTTACTTGTAGTAGTTCTGTTACAATTTCTTGATTGTCAAAAATACCGTGCAAGTAGGTTCCCCAACTTTTATTTCCATCAAAATAGCCCTCTTCTTTATTATTAATAAGATTCAAATGCTTGTTTTTAGGCACAATTGTTTCTCCCATATGAATTTCGTAGCCTTCACAAGTCTGTTCAAAGTCTTTAAACTTAAAATTACGCTGTACCGTTTGTTTTGTTTTTGTTAAGGTGGTTTCAATATCAAACAATCCTAATCCTTCTTCTTGTAAATTATTACTTTCTACTGAAAAAGGATCTTTTACAGTGTTTCCTAACATTTGGTAACCTCCACAAATCCCAATAACAGGAATGTGTGCATATTGCTTTTTGATAATGGTATCCAAACCATCTTTTTTTAAGGCTATTAAATCTTCAATCGTATTTTTTGTACCCGGAATAATGAGTACATCTGCTTTGTTTAGTTCTTCTGGATTTCTAGTAAAATATAAATTGATTAACGGTTCTTGTTCTAACGATTGAAAATCGGTGTAGTTAGACATGTAATGGAGTTTTACTACGGCTACATTTAATTTGTTTTCAACTGCCGTAGTTTTTCGTTGGTTTAAAGCAACGGAATCTTCTTCCTCAATTACAATATCTTTTGCATAGGGTAAAATACCTAAAACAGGAATCTTAGTGAGTTCTTCTAGTTTCTTTTTTCCATCAATAAATAAAGCAGTATCTCCTCTAAATTTATTAATAATAATACCTTTTACTAATTTACGTTCCCACTCTTCTAACAATTCAATAGTGCCATACACGCTACCAAATACGCCTCCTTTATCAATATCTGCTACTAAATATACACAGGCATTGGCAGCGGCAGCCATTCGCATGTTTACAATGTCTCTATGTTTTAAGTTTAATTCACTAATACTTCCAGCACCTTCCATTACAATAGGATTCTGCTTTGAAGCTAGTTGATGAAACGATTTTTTAGCTTCTTCAAACAGGTGTTTTTTATTGTCTCCTAAAAAATATTCTTTCGCCGTTTGGTCGCCAATTGGTTTTCCATGTAATACAATTTGCGATTTATTTACCGATGAGGGTTTTAATAAAATAGGGTTCATTGCTACCGTTGGCGGAATACCACATGCTTCTGCTTGCACGGCCTGCGCTCTTCCAATTTCTAAATTATCAGGGGTAGAAAAACTATTTAATGACATGTTCTGGGCTTTAAACGGAGCAGGGGTATATCCTTTTTGTTTAAGCCATCTACAAATACCTGTTGTTATCCAGCTCTTTCCAACATCTGATCCAGTGCCAACTAACATGATAGGTTGTAGTTTTTGCATTTTAATTTTATTTTTTAGAAAAACAAAAATATTGAATAATATAGTTTGTCTAAGGGAATTGCTGTTTTTTATTATTGGTGGTGGGAATATGTTGGTCATTGCGACGAGGCACGAGGAAGCAATCTGTTAGTTTGGAATTCTGATTATAATTCTAGTTAGTAATAATAAGATTACTTCATTCCACTTTGTTTCATTCGTAATGACGGTTTGGGTTGGTCATTGCGAAGGAGTGGTAACAAGAGAAGCAATCTGTTTATTGAGAGTTTTTGATTTGTTTTGAGTTAGCGTTAATGAGATTACTTCATTGCACAGTGTTTCATTCGTAATGACGGTTTGGGTTGGTCATTGCGACGAGGTAGGAGGAAGCAATCTGTTTATTGAGAGTTTTTGATTTGTTTTGAGTTAGCGTTAATGAGATTACTTCATTCCACTTTGTTTCATTCGTAATGACGGTTTGGGTTGGTCATTGCGACGAGGTAGGAGGAAGCAATCTGTTTAATGAGAGTTTTTGATTTGTTTAGAGTGAGTGATGATGAGATTATTTCATTTTACTGTGTTTCATTCGTAATGACGGTTTGGTTCGTCATTGCGAAGGAGTGGTAACGACAGAAGCAATCTGTTTAATGAGAGTTTTTGATTTGTTTAGAGTTAGCGATGAAGAGATTACTTCATTTCACTTTGTTTCATTCGTAATGACGCTTCTGGTTCGTCATTGCGAAGGAGTGGTAACGACAGAAGCAATCTGTTTATTGAGAGTTTGTGATTTGTTTAGAGTAAGTGTTGGTGAGATTACTTCATTGCATTTTGTTTTATTCGTAATGACGGTTTGGGTTTGTCATTGCGACGAGGCACGAGGAAGTAGTCTGTTTAATGAGAGTTTGTGATTTGTTTTGAGTTAGCGATGGTGAGATTACTTCATTCCACTTTGTTTCATTCGTAATGACGGTTTGGGTTGGTCATTGCGATGGAGGTTACGACTGAAGCAATCTGTTTGTTGAGTGTTTTTGATTTGTTTTGAGTTAGCGATGTTGAGATTACTTCATTCCATTGCATTTCATTCGTAATGACGGTTTGATAAAAAATCTTTTACCTAGAAGTATTAATTTATAAAAAAGGCTTATTATTACGGCATTCCTATTATTTTACAATCGGAATTTAAAAAAACATCAAATTACTCTTAATAATGAAGAAACCAACGATCAATATAGGTGTCTTAGCGCATGTAGATGCAGGTAAAACCACACTTACCGAGCATTTTTTATACAATTCAGGTGCTATTAGAACGTTGGGGAGTGTTGATAAAGGGTCAACAAGTACTGATAGTTTAGCACTGGAGAAAGAGCGTGGAATTTCTATAAAAGCTGCCACCACTTCCTTTGAATGGAAAGACACAAAGATTAATTTAATTGATACGCCTGGTCACGTTGATTTTTCAAGCGAGGTTGAGCGTGCATTGTGTGTTGTTGATGCGGTAGTGTTAGTAGTTTCTGCTGTAGAAGGGGTGCAAGCACATACCCTAAATATTTGGGATTCTTTACAAGAGTTACATATACCAACTCTTATTTTTATTAATAAAATTGATCGTCAAGGTGCAGATGCTGAAGGAACAATTACCCAGATAGAAAGTGATTTAAAAACTAAAACAGTAGTGTTGTACGCCTCAGAAAATGATGGATTAACGGATGCTACCATAACGCCAGTTTTTAATAGTGAAGTTGATAGTGAAATTAAAGAAAAGTCTATTGAGCATATTTTAGAGGGTGATGAACTCTTATTAGAACGTTTTTTAAATTCTGAATCAATTAAAGATGATGAGTATGTAAAGAGTATTCGTAAGTTAACAATCGATACTAAAATAACTCCTGTATATACTGGTATTGCTAAGAATAATATAGGGGTAACTGAACTTTTAGATGGAATAGTAGCCTATTGCCCAACTTCTAAAATAACCACGTCTAAAGAGCTTTCAGCATTTGTGTTTAAATTAGAACATCATAAGGTTTTTGGTATGATGGCACATGTAAAAGTTTTTTCAGGAGAATTGTCTTCTAAATCTACCATATACAACGATACGCAACAGTTAGAAACTAAAATTAATCAGACAAAACAATTACACAATACAAAATATGTAGATAATGTTATTTTACAATCGGGAGATATTGGGGTAATAACGGGTGTTTTAGGTACAAAAGCTGGTGATGTCTTAGGAAGTCCAGAAGGAATTCCAAAATTACCTCAGTTGCATATTCCAGTATTGAGTGTTCAGGTAGTTCCTGATAATAATGCTGATTATAACGTACTAGCAGATGCTTTACAGCAATTAGATAGAGAAGATCCTTCTTTAAGCTTTAAATGGTTTAAGGTAGAGAAGGAGCTTCAATTATTGTTAATGGGACAAATGCAAGTTGAAATTTTGGAGCATGTTTTAAAAGAACGTTTTTCAATCAACGCAAGTTTTACGGATCCACAAGTGGTGTACAAAGAAACCATTAGCAAAAAAGCAGAGGGCTATATTCGCTATTGGATGCCAAAGCCTTGTTGGGCAATTATGACGTTTTTAATTGAACCTGCTCCGTTAAATTCAGGAGTTAGTTATCATTCAATTGTTTCACAGAATGATGTACATATCAAATATCAAAATGAAATAGAACGAACCATTCCGAAAGCCTTGACACAAGGAATTTTAGGGTGGGAGGTAACCGATGTAAAAATTACGTTGATAAAAGGAGAAGATCATAATGTACATTCCAGACCCGGTGATTTTAACCTAGCAACTCCTATGGGAATTATGAAAGGGTTAAAAATTGGTGGAACACATTTATTAGAGCCTATATTAAGTTTTGAAATAAAAGCAAATGAAGGGTTGTTAGGGAAGATAACTTCTGAGTTAAGTACGCGAAGAGCTGTTTTTGATACTCCAGAGTTTATGGATGAGGTGTTTCATTTAAAAGGACGAATTCCTGTAGCTACATCCTTAGATTTTGGTAGGAAGTTAAATTCAATAACGAGTGGTAAATCGCGTCTTAGACTAAAATTTCATGGATATGATACCTGTCCTAAAGGAGAAGGTATAGTTCGTGACTATAAAGGGGTAAATCCTCTTGATGAAGCCCAATGGATATTACACCGTCGTGGTGCGTATAAAGCGGACGAACGGGTAATTTAGCGTGTTCTAATTTGTAGAATACCTATGGTAGAAGCTTCTGGTAGACTATTATAATTTTTTAAAATTTTTAGAAAGCGTTTATTTCTTTAAACGCATCACTTATTTCTTCTAAAGTCTCTAAAATGAATTCTCTATTTTTTGATGTTTATGTATCCAGTACTTTTATTCCGAACTTAAAAATAAAACTTTATGGAAACCATTAAATCAAAATTAGGAAAAGGAGGATTGGTTCTTGCTGCTATGGGAATTATGTCTATCGTGCTTTCAATTTTTAATTACAATATAAGGTTATTAGCATGGGTAGATGTTTGGGGAAATACTATGGGATGGGTAGTTAGATTTCTATTAATACTAGTTGGAGGATTGTTATATTTCTTTTTTGGAAATTATGAAGATGAATAAAGTGAAAAAGTAGCGGGAAAATGAATCAAAATGACTATGAAAAGGAAGAAATAAAAAGAATGTTTGATGTAAAACGCAGTCAGAAAAAAGTAATATCTAGTATTAGGTATCAAGTTCAACTTCTAGTATTAATTGTTGTACTAACTATAATAATTTTTTGTAGTGTTATGATAATATGGTCTTAAAATTGAATTTAAGTAATTAAAATAGGTACTAATAAATATGAAACATGAATATAAAAACCATTAAAAAAAGTATTTTTTTTGTTTTTTCAATTGGAGTTTCAATACTACTTATCTGGCTGGGTTTTTCTACCTTAAAAGAAAATTATTCAAGAGATCTAAAAAGTATTCATCAGCAAAAAGGGACTATAGAGCATACAAAGGTTGTTTTAAAAAGAACGAAGGCTACGGGTAAATATTCAATTTATTTTAATTTAAAAATTCTAAAAATAAAGTTGAATACTACGAATGAAGTTTTTTATAGTTATAATAACAATCAAAATTATGCCGAGTTAACAAGGAAGTTAAAAAAAGGTATAAAGGTTTTGGTGTATTATAAAAAATTAAACCAGGATGATGTAGCAAATAATGTATTGAAGTTGATATCTGAAGATGAAGTATTATTAACTCATGAAAGCTATAAAGCAAAAGAATATTTTGCAGGAATTGTTATGATGTTACTTGGCTTTTTATTACTACTATTGAGTGTTTTTTTACTAAAAAACTAAGAATTATAAATTGTAGTATTCAAAGTTAATAGCTTTTGTTACTTCGTTTAAAAAAGATACATTCAACCTATGAGGTATAAAATAATCATTATTGCATTTATTTATAGTTTTGTTTCTTATTCTCAAACAAATATTCCTTTTAAAAAAGGGAGTGTTCATAAAATTAAGGGGTTAGTTAGAGGTAACACTACGAATGATATTTTAACAGGAGTAGTTGTTGAGTTTATGAATGAACATAAAAAATGGATTGATACCAAGGTGTCAGATTTTGATGGTCAGTTTTTCTTTAAAGTTTGTTCAAATAAATTGATAAATAACACTCTTTTTATTAAAACTACTCAAGCTTTTTATAAACAAGAAATTTATAAATATGAAATAACTTCAGACACGGTACTGAAGATTAATATGGCCTTTGATAAAAAGAAGGTGTTTTCGAAAAAAGAGTTTGAAAAGTATAAAAACAACAAGCTTTATTTTGAATGTAGTATTAATGATGATTTTAATGAAATTGAATATTGGACGAATAAGAAAGTGTATCAACATTATTGTACTGGTGAGCAAAAAAAATATAAGAACATAATAGATGATAAAGAAGATTTTTCAGAATGGAATATTATTGATAAATCAATCATATCTTATCCTCCTGAGCAAATAAAATCCTTTAAGGTTAGTCGCCATACATTTATTGATAATATTCAGGTAACTCTTGATCCTGCTGAGTATATTTCAAACTATAAAGAATATACAAAAGTAGTTCAAGAAATGTTATTAAAAGCTGGCTGGAATGGTACAGGGAAAGTTAGATTACTTTGGATTCCAGCTTTTGTGTTAAAAAGAAAACTTCAAAATAAGCATACAAGAGGTGTTTTTATTTGGTATGTACAACAAAAGTTAGAGAATATGTCTTGGATGCTATCCCCAATTAAAATTGAAACAATTAGTGTTGATTAATTTTAACTTTTGTATGGCATTTCTTAAATTAGCTTTATGCAAGATTTTATTCAATTTATTAAACAATATGTTTTTCTTTCTGAAGAGGCAGAAAAGGCTATTACTAATGTTATTGTTAAAAAAAAATATAGCAAGAATGAGTTATTAGTAGAAGAAGGCAAAACATGTAAACATTTATATTTTTTATCTGAAGGAACTGTAAGAACGTACTTGTTTCAAAAGGGTAAAGATATTACGCATTGGATTTATCCGGAGCAATCAATATTTACTTCGTGGCATAGTTATATTTTAAAAAAACCTTCATTGGAGTATATTGAAGCTACTAGTGATATACTAGTTTTTGCAATTTCATATAATGATTGGCAAGAATTATATCAAAATTATCCAACTTTAGAGCGATTTGGACGTTTAATGATGGAGGAGCAGATAGCTATAATTGATGATTTTTATAAAGGGTATTATTTTTTAACAGCTAAAGAAAAGTATGAATTGTTAATTAATGTGTTTCCAAAAATTACTCAAATAGCAAATTTAGGTCATATTGCTTCTATGCTGGGAATTAGCCAAGAAACTCTTAGTAGAGTTAGGGGGAAATAAAAAAATCTTTCTTAATTATAAGAAAGATTTTATCTTGAAAAGAAGGTTTCATGCGTTAAAAAACTCTTACAACATTAAAACCAAATGAAATATCCCCTGTGCTCCAATCACCTTGTGCCTTAGTTAAAAAAGCACCATCATTACTACCTCTAGCATTTGAAAATAATAATTGGAATACATGTCCTCCTGTTTCAATATCAATTCCTAAAGTCAACGGATTGTTATATTTTGAATTTTCATGTTTACTGAAGTTATAAGCATACTCTAGGTTAATACTCATGCGTTTGCTAACTTTCATTCGACCTCCCAACCCAATTAATATCTGGTTATGTGTTCTAGCTCCAGTGAAGTTTAGGTCTTGTAAATTTTGACGAACAAATGAGGGAGCGATTTCTAAAGAAAGTTTTTTAGAAATTCTTCGAGAAACCAACAATTGAGTGGTATAAGTCATACGATCACCAAATTTTAAACTAGGGTAGTTAGCTTTTTTAATTTCTGAATTAATATCAGCACTTGCATATCCAACTATATTCAAAGGAAATTGATTTGATTGCTTTGTTAAACGAACTTTAGCAGTACCTGAATATGTTTTTTCAAAACTATCTCTACTGAAACTTAACTGAATTCCTTCCCAAAAACTATAGGCTAATTGTATTTTAGTATTTGCTTGATCTAATCCGAAAAAGTCATCAATTCCGTTTTTAAAAGTACCAAAACGATGTGACACAATTAAGTATAAATCTCCTTTATCGGCAATTTTAGTAGATTGTAAATTACCTATTTGCATGGCTTTAAATGCAGGTAAATCAAATTGTTTTGTGTTTTTAGTTTCGTTATTTAGTTCATTTAATAAATCATCTTGTGCTTGAGTTGTAATTGATAATAACGATAAAGTAATGATGATGATATATGTTATTTTAGTATGCATTGATTTAGTTTTAATTCGTCTAATAAATTATCGTATCCTATAACACGACCTTTGATTCGTACAACTTGATTTTCTTTTATAAGAGCAGCTTCTTTTGGATTTTTAAATTGACAATATATTTTATCATTTAATGTAATTCCTTCTTTATCAATAGAACTTACTTAACCAGTTAATACAGCTATTTTTGAATTCCAGTGGTTAAAGTTTTTGTTAGCTTTTTGTAAAAAAAATAATGAGCTTCCTTTAAAATTTGGTGTCAAACTTTCAATAGTTTTATGTGGTTTATAAATGTATTTATAAGAAGTAAATCCACACAAAGCAATAAAGAATAGTACTACTATTAATTTATTTTTTTTCAACCAACTCATAATTAATTATAATGTTTATTTGTTGGGCAATTTTTTTTCTAACAACACTAGGTATTTTAATTTCAAAATCTTGAGGGGTAATAGAAAAGTTACCTTTTATTAAAATTTTATGTTCCTTATAAATGGCGGTTACAAGTGTGTTAATTTCTTTTTTAATTCCACGGATTTCTATTGTTCCATTTAACAAAAATTCTTTTTTTGTACTTAATTTATTTAAAGAGAATTTTTCTATTTTTCCTCTAAATATAGCTTTCGGATACGTGTCACTATCCATATAATTTTCATTAAAATGCTCTTGCATTAAGGCAACTTTAAAATTAAAAGCATTAATAAATAGCTGAGCGGCAAAGTCTCCTGTGTTTATTTTTAAAATTGCTGTAGTACTATTGTTCGAAGCTTCTACAGGTTCAAAAGCATCAACTGAAGCCTTAAAATCTGTTTTTCCAGTTCTTGTAAAGTACTTTTGAGCATTAATAGTTTGACTTATTAATACAATTGTAAGTATGATTAGGTTTCTCATGTTAGAGTATGTTTTAGGGATGTTTTTATTATTCTAAATAACCATCGGTTCTCCATTTATCAATTAGTGCTCTTTTATCTGCTGTTAAAAGACCACTTTGTGGCATAGGATTAGCAGCATCGTTCATTCGTGCTATTAAAGTTCCATTTTGAGCTGAATTTTTTACTTGAATAAAGGTTTCTAAGATTAATCCGTTTCTTGGATTTACTGAACTATGACAGGTTAAACAGTTATTAAATATAATGGGTTGTATATCTTGTGTATAAGTTATGTTTCTTGTAATGGGAACTTGCCCAGCTAAAGGAATTTCTGCAGTTGTACAACTAATCATCATTATAGTTATGATTAATAGAGATACTATTTTTTTCATATTTTTAATTTTGAACATCAATATTGGTTACGTTTTCAATTTTATTTTCTAAAGGAAGTATTGTAACTTTTTTACTAATACTTAAAATATCTCCTTGATTTGGACTTCCGTCATCATTTTTATCAGCAATAACAGTTAAGTAATACTCTCCAGGATGCAGGTATGTAAATAAAAAATCATTTTCTTTATTTTCTAAACTTGGAAAATGTAGTAATGTGTTATAAGCATTCATGTTGGTGGTTAAATAGCCGTTAGCATTTGTTAAAGGGTCTCTAGATAGATACACTAACAAGTCAGTTTCACTAATTTGACTGTTTCTTGTTAAATTCACAGTTAACGTACCTAATCTAGGATGGTTAGTTATTTGATATGGATCTCCAGATTGTGGTGCTAATTCATATACATTATTATTTGTTTGTTGCGCTAAGAATGTTGCCGATTTTGCACTTTCTCCTCCTTGTTCTACGTATAGATTTTCAGGTTTAAACCCGTTTTTAAAATCTAAACCAGTATCAATAATATTTTGAGGGAAATTAGTAGCATTAGCCGCCGTTTGTGCTAATTCAATATGCATTTTTTTTCCTTTAAAAGTCATATGGCGAGATGGAATTCGATTCCCTAAATTGCTAGTATAAGAGTTAAAGTATAAGCTGTCGTTTTTAAAACGTAACTCAAAGTACATAATATTTTTACTACCAATAGCATCTACAAAACGATAGTATTTCCCTTCAGTATTTCTATTTTCAACCTTATCTAATACAAAATAACTTGTTCTATAAATACCACTTAATAGTCCTCCATTACGTGCCATTATTGTTCTAGTACCTTTATAGTTGGTTACAAAAAAAGAAGTAAATAAGTTACCTAATGAACCACCTTCATGAATACCGTGTATATGTGATTTAGAAATAGCTCTATAATCCCAGCCAAACCAGGGATAATCATCAGCAATAACTCGATTACTACCTACCCAATGGCCTTGCATTTTTTCAAGAAAGTCAAATCCATCGGTATTAATATTTGTAGGGATAACTTCTGTTAATGGATCTGGATTTGGTGTTGCTGTTCCTCCTCCAGTTATATCTCTAATTCCATCTTCACAATTTGTAAGAGAAAGAGTTATTAGTATCCCAAAAAGAATGTGTCTTTTTTTCATAATTTATTGTTTAGTATTATTTTCGTATCCAAATTTCAACTAGAGGCTTATTACTTATATAGCTAGTAACTTCTAATGTATCCTTGTGTTTAACTTTAATTTTTAAATTTTTAGAATTAGTTTTTGTAGCACCAGAAATAGCATCAACATATACCTCATTTTTATATTCTAAGTTTTTTAAAAAAATATCTTTATCAGTGTTTGTTTTTTTTAGTATAGTAGTGTCATCATTATAGTAAAGAACTTTACCTATAAGTTTTGTATGCTGTTTTTCTATCTTATAAATAGCTTTATAAAAAGTACTTTGAACTTTCCAGGTACCTAAAACTCGATGATCAATTTGAGAAGAACAGCTAATTAAAAAAAGGAATACACCAACTAGAGATTTTTTCATTTTTAATGCTTAATAATTACGAAGGCAAAATTGGGAAGCTTTCTAAACAATAATTTTGACTTATGTCAAAATCATCACAAAGAAGCGTTTTTGATATAAGTCAAAATAAAACAAATGACTATTGTATAATTTTGAACCAAATTTATTTAAGATGAAAAAATTAATGGTATGTTGGAATGTAGAAACACCAAAAGATTTAATGATAATATGTATAGTTTTTTCAATTACAGGCTCATCATCTATAGCCATTGGAAGACCAGTTTTAAAGTTATTAGGAATTACTTTAGATAATTTTAACCCGTTTATCTATTATCCACTTTTTGTGATTTCAAGCTTTGTGTTTTATCAAGTTTTTTTAGTGTTATTCGGTTGGGGTTTCGGGCAATTTAGTTTTTTTTGGAGTCTAGAAAAGAAGATGTTAAGAAGATTTGGTATCTCAATTTAAAATTTCTTTTTTATATTTAAGAATGAAACAATCTTTTAAATGGCGATCAATAGCAGCATTAATTTTAATGTACGTCGCTTTACTAATGAATTGGGAATGGGCATGGGGAATTTTATTCCTGTTTTGGGTGATTCCAGATCTATTTACAGGAATAACTTATTTTATTGAGCCTATATCAAAAAAAGAAAATACAGTGCTTTATTGGGTAATTATTAGTAGTTGGGTGTTAATGTCAATATATTCATTATCTACTTTGTTTATAGATTATAGTGAGTATTACTAGCAAAAGTATTTTTAATAAGCAGAAAATATTTTATAGGACTTATAAGGTGTAATTATTTTATAAAATTTAAAAAAATGAAACAGCTATTAATAATTTTAGTGTTCTCAATTGCTTGTGTTTCGTGTGCTCAAAGTAGTGATGAAATTATAGGCACTTGGAAAGTGAAAAATGACTATTACGAAGCAGTGTATGAAGTTGTTAAGTATAAAGGAAAATTCTTTGGAAAAATTCATTACTACAATGACGGAAAAGAAACATATAAAGGAAATAATAAAAAAGAGGACTATTTTTTAACAGGAGTTGAAAGAAAAGGAAAAAAGTATATAAAAGGGAAAATGTATTTACCAGGAGGAACTTATTATGAAGTTGTTATTACGTTAAAAAATAAAGATATACTAAAGGTATTAATGACGGTAGAAGGAGAACCTTATGAAGAGGTTTGGAGAAGGGTTATCAATAAATAATATGAGTAGAAGTATGGATTCACAACAAAAGAAAATGATGCATGTATTACCTGTAGAAGCTTATACATCTAAAGAGTGGTTTGATTTAGAAATGAAAACTTTATTTAGTACTACATGGCAATTTGCAGGTTTGGTAGAAGATGTGGCAAATCCGGGAGATTACATTGCTGTTCAAGCTGGATTAAATAATATTTTCATAGTTAAAGGTCGAGACCATCGACTCAGAGCTTTTCATAATATGTGTCGTCATAGAGGTACACAACTTTTACGTGCAGTAGGAGAAAATCAAAAAGCAATTACTTGTCCGTATCATGATTGGACATATGATTTAGAAGGGAAATTAATTAGTGTACCTAAAAAAGAAGAGGAGTTTCCATATTTATGCTCTAAAAAGTTACATGAATGTGATTTGAATTTGCATGAAGCTTCAGTTGATATTTTTAAAGGAATGTTATTTGTACATCCAGAAAAGAATGCTCAGAATATACTAGAGTTTTTTGGAGAAGTAACACCATATTTAGGGCCACATATACCTGAAGAATTAGTAGAGTATCAAGAAAAAGAAGGGGAGGCATTTTACACTAAAGAGATACATGCAAACTGGAAAATTATTGTTGAAAACTATATAGATCACTACCATTTGGCTCATTTACATGAAGGAACACTAAATATGTATGACCATGCAAAAGCAGAATTTGGTTGGAAAGGACCCCATTATTGGTTTTATGAACCTTTGGTTACAGAGTATTTAGCAGATGTAGATAATGCATCACCACAGCCATTAATAAGTAGTGTGCCAAGAGAAAAAATTGGAGCTTATGTGCCTTGGTTGTTCCCTAATATAGGAATTACTGAAGGGGAAGCAGCATGGAATACTTTTCATGCAATACCATTAGCTGCAGATAAAACATTGGTTGTAATTAGATCTAAAATGGAAAATGCTAGTGAATGGGAGTTTACCAAACAATATACTAGGTCTTCCATGAGCAAAGTTTGGTTAAAATATGGAAATAAAGGGAAGTACGAAGGAGATCCAAGCGATCCAATGGCTTCTGGAGATTTTATGAAAGAAGACGTATATGCTTGTGAGCAACAGCAAAAATCTTTAAAATCGCCAATGTTTAGTTTAGGAGCAAGGGCCAAAAGAGGAGAATATGCAGTTATGCGTTTTCAAGAAGAGGTTAAGAAATGGATGAATAATCACGGAGCAAATGTTTAAAAACGTATTATGGGTAAAGTGTATTCATTAAAAATTATCGACTTGAAAGAAGAAACTAAAAATTCAGTTTTAATTACTTTCAAAATACCAAATGAATTATATAGTGTGTTTAAATATGATCCAGGACAATATATTACGTTACAATTTAATCTAAAAGGACAGCAAATTCGTCGTTCATATTCATTATGTAGCTCGCCTTTTATTAGTGAGTATTTACAAATTTGTATAAAACGTGTTAAGGATGGTTTGGTTTCAAACCATATAAATGATACTCTTAAAAAAGGAGACTATGTAGAAGTTTTACCTCCTGAAGGATATTTTTTAGCAAAGGTGAATAAAGATAATTATAAAACATATTATTTATTTGCGGCAGGTAGTGGAATTACACCTATTATTTCTATTTTAAAAACGGTATTGCATACAGAAGAAAGGAGCTATGTATATATGATATATGGTAATACAAATCAAGAAACTATTATGTTTCGAGAAGAGTTAAAATTACTTGAAGAAAAATATAAAAATAGATTTGTATTAATACAAACATTAAGTAGACCAAAAAGTAGTTGGAGTGATTTATGGAAAGTATCTGATAAAACTTATAGAAAAGGAAGAGTCGATGCTACATGTATAAATTGGTTTATAAATACATACCCACCTTATGCACAAAATACTGAATATTATGTTTGTGGTCCTGGAAAAATGATAGATAATACTGTAAAAACGTTAGAGGGTATGGATGTTCCTTTCAATAGAATATTTATTGAAAGTTTTGGAGGAGCAATTATGAATAACGAAATAGAAACTACTACAGAAGCTAACTTAATAGTTAATTTAAAAGGTGAAAAAAATGAAATTATTATTCCTAAAGGAAAAACTGTTTTAAGAGCCTTGTTAGATGAAAATTATTCACCACCATACTCATGTGAAGGAGGGGTTTGTGCTACTTGTAAATGTAAAGTAATTAAAGGAAAAGTAGCTATGTTAAAAAATTTAGCATTAACAGAACAAGAAGTAGAAAATGGTTATGTACTAAGTTGTCAAAGTTATCCATTAACAAGTAATATTGAGATCATTTATAACTAGAATTGTTTTGTTTTAGTAGAGTAAATGTTTTACAAAGTAAAATAAGTAATAAAAAAAGCTGCGTCTTTTTTTAGCCTCCGCGTCTATAAATAAATCAAAGATTTATTTTTGTAATTATGAATACTGAAATTATACATGTTTGGAATACGATGAATGATCGATTAACTAATTTTGTTAATGGAAAAGTTAAAGATACCGAGCTTACAAAAGATATTGTTCAAGATGTTTTTTTAAAGGTGTTTACAAAGTTTGAAACCTTGAAAAATAAAGAAAAACTAATAGCTTGGATTTATCAAATTACACGTAATGAAATAGTTTCTCACTTTAGAAAGTTGAAGTACAATGAATCTTCTGATAATATAGATTCAGAAGATTTACATGAAGACACTCTTACTTCAGAGTTAACTAGTTGTTTAAGCCCATTCATAAATTCACTACCTGATAAATATAAGCAGGCTATTATTTTAGCAGATATTGAAAATATACCTCAGAAAGAAATTGCTAAACTATTAAATATCTCATATTCGGGAACAAAATCAAGAGTACAACGGGGAAGAGAAATGCTAAAGTCTGCTTATGAAGATTGCTGTATAATCTCTACAGATGTGTATGGAGATGTTATTGATTACAAGGAAAAAAAGTGTAAAAAAAAATGTGATTAACTATTTTTTGCGTCCTTTTTTCTAGCTGACGTCTATAGAGTGAAAATTAAATAAAAACACTTTAAATAAAATATAGTATGTCACAAGAAATTAAAGAACACGTAAAAGAAGCGTATACAAGGGTTGCAAATTCTGGAGCAGGTTGTGGTTGTGGACCAACATCATGTGGATCGCCAGCTCAAGATTGGACATTAAGTGAAAGTTATGAAACTGTTGAAGGGTATGAAGCTGATGCAGATTATGCATTAGGATGTGGAATTCCAACTGAGTATGCAAAAATAAAAGAAGGTGATACTGTTTTAGATTTAGGTTCTGGTGCAGGAAATGATGTTTTTGTAGCTAGAAGGCTTGTAGGAGATTCTGGATATGTAATAGGAGTTGATATGACGGAGGCAATGATCGAAAAAGCTAATGAGAATAAACAAAAACTTGAGTACACTAATATCGATTTTATATTAGGAGAAATTGAAAATTTACCTCTTAAAGATAATAGTATTGATGTTACAGTGAGTAACTGTGTATTAAACTTAGTTCCAGATAAAAAGAAAGCATATGAGGAAGTATATCGTGTTTTAAAACCAGGAAGTCATTTTAGCATGTCAGATATTGTTTTAAGAGGAACTTTGCCAAAAGGAATAATGGAAGCTGCTGAAATGTATGCGGGATGTATTTCTGGAGCATTAAAGGAAGAAGAGTATATACAAGCAATAAAGGACGCTGGCTTTAAAAATATTACTATAACAAAAGAACGGATTGTAGATATGCCAGATGAGGTGTTATTAAATTATGTATGCTGTCCTGAAGAACTCGAAAAATTTAAGGAAAGTGATAATGCCGTAATTAGCTTAGGTGTTTATGCTGAAAAATAGTTTTTAGAATCATTTTGATAAGAAAAATTGCTTCATAATTGTATGAAGCATTTTTTTTTGCGTCTTTTTTTTACTGTGACGTCTATAGGTAGAAAATAACCTTAAAATTAAAAATAATGAACAAATCAAACAGAACAAATTGTTGTACACCAAACGAAGAATTAAAAGATAATACTGATTGTTGCACTTCCCAAAATAGAAACGTAAGTATGAAACAAAAAATAGGTTTGTTTATATTGGGTTTAGCATTAATTTTTGCTTTAAATACAGCTTTTAAAGAAGTAGTGACGGATAACGATGCATGTAAAACTACTGAAGGATTAGTAACAATTTCTATTAATGATTTTGCATGGATAAAAACAAATAAAAAGGTTGTTTATATTGTTCTAAAGGGAAACGATAGCAGTCAGAATAAGAAAACTATTTCTAAAGTAAGTAATACAGTTAACGAGTTAAATGAAACTGAAAGTTCTGCTGATTTATTAGTTTTAGAATCAAACACTTCCAATTACAATGATATTGTATCAAAATTAAAAATAGAAGAAATACCATCAATTGCTGTTGTAGGAAAAAGTACTTCAATTATAAAAGCAATAAATGTAAACTCTATAAAATTAATTAGAGCATATGATACAGCTATAGTTACTAGTGCGACTTGTTCAACTAGTGAAAAAAATAGTTGTATAGAATCAAGTAAAGTTTCGTGTGATAGTAATCAAAGAGCTACCTGTTCACCAAAACAAACAGCTACTTGTAATGGTTTAAAAAAATCAAATTAGAAAGTATGCTAGAAAATTTACAACAATGGACAAGTGGTATTATTGAAAATCAATTAAACTCACCATTTTTTTTTATAGCTGTTTTTATACTGGGACTTTTAGCAGCAGTTGGTTCTGCTTGTAATGTTGGTGTTTTGGCAGTAATTACAAGTTATGCAGGTTCAGAAACTAGTACAAAAAGTAAAACCTCACATTTTAAAACAGGTTTTTCTTTTTTAGTAGGTAATATTATTTCTTTATCATTAGTAGGTGCTTTAACAGGTTTAATAAGTACATCTATAGGGAAAATGGTTGGTCAATATTGGACAATATTAGCAGGTGTTTTAATAGTGTATTTAGGATTAATGAGTTTAGGGATGCTTCCTTTTAGTTTAAAAGTAGGATCAAAAGTATCGAATAGAGTTTCAAAACTAGCAAATAAAAGTTTTTTGTTTGGTTTACTTTTAGGTGGTTTTGCCACGGCATGTTCTGTTGGTTGTAGCCCAATATTTCCAATTATACTAGGAACATCCTATTTACAAGGTAGTTTGTTTCTAAGTTGGTTTACTTTATTTGTGTTTGCTATTGGTTATAGTATTCCTCTTGGAGCTTTATTAATTGGTTTCGGTTTTGGGTTCAATAAATTTTCAAATCAATTATTAAAAAATAAACATATTATAAGTCAAATTTCCGGTATTTCAATGATTATACTAGGATTCGGGTTGTTAATAGGTTGGTTTTAAAAGGTTAACAATAAAAAATAATCATGAGTATTTTTAAAACAAGTGTTATAATAATTTTTTCATTTGCTTTTTCTATAGGTGTTTATAGTCAGAACTCTATTTTGTCTACCATTCATAATATAGAGCCTGTAAAGAATCATTACAAAGAGTTAAAGAAATTAAGTAATAATAAGCGTACTAAATTCGCGTGGATGGATGCCATAGTGTATCCTACAGATAATTATTTAAATTTTATATTAGTTTATGCATTAAATAAACCATATTATTTAAGTTCGAGTCAAATAGATTTTATTATGAATTCTGTAAATTTTCCAGCAAATAGTTCGGAGCAAACTAGGGCAGAATTAGATTTTTTACTTGATTTACAAAAAAATAGAACTAATAAGCAAGTAGTACGAGTAATGAAACTTGCAAAAATTGGATATTGGCCTCATAAAAATTATACTAAAACAGATGATAGATATGAGAATAATTTAAAAGATTTATTTTTTATGATACGAGAAATTGCTGGTAAGAGATATGATGCTAAGAGTTTACCAAGTACCTCAAAATTATTAAAAGGAATAATGAATGATGCACGATTATTAGAATTTATATTAAAGTTTAATAAAATTAGAGCTAGGCCATATCATCTTGATTCAAATATAAAACCATTACAAGAAATTCCAACGCCTTCATTTGCTAGCGGGCACACATTATGGGCATACATACAAGCATACGCATTAAGTGAATTGATACCAAAAAAAAGAGAAGAGTTTATATCTTTAGCTTATGAGGTTGGTTTATCTCGAGAAATAATGGGAGTACACTTTCCAAGTGATGATGAAACTGCTAGGCAAATAGCACATAGAATGTTATTGCTAATGTGGAATACAAGTACGTTTCAAAAAGATTTCAAAGCAGCTAAAGCTGAGTGGAGAAAATAATAAATTAAAAGAAAAAAATGAGTCAATTTGATAGTATACATTCGGTGAAAAATAATTTTGCAAAAAATAATCCTGCTTATTTAAAGGGGATGTTTGGAAGAACAGAAGTGATGCCTTTGTGGATAGCGGACATGGATTTTGAAATAGCAAAACCAATACAAGAAGCTCTTCAGAAGTTGGTAACAAGAAATATTTATGCTTATGAGTTTAATACAGGAGATGTTTTCAAAGCAATTTCCGATTGGAACTTTAAGCGTCATCAATTAGATTTAAATCCAAAATCATTTGTTCAAGTTTCAGGTGTACTAACTGGAATAGGTGTTTTAATAAGAGAATTATCTAAAAAAGGTGATAGTATTATGGTACAAACACCTGTTTATCATCAGTTTTTTAAAGTTATTGAATCTGCAGGTAGAAAAGTAGTAAGAAATAAGTTAAAGGTTATTGATGGTCGTTATGAAATGGATTTTGAAGATATAGAGCGTAAGTTTAAAACATTAAATATTAAGTCTATGATACTATGTAATCCTCATAATCCTGTAGGTAGAGTATGGAGTAAAGAAGAATTACAAAAGTTGGTAAATTTAGCAAATGAGTATAATGTAACTATTATTAGTGATGAAATTCATTCAGATATAGTGTATTTAGCATCAAAATTTAATAGTATAGCTTCTATAAATAATAGTGAGAACCATATTGCAGTTATTGGTTCACCAGCTAAAACATTTGGTATGCAAAGTATTTCTAATGGTTATTTGTATATATCTAATGATAATTTCAAAAAACAAGTAAAAACAACAGTAGAATCTTTATACTTGGATCATGGAAATATACTTTCAGCAAATGCAACAATAGCAGCTTATACAAAAGGTGAAAAATGGTTAGATGATTTATTAGTTTATCTTGAAACAACTATGAATTGGATTGAAAACTATCTACAAAAGGAGTTGCCAGAAGTTGTTATGTATAAACCCGAGGGAACATATCAAGTATGGTTAGATTTTAGTAGGTTGAAATTATCAGATAAAGCTCTAAAACATGTAATTGTTAATCAAGCCAAATTAGCTTTAACACCTGGAGATTGGTTTGAAGGAAGTCATACACAATTTATGCGAATGAATATTGCTTCACCTTTGTCAAAAATTAAACAAGCATTTAATCAGTTAAAGCAAGCATTGAATGAAGGGATAGATTGTTCTTTCAATGAAGAAGAACCTACTGACAATTGTTGTTCTTGCTAATAGATTAATTTAAGTTTTTTTAGATTTTACAAAAAGTAGTTAATTATTTAGTTAACTACTTTTTTCAGATATAATTTATTGGATATTATTACTAATATCTTAATAATGATTTTTGTTTTTAATATTAAAAAAAAGAAAAAATAAGATAATGCTATTAAAAAAAAGATATATTTAGGGTAAGTAATTTTTAAATTATAACAATAACACCATGCAGAAAACTTTTTTATTAATATTGATATTTTTATTTTCAATAGGACAAAGTATTTCACAAAACTCAACAGAAGAGTTAATTCAAAAATTAGAAAATACTTCAGATAAAAAAAAGCAATTAGAAATTTTAGATGATATAACTAAAATATTAGTAAAGAAGAATTCTAAAAAGAAACTTACCTACCTGAACAAATATGTTTTTTTAGCAAAAGAATTGAAATTATATGATGCCGCTGCACAAAAATCTCGTTCAATTATTCAACATTATACAAATCAAGGAAAACTAGATTCAACAAAGTACATTGTTGATAAAATGCTTACGGATAAAGATAAGTTTACAAAAAAAATTACTGAAGCACATTTACTATTAAAAAGGGCAAGTTATTTTTTTAATACAGATCAATATGAAAAGGCAATACTTGATTATAATACATCTGGAGACATTTTTCTTAAAGAAAAAGATACATTATACACAGCAGATGCAAGGTATTTTGCTGGTCAGGTTTATAATGAAATAGATGATTTTTTAAACGCAGTTAAGTATTATGAAAAAGCATATCAACTGTATGATATTGTTGGAGATAAAGATTATAAAAATATAGTTATAAGTGAGTTATCAGCTTTATATTCAAAAAATGGATTTCATGATAAATCATTAATAGAACGAAAAAAGAACCTAAAAAATGCAAAAAAAGGGAGAAATTATAAATTTATAGGCTTTGCGTATGGAGATTTAGCTAAATCATATTCTGAAAATAAGAATTATGAATTGATGAATCGCTACATAGATTCAACTACTTTTTGTTTGGATAGTATGAAGTATAAATCAGAAAAAAACCTAGTAAAACTTTTTATTAATAATTTAAGAATAGACTATAGTTTAGAAAAGAAAGATGTTAAAAGCGCTGAAATATATTTAAAAAAATGTAAAGAAATAGCAAGAAAAACAAGTGCTCAAAATTATTTTTTAAATAATTTATTGCCTTATGAAGCAAAAATTTTCTTTTTAAAAAATCAATATGCAAAAGCGGAAACAGTTCTTAAAAAAGTATTAAGTCTAAAAGAAAATGAAGGTAAAGACAAACTAATTAAATTAGCTGAAAAAGAAATAGCTGAAGTGTATGCTGCAAAAAATAATTATAAAAAAGCATTTACTCATTTAGAAGCATATTTAAAATTAGATAAAAAAAGTAATAACCTTGTAAAAAATAATACTTTTTTATATTATCAATCGCAATTTGAAACACAACGAAAAGATAATGAAATTTTAAAACAAGAAATAGCTATTAAGTTACTAGAAAAAGATAAAGAATTAGTAGCTAGTAAACGAAAAATGTTTTTAGTTATTTTTATATCAATAATTCTAGCGTTGGCTAGTATATTATATTTTGTTTGGAAAAGAGGAAAATTAAAAAGAAAAGCGCTGGCAAAGAAATTAGCCAAAAACAAAAAATCATTAGAAGAGTTTACAAATCAATTATTAGAGAAAAGAAGAGTTCAAGAATTGTTAACAAAAGAAATAGAACGATTGAATGAAGAAATAGGAGAAATAAATTCTTCAGAAGATATTCAAAACCTAACTTCTGTTAAAATTCTAACCAATGAAGATTGGTATACTTTTAAAGAAAAGTTTATTAATGTATACCCAAGTTTTTTTAGAGAAATTAAACAAAAAGGATATTCTTTAACAAAAGCAGAAGAACGTTTATTAGCATTAGAAAAACTATTTTTAGATACAAATCAAATAGCAAGTATGTTAGCCATTTCTAATGATAGTGTGACTAAAAGTAGATCTAGATTAAGAAAAAAAATTAATGCGCCTAAAGGTATTTCTATCCTGAATTATTTAGAAGCATCATAATTTTTTACACAATATTTTTATTATCATAAAATTTATTGATCAAAAGTAATTTTATAGTTACCTGTTAAAACCCTTGTAAATCAAGGGTTTTTTGTTTTTGTCCGTTTTTTGTCCTTTCGATTTTTTGAGTAATTAGAAGCAAATTCATTTTTTTGAATTCGATTTTAATTATCAATAAATTATGAAAATAAGATTACTTATAACTTTAATTTTTTGTAGTGCATTTATATCATTACATGCACAAATTATCAAAAAAAAACATAAAATAAGGTTTACTAAAGTTGATGAAAAGCAAGGGAAAAGTTCTCCTTTAAGTTTATTATCATCAAAACTAAAACCAGTATTTGGAACTGAATTTAGAAAAGTAAAAAGTAAAACAGATAAAAAGAATTTTAGACACACAACTTATCAGCAATACTATAATGGTGTTAAAGTAGAGTTTGGAAAAGTAAAGTTTCATGAACAAAACGGATTAATTAAATCTTATAGTGGTGCATATTATAATACAAAAACTATAAGTACATCTCCTAAAATTTCTAAACGGTTAGCAGTTTCTAATGTAAAAAAATTTATAGGTAGTGAAAAAGTTTTTTGGTTAGATGAACAAGGAATTTCAAAAACTAATATCCCAAGTATTGAATTAATTATACTACCTAGAAGAAAAGATGGTGTATTACAATTAGCATATAAAATCGGTATTGGTAGTTCTGAAGGAGAACTAAAAATGGGGTATGTATATATAGACGCACAAACTGGGGTTATTTTGAAGTTTAAAAGCCAAGTGTTTTTTTGCTTTGAAGAAAATAAAAATATTATAACCCCTCATAAAGAAAATAAAACAAATTCAAAAGCTCTACTAGTTTCAGGGTCGGGAGTTACGGCATATTCTGGAACAAAAAAATATAGAAACAACTTTTGATGGAACTAATTATACTCTATATGATCAAACACGTGCTAACACAGGTAGATCAAAAAATACTGGATCTGGTCAAAGAAATGGAATTATAACGGTAAATTTTAATAATCATGATAACTTAGCAGATCATAACTCAAATTATGTAACTGATTTTACTGATACAGATAATAATTGGACTGCAGCAGAAATGAGTTCAAATGAAGATCAGTATGCTTTAGATGCACATTGGGGAGCGCAAGTTGTTTATGATTACTGGAAAAATGAGCAAGGTAGGAATAGTTACGATGATGCAGATGGTGCTATAGCTTCTTATATACATTATGACACAAATTATACAAATGCTGGTTGGGTTGCACAAACTGATAATCAGGGCTTTATGGTTTATGGTGATGGAGGTGGTTCTTTTACGCCATTAACAACATTAGACGTAGTAGCTCATGAAATAGGGCATGGAGTGAATAATGCAACCTCTAATTTAGATTATGAATTAGAGTCGGGTGCTTTAAATGAAGGGTTATCAGATATTTGGGCTATGGTAATTGAAAATTATTCAAATACTAATTATGGTACATCAAAAGATATTTCATTAATAAACGAAGAGAATGGGGGTGGTGCTTTTCGTTCAATGTCTAATCCAAATACTTATGGTCAGCCAGATACTTATGGAGGAACTTATTGGTATGATGTAAGTTCTTGTACACCAGACGGTACAAATAATGATTATTGTGGTGTTCATACAAATAGTGGTGTATTAAACTATTGGTTTTGGTTATTATCTCAAGGTGGTTCAGGAACTAACGACATAGGAAATAGTTTTAATGTTTCAGGAATAGGAATAACGAAAGCAGCTGCAATTACTTATAGAATGCAAGAGGTTTATTTAACAGCTACTAGTGATTTTGAAGATGCAAGAGACGCAGCAATACAAGCAGCACAAGATTTATATGGGTATTGTGCTACAGAAGAAGAAGCGGTTACGAATGCTTTTTATGCAGTTGGAATAGGTACTGAATTTAGTGGTAATAAACCTGTAATAACAACAGATACCTCAGATCAAACAGTATGTGCTGATGAAATAGCAACATTTACAGCCGAAGCAGATGAAGCAGATAGCATGATTTGGCAAAACGATGCCAGTGGAAGTTGGGCAGATTTGAGTAATGATGATGCATATTCAGGAGTAGGAACGAATACGTTAACCATTACTAATCCAACAGAAGCATTAGATGGGGTGCGTTTTAGATTATTGTTTTCTAATAATTGTGGTACTACTTCAACAACTAATAATAGATATCTTAACGTAAAAACATTACCAAATGTAACAAGTGTAACTTCTAGTGGGGCTGGTTGTTCAAGTGATGCAGATGGTTCGTTAACTGTAAATTTTGATGAAGTTTCAGGATTAAATAATATTGAATTTAGTATTGATGGAGGTACTACTTATCCTTATAATTATGATAATACCTCAAAATCACAAACTATATCAGATTTAGCAGCAGGAAATTATAATGTATGGGTAAGAAGAGGAGGAGATGATTGTCCAAGAGAAGTAGGAACCTATACTGTAGCTACAGTAGCTACAATTACTGCTACAGTAGATGGTATTATTGAACCAGATATCGCTGAAATTGATGGGATTATACAGGTTAGTTATCCTAATGAAGCAGCACAAACCAGTATTAAATTTAGTGTAGATGGTGGAATTTCATATCCTTATGTATTTGACGACAGTATTGGTAGTGGTGAATTAACAGGATTGGCTGCAGATACTTATGAAGTTTGGGCAACATTTGGAGATGAATCTTGTGCTAAAAAAATAGGGAATTATACGCTAAATGAAATAGCTTATACACAAATACCAGATACTAATTTTGAGAGAGCATTGTATAATTTGAGTTATGATAATTATTTAGGAGATAATAAAGTTCCAACATCGTTAATTAGTGGTGTTACTTCTTTAAATGTTCGTGTAGAAAATATTGAAGATTTAACAGGGATTGAAGATTTTACAGCGCTTGAAACTCTTTTTGCTGATAATAATGATTTAACAACTATAGATGTTAGTAGTAATACTGCGCTTAAAGAGTTAATCGTATATAACAATGCTGATTTAGTATCATTTAAAGTAGCAGATGCATCTATTATTACAAGACTAACACTTTCAAATTGTAATTTATCTGGAGATTATGATTTCTCAGCATATACTGCTTTAACAAATTTTACTGTTCAAGGAAACGACTTAACAGGTTTAAATATTAAAAACGGAAATAACGCTAATTTCACTTACTTCCATGCAGGAGGAAATTCAAATTTGGAGTGTATTATTGTAGATGAGGTAGATTTTAGTACAACTACTTGGACCAATAATGGTGGCGCTAGTTATAGTAGTACATATTGTAATTATACAAAGATATCAGATGCTAATTTTGAAGCAGCTTTAGAAACTTTAGGGCTTGATGATATTTCGAGTGATGGGCAAGTTCCAACTGCTTTAATAGAAGTGGTTACTAGTTTAGATGTCTCTAATGAAGGTATCACTGATTTAACAGGAATCCAGGATTTTGTAGCACTAGAATCATTAAAATTGAATAATAATAGCTTAACCTCCTTAGAGATATCGAATCTTATAAATTTGAAAACGCTTTGGGCAGCTAGTGGAAATATTTTTAGTACAATAGATGTGAGTAATAATATTGCACTAGAAGACTTTAGATTACGACAATATTCAGGAACTACAATAGATTTATCAGCAAATACTGCTTTAACCCGTTTTAACTGTACAAGTTGTGATTTGTTAACTGTAGATACAAGTGCCAATGTAAATTTAAGTGCTCTTGATTTATGGAATTCTGAGATTACATCATTAGATTTAAGTTTAAATATAAATCTCGCAACATTAGATGTATATTCAACTAACCTCACAGTATTAGATTTATCTAATAATACATTATTAACGAAGTTAATAGCTAATGATATAACAACTTTATCAAGTTTAAATATTCAAAATGGTGCAAATACTAGTATTACAGGTTTTAACACATCAGGAACTCCAGTAAGTTGTATTCGTGTAGATGATCCTGAATGGAGTGCTATCAATTGGACTAATATAGATGAAGCTTCTAGTTTTGGTTTATACTGTGATAATTATACACTTATACCAGACGCAAATTTTGAAGCCGCTCTAGAAACCTTAGGTTATGATGATATTTCGAATGACGGACAAGTACCAACTGCTTTAATAGAAGTAGTAACAGGTTTAGATATAAGTAGTCAGTCGATTTCAGATATAACAGGTATTGCAGATTTTACAGCCTTAATAGATTTAGATGTAAATAATAATACTTTAACAAGTTTAGATGTAAGTAATAACGAAAATTTAGAAACGGTAAATTTTGATAATAATGACGTAGCTACTTTATCCTTAGGAACAAATACAGTATTAAGTGAAGTATCAGGAAGGTATAATCAATTAACAAGTGTATCTGTAAGTGCAAATACAGGTTTAACAAATTTGAATTTAAGAAATAATAGCTTTAGTACTGTTGATGTATCAGCAAATACAATTCTTAGAACGCTTAACCTAAATCAAACCGGTATTACAAGTTTAGACGTAACTAATAATCCAGATTTAGCCTATTTATATATAAGCGGTAATTCACTATCAAGTTTGGATATTTCACAAAATCCGTTGTTAGAAAATATAAATTTAACGGATAGTAATTTAACAACGATAGATGTATTTAATCAAACAGTTTTAAGAATATTAAGACTTTCGGGAAATAATTTAACCGAATTAGACCTTACTACAAACGTTGCCTTAACCCAACTTGAATGTGCAGATAATAATTTAAGTTTATTAAACTTTAAAAACGGATTTAATCAAAATATAACAGATTTTGATGTTGCAGGTAATGCTAGTTTAACTTGTGTTTTGGTTGATGATTTAAACAAAGATTATACCTTTTGGACTAAAGATATTACAACAAATTTTAGCGATACCTATTGTGTTTATACAGCGATACCAGATGCTAATTTTGAAACAGCATTATATAATTTAGGGTATGATGATATTGCTGGTGATGGGCAAGTGCCAACAAAACTTATTGAAGTAGTAACCTTGTTAGATGTACGTAATAAAAGTATTTCAGATATAACAGGTATTGCAGATTTTACAGCTTTAGTAGAGTTAAATATTTCGGATAATAGTATTCTTAATGTTGATATCAGTAATAATATTTTATTAGAAGAATTGTTTATTGAAGACAATGAACTTTCTAGTATTGATGTTTCTAAAAATACGGCTTTAAAAGAATTAGATTTAGATGAGAATGCAATAACAACTCTTGATGTATCACAAAACACAGCATTAACATTATTAGATTTAAGCGATAATGAATTAACGAGTTTAGATGTTACTAATAATACAGCCTTAACCTTTCTTGCCTTTGAAAGAAATAATGTTACAGGGTTTATTGATTTAAGTAGTCATACACAATTGGTCGTACTAGCTTTTGAGGAAAATGATATTACAGGGTTAAATGTAAAAAACGGTAACAATACTAATGTTACGTATTATAATTCATCAGGAAATTCAAACTTAAGTTGTATTGTAGTAGATGATCTTGATAATGATTACAGTACATGGATAAAAGATTTCATAGCATCTTTTACAGATACCTATTGTCGTTATACAGCGATACCAGATGCTAATTTTGAAGCTGCTTTATCAAGTTATGATGATGTATCAAATGACGGACAAGTACCAACAGCCTTAATTGAAAATGTAGCTAATTTGAATTTAACATTAAAATCTATTGCTGATTTAACAGGAATACAAGATTTTACCGCATTAAAAAAATTAAGCTGTGAATTTAATAATCTAACAAGTATAGATGTTTCAAACAACGTACTTTTAGAAGAATTATATGTTAGTGCCAACAATATATCAACTCTTGATATTTCAAATAACACAGCTTTAAAAAAACTAGGAGCAAATACGACTAATATCTCCAATCTAGACTTAACTAATAATGTAGTCTTAGAAGAGTTAAGTGCATTTACCAATGCTAACCTAAGCAGTTTAGATGTAAGTAATAATCCTTTGCTAAATCGATTAATTGTAAGTAGTACAAATATTAGTTCTTTAGATGTATCAAATAATCCATTACTAACTGAATTACAAGTACACGATACGGGGCTTACAAGTATTGATTTAAGTAACAATACAGCTATAGTACAACTACGCATCAATCAAACTCCAATAGAAGATTTAGATGTAAGCACACTTAACAGTTTACGTATTTTAAATTGTGCTGAAACCAATTTATATAACTTAAACATTCAGAATGGTAGTAATACATTGATAAGCGAATTTGATGCCACTGAAAATCCTAATTTAACCTGTATTCTGGTAGACGATGTAGCTTATAGTAATAGTAATACTATTTGGGAAGATAATGTAGATGCAGGAGTGACATTTAACGAAGGAGCTTATTGTCGTTACACAAGTATACCAGACGCTAATTTTGAAGACGCTTTAGAAGCTTTAGGCTATGATGATATTTCGGGAGACGGAAAGGTTCCCTCTTATTTAATTGAAGAATTAGAAAGTTTAGATGTTGAAAGTAAAAGTATTTCAGACTTAACAGGTATAGAAGATTTCCGTGCCTTGAAAACTTTAGATGTAGGTTACAACTCACTTAGTACGATAGATCTTACAAATAATACTGAGTTAAGACAATTAATTGTAAGAAGTAATAATTTTACAACTATAGACCTTTCAAAAAATACATTATTGGTTGGGTTTAAAGCTGAAAGTTGCAGATTAACTAGTTTAGACATCACTAAAAATACAGATTTAAGAGTATTATGGGTTACTGGTAATGATTTAACAAGCCTAGATCTAAGTAATAACATAGCATTAACCTCTTTTTGGGGAAATGATAATGACTTTACTACATTAGATTTAAGTAATAATCCAGCATTAACTTCCTTTAGAGCAAACAATAATAATTTAAGTTCTTTAAACCTTCAAAATGGAGCTAATACAAACAATACAGGTGGTACAAACTTTCAGTTAGTAGGGAATGAAGATTTAGGTTGTGTTTTAGTAGATGATGCAGAGTATTCAGTAATCAATTGGTTATTGATAGATGGTGATGTAAACTTTAGTGATACAGATTGTAATTATACATTAATACCAGATGCTAATTTTGAAGCACGTTTAGAAGCCTTAGGATATGATGATATTTCTGGAGACGGAAAAGTACCAACACGATTCATTGAAGGAGTAACCAACTTAAATGTTTCAAACCAAGATATAGCGAATTTAACAGGTTTAGAAGATTTTGAAGCTTTAGAAGTTTTAGTTAGTGCTAACAATGCTTCACTTACTTCTGTAGACCTTTCTAACAATACAAATCTATTATCACTGAGTGCATTTAATTGCGGATTAACAAGCTTAGATATTTCAAACAATACTAGTTTACAAAGTTTACTTGTATACGGAAATAAATTAACGGTTTTAGATGTTTCACTAAACACTCAGTTGATAAGTTTAGATCTTTTAGCAAATAATCTAACAAGTTTAGATGTTACCAATAATTTGTTATTACAAACCTTATATATTGATGAGAATGAAATCTCAAGTTTAGATTTGAGTAATAATACTGCATTAACAATATTCTCATGTCAGAATAATAGCAACTTAAGTTACCTAGATGTTAGAAACGGAAATAATACCAATATAACTTCGTTTAAAGCAGCTAATAATGAGAACTTAACATGTGTTTTAGTTGATGATTTAACCAATAACGATTATAGTTTATGGACTAAGGACACTACAACATCTTTTTCAGATACCTATTGCCGTTATACGGCTATACCAGATGCCAATTTTGAAGCGCGTTTAGAAGCTTTAGGTTTTGACGATGTTAATGGAGACGGACAAGTACCAACAGTATTAATTGAAGTGGTTACTAGTTTAGATATAAAAAATCAAGGAATTACTGATGTAACAGGAATAGCAGATTTTACTGCTTTAGAAACTTTTAATTGTAACTTAAACAATATAGCTGTTTTAGATGTTAGTAATAATGTAAATCTAGTAGCATTACAATGTACTGCAAATTCAATAACAAGTTTAAATTTAACGAATAATACACAGTTAACAGAGTTAAATTGTAGAGGTACAGATATTACATCTTTAGACGTGACCAATAATACGTTATTAAAAAGGTTAATATGTTTTGATACAGATATTACAACGCTAGACTTGTCAAAAAATCTATTATTAGAACAATTATATTGTTACAAAACTAACTTAACGAGTTTAAATCTTTCTAAAAATATAGGGCTAAAATTACTTGAGGTTAATAATAGTAATTTAGAAAGTTTAAATATTAAAAATGGTAGCAATACAAGTATAACTAGTTTTGATGCAACAGGAAACGCAGATTTAACCTGTATTTTGGTAGATGATTTAACCAATGATTATACCACATGGGCAAAAGACGATACTACAGTATTTTCAGATACTTATTGCCGTTATACAGCCATACCAGATGCTAATTTTGAAGCAAGGTTATATAGTTTAGGTTTTGATGATATTAATAATGACGGACAAGTACCTACAGCACT
This sequence comes from Tenacibaculum sp. MAR_2010_89, assembly GCF_900105985.1. Lineage (NCBI taxonomy): Bacteria > Pseudomonadati > Bacteroidota > Flavobacteriia > Flavobacteriales > Flavobacteriaceae > Tenacibaculum > Tenacibaculum sp. MAR_2010_89. The sequence goes on along the minus strand of NZ_FNUB01000005.1, from coordinate 2,910,197 downwards.
TATTGAAACTATTATATCAATAAGTTTTCATGGACAATCGATTAGCAATTTAACAGGAATTGAAGATTTTACAGCCATAGAAAAATTATATGTGTCTAACAATTCACTATCCACATTAGATTTAAGTAGTAATCTTAATTTAAAAGTGTTAGATGTGTCAGATAATACAAATCTAACATCATTTAATGTAACAAATAATGTAGCTTTAGAAGAGGTTTTTGCAAATAATAGTGGATTAACAACTGTTGATTTTAGTAATAATAGAGTATTAAAAATCTTAACGATTTATAATAATAATCTAACAGCTTTAGATCTTGGTAATAATGTAAACCTTGAAAGCATACAATGTCAAAATAATTCCATAACGAGTTTAGATTTTAGTTTAAATATAGCATTAACATTTATAGAAGTATCTAATAATGCATTAACCAGTTTAAATGTTAAAAATGGTACTAATGCTGATATTACTGTACTTAATGCCAGAAATAATTCTGAATTAACATGTATTCTAGTAGATAGTCAAACGTATAGTGATACCTATTGGAGTTTAGGAAAAGGTGATTCGGCAAGTTTTAACGAAGTATCATGTAGTGCTACTTTATTATTAGCCGCAAATGCCTATTTACAAGGTGCCTTTACAGATGCAAATTTAGGAGAAGAAACTTTAATGCGCGATGATTTAAGAATTTCAGATTTAATACCAACCACGAGTCCGTATTCAGATGCATTAACCTGTGAAAGTACTGTCTTTGATGTTACAGGAGAAAACGCCATAGTAGATTGGATTTGGGTTGAATTAAGAGATGCTACAGATACAAGTATTATTATAGATCAACAATCTGCATTATTACAACGAGATGGAGATATTGTAACTATAGATGGCGTTTCAAATGTATTATTTGAACAAACCGAAGGCGATTATTATATTGTAATAAATCATCGTAATCACTTAGCTATTCAAAGTGCTTCAGTTGTTAGCTTATCTACAACAATAACCAACATAAACTTTAGTAGCACAACAACTACAGTTTCTGGAGGAACAAATGCTTTAATAAGTATGGATGAAGGCATTTATGCAATACCATCAGGAGATTATGATAGTAATGGTCAAATACAAACGATTGATGCAAGTAATGTAATTTCAATTTTAGGGTCTTCAGGATATCATAAAGCTGATATGGATATGAATAGTCAGGTACAAACTACAGATGTTGATAATATTATAAATAAAAACGTAGGAAAAGGTCAACAATTTTAAAACAAGTCAGATGAAATTATTTTTAAAGAAAAACAAGAGATTCAAGGTACGAAAAGAGATAAATAAGTTTTTATACCTACCTATTTACCATCGTGGAAATTTGTTTTGGTTAACCAAAATAAAAATGGAAAAAACATTTAATGGAATAACGATGCGTATTGTAAATATTCAAAAAATTTAATATCAATAAAAATTCCCCTAAGTAATCTCATACTCTTGAAAATATTAAGATTAGCCATAATTTTAAGGGAAGTAGAGAGTATTTGATTGCTTAATTGTAATAAAAAATAAAGAATTATAAAATGAAAAAAAAATTACCATTAATAATACTATTGTTTATAAATACAATAATGTTAGGACAAGATTTAAGTTTTACATTTGTTAATGCACAAAATACTAATGATGGAACGTATGATTATTATGAAGCAGATGTTTATATATCATCAACAGTTGATTTTAAATTAGGTAAAGGTCAAATTTACTTTAATTATAATACTACAGCCTTCGGAAATAATGTAAAAGCAAATAATCGAGTAGAAATTACAGCTTTAAATACTGAAGGTTATATTTGTGGACAAGGAGTAGATGCTGTTAGTAGTGCGAAGATTTATTCAGATTTTATAGTAATTGATAATATTAGCTCTAGAGTTTCAGTTTCATTTGTACAAACTTTTTCTTCAAGTACTTTTGTAACTAATAACGTTACTTCCATACCTACAAAGCTATTTCATATTAAAATAAAATATGTAAATATAAATGAAGACCCGATGGTTAGTTTTGAAACAGGAATAAGTCAATCAACAAATTTGTTTTATACAGCTTGTGGATCAGCATCAAGTGGTCCATTTGATGGAGCAAATTGCGTAGACTATGAAGGAACTCAATTGTTAGGGGCTACTTTCAACTCAATAGGAGCCTCAAGAATAGATGAAATAGTGTGGGATGGAGACACCAGTATTTCATGGTTAAATAATAGTAATTGGGATAGTGGAACTGTGCCAACAATTACAAATGATATTATTATTCCTAATGTAGTTAATACTCCTGAAGTAAATTCTTCTGTGCAGATAAATGACTTAACAGTAGAATCACTTTCATCGTTTGATATTTCTGAAAATGGCTCAGTAACTATTGAAGGAAATTTAGTAAATAATGGTGTATTTACTATGTTATCTACAGCAAGTAATAGTTCAAGTTTATTAGTAAAAGGAACAACAAATGGTGAAGTAGTTTATAAGCGAGGAGGCTTGCTAGCAAATGCATGGAGTATAATTTCTGCACCTGTTCATGGTCAAAGTATAAAGGAGTTTGCTGAGAATTCAGAAAATGCTATCCGTATAAATACTTCAACAACTCCAAACAGGTATGCAATTTCTTATTATGATGACAGTAAAGTTACAGGATCTAAATGGGTATATTATGATGTTGATTATTTAGCCGCTAATCCAAGTGAAACTTTTGAAAAAGGGAAGTCGTATGCTATTTCAAGAGCAGCAAATGGAACTGTAATTTTTAAAGGAACAATAGAAAAGTCAGATGTAACAAAATCAGTAACAGTTTCAGAATGGAATGCTGTTGGAAATCCCTACACAGCTTTTTTACCAATTAATGAAAATGGAGGAACAAACTTTATAAATAGTAATCTAAGTAAGTTTGATCCAGTAAATGTAGGTGTATACGTTTGGGATAACGCTCAGTCTAAATATGTAGGTAAATCATTAGCCAGTTCAGAGGCTTCTTTAGCACCTGGGCAAGGTTTTTTTGTGAAGACAACTACAGGAGTAACTGATATAATTTTTAATCAATCACAAAGAAAAATTCAGCCTGCCACAGGTGGAATTTTTGCTAGAGGAGAAAAAACTATTCGACCAAGTATTCAATTATTGGTAACTTCAAAAAGTACAACAATAGATACGAATATCAAATATCTTAAGAATGCTACTTTAGGATTAGATCCAGGATATGATTTAGGAAACTATTCTAGATCAAACTTTGATGTATATACAAGATTATTGAACAATGAAGAGGGTGATGATTTTACAATTCAATGTTTGCCAATTGAAAGTATTGAGACAACAATTTTGCCAATAGGTTTAAAGATATCATCAGAAGAAGAGGTAAGTTTTACTATCAAAACTCAAGGTTTACCACAAGGACTTGAAGTTTTTATAGAAGATAGAGAGTTAAAGACTTTTACAAAATTAGATACTTCAAAAAATGATATTTATACGATAGTTATTAAAGAAAAACTAAATGGAGTAGGTCGTTTTTATTTACACACCCAACAAAGTAAAATAGAAACAGTAAATACAAATATTGATGATGTTAAAATTTATACAGAATCTAAGAATACATTAATAGTTAATGGAATTTCGGATGAAGAATTTGAGGTTAATTTATATACTGTTAATGGAGTTTTATTACTAAATGAAAGTGTAAAAGGTTTGGGTAACAATTCAATAGCTCTTCCATCATTACAAATAGGAGTTTATGTTGTTGAGGTGAACTCTGAATTAGGAAAGAAAACTCAAAAAATCATAATTAAATAATTCCCTTAAGAAAGATGAAAAGAGATTTAAGTAATAAAGCAGAAGAAATTACAAGAAAGGAAGCTTTAAAAAAAATAGGAAAATATGGTAAATACACAGCATTAACAGCCTTAGGAACTTATATTCTTTTAAACCCCAAAAAAGCTCAAGCTCAGAGCCCTGAAGCTCCAGGATGGGATTAAATAAGAGAATAGATAAACTGAATGGGGATTTAGTTTAAATGAAGAAAAGACAGTAAGAAAGCTGTCTTTTTTTGTTTATTATTTATTTTATAGTTCTTGCTAATTGATGAAATATGTTATAAAATTTACTTTCCGGTTCAGAAAGTAAAAACCCAAGTAAAATAAGTACTTGGGCGTTTATGAGGTGGAAAATAGGTGTAGTTATTTAATTATTTAAATCTGATATAGTCATATCTATACCATGAATAACGAGAGCGTCTCTATTATCCATTAAAATGGATGCAATCATAAAATTTTTTTTGTAAATTTCATCGATTTCATCATTATATTTTTCTTTTATTAATGATGGAATATTATGTGTTGAAACGTTTTCTATAAAAAGTTTAAGACCAAGTGTAGCTGTTTCAACAAAAGGTTTTTGATGAGTAGACCAAATACTTATTATATCCTTATAACCAATAAAACAAGCGCATTTATTGTCAATTAAACTTTTACCTAACACTTTACCGCTACTACATGACCAAGTATAAAAAAAGGCATTCTCAAAGGCTTCATTGTTTAATTCCGTTGAAATATACGGAGTTGTGGCAGAAACAACTAAAGAATTTTCAGAACCATGTGAATAAGCACCAAAAATAAAAGAGGTCATATTTTCTAATACTATAGAAATATTTAAATCATTAAGTTGGTTTCCATGTATATACCTAATACTAGTGTTATTGTTATTTTGAAAAAAAGCTTCTAAATCTAATTTACAACTTCTAAAAAATTCACCTAGAGTTAGGTCAGAGGTATCAAATGCAAAAATACTGTTAGTCATCTAGCTTCTCTTTATTTCTTAATAATAAATTTATAGTAAGCTTATTCAATTTTAAAGAAAACTCTTTTCCTATGTTAGATTGTAATCTTATTTCTTTCAATATATCATTAAGAGATAGCTTATCGCCTTCAGATGTTATATATATAGTTTTATCTTTATCTTCTTCATTATTAACAATCCAATCTTCAATAGCATTATCGACACTAGTTTCAATTGAAATAACAGCTCGGTCTATCATCGGCATAGCTTCTGCAATAGAAACTCCTTTTGTGAGAAAACCAAAAGCATGGTTATTTATAAAATCGGAAAAATGTTCATCGTTTTCATCTACACCACTCCATAAAATAACAGGAATTAATTTTGAAATAGAAGAAATTTCTTCTAAAATTTGATGCCCATCTTTTTCTCCCTTTGGAAACTGTATGTCCAATAAAACTATAATATTCTTAAGTAAACTATCATTGATATATTTTAATCCATCAATAGAAGAGGTAAAAAAGTGCACGTTTTTTTCTCCGAATTTATCTTCTAATTCCCATTTTAACGGATCATCGTTTATTTTTATACTATCATCGATAATAACAATTTCTATATTCATTTTTAAATTTTATTTCTTAAACGGTAATTCAATTTTAAAAGTTGCTCCTGTTGGTTTAAATTCATTATCAATTAATTCAATATCACCTTTCATAGATTCTATTCGAGTTTTTACCATGTATAACCCTAAGCCAGACCCTCCATCATCAAATGTCTTTGTAAAAAATATGTCAAAAATTTTATATTTGTCTTCTTCATTTATACCAATCCCATTATCTGAAAAATAAATGATTAGTTTATCCTTTTGTATTTCAGAACTACATTTTATTTTTTTATTCTCCTCATGTTTTAGAGCTTTAATTGAATTACTAATCAGGTTATCAAAAACATCTTCTATAGCTTTTCTATTGTAATTTAGAATAATAGACTTTTTAATATCTAATTGGATTTTAATTTTCTCTTGAAAAAAGACATCTTTATATATTTTATTGAATAAAATTTCTAATAAATCTTTCAAATCAATTTCTTCTACATCAGTGTCAGATTTTGCATACTTCAGCATAAAATCAACACCATCTCTTAAAGTAATAAATTCTTCAAAAATGTTTCCTGAGATACTCATAAATCTACTGTCTTTACTAGTGTCAGGGTAATATTTGCTAAAATATTCGGCTTGTCTAATGACATGTCCAATAGTATGTTTTGTCATATGAGAAAACATTGCTGCATAGGTTTGTAATGAAACTAAAGAAGAATATAAATTTTCTTTTTGTTTAGTTTCTTCTTCCAAACGAACATAGTCTTTAATGCTTTTACTAACGGTTCCTTGTAATTTACCCAATTCAATTTGAACTGTTTTTAATTGTTCTTTTACTACTGGAGAAGCCTCTTTTTTTATATTACTTACTAATGTTTTTAAGTTTTTAAGAGAGTTATTTGCATTGCCTAATTCGGATTTTGTTTTTTCAGAAGCTTTATTTCTTTGGTCTTTAAATGATAATTCTACTTGTTCAATTTGTTCTATAATAAAAACCTTTAAATCTCTCCATTCATTATTTTCAATAAAACCTTGGCGATTTGTAGCTTCAATTATATCAGGATTTTTTTCATCTTTAAGTTCTACAAAGCCTAATAAATCTCTACTACTAATTTTATCAAAAAAACCAGAGTATCTTCTTTTATCTATACCAATTATATCCTTCTGTTTAGTGACTTTATCTTCATACTCAGCAAATGGAGTAGTAATAATTCCGTCTCTATAAATTTTGATACCATCAATATCTGCAGTAGAATTCTTTTTAATATTTTTTTTAGCCTTTAAATCAAAATAATGAAAAGTAAAATCTACAAGACCAAAACTCTTTTTTGGCACATTAATTTTTTCTAAAACTCCATTATTATTTCTTATTACTTGTTGCGTATTTGATTTCTCATCATATGATAATTCAATAGAAATAGTAGATTGTTCTTTAACGTCATTTGGTTTTATTTTAACATCAATAAAGTTTTCAAAAGGAGATTTTATTTTAATATTAAAAGGATACCTTGGAGGTATTTTAAAGTTTGGAGATACTAGTTTAGTTAATTCATTATATGAACGCTCAATATCATAATTAGTCCATTCCTGTATTCTTTCAATTTTAAGAGTTGTACCATATTCCTCTTTTTTAGCATCTTCAAACCAGTATTTATTTTCAATATCAGTAAAATAGTCTTTTTTATCTTCAAAAGGTAATAGTAGTTGTTGGTTTTCTATTTCAACATATTTAGACCAATCTGTTTCTAAATAAATCCATTTATCACTTCCTTCTTGTTTAGTTTTTAAAGTTAATTTAGAACCTAATAAATCGACAGCAAATCTTCCTATTCCTTTTTTTCCAACAACTTTTCTATTATAAGGAGAAGGAGAAGTTCTTTCTCTTCTTTTATCGCTGGTACCTATAACCATCCATTTATTCTTTAAATCTCTTAAAGACATTCCAATTCCATCATCTTTAATTATGATTTTAGAATTAGTATTAGAATAAGGAATCAAGTTCTCAAAACTAATAGTTACATTATCAGCATTAGCATCGTAAGAGTTTTTTACTATTTCAAATAAAGCTGTTATTCTATCAGTAATAAGTTCTCTTCCTAGTAATCTATAAGCACTTATATCAAAGTTAAAATTGATTGTATTCTTATTTTTTGTACTCATTGTCTACCTTAATAATTTTATCAAAAATAGCTTTAGCCAATAATGGAGGCACAGCATTTCCAATTTGTTGTTGAATATGGGATAAACTTCCTTTGAAAATAAAATCATCAGGAAAACTTTGAATTCTAGCAGCTTCCCTAATAGATAAACCTCTATTTTGATAAGGATGAATTAACATATTCTTTCTATAATTAGCTATTACAACTGAAGGCTTTTCAGGATGGAGTCTTCTATATATACCACTATGACAATTTGATGTGTTTGAATAATTCTCCATTAACTCTGGAGGAATAGCTTTCCAGTTTTCACCTATAGATATGTGTTTGTACCTTTCTATTACGTACTCTCTATTTCTTGATAAATGATTTTGACTAGACTCTTTCGAATTAGTCCTCATTAGTTTAGCATAATTACTACATCTACCTTTTTTATATGGTAGTTTATCTATATTATCTCCATTAGTGAGTTTTGGTAAATCACTTATAGCTTGCTTTACAGTTACTCTTTTTTGTGCTTTTTCAGGAAAATCATAAGTAATTCCTTGATTATTCCCTACCATAAAAAATCTATTTCTATTTTGGGGGACACCATAATCCGAAGCAGTTAAAACTTTATGTTCTACTTTATAACCTAAAGAATTGAATTTACTTTCAAGTTCTTTTAAAACTTTACCATTATTAAAAGATGTAAACCCTTCAACATTTTCAAAAACAAACCATTTTGGTTTAGTTTCATCAACTAGTCTAATAAACTCAAAAAACAGTGAATTATTCTTATTGTCAGTATTTCTAGTTTTAGTATTAGATATAGAAAATCCTTGACATGGAGGACCTCCAAAAAGGATAAATGGATTTTTTGGTAGTTCTTTAGATTTAACCTTAGTTATATCATTACAAATAACTTTAGTGCTAGGATGGTTATGTTTAAAAGTTTCAGCAGCATGTTTATTATTTTCAATAGCAGTATGAATTTGGATTCCTGCCATCTCAGCCCCAATACTTAGGCCTCCAGCACCACTAAATATATCAATAGCAGTTTTCATATATTTCTATTAATTGAAATTAAATCTCTTGTTTCAATATTTAAAAATTGAGAGATTTTATATAAAGTTTCTAAGTTAGGCTGTACATCATTTGTACACCATCTTGATACAGTAGATTCAGAACAGTTAAGTTTTTTTGCTAATTCTCTACTAGATTGCTTTTTTTCTGTTAAAACTACTTTAAGTCTATTGTAGTTCTTTTTGTTTGACATGTAATATTTTTTGCATTACATGTCAAATATATGATTTAATGTGTCAATATATATATATATATTCAAATATTTTAATAGCCTTAACGAAATGAGACAAGCAAAGATTTGAGTTAAGGAACGAATGTGACTTAGTGAAGATTTTGCGAAGTTCGAATGAGATAAGGCTATCATGATAATTAAATAAATCAATATCTAGAATTAGTACAATTTTTTATTTATGAAAATCAATGTATACATCATTATATTTTTTTACAATTTTAGAATCTGAATTAATAAATACTTCCTCTTTGTTTTCTATAAGCTTAATTGTATTTATTATAATATTATTAGTTCTACTTAATTCGGTATAAGATATTCTAAGTAGGTTTATTTTCTTTTCAAAAGCGTACTTTTTTTTAATTATATCTCTTTGAATTTCTTTTTTAAATTTGATTTTTCCCCCAAAGGTTGTTTGTGGCTTGAAGTGTTGCTAACCATCAAACTCTATTAGTAAATTGTATTTTTTTATGTAAAAATCAAAAGGGAGTGTTAAAATACTTATACAATCTTTAAATCTATACTCTTCTGTAAAGTTTATTTTTTTCTAACTGAAAAATTCTTCTATTTTTATTGGCCCTAAAGATTTGTTTCTACCACAGCATCTATCCTAAAAAAAATGACTTAAAGTGTTGATTAAAATGGTTTTGTTTCTTTTGATTTCCTTTGTTTTCTTTTATTACTTCCCGATACAGAAATTCCCAAAAATGTGCCCTAAAATATCTTTATCAACATCATACTCACCAGTTATATTTCCTAAATGACGTAAACACTCACGAATATCAATAGAAAATAAATCGGTAGAAATTTCTAAGTCAATACCTTGTTGTACAGAAGTAATAGCTATTAACGCATTGTTTAAAGCTTCAAAATGACGGGAATTTGTAACAATAGTTTCATTATTACTTAAAGCTCCAGTATTTACTAAGGAAGTTAACTCATTTCTTAGTTCATCAATTCCAGTTTTTTGTTTTGCAGACAATAAAATTAAATGCTCAATTTCTGATTGTAAAATAGAAGAGTCATGACACGATAATGTGTCAATTTTATTTGCAATTACTAGTAAACGTTTATTTGGAAAACGCTCTTTGATAGTTTCAATTTCCTTTAAAAATAAATCACTAGAATAAGAAAATTTATTTGAATCGATTAAGAAAATAATTAATTGAGCGTTTTCTGCTTTTTCATACGCCTTTTTTATACCAATATTTTCAACAACATCTTCAGTTTCACGAATACCAGCAGTATCGATAAAACGAAAAGCAACTCCGTCAATAATAACTTCATCTTCAATGGCATCACGAGTAGTACCTGCAATGTCAGAAACAATGGCTTTTTCTTCGTTTAATAAAACATTTAAAAGTGTTGATTTTCCAACATTAGGTTCCCCTATTATTGCAACTGGAATCCCATTTTTCATTGCATTTCCAAAAGCAAAAGAATCAATTAATCGCTTTAGTACAAACGTAATTTTTGAAACAAGTTCTTTAAATTTAGTTCGGTCGGCAAATTCAACATCTTCACCTGAAAAATCGAGTTCTAATTCAATTAAGGCAGCAAAATCTAATAATTGACCACGTAATTCTTTTAATTCATTGGTAATTCCACCACGCATTTGTTGAATAGCCATTTGATGGGAAGCTGCAGAATTTGAAGCAATAACATCAGCAACTGCTTCTGCCTGACTTAAATCCATTTTTCCATTTAAAAAAGCACGCATGGTAAATTCACCATTATCAGCCATTCTACACCCATTTTGTAAAAATAGTTGAATGATTTCTTGCTGAATAAAACTTGATCCATGACATGAAATTTCTACTACGTTTTCACCCGTATAAGAATGTGGATTTTTAAAAATAGAAACTAATACTTGATCAATAACACGATCATTATTTACAATATGTCCCAAATGTAGTGTATGAGATTTTTGGGTACGTAGCGATTTAACTTTCTTAACCGATTTGAAAAAAGTATCGGCAATTTCAATAGATTTTTCCCCAGAAAGTCTAATTATAGCAATGGCTCCAACACCTGCTGGAGTAGCTAAAGCAATAATGGTATCGTTTTCAATCATGGTGCAAATATACATAGTAAAATAGAGATATAAATTTACTTTTTGTAACAAAACTGCATGTTAAGCGTCTTATTTATACAATCAACCTCTATATACATATGAAAAGAAATAATCAATTATTAGTGTTAACCCATTTAAGTCAATTATTAGATTTTGTAACAGGAATCGGAGGATTCATTGTTCCTCTTATTATATGGGCTGTAAAAAAGGATGAAATTTTACATATGGATGAACATGGTAAAGCTATTTTAAACTTTAGAATAACTATGTTTCTATATTTGTTAATATGTATTCCTTTAGTGTTATTTTTTGGTTTGGGCTTACTTGGCTTTTTAGTAATAGGAGCTGCGTATATTATTTTCCCGATACTAAATGCTATTAAAGCAAGTAATAATGAAGAACCAAGTTATCCTTTTAGTATTAAGTTTTTATAAAAAAATAAAAAATAAATCAACGAAAAAACACCCTAATTTAGGGTGTTTTTCACTTTTATATAAAAATGTAGTTATTGTATATTTGGCGTACTATCTTAAAAAACAATAAACTATGAAGAGATATACATGTACTCTATGTTTACTTTTATTGGTAGGAATTACATTTTCTCAAAATACAGATTTTACTAAAATAAGTAGATCTCTTCCATTAGTTCATTGGAAAAGTCAATCACCAGTTAAACACCAAGGGGTAAAATATACTTGTACAGCATTTGCTATTGCAGCGGCTTTAGAAACATTTCCTAATGTATCAAAAGATTTAAGTGAGAAGTATTTATATGCATTCCAAAAAGGATATCAGTATGATGGTAAAACTGCAGTTAAAAGAGGGCATTTTTTAAAGTTTTACCCTGAATCTTTAAAAAAGGATGGAGTTATTGAAGAGAAATATTTGCCATATAATTTAGATTATGAAAGAGCTAGAGAAATGAATGAAACTCAGTTTTCTAAATATTTATATGAAGGCGAAGTTGGCTTATTTACATTGGTTACAAAATATAAGAAAAAGGCTAGGGTTTTTGTCACTGACTATGAATATTTAGATGCTAAGAAAGCAAAGGATATAGAATATATAAAACAACAATTGCGTAATGGAATAAAAGCGATTCCTGTTTCATATCCTCTGATATATCAAGATGCTTGGAAAAGTTTTTCTTCTAGGAAATTTAATACCATAACACCAGATGTGGGATATAAAGTATTAGGCGCAAGTGGAAATTATCTTAAATATTCAGTAGCTAAAGGTTTATATCAAAATATTAATCAACGTATAGTAAAGGGTGAGCTATTGATGGAAATAACTGATACTAAAAATAAATATGGAGGCCATGCTGTTGCCATTGTTGGTTATGATAAAGAAGGTTTCATTATAAAAAACTCATATGGAACTCAATGGAGAGTAGGAGGGTATGAACGTATAAGTTATGATTACCATGAAATTTTTGCTTTAGAAGCACTAATAATTAAAAAAGTACGAGTAAAAAATAAATATTTTAGATGGTAGAATTTGTTTTTATTGATACATGAAAATATTGGTGTAATACCAAATTCCTTTATTGTTTTGGGCAGCAGTTATATTAAAATGAGTATAATTGCCTTCAATATTTTTACGATGACCAGTGCTATTTAACCAGCCTTTAATTACAGATTTTGCTGAAGAATATCCAGAAGCGACGTTTTCAGAAGTGCTAGTAGCTTTTGCATTTGTTTGAAGATAATTAGCACGTTGATTAAAGTTATCGTGTGATATTTTACCTTTTTTAATCATATATTTAGTATGACTGTTTGTTTGTGTTTTTATAACAGCTAGTGTTTCAAGTTTTTTTAAATTTAAGCTAGCTCTATGATCGTTAATTAATAATAAAATTTCAGTTTCTAAAGAAGAATTTGCTTGATCATTTATATCTGAAATTTTATCTGATGAACAAGTAAAAAATAAAACAGCTAGTAATAGGATATTAAACTTAAAAAAAGGTTTCTTCATTATATCGAGTTATATGGCTTGCTTAATAAAATCTTCATATTCATAAAAAAATAGTTCAAATTCAGTCATTGTATCAACAAAAAACTCATAACAATCTCTCCAAGTGTTCTTATTATGAATACTAAACTTTTTTTCAAAAGGAATATATATACGTCTAATTATTTTTCTATTATCTAACTCAAAATTATCATTGTAAATAACTTCGGGTAAGTACTCGGTTTCAAGTATTTTTTTTAATGAAATTAGTTGATCATATAATAACTCATTTGCTATTTCTTCAGGATGCTCAAAATCTAGGCAAACAGAAGCTTTTTTTCTATCCGCTTGAAATTTAAACGCAAATCCTTTTATTTTAGTGTTGTATAACAACCATTTTCTTGGAAAAGATTTTCCAAAGCTAGTCCAAAATTCTTTTCTTAATTGAGCAGATTCTTCTTTACTAAACATTATGTGAGTTATTAATTTTCAATAATTGTTGAATTATCGTGTATCTCTATTATCCGTGAACTTTGGCAGTAGTACCTCTATTTTTCATCATTTCAGCTTCAAATGCTAATAAATCATTCCACTTTTTATCAACAATATTCTTATCCATATACTTTCTTGCATATCCTAAGAATAAGGTATAATGATTAGCTTCAGAAACCATCAAATCTAAATAAAATTTAGAAAGTTGTTCATCTTTCAAATTGTCAGCAAACACTTTAAAACGTTCACAACTTCTAGCTTCAATTAAAGCAGCAACTAATAATCTATGTACTAATGCTTCTGAACGCTTCCCTGTATGCGGAAAAAACTTTTGAAGCTTTAAAGCATAATCATTTTTCGTTCCTTGACCTAACACCATATTACGTTCAATCATAATATTATGAACCATTCTAAAGTGTTCCATCTCTTCAATAGCAATATCACTCATATCCTTAACAAGTGCAGTTTCTTCAGAATAATTTATAATAATCGAAACAGCGTTAGAAGCGGCTTTTTGTTCAGCAAAAGCATGGTCAGTTAATAGTTGTTGTAATCCATTTTTAGCAACGTCAACCCATGAAGTTTCAGTATCGAATTTTAATCCAAGCATAATTTAAATTTGAAAGTGTAAAAGTAAAAAATATAAGCTCTTTTTAACTAAAACAAGAAGTAAAATAACTAACTTTGAAGTACTTCAAATATTTTTTAAGAAAAAGAACTATTTTAATATGAAAAGAGTCTATCAAATCATCATTTTACTAGTATTTGTATTGGGTGTACAATCATGTAAAAAAAACGAGTCTAAAGCAAGTAATGTTCATGATTATAGTGAATATGTTTCAGTTTTTCCTGAGAATTTAATATCGACGACTTCTAGTTTAGATTTTTTATTAAAGAATAAAGCAAATGTAGCTGATGTAAAAAATGATGTTTTTACGATAACACCTAAAGTAAAAGGGACGGTTGTTTTAAAAGACAACTTATTAACTTTTGTTCCTTCTGAAAAGTTAAAAAGTAATCAAGAATACAATGTAACCTTACATTTATCAAAACTATACGATGGTATTGATAGTAACCTGAAAGATTTTACTGTTAAAATTAAAACAAAAAAACTGTTATTTAATGTAGCATTAAAGTCACCAACTGTATTAAATAAAGATGAATATTATATTGAAGGAGTTTTAACAGCGAGTGATGTAATTGAAAGCTCAAAACTTTCAGAGTTAGTGAGTGCAAGTTATAATGGAAAAGCCACAGATATAAAGTTTGATACTTCAGAAGAGTTTGTTTCTAAAGCGACTTTTAAAATTGATAAATTAAAAAGATTTGAAGATGATAAAAGTATAAATGTCTTATGGAATGGTAAAGCAATTAACTCAGTATCTAAAGGAGAAAGAGAATTATCAATTACAGGAAAGAACAACTTTAAAGTATTAAATATTGAAGTTGTTGATACTGAAAAACAACATATAGAGATTAGTTTTTCTGATGCAATAAAGAAGAATCAAGATTTAAAAGGGCTTATTCAGTTTGTAAATACTCAAAAAAGATATTTTACGTATGCTATTAATAACAATATAGTAACAATCTATCCAAAAGCAGCATTTAAAAATAAAGTTGATATTGAAATATTTAAAGGACTTAAAAGTATTGACGGATATGCTTTAAAAGAAAGTTATAGTAAAACATTACACTTTAAACAATTAAATCCGCTTGTAAGTTTTATAAAAAGTGGAACAATTATACCAAATTCAAAAAATTTAAAAATAAACTTTAAAGCTGTTAACCTTAAAGCTGTTGATGCAACTATTTATAAAATATATAAAGATAATGTATTACAGTTTTTACAATATAACAACCTAAGTAATAAAGGTAATTTACGTTATGTAGGAAGGCCAGTAGCAAGTTATACTGTAAACTTAACAAATCAAGGTGTTGATTTGACTAAAGAAAATGCCTTTGCTATAGATTTAGCAGAAATTATTACTGTTGAAAATGGAGCAATGTATAGGGTAGAGCTTTCATTTAAAAAAGAATATTCAAATTACACTTGTGATGAAACACTTTCAACAACTACAATAGTTTATGGTAAAAAAGAAGTAAATACTAAGGCGTTCGATAATCCTAACTATTATAATGATAATTATCGTAGCTATCGTTGGAGTGATAGAAAAAATCCTTGTACTGAATCCTATTTTTATAATAAAAATATTAGCACAAATATTTTAGCTACTAATTTGGGTGTAATAGTTAAAAAAGGAAACAATAATACAACTTTTATTGCTGTGACTGATTTATTAACAACTAAGCCAGTTGAAGGAGCTAAGGTAACGTTATATAATTTACAGCAGCAACCAGTTATTGAAACAACAACAGATAAAGAAGGAATAGTAAAAATTGAAGGTATAACCAATGCTTTTTTTGCTGTTGTAACTAAAAATAATAATACTACCTATATTAAACTGAATGACGGAAATTCATTGTCAATGAGTAAGTTTGATGTTTCAGGAGTGAAACTTCAAAAGGGAATTAAGGGATATATTTATGGAGAAAGAGGAGTTTGGAGACCAGGAGATCAATTATTTTTAACTTTTGTTTTAAATGATAATGCGAATCCAATTCCAGAAAAACATCCAATAAAATTTGAGTTGATTAATCCGCAAGGGAAAATTACTGAACGTAAAATATTATTTAAAATTCCCAAAAATGTGTATGCGTATTCTCCTAAAACTAATAGAGATGCAATAACAGGAAATTGGAAGTTAAGAGTAAGTGTAGGTGGGGCGGTTTTTAATAAAAATTTAAAAATAGAAACAATTAAGCCTAACCGTTTAAAAATTAAGTTAAATACAAAAGCAGATTTTATTAAGGCGAATACATCTATTGATGGAGATGTGGAAGTAAAGTGGTTGCATGGTGCCATTGCTAGAAATTTAAAGTTAGACATTAATGGGAAATTTACTCAAACAGTAACAGCTTTTCCTAAGTATTCAAATTATAAGTTTGATGATATTACTAGAAGATTTGGTACGGAAGAATTCAAAGTTTTAAAAGGAGTTTTAAACAATGAAGGAAAAACAACTTTTTCAGTAAAACCGAGATTGGCTAATAAAGCTCCAGGGATGTTAAAAGCCAGTTTTATAACTAAAGTGTATGAAAATGGAGGTGATTTTAGTACCGATGTATTTTCTAAAAAAGTATCACCATATACTTCGTATGTTGGGTTATTAAATGCAGAAGAGCAACAGTCTAGAAATTATTTGTTTACAGATGAAAAGTATACGTTTAATGTAGCTTCAGTTAATGATTTAGGAGTAGGTATTAGAAATAATCTAGAAGTAAAGGTGTACAAATTGTCGTGGAGATGGTGGTGGAGCACATCTGATAATGGACTTTCGAATTACGATGGAACTCGTTATCATCAACCATACAAAACGTTACAGGTAAAAACGAATGCAACTGGTAAAGGTTCTTTTGATTTAAAAGTTGATGAAGGTGATTGGGGGCGTTATTTAATAAAAGTAAGAGATAAAAAAAGTAAACATGTAACATCAAATATTGCATATTTCGATTGGCCTTCTTGGTATGGAAAGAAAAAAGGAAGTCAAGACAAAACAAATGCTACGATGTTGGTATTTACAACAGATAAAGAATCGTATCAAGTAAATGAAACAGCCACAGTAAAGTTTCCCTCATCTGAAGGGGGAAGAGCTTTAATTACCATTGAAAATGGTGTTGAAGTATTAGATAATTTTTGGGTAGAAACAAAAGCTAAGCAAACTGAATTTAGTTTTCCAGTGTTAGCTAATTATACACCTAATGTTTTTGTAAATATATCATTGTTACAAAAACATAGTCAAACAGTAAATGATTTACCAATAAGAATGTATGGATCAATACCAATGTTGGTAAATGATCCAGCTACAAAATTAGAACCAGAGATTAGTATAGCTGATGAATTACGACCAGAATCAGTAGCTACAATTAAAGTAAAAGAGAAAAAAGGGAAAGCAATGACATATACAATTGCTTTAGTAGATGATGGTTTGTTAGATTTAACACGTTTTAAAACGCCTAATCCATGGAGTACTTTTTATGCACGTCAATCATTAGGTGTAAAAACATGGGATATTTTTGATGATGTGGTAGGTGCTTATGGAGGTAAGGTAAATCAAATATTAAGTATAGGAGGAGATGAAGCTGAAGCTGGTAGTAAAAACAAAAAAGCAAATAGGTTTAAACCTATGGTTGTTTATCTGGGGCCTTTTCATTTAGAAAAAGGAGATACTAAGGAACATGTGGTAAAAATACCCAAATATGTTGGTTCTGTTCGTGCAATGGTTGTTGCAACTGATATAAAAAAGGAAGCATACGGTAGTGATGAAAAAACTTCTTTTGTTCGTAAACCCGTAATGATTTTAGCTTCATTACCTCGTAAAATAACACCAAAAGAAACAGTTACTTTACCAGTTACTGTATTTGCAATGAAACCTTCAGTAAAAAAAGTAAAGGTAACAGTGAAGCCTAATGAATCTTATACTATTATTGGAGACAAAACACAAACTGTTACGTTTAATCAGCCTGATGAAAAAATGGCATATTTTACGTTAAAAGTTAATGATTTTAAAGGTATAGGTAAGGTAAATATTGAAGCTAGTTCTGGAAATGAAAAAGCATCTTACGAAGTAGAAATAGATGTGTTAAATCCAAACCCTGTAACAACAGAAGTCAAAGATTTGATTTTAAAATCAAACGAGCAAAGTGAAATAAATTTTTCAACTTTTGGAACTCAAGGAACAAATGCTGTTGGTATAGAATTGTCTACATTACCACCAATGAATTTTACAAAACGTATGGGGTATTTAATTCAATATCCACATGGATGTGTTGAGCAAACTACTTCCAGTGCTTTTCCTCAATTATTTCTTTCTGAAATATTTGAACTACCAGTAGAGAAAAAACAATCAATAGAAAGAAACATAAAAGCAACAATTCAGCGTTTATCAAACTTTCAATTATCAAATGGAGGTTTATCTTATTGGCAAGGAAGTGGTAATGCAAATAGTTGGGGAACATCTTATGCAGGGCACTTTATGATTGAAGCTGCTAAAAAAGGATATGTATTACCTATTGGATTTAGGTCAAAATGGATTGAATACCAAAAACAAGAATCAAGAAATTGGAGAAATAATTCAAGATATTATAATAATGCTTTAACACAAGCATACCGATTATACACTTTGAGTTTAGCAAATAGCCCTGATTTAGCATCAATGAATCGTTTAAGAGAAACCAATTCTATTTCTAATGAAGCTAAAATGAGATTAGCGGCAGCTTATGCTTTATTAGGTAAAAAATCGATAGCAAAATTGATCTTAAATAGTTTGTCATCTCAAAATTACTCTAAGAGGTATTACTATAATTATGGTTCAGAAACTAGAAATAAGGCAATGGCTTTAGAAACCTATACATTATTAAATGAGGAAACAAAAGCAATTAAATTAGCTAAAGAAATTGCTGAAACTTTATCTAGTGAAAATTGGATGAGTACACAAACAACTTCATATAGTTTATTAGCAATAAGCCAATATGCGCTTCAAAATGGAGAAAGTTCAGGTATTAATGCTAGTTACTCATTTAATAACAACATAGAAAAAATAAACACATCCAAAGCATTGTTTATTAAAGATTTAGTTGGCTTGCAAAAAGATAATAAATTAAAAGTATCGAATAAAAATAAAGGAGTTTTATATGTAAGAGTTTTTAATAAAGGAATTTTACCAGTTGGTGAAGAGAAAGTTGTTCAAAAAAATTTAGAAGCAACAGTAGTTTATAAATCAAAAGAAGGAGTTAAAGTTGAGCCAAATAGTTTGTCTCAAGGAACTAATTTTGTTGCAGAAGTATCTGTAAGAAATTCAACTAATGAGAAAGTTGAAAATGTAGCTTTAACACAATTTATACCATCAGGTTGGGAAATTATAAATACTCGTTTCACAGATTTTGGAAACAATACTAATTCATCAAAAGTTGATTATACAGATATTAGAGATGCAAGCATTAGTAATTATTTTACCTTAAATAAATTTGAAACTAAAACGTTTAGAGTACTGTTGAATGCTTCTTATTTAGGAGAGTATTATTTACCAGGTATTCAAGTAGAAGCAATGTATGACAATGACTATATAGCTCGTAATAAAGGACAATGGGTTAAAGTTATGAAGTAAATAAATAAGAATATTTTCTTTTTAATTTGTGAATTATAATTAAATAAAAAACATGGTTTATGATTAGATAAACCTTGTTTTTTTAATTTTAAAGTAAAGAAAATCAATATGGTTTGAAAAGGAAAATAAAATAGGTGTTGTGAAATAATACCTTGAGTTATATATTTGCCGCCTTAAATTTAAAATAACTAAGCTATGTTAAAAAAAGTAATATACATTTTTGTATTAATCTCATTAGTTTCCTGTATTCCAACTAAACATTTCATAAACAACATACATAAAACGGAAAAGGTGTTGAAATCTGAATCAATGCTAATTGTTGCAAATAAAGAAGTAACTGTAAATAGTTTTAAAAAAACATTTAAGAAAAATTACGAGAGTAATGAAGTGTTTTTAAAATCGTTTGCTAACGATTTTAAATCATCGTTAAATAGTAGTAATTTATATACCAATTTAGTTATAGATTTAAGTGATAAATGGAAGGCACTTTCTGAAGGATATAGCAAAAAAAATAATGATATAATTAATAATCTTTTAACTAAAACAGATAAAAAATATTTATTGTATTTAAAAGGTGTTACAATTGATAATTATGTTAGTTCTAGTTATTCTCCGGGGTTTGGTCCAGGGGCAATGGGAACCCATAATTCAACTGAGTTTTGTACAGTAAGTGTTACTGTAGTTATTTACGATGTAAAGGCTATGAAACAAGTTTTAGAATTTGAATCAACAGGTGAAAGTTCGGTGTTCTTTTTTGATTTTACCAAGACACTTATTAAAGCTAGAGACAGATCTATTGAAAATGCAATAAAATATTTAAAAACAGGTAAAACGTCATAACGTAAGTATATTAGTTTTATTAAAGAAATAATAAAAGAGGTTAAGTCAATTTATGATTTTAACCTCTTTTTGTTTTTAATAACTAAAAATAACGCTCTCTTATACCTGAATTTTAAACGTCTAGAGTTTTTTAAAAGAAAAGAGTACGTATAATTCTTAAACTAGCAGTATGATTATAAAATAGTTGTATGTAAGGCTATTTAATAGAGAAAACTAACTAAAATTTAAAACGTACTTATTATGAACTTAATTTCAATTATTTCTCCTGTAATAGATCAAATGGAGAGTTCTCACTTAAAAACTCAGTTATCTACTTATTTTCCCTTACAAGAAGAAAATTTTTCAGTTATAGAAGAATCTTTTAAAGAATTTACATCCCAAAAACAAAATAAAGAAGTACTAAATACTTTTTTTAAGAGTTGGAGTCAAACGAATAATAGTGCAATGACAGTTGCAGGTTTAAGTAATCGTATGACCATGATTATTCATAAAAATCAAGAAGTAAAAAGTGAACATGATTTATTTAAATCAGTATCAAGTTTAAATAGAATTGTTGATGAAGATTTAGCAGTGGTAGGTAGAGTATTACACTCTAAATTATTTTATAATATGGCAACAAGTATTTCAGGCGATGATTCTTGGTTGTCTAATACATTTTTAAATAAAGAAGCGATAGCATTTAAGGCTTGGAAAGATAAAAATTCGTTACGTAATAAAGATATTATGGTAGGGTTATTAACAACTTTAGTACATGAAATTTATACACATGGTGAAGTTGAATTTATCATTCCTCTATTTGAAAATTGGTTGCAAGATGAAGGACGTTTAACTGAGTCAGAAATAGACAGTGCTCTTGCATGGATTCGTGTTCATTGTGGTCCAACTGAGAAAAATCATTTTTTTCATGCTGTAGATGCGGTTAATTCTTATGCGAAGGCTTTTGAAATAGATGTAAATAATTATGATTTAAAACAAACAATAGAAGACTATTTACATTTAAAATCTGAGGTAATGGGAGTTTTAAATAAAGAACTTTCTCAAGAATACACTTTTTAAAATAATTTAGATGATTGAAGATAAGGTTAATAAAAAGGAAGAAAAAACTTGGGATATTTCTAAGGTAGGAGTTGATGCATTAAAATTTAATCAGTTACTAAAAAAACATTTAGGAACGCTATCTCATGATACAAAATTATTTAAAAATGTTCCAGTTGTAATGAGCTCTAATTCAAAAGTAGAGTTTTCAAGATTAACAAACTTATTGAATGATGTTTTTGAAAAGATAGTTCTAAATTATTTTAATGATGAAAGGATACAGGAATTGTATCAGTTAGATAAAGAATTAGAAGATATATTAGTAGAAGCATATTCAATACCATACAAAGTAGGTATGTATCGTCCAGATTTAGTTTTTGATATGTCAGGAGTACCAAAAATTTGTGAAATAGGGTGTAGATATCCTATTAATGGTTGGATGATTAGTTACTATGTAAATGAGATATTAAATGAACTAAAACCAAAAGAAGGTACTGAATGGGATTCTATCGATGAACAGTTAGGGTTTATTACAAATTTGTCAAATGATTTTGACATAACAGAAACACTATATTATGTGCATAATAAAGAAAAAGGAACTGAAGCATATTTAATGTTTAATGAGTTACTTAAACTAGGTTTTACTATTAAAGATGTTTCACCTAATGATTTTGAAGTTGTTGAAGGTAAATTGATCTTTGAAACTAAAGAAGCTACTCAGTTTATTCTTGAAATGGATAGGGAAGAACTAAAGCAATTAAAGCCTTCAGTTTTAAAAGCGTTAATACGATCTAAAAAATGTATAAATGATGTACGTTCAATTATTTTAATTCATGATAAAAAAGTATTAGCAGCTTTATATGATGAGCAAATAATGAGAAGGTATGTAAACAGTGAAGACTATAATTTTTTAAAAAAATACCTTATCCCGTCTTATACTCTAGATTTAGAAATAATCAGAGACCAACTAATTAACTCTAATGCTAACTGGGTACTTAAAAAAAGTAGTGGAGGTAGAGGACTTGACATGTTTGTTAAAAATGAATGTAGTTCAGATACTTGGAGAAAAATAATTAATGAAAAATGGAGTGAATACATGGTCCAAGAATATATACCACAAAAAAAGTTTTCTATAGAAAATGATAAAAGTATTGAAGAAATAAATATTGTTGGTATGTTATTAGCTTACAATGAAAATTCATTTGGATTAGGCGTTTATAGAGGATCAAAACAAAGTATTATTAATGTCCACAGTGGAGCTTATGTATTACCAAGTGCTATAAGAATGAAATAAATGAGGTTCTCAATTATAATTCCATTATATAATAAAGCTGCATATATTAAAGAAACATTACATTCTTTAGCAGTACAAAGCAAGTTACCTTATGAATTAATTATCGTTGATGATAAAAGTACGGATGATAGCTTACAAATAGTGAAAGACTATTTAAAACTAGCTCCAATTTGTTTTAAAAGGATTCGTGTAGAATTGATTGAACTAAAAAAAAATTATGGAATAGGATATGCTAGAAATATAGGATTTTCAAAAGCGACTGGAGATATTGTAAGTTTTTTAGATGCAGATGATATTTACAAAGAAAATTTGATAGAAACAGCAATAAATGTAATGTCATTACATACCATTAATTTTTTAGTTTTAGGAATTGAGTTATTTCCAAGTAATAGAGTATATCCAAAAATTGATAAATTAAAAAAAGAACTTACATTAATAAAACCTAATGTTTACCGTATAAATAATCCTTTAAAATTAATTACATCACAAAATTTTTACTTATTAGGCTCTAACGTAGTTTTAAAAAAAACGTATGGTGAATCAATTAAATACATTGAAGAACCTATTATTTATGAGGGAATAGACTATTGGTATCGAGTGTTAAAAAAAATGATAATTAAAGAGAGGAATACTGTTGGTTTATTGATGGGAGAGTTTTTAAAAGTTAGAGAAGTACCAGGAAGTGCTTCAAGAAAAAAGTATAATCATTGGAAAGAAATTGATTATCCTCCAGTGCTTACCCGATTTAAGAATAGTAAGGAGTATTATGATAAAAGATTAAAAGGGGTTGTATCAAAACGATGGATTAATCATGCAATGTCTAGTTTGAATTCATTATCTCAAAAAATAAAATTTATAATTAGGTATAGAAAAATATTTTTAAATCAAATACATTACTTTTTTCTTCACAAATTTTAAAACTAAAGAGAATAATGATAAACGATAAGTTGAAGGAACATTTTTCTATAGTAAAAGAATCTTCTTTGTTTAAAGAATATTATGATGATGTTCAATCTATGTCTGATGTATTTCCTATGGAAAAACATACTTTAAGAACAATTTTAAGTAGTAAATTCAAACTAGAGGATGAATCAAAAGGGGTGTATTTAGTACGTTCAGGAGGTTCATCAGCTAAACCGCTAATTTTTCCAGTAGATATAGAAGAAAATTTATATCAACGTAAATTACTAGCTAAAGAGTTAGTTAAATTTGGAATGTTTTCATCTAAAACCATAGCGTTGAATTTATTTAGTTATAAAGATATGTATCGCACAGCTGCTATTGTAGATGATGTTTTAGAAAAGTGTAATGCTACAACTATTTCTTTAGGAGCGTCTTCATCTTTTAAACTAGTATACAATAGTGCATTACAGTTCAATGGGAACATAGTAATGGGAACACCATCAAAACTGGTGCTTTTTGCAAAGTATGTACTTGATAATAATTTGCAATTAGTTATAAAAAATATAATGTATGCTGGTGAGTTTCTATTAGCATCTCAAGTGGTTCTTCTAAAAAAAGCATTTGGAGCTCAGCAAATTTATTCGTTATATGGCTCAGCAGAAACTGGTATATGGGGTTGGTCAAATTATTCAAAAAAACCAATGTCATTTCATATATTGGATGATATAATTGTAGAAGTAGAAAATCCAGATAATAATGGAAACGGAACGGTAGTGGTAACTAATTTATTAAGGAAAAGGTTTCCAGTTTTTAGATATAAGATGGGAGATGTAGGAACTATAAAAGAAGAAGGGAATAAACGAATTTTAACATTAATATCTAGAGAGTCTAAATCATTTTCAGTTGATGCTGAAGCATATTTTATAAATGATTTTGATTGGCTTTTTAATGAAGTTGACCGTTTTCAAATTCAACTATTTTTTAATTCAGAGGCACAAGTTGATGTGAAGTTTTTATTAATAAAAACAAATACAAAAGATTCCGAACTTAATGAAATTTATCATCTAGTTGAAGAAAAATTACAACAAATTTTCCAAGTCAACCCAGAAAAAATAAATATCACTGTGGCTTTTGTAAGCGAATCTGATTTATATATAAATAATACAACTTCTAAAACGCCAATTGTTATTGATTTTAGAGAGTAATTTTTTTTAGAATTAAATGAAGAGAAGTAATTAACTTTGAATAGTAACCAAACCAATCAATTATGAGAGCTAAATATGTACTAATACTACTAATTATATTTGTAGTAACTAGTTGTAATAAAAAGAAAAAAGATAAAATAGTAAAAGAAGATTTTAAAGAGGTTTCTAAAAAGCAAGATTCTATAGTTTTTAGTTTTACTTTTTTAGGCTGTAATAGAGTAGATAGGCATCAAGTAGGAGATACTACAGCAACAAATGCTTCTACGGCTAATTTATCAGCAATGAAACGAATTTGGACTGAAATTTCTGATTTAAAAAGGAAACCAGATTTATTTTTCTTTTTAGGAGATATGGTATTGGCAGAATCTACTACAACTAAGTTAGAAAATCAACTAATTGCATGGAAAAAATTATACTATAACACTAGTTTTAGTCCTATTAGTAAATCTAATATAGAAATGGTAGCCATTCCAGGGAATCATGAAATGTTATATTGGCATGATTATAATGTACCGCACCACGATGAATGGCCTTTGAAAGGAGCTACTCAAATTTGGATGAAGCATATGGCAGAATATATGCCTAAAGATAGAGACTATGTTAAAGGAAATGATAGTATTAATAATCAAATGACTTTTGCTTTTACTCGTAAAAATATTGGATTTGTATTGATGAACACTGATACTTATAATAGTCCAACAAAAGAAAGCCCTTATGGTTTAGAAGGGCAAATACCAACTCAATGGATAATTAATAAAGTTGAAGAATATAAAAAAAATCCTAAAATAGATCATGTTTTTGTATTAGGTCATAAACCTTATTATGTAAGTGGAAAACCAGAAACAGGGCATAAAGGGTTTCCTGAAGGGCTAGTTTTATGGCCTAAATTGGTAGAAAATAAAGTGGTAGCAATGTTGTCAGCACATTTACATGATTATCAACGTATGCAACCTGGTAATAAAGGTACATACCAAGTAATTGCAGGGAATAGTGGAAGTCCTGGTTCAGCCACCTTTTTTGGGTACTCTAAAATTGATATTATGAGTAATGGGGATGTAAAGTTAAGTTCAATTGGTTATGATAAAGGGAATCCTTACTATAAAGCAATGCCAAATAGTCCTTCGACCGTAAGAGATGAAACAGTGTTGACATGGTCAAAGAATGTAAATCCATATCCAAATAATTAAAAAATAAACTATTTTATATTGATTAAACTCATTAAGAACTTTCTTAATGAGTTTTTTATTAGATATTAAATGATAATTACTGTTATAAGACTAACTATCTTTGCGAAAAATAAAAAATTCATAGATAGTATATATTATGGCAAATACAATTAAAACGCAAGAGGATATTTTAGCAAAATTAAATATCTATGAATTAAATGAAATGCAGAATGAGGCTATTTCAGTTATAGATACTACAGCAAATACTGTAATACTTTCACCAACAGGAACTGGAAAAACATTAGGCTTTTTATTACCTACATTAAAGGTAATAGATCCAAATAATAAAGAAGTTCAAGTATTAATTTTAGTTCCCTCAAGAGAGCTTGCTATTCAAATAGAGCAAGTTATTCGTGAAATGGGAACAGGATTAAAAGTAAATGCTGTTTATGGAGGAAGGTCTATGGCAAAAGATAAAATAGAATTAAAACATACCCCAAGTATTTTAATAGGTACGCCAGGTAGAATATCTGATCATTTTGCAAATGAACGTTTTTCTAAAGATAGTATTAAAACATTAATACTTGATGAATTTGATAAGTCATTAGAAGTTGGTTTTGAGTATGAAATGAGAGGTATTATTAATCAATTACCAAACATTAATAAACGAATTTTAACATCAGCAACTCAAGAATCAGAAGTACCAGATTTTGTGAGGTTAAATAACCCAAAAGTATTAAACTACTTAACAGGTAAGAAACCAAAAAAACTAGCTATAAAAACTGTGGTTTCTTCAGCAAAGAATAAAAATCAAACACTTTTAAACTTGTTACTTCATGTTGGTAATCAACAAGGAATTATTTTTTGTAATTTAAAAGATAGTATTCAACATGTAAGTGACTTTTTATCAAAAAGTAAAGTAGCACATAGTTGTTTTTCTGGAGGAATGGAGCAAAGAGATAGAGAGCGTTCTTTAATAAAGTTCAGAAACGGAACAAGTCAAGTTTTAATAGCTACAGATTTAGCAGCAAGAGGTATCGATATTCCTGAAATGAATTATATAATTCATTATGAACTACCACAAAGAGTAGAAGAATTTACACATAGAAATGGTAGAACAGCTAGGGTAAATGCTAAAGGAACAGCATATGTATTAAAATGGGAAAAAGAAAATTTGCCTGAATTTATTAAGAATGTACCAAACGTAACTATTTCTAATAAAGAAAAGCTGAAACCTCGTTATTGGGAAACGTTATTTATTTCAGGGGGAAGAAAAGACAAAATTTCAAAAGGAGATATCGCTGGACTTTTCTTTAAAAAAGGTAATTTAACTAAAGATCAATTAGGTGTTATAGAACTTAAACAAGATTGTGCGTTTATTGCTGTGCCTGTTACTGAAGCTAAAGATCTAGTAGAGAGCTTAAATAATACTCGTTTAAAAAGTAAGAAAGTACGTATTAGTATAGTTTAAAAATAACTATAAAAAACCAAGGATATCTACTAGTTATTCTTGGTTTTTTATGAATAACTTACTTTAAATTTAAAGTAGGTGTTAGCTATTGATATTGTTTTATTACTTGAAACTCATCATATGTTAATAGCCATTCATTATTTATATTTTCCCATTTTTCTTGAAAAATTTTTCCTTCACCGATATTCATACTCCAAAGAGATGTAAGTATAACACTATTGTTTGTTTTAACACTGAATGTTGGATTATGATAGGTAAGATTTGTAGCTCCGTCAGTAATTAGTTTATCCCAAAATATTTTGATATTCTTTTTATCATTTACAGATGTAAAAGGAACGGCATTCATTGTAGCATTATTGGAGTATCCATTTCCGCACACATCTTTTTTACCTGTATTGAAGCCTTCTATCCAGTTTATTGATGCTGTAATAACTTTTTCTAATATGTTATGACTAGTAATAGGGGAAGTAGTATTTTCTTGTGGAGTTTTAAACTGTTCCAATATTTGAAAATTATCGTAGGTTAATAACCATTGACCTTTAATTTTTTCCCATTTCTCTTGAAATATAATACCTCTTCCTACATTCATACTCCAATTAGCGGATAAAAAAGCAGTAGTTTCATTAGCTATTTCAATACTTACATTTGAGTATATTAAGTTGGTGGCACCAGATTTAATAAAAGGTTTCCAAAAGTTTGAAATTTCTTCTTTACCAGTTTTTACACCATAAGGAGTAACATTCATAACTGCTTTTTTAGAGTACCCTTGCAAGCAAGCTTTTATGTTTTTAGTATTAAAGTTTGAAATCCATGTTTTACTAGCTTTTAATACTTCTAAAGCTACTTTATGATGTTTAGTTGGACTATGACTAATGTAAGATTGTTGGGGTGATTTATTTTTATTCTTTGAAATTTGTCCAAAAGTGTTACTCACAATTAGAAATATAAATATTGGTAGGACTATTTTAAATCTTTTCATTTTAATGTATTTAAGTTTATTACAAAGAAAAGATGATAAAAAAGTAAATACCTGTGACTTTTATCACAGGCTTAATTATTTTACTAAAAGGAGTATTTCTTTTTGTCCAAGATGAAGTTTATTGTTTTTTTCAAGATTTTTTAAAAGCCTAGATATTACTTCTCTTGAAGTACCCAATTCTTTTGCTAATTCTTGATGAGATTTTTTTACAATTGAATCAGTTGCTTTTGATAATAAGTAATCAAACAATCTATCTTTTAAAGGTTGAAAAGCTAGGGTTGAATATTGATTTATTAAGTGGTTATAACTTTCTCTAAAAGTTTTTGTGGTAAAAGTATTCCAAGATTTGTATTTAAAATTCCAATCTTTAACATGTCTTACCGGGATATTCAAAATAGTACAATTATCTTCAACGATAGCATTTACACTACTTTTACAATCTTCAAAGCAAGCGGAAAGAGACAGAGTACAAGTTTCCATGCTGTTTAAATAATAAATTAGGATTTCACGTTCTTCATTTTCTTGGTAAACCCTTACTTTTCCTTGTAAAACAATTTTTAATACTTTAATGTATTGGTTGTTTTTAATTATAAAATCACCTTTTTTATGTGTTGTTAAAGTTGAATTTGTTGTTAGTTCATTGATTAGTTTTTCTTCAGTAATACGAAGCTCTTTTATAAAAACATTCAACATTTTTTCTATTTCATTCAAATTATATATGGTATGCTTAGGAGTTATTTTTTATAAGTAATTAATCTATAATATTAATTACAGATTGTCTTTCTCTATTAATGGTAAGTTTTGTTATATCTGGTCTAGAATAATGTCCAACAGAATCAAAGTTTTGTCTTTCTTCCAGTACTCTATTAAAGTCAATTTCAGCTGTGATTATTCCCTCTTTATTTATAACTGGAGCAACAACCCATTCACCATCAGGTCCTGCTATGCATGATCCACCATTAGCTAAAATGTTAGGTGAGTTTTTAAGTATTTCTTCTAAATGTGGTGTGCCTTTAGGAAAATCTTCAATTTTCATTAAACTAGAAACTGATACTACAAAAGATCGAGATTCTTTAGCTATAAATTTAGTAATATCTTTTGTGTTAGTGTCAGATCCTGGCCAAACAGCAATATGTAAATTTTCTCCCATACCATATAGTGCAGTTCTTGCTAATGGCATCCAGTTTTCCCAACAGTTTAAACCACCAACAGAGAATTTTTTTAAATCATGAACTCTTAATCCATTACCATCACCTGGTGACCAAGTTAATCGTTCTTCAAAAGTTGGTTGTAGTTTTCTATGTACAGATTTAATTTCACCTTCAGAGTCTATATATACTAAAGAACAATATAAACTATGGCCACCTCTGTTTTTGGCACGTTCTATTATTCCTAAATATATGGCAACATTATTCTTTTTTGCAAGACTACAAATTTCATCCAATTCTCCTGATTCAATTTGAATAGAGTTTCTTATATAATGGGCATGTATTTCTTTTTGAACGGTAGAATTAAATTCTGAACCATTTGTCATTGATAACCAAAAAGGGTAACCAGGAAGAAGTGCTTCTCCAAATACTAGAAGTTCACAATTTGAATTTCCAGCTTTGTTAATAGAGTCTTTTATTTTTTCAATAGTTTTTGATTTATTTAACCAAACTGGCGAAATTTGAGCCATTCCTATTTTGAGTATATTTTCTGTATTCATGTTGGAAGCGTATCTGTCAATAGTTTAATTACATATTTTATGCTTCTAATTTAGGAAATAGATACGAAATAGGAAACAGGTTAAGGTTTTTAACAAGAAGTTTAACAAGTAAGGAATAAAACTAAATTTGCTCTTACTTTTGTATAATACAAAAAAAATCAAGTGAGTTACTATCACATTTATCCGTTAAAATATAATCCTTTGAGGAGATTTTATGTACTAAATCTTTGTGATTGTTAAGTAGTTTTTTCCTGTTTATTCTATTAAGTACTTCATAAGGTATTTTAAGTAATAAGGAAGGTAGCTTTTTTTCTAAGCGAAGAAAGTCCCATTTTAAAATTTTTTGTACTCTTTTTTTATTTTCAGTATAATATTTGGTAGAGAGCTCATTTCCTTTAATTCCCTTTATAATGACAGAATTGAATATTGAATTTAAAAGTTTTTCTAATTCTTTATGTTTATATTCTCTGTAGTGCCAAGGGTTTCTAGCTACCGATTGCTCAATATTTGGAGTAGTTAAAAACAAAGTACCTCCTGGTTTTAGTTTTTTATGAATCTCTTTTAAAAAATTAAGATCATTTCTTATATGTTCAATTACTTGAAAACAGATAACAAAATCTAAACTTTCATTTTTTATTTGTGGTAAAGGAGGAACTTTTTGTTTAATGATAGTAGCCTCTGGAAATTTAGAAGTAAGTTCTTTAACAGCATAATTGGCTTTATCTATTGCATAAATGTCAGTACATTTTTCTTTAATTAAATTAAGGCCATACCCTT
This sequence comes from Tenacibaculum sp. MAR_2010_89, assembly GCF_900105985.1. NCBI lineage: Bacteria > Pseudomonadati > Bacteroidota > Flavobacteriia > Flavobacteriales > Flavobacteriaceae > Tenacibaculum > Tenacibaculum sp. MAR_2010_89. The sequence continues at coordinate 2,879,243 of NZ_FNUB01000005.1, read as the reverse complement.
CGCCTGGACCAATCTCGAGTAAAGAACCAAAAACATCATTTTTAATGAGTTCATAGGCTTTTTTTGTTCTTTGGTATAAAGGAGAGTCTGATGATATTTTTGAAGAGGTTACTTCTGTAGAAAAAAAGAACATATACTTAATTAATAAGGCCAATTTTTAAGTTGCCAGGTTTTTAATTGCTTTTTAATTTGATTTAATTCAGTATTTTTTTTAGTATAATATGCAATGTTATAATCTTTTATTTGAAAAATCATTTGTTCGTAACGTTTCATTAACCCATTAGCATACCTTACATTAATAATTGGTCTCGGAGGATTAAAAGAAAGTATCCATTTAAGTTCATCTTCAATGTTTTTAATAGCAGTAGAACAAATTTGAAATCCTTTTTCTTTTTTATTAATTCTGTAATAAAGTTTTCCAATTGCAAATCCAAATTCATGAAAAGGTATTGTTTGGTTAGGAATTGTTTTAATGCAATAATTTAATGTACTTTCAGCTTGTTTAATATTTTTTTCTTCAATTAATGATTGGGCTAAAAAATAATAAGATCTTCTCAAAACTCTTTTAGATATATAAACAGATTCATCAGTTATTTTAGAGTCAATATTATTTAACACTTTAAAAGGGGGAGAAGTAACTAAGTTGTTAAAAGATGTTTTAGTATCTACAATTTTCGGGTTTAATTCTTTTTTAGTTCTTATTAAAGGAAGTAATTCAAAAACAATTCCTTTTTGTATTAAATAATTATTAAGCCCTAAAAAATGTTTTTTGTCACCATTCTCGGCGAAGCAAATAGGACGATCCTTAAGGTTATTTCCTATAATATCTAATAGTATAAGTTCATTCTTATAATAGATGTTTTTTTTATAAGACCATTTTAAAGTGTCTAAATTTTTAATATTTGACCCAATTAGAGATATGTTTTTACGGATAGGTAAAATAAGATTTTCTGTAGGCATAGTATAAAAACTATTTCCTTGAAGTGTTATTTTATTTTTAGGATTGTTTAAAAAAGTACCAGCCTTTTTTAAATTGAAATACTTATTAGTTATCTTATTTAAAGGTATTTCACTGTCAAATTTAGAGTTAATAAAATCATCATTAAGAGATAGAGTAATTGGTTTTGATTTATTAATTTTTACTTTTAATTTTTGAGCATACCAATCAAGTTGTAATTGATCAAAATTTATAATTCTAACATCTGTTCTATAATTCTCTACTTCTTGTAAATACCAAAGAGGAAAAGTCATGTTGTCAAAGTTTGTTATCAAAATAGCCTGATTTGGGCATCCATCCAAATATGCTTTTCCAAGCTCAAAAGCAAACGTTTCTTTTTTTCTATAATGATTATCAAATCCTTTGGCGAGTAATTGAATAGGAGACACAAATAAAGTGATAACTCCAATTGTTATAATTCTCTTTTTTTCATTTTTTATAAAATTAAATAAAGAGAATAAACTATTAACAGATAGACCTATCCATATGCAGAAAAAAATGAATGAACCTGCAAAGATATAATCTCTTTCTCTAATTAGTATACTTTGGGGAACAGGGTTAACATAAATTGTTATTCCTACACCAAAAGTTAAAAATAAAAGGATAGAAGTTAAAAAGTAAACTTTTTGTTTACGAAGTTTATATAAACCTATTAGACCAAGTAAAAAAGGAAATCCATAAAAAAGAGTTTTACTATTTAAGTTTTTAAAATATTGTGGAATAACCGATTGATCTCCAATTCTATTTTTATCAATAAAGTTGAACCCTGAAGCCCAGTTTCCTTTTGTTATATTTCCGGTTCCTTTAAAAGTATTTTGAATCCCAACAAAATTTTGAAATAAATATCTTAGATATAACCAGTTTACTTGATAATTATAAAAAAATGATAAGTTTTCCAAAAAAGTTGGTTTGTTAACTGTTTGCTTTAAATTAGGTAAAAAAACAGGAGTTCCTTTTATTGTTGCCCAAGTTTTATATGCTTCTTTATTAATAGCGTTTTTATGAAAAACTCTTGGAAATAATAAGTCAAATTTTTTATCATAATTAAGAACACTGTTCTTACCATCATCAATAATTGTGTATTTTTTTTTTATTGTATTATATCTAAATTTAGGTTTTCCGTTTAAAAAAGGAGTATTACTATTCAAAGGGGCATTGAAAGAAGAACCTTTTAATAATGGAATATTAGAAATACCAAATTGTTCAGCTCTAATATATTTTAATAAACTTGAAGTGGTTAAAGTTGTATTAGATATTGCAGTATTTACTTGTGATCTTACTAAAGGCATTATATATGAAGAAAATCCAATATAAAACATTAGTAAACAGAGTAAAGTATAAGTAAGTGTAAGTTTTCTAAACTTATGACTTATAAAAACACTTAAAATAACACTAAATATGATGATTATATAACCAGAAGTAGCCCCAAAGTTAACTGGAGAATTTAATGAATTAACCATCCAAATATCTAAAGAAGATAAAAGAGAAATAGTTCCTTGAAATAGTACTGTTAGAAAAATAAAGAATAAAGCTAATCCGATAAATAAAGAAAGGAGTATGTGTTTTGTGGTAAACCCAAACTTTTTATTAAAAAAAATAAGAGTTAATGGAATTATTATAGCTAAATTAATGAGGTGAACCCCAAGAGAAATACCTAACAATAGAAAAATAACTAGCAGCAATTTTTTTTCTTGATTTAGATTATTAGTTCCTTCCCATTTTAAAAGTAACCAAAAAATTAAAATCAATAAGAAAAAAGATAAAGTATATACTTCTGTTTCTGTAGAAGCAACCCAAAAACTATGACAAAAGGCAAAAGATAAGGACCCAATAACTCCAGCAATATGATGAATTATACTTTCCTGATTAGGTGTTACTTTTACAGAGAATATTGTAATTATTTTAAATAAATATACAACAGATAAAGCACCAAAAAGAGATGAGAATAAATTGGAAACAATAACTGGCTTAATAAAGAAAAAGACTCCAATTAAAACATTATTTAAAAGGGTGTAAAATGGTGCACCAGCAGGGTGTGTTGTTTGTAAAGAGTAATTAGAAACGACAAATTCTGGGCTATCCCAAAAAGTTATTGAATTTGGAATGCAAATAGCGTAAATAATAAAAGAGATTAAAAATAATCCCCAGCTTACAATTGTTTGGTTAGATTTCACAGACGTCAAATATATAATAAATAAATTCAGAACTAAAAGTTAATTTTTTTAAAAATAATTACAATATAATGTTAATTATAATATGTAATTTTGTCATAATCAAACAATTAAAAAGTATGAATAAAAAGTTACTTCTAATTGGGTTTCTACTTCTTTGTTTTACAAGGGGTTATGCTCAAACACTTAATCAAACATCAGGTACAGGTTCAGGTGTAAGTATTTCATCAGGAGATTATAATACGATGTATGGTGATAGTACAGGTTCTGCTCTTACATCAGCACACTATACTACATTTTTAGGGTATAGGGCAGGTAGATATAATACAACCTCTGAAAGTACATTTATAGGGTATATGGCAGGGTATTCTAATACAACAGGTTTTGATAATACATTTATAGGAATGGAAGCTGGAAGGTACCATACAACTGGAGGAGATAATGTTTATATTGGAACTGAAGCAGGAGAAAACTCAACTACTGGATATGATAATGTATTTGTAGGTGAAGAAGCTGGAACAAAAACCACTACAGGATATGAAAATGTATTTATTGGTGAGGATGCAGGATTCTCCAATACAACAGGGTATAGAAATACATTTGTAGGTAATGAAGCTGGTATTTCATCTGGAACAGGATATCGTAATACAGGTGTTGGAGATGAAGCATTATCAGATGTTAGTGAAGGACATCATAATTCTGCATTTGGAGATTCAGCAGGTATTGATGTAAATAAAGGTGTCTATAACACTATGATAGGAGCCGCTTCTGGAGTTGCTACTGAGCATGCAGATTTTAATACTTTTGTAGGAGCACGATCTGGTTGGGATAATAATAGAACAAATTCTACTACTAATGCTAATAGAAATACGTATGTTGGTTATGAAACAGGATTTACCAATCGAGAGGGCGAAGATAATGTAGGTATGGGAGCATATTCTGATTATAATAATACTCGACGATATAGAACAACATTTATTGGTGCAGGAATTGATGTAGATAACAATGATGTTATTATAATGGGGTACAGTGGTTATAACAATGCTCAGTATAGTATTTCTATTGGTAATAACCATGATATGCGTGGTAATAATGCTGTTGGTATAGGAAATTCATTAAATATGAATGCTAATGCTGATTATTCAGTAGGTTTTGGAGATCAAACAAATATTTCACAATCCTATGCAGTAGGTATAGGTAATAGTGTAGATATAGATAATAAAAATTCTGTAGCTATCGGATCTGGGTCAATTATTAAAAATGACGGAGCTATTGTTATTGGTTTTGGAGCAGCTTCAAATGACTTAATTGATAATACTGGAGGTGCATTAGATGCAACAAATAATATAGCATTAGGGTACAATGCTATTGTTAGTGGAGATAACTCAGTAGCTATAGGTAATGCAGCTACAGCGGCAATTGCAAATACCATGGTTTTAGGAGGAGCTACAAATCCATTAAGTGTAGGTATTGGTACAGATTCACCTAATGCAAAAGCAGCCTTAGAACTTTCAGGGACCAATAAAGGATTATTATTTAATAGACTTACAACTGCACAAAAAACTACATTAGGAAACGGTTTAACAACTACTCATAATGGACTTACAGTATATGATACTGAAGAAAATTTATTATATGTATGGAATGGAACAGCATGGAATAGTTTATTATCTGATAATTTAGGAAATCATACAGCATCAGCTACTCTAAATATGGAAGATAATATTATTCGTTTCAATTATGGGGCAACTAATGGTATTGAATTTAATTCGAGTGAACGTTATAAAATATCTTATGGAAACGGAACCAATTTTAATTATGGTCCAGTTACAGGGGTGAGTATCAAAAATACGATGAGTACTTCAACTGCTAATGGTTGGACTTGGGGGCCTTATAACGGAGCACCAGTAGCAGCAATTAGTACACAAGGAAAACTACAAATAGCAAATAGCCTGAATATAGCTGGTAATTATGAATTTCCTATTATTGATGGAACTTCAAGTCAGGTATTAGTAACAGATGGTTCAGGTGCATTAACTTGGGCAACTCAAACTGATGCTCAATCACTTTCTTTAACAACAAATACATTAGGTATTTCTGGGAATGCATCTACGGTAGATTTATCTGGATACCTAGACAATACGGATGCTCAAGATTTATCATTAAGTAGTAACACATTAAGTTTAACAAATGATGGTACAAGTGTAGACTTATCAGGATATTTAGATAATACCGATGCTCAATCACTTTCTTTAACAACAAATACATTAGGTATTTCTGGGAATGCATCAACAGTAGATTTATCAGGATATTTAGACAATACGGATGCTCAAGATTTATCATTAAGTAGTAATACTTTAAGTTTAACAAACGATGGAACAAGTGTAGATTTATCAGGATATTTAGATAATACTGATGCACAATCACTTTCATTTTCAGGAACAACCTTAAGTATAGCAAATGGAAATAGTGTTAATTTATCAGGATTACAAGATGGAACAGGAACAGATGCTCAATCACTTTCTTTAGCAACTAATACATTAAGCATATCTGGTAATGCATCAACAGTAGATTTATCTGGATATTTAGACAATACGGATGCTCAAGATTTATCATTAAGTAGTAATACTTTAAGTTTAACAAACGATGGAACAAGTGTAGATTTATCAGGATATTTAGACAATACGGATGCTCAAGATTTATCATTAAGTAGTAATACCTTAAGCTTAACAAATGATGGTACAAGTGTAGATTTATCAGGATATTTAGATAATACTGATGCACAATCACTTTCATTTTCAGGAACAACCTTAAGTATAGCAAATGGAAATAGTGTTAATTTATCAGGATTACAAGATGGAACAGGGACAGATGCACAATCACTTTCTTTAGCAACTAATACATTAAGCATATCTGGTAATGCATCAACAGTAGATTTATCAGGATATTTAGACAATACGGATGCTCAAGATTTATCATTAAGTAGTAATACTTTAAGTTTAACAAATGATGGTACAAGTGTAGATTTATCAGGATATTTAGATAATACTGATGCACAATCACTTTCATTTTCAGGAACAACCTTAAGTATAGCAAATGGAAATAGTGTTAATTTATCAGGATTACAAGATGGAACAGGAACAGATGCACAATCACTTTCTTTAGCAACTAATACATTAAGCATATCTGGTAATGCATCAACAGTAGATTTATCAAGATATTTAGACAATACGGATGCTCAAGACTTATCATTAAGTAGTAATACTTTAAGTTTAACAAACGATGGAACAAGTGTAGATTTATCAGGATATTTAGATAATACCGATGCTCAAACAGTTTCATTAGCAGGAACTACATTAAGTATTGCAAATGGAAACAGTGTAGATTTATCTGTTTTACAAGATGGAACAGGAACCGATGCTCAAACAGTTTCATTAGCAGGAACTACATTAAGTATAGTAAATGGAAACAGTGTAGATTTATCAAGTTTACAAGATGGAACAGGAACGGATAGCCAAACAGTTTCATTAGCAGGTACTATGTTAAGTATAGCGAATGGAAATAGTGTAGATTTATCAAGTTTACAAGATGGAACTGGAACAGATAGTCAAACAGTTTCATTAGCAGGAACTACATTAACTATATCAAATGGTAACAGTGTTGATTTATCTAGTTTAGGTGGAGGAGTAGGAAGTGATTCACAAGATTTAAGTTTAAGTGGAACAACTTTAAATATCACCAATGGAGCAAGTGTTGATTTATCAAGTTTACAAGATGGAACAGGAACAGATAGCCAAACAGTTTCATTAGCAGGAACTACATTAAGTATAGCAAATGGAAACAGTGTAGATTTATCAAGTTTACAAGATGGAACTGGAACAGATTCACAAACAGTTTCATTAACAGGAACTACATTAAATATTTCAAACGGAAACAGTGTAGATTTATCTAGTTTAGGTGGAGGAGTAGGAAGTGATTCACAAGATTTAAGTTTAAGTGGAACAACTTTAAATATCACCAATGGAGCAAGTGTTGATTTATCAAGTTTACAAGATGGAACAGGAACAGATAGCCAAACAGTTTCATTAGCAGGAACTACATTAAGTATAGCAAATGGAAACAGTGTTGATTTATCAAGTTTACAAGATGGAACAGGAACAGATAGCCAAACAGTTTCATTAACAGGAACTACATTAAATATTTCAAACGGAAACAGTGTAGATTTATCAAGTTTAGGTGGAGGAGTAGGAAGTGATTCACAAGATTTAAGTTTAAGTGGAACAACTTTAAATATCACCAATGGAGCAAGTGTAGATTTATCTAGTTTACAGGATGGAACTGGAACCGATGCTCAAACAGTTTCATTAGCAGGAACTACATTAAGTATAGCAAATGGAAACAGTGTAGATTTATCAAGTTTACAGGATGGAACAGGAACTGATAACCAAACAGTTTCATTAACAGGAACTACATTAAATATTTCAAACGGAAACAGTGTAGATTTATCTAGTTTAGGTGGAGGAGTAGGAAGTGATTCACAAGATTTAAGTTTAAGTGGAACTACTTTAAATATAACTAATGGATCGAGTGTGGATTTATCTGTTTTACAAGATGGAACAGGAACCGATAACCAAACACTTTCATTAACAGGAAATAATTTGACTATTGCCGGAGGTAATACAATCGATTTATCATCTTATGTTAGTTCTGATAATCAGAATTTAACATCAGCTTCATTGTCTGGTAATACATTAACTATCGGCATTGAGAATGGGTCTTCTGTTAATGTTGATTTATCATCTTTAATATCTACATTAGAAACTAAAGTTTCAGAACAACAAACTAAAATTGATAATTTAATATCTAGAGTAGAAACGATTGAGGCTTGTGCTTGTGAAGGAACTTTAAGCTCAGGAAGTGTAGCAACAAAAAAAGAGACTCCTATTTTATACCAAAATATACCTAATCCTTTTAATGGTACAACTTCAATAAAGTATTACGTACCTAGTAAGTATGAAAAAGCAGCTGTTGTGTTTAGTAATTCATCAGGACAGGTTATTGATACGGTTCATTTAACAAAATTTGGAGAAAATGAACTGTATTTTAATAGTTCATCACTTGCCTCTGGAGTTTATTATTATACTCTTTATATTGAAAGTCATAAAGTAGATACTAAGAAAATGATAATAGAGTAAAAAAATAAATAAAAACTTTTATAAAGCTTCATCTTGTTCTTTTACAGATGAAGCTTTATTTTTATAGTTATGAAACGGATTGATATATTAAATACTTTACTACTACTAATTTCAATATTTCTAGCTTATATACTACCATTTGAATTATTTCTTCTATCCTATGCTGTATTAGGTCCTTTGCATTATTTAACAGAGATTAATTGGATTAGAGATAATTCTTATTTTGTTTCTGAGAAAAAATGGCTTTTTATTAGTATTGTATTAACAATAGTTGTTTCTATTTCTCCATTATTGAGTATTGATGCAATTTATCCTTTTGTTAAAAATACCCTTCTTGATGAAGTTTTAAAATTCATTAAAGAGTATTCTAATATTGCCATTTTTATGTGCTTTATGTTAGCCATAATTTTTTTGACATTTAAAAAGAAGAAAACAAAACTAATAGCTTCTATACTTGTTTTTTTACTTGGACTATGGTTCGTAAAAAAAGGAGGGTTTAATTTGTTATTTGGAATATTAATGCCAACTATAATTCATGTATATATATTCACATTGCTTTTTATGTGGTATGGTAGTATTAAAAGTAATTCTAAAATAGGTTGTTTTAATGTTTGGCTATTAGTATTAATTCCTTTAATCATTTTATTTTTCCCTTTTGAATTGAGCTCTTCATTAACCGATTATGTTAAAAGTATTTATATAGAGAATAAGTTTTATGTATTAAATACTAACTTATCAAAAATATTTAATTTTTCGGATGGATCTACTTTTAATTTCTCAGATACAACTGTCCATAAAATTCAAATGTTTATATCATTTGCTTATACATATCATTATTTAAATTGGTTTTCTAAAACTAATATAATAGGCTGGGGGAAGAACTTAAATTATAAAAAAATAGTTATAATAGTAGTATTATGGATCTTGGCTATTAGTTTATTTGTTTTAGATTATAAGTTAGGAGTTGTATGTTTACTTTTTTTAAGTTTTATACATGTTTTTTTAGAATTTCCAATTAATATTATTTCAATTAAAGGAATTTTCAAGCACTATAAAAAAGAAATTTTGTTCTTATTGAAAATTAAATAAGCTCAATAAATATTAGAAGTTTAGTTTAATGATTGTCTTTTTTTGATAGGTATCCAAACCTCCTCTTCAGAGTTTTCATCAATAGGGTTGTATTTTGCTCCTAATAATTCGAAATGTTCTCGCTGGTCTAATTCAAAATCAGAATTAGGTAACCAGTGACTAAAAATATAGTGAGATGTCTTAGGGAAATCTTTAGCCATTCCTTTATGTATAAAAACAGCATAAAGTCCACCTTTTAAAATTAGGGTTTCCATATTCTCAGGAATATCTTCAAATTTTGAAGTTTCAACCATAGCACATTTAGTGAACTCTGTATTTGGATTAAAATCCTTAAAATCTAATGATTTTTCATAGCTCTGTATTGAAAAAAAATCTGAACCAATGGTGTTTTTTATTGTTTTTCTTTCAGGCATAAAACTACTCCATAATTCAGCAGTTTTATTAGCCGCTAAAGACATTTTTATCGATTTTCCTACTAGTTTTTTTGTAGGAAGTGTTTCTATCCTTGGTTGCATCATATTTATTTTTATTACTACTTAATAGTCTGTATTAATATTCCTAGAATTCCAATACCCAAACATAAGGGAGAAAATATTTTAGAATCAGCTTTAGCAAATTCAGTACCTTTTATTTTTTTGAAAAATCCTACATAGTTAAATTCTCCAATTGCGCGAATTATAAAGATACAAGGAATAAACCAATATCCATATGCTATGACTATGTTTGGAAGTTCAATATTTATTAGTTCTGTTTTTACAAGATAAACAAAACCAAATAATATTAATACAACTGCTACTATAACAGTAGCAATTTTAGGAATAGCAACACTATTTAATTGATTATTTTTTGTAGGAATAACTTTAGTTACACCCCATGTACCTCCAAATAACCAATATATATGAAAACTCCCTAACACAATGAAGGTGAAAAATAAGATTAAAGAAAAAATTAGGGTTATCATAAACGAGAGATTTTAAAAATTTGGTTAAACTGTTTCTTATTGATTGATTCTGGCGTAAGCTTGATTATTTGATTACGAATACTAATTAAAAAAGGGTTTGATAAATGTGCTATTTTTCCAATCATCCAACTTTTTTTTACTACTTGATGAGCTTTTTTTATTCGTAATTTTTGAAATTTTTTAAAAGCAATGTCGTTTTGATATTTACTTAAGCATTCAGAAAGTATAAAAGCATCCTCTATTGCTTGGCAAGCTCCTTGTCCCATATTAGGGGTCATTGCATGCGCAGCATCTCCAATGAGGCATACGTTTTCTTTATACCACCGTTTAATCGGTTTTAAATCAGAAATTTCTGCTGTATGTATCTGTTTTTTGTTTGTAGAAGATATAATTTCTTGAATAATACTACTGTATAGGGAAAAGTGGTTTTTGATATTGTTGCTATTTATTTCCTCTTTATTTTTTTTAAAAGATTTTAGAGCATACCAGTATACTTTATTTTTAGCAATTTGTACAAAGCCAAACCTATTAGACTTTCCCCAGGCTTCGTTAAGTTCATTTTGATACTTTAGAGGTAAAGAATAATCTGTAATTCCTCTCCAACAAAATTGTTGAACATTTCTAATATTGGTTTTTGAAAATAATTGCTGTCTAACAATTGAGTTTAATCCATCTGCAGCAATTAGGGTTGAAGATTGAATAGTTTGCCCCGTTTTAAACTTTAAGGTATGGCCATTTGAATTTTTTGTTATTTTTTCTAACTTATAGTTTAATTTAAGAGAAGAAGAAGATAATTGATCAATTAAAATCTGCTGTAAAACAGCTCTGTGTATTGCAATATTTTTAACCCCAAATTTATGTTCAAATGCTGATAGATTTACTTTTGAAAGAGGGATTAAATCTGGTTTAGTAATATTTAGTGAAGAAATATGATTTCCTTTTTCTTCAATTATTTTGTGTAATCCAAGTGCTTTATAAACTTGCATTGCGTTATTCGCTAAAATAATGCCAGCACCTATAGGTTTAATGTTTTCTGTTTGTTCAAAAACTCTTGTTTTAAAGCCTTTTTGTTCTAAAGCTATTGCCATTGTTAACCCACCTATTCCAGCACCAATAATATCAATTGTTTTCATGGAATTAATCTTATTATTTTAAAGCAAATTTCAAATAATAAAATAAAATAGGCACTTAACTTTGGGTAATTAATGTTTAGAAATTTGATTTCTAATTCTGCTTAATGATTGTGGAGTAATACCTAAATAACTAGCAATATGTTTTAATGAATATTTTTGAAAAAAATCTGGGAACTCCTTTAAAAGAAGTAAATATCTTTCTTTAGGACTTAAAAATAAAAGTTGCTCAGTCCTTCGTTTACTATTAATAAAAATTTGCTCACTTATAATTCTACCAAATTTATTCCAATAAAAAGAATTGTTGTAAAGAGAATATAGTCCTTTATGATTTAAAAGAATCATTTCTCCTTTTTCAATAGCTTGTATCCATAAAGTTGAAGGTTTCTGACTAATAAAGCTTTCATAATCGGTTATGAATTCATTTTTTGAACGAAGTAATAAATTAGTTTCCATTAAATTATCATCTCTGAAATATGATCTTATAGATCCATTTTTAATAAAAATTATATGATTACAAATATTGGGAGGAGAAAGTAATATTTCATTTTCAGCAAAACTAACTACTGATAAATGTGGTTTTACTGCTTCCCAATCTTTATTTTCAATGGGTAAAATAATGTTTAATATATTTTTTAGTGCCTCGATTTTTTAATGTAATGACCGTTAATGCTAGTATAGTAATTGTGTTAAAAATACTGATTTCTCTATTAATTGATTGTTTTATTTACTTTTTTTAATTAAAAAAATAACTTCTTCAGATGTAGGTAGTATAAACTACTTTAAAAATTTAATTTTAGGATAATAAATAGTGATATTTTCATTATTAATTCTTAGAGTATTGAAAAGAATAAAACATAAATTAAAGAAATATAACACTCCAATAGAAATAAAAAATAATTTAAGAGTAAGGTTTTCTATAAGTGGCGTTTTTGACAAAATAAATAATAGAATAGGAAGGGAAAATAATACTATATTCCATGTTATTTCAAAGTTTATTAAATCTCTCCCTAGTGTATCAATATTTTTAACTTTTCCTTTTTTATTTGTAAATACAATAAAAGGCACTAAAATTCCAAGTAGTGGAAAAAACAGAAAAGTTAGGGCAGAGAGGTTTAAAAAAAGTAAACTTTTAGTATCTTTTTTTACACTCCAATCAATTAATTCGTCTGGAGTTACATGTAAAGCATTGGATAACCGTTTAAGCGTTTCTCCAGTTGGATTTGAGTTACTATTTTCAATTCTTTGTATTGTTCTTAAACTTAAACCAGATTCTTCAGCAAGTACTTCTTGAGACATACCTCTTTTATTTCTTAATTCTTTAATCTTTTCTGCTAGATGATTTTTATCCATTTTTATGTTTTTTGTTATGTTGCTTTTGCATAATAGCAATTGTAATTGCACCAAGTATGAAGCCAGGTATTAGCTGGATTAAAGAGCCATAAATTATTTGATTAAATAAAGCCTGCTCAAAACTATTAAAATATAATCCATAATGAGTTCCAATTTCCCATTTATTATCAACCCACCAAAGAATTGCAACGGGAATTCTTGATAAGGGTGAAAAAATAGTTAAACATAAAAGAAGTAATATAAAGGGGGTTTTAGTATCACTTAATTTTATTCCCCAGTAAATGGAAAATCCCAAGGTTAACCAGAGTAATCCTATAATGAAAATAATGTTTTCAGAAATACCTAACAGTTCTAAAATATAGCGAACAATGGTTACAAGTAGTGCAATTATTATTGGAGTTTTGATAATGCTTATAGCTTCATGTAATAGTGTTTTATGAAACTTAATTCTTTTATTATTCAATGTGTAAATGTTAAAAATATGAAGTACAAAAGTATAATGACATTACTATTTTTGGTCCCGCCATGAATGCGACATCTTTATGCAATTTATGCTTCATGCATAAAAAAAAGTAATTTAAATGAATAGGAGTGAGGGATTGATTAAATGTCTTTATTTTGTTATTTTGAGTATAGTTAAACTATCTTTTCACCTATAATACCAACAAGAAAACCTAATGTAGCTCCTAAAGAAGTCAAGTAATTTTTTTCTAGTTTACTTTCTGGTATGATATCTTGGACTAATAAATATAAAATTCCTCCACTAGCAAAAGTCATTAGATGTGCTGTTAATTTAGGAGAGTCAGTTAAAAGAAAGTATCCAATTAAAGCAGCGATGATTCCAAAAAAACTTAAAGCTAAAAATATAAAAAGTGTTTTTTTAGTGCTAAGTCCACTTAGCACTAGATCGCGGTAAGAATTAAAAGCTTCAGGCAAGTTTTGCAATCCAATAAATATAGCCAAAAGAGTTGCTGCACTAGAATCAATAGCAAATACAGCTCCTAAAGCAATTGATTCAGGGATGAAATCCATCATCATGGCCAACAGTGTAGCAGTTTTTCCTTCTTTTTTTGCTAAAAACTGATCTAAGCGCATAAAGAGAATTGCCCCAATAAGAAACGAGAAAGCCATTGGAACCAAGCTTAGTTCTTCCATACCTTTTGGAATTAAAACTAATGCTAAGGCAGACAAAATGATACCAGCTCCAAATGACATGAGTGTATGAGTGATTTCGTATTTTATTGGGCTTTCTTTAATATGATGATTAAAATAATTAGCCAAGAGTCCACCTACAAATACTGTAATACCAGCAAATCCAGAAAACAAAATAATAGATGTTAGCATACTTTTAAACTTAAATCTAACTTAAGTATGTAAATTACGTATTATTTTGTTATTGAAAAAAGATTAGATGTCAATTAGGTAAGGTTTTAAGTTTTATTACTTAGGGTTCAGTTTAAATGCTTAAGAGCTATTTCTGCAATCTTTCTTGTAACTTTTGTTGGAGAATTACAATCACAATTATTTAAACCGATAACATAAATACCTGATTCAGGTAAATATACTCCCATTGATTTAAAGCCAAAGATAAAACCTCCATGTTCATAAGAATTTTTATTACCTAAAGTTTTTATATTCCATCCATACCCATAGTTTGTTTTCTTACCATTTTTTAAACTATAATTAATGAAGGCTTTCTTTATTGTTTCTTTTTTTAAAAGCTTATTTTCTGTTAATGCATGTTGCCAAATATTTAAATCATTAACAGAGGATAGAAGTGCCCCTGCTGAATAGGATAGGGTATAACTAACAAACCTAGAGTTTTGATAATTTTGTTTAAGGTGGTATCCTGATGCTCTATTTTTAATAATGGTTCTATGGTTTCCATACGTAGAATTTTTCATGCCTAATCTTTTAAAAATATTTTTAGTAACAAACTCTTCATAAGTTAAACCTGATACTTTTTCAATTATATATCCTAGAATTACATAGCCTGAGTTGTTATATTTATAATACTCACCAGGATTAAAATCCATAGGTTCGTTTTTAAATAGATTAATAAGTTCTTCAGGAGATATATCATTTTTGTCTATACTATAAAGTTTTTTTAGAGAAGTATAACTTTTAATACCAGAAGTGTGATTTAATAAATGATGTATTGTGATTTTTTTTTGACGAGTAGGGTAGTCAGGTATATATTTAGTTATATCATCATTTAATTTTATTTTGCCCTGTTCTACTAGCATTAAAATCGAAATAGCCGTAAATTGTTTAGTTATAGAACCTATTTCAAAAACATTATTAGGACGCATAGGAACATTTAATTCAAGATTAGCAAGACCAAAAGCTTTATTATATATGATTTTCCCATTTTTTGAAACCAAAAAAGTAGCACCAGGAGCGTTTGTAGGATATTTTTTTTGCAATATACTATCGATAGTAGATTCTAAATTTTGAGCATAACTAATTGTTTGAAAATTTAAAAGGATAAAAGAAATAATTGCTAATAAATATTTTGAAAGAGATGTTCTTTTCATTTTTATGGTTTCTATATATTATTTTATGGTTGGACGCTAGGTGAAATATATAGGTTACAATAAGCTTAAAAAACTACCTTTTTTATATAAATAAAATAGTTATTATTAATACTCATCATTTGCTTTACAATAAAGCTAATGATGAGTATTAATATAGATATATTACTAATTTGGTAGTATTGCGGGTAATATATATTGAGCCATCATTTTATCAACATTAGAATGTGCATTTGGAGTGTTATATGCAGAAGAGGTAATTACAATAACATAAGGAATGTTCTTAAAAATAAAAATTTTATTTCCACCCCTACCATTAGCAAAAGAAACTTCATACTGTTTATTAGCAACTGTGTATGTTTTATTCCAGAAAAGATAACCATAATGTCTATTTTTTATACCTGCATTTGATTGAGATATTTGTTTAGACAAACTTTTATCTACCCATTTTTTTGTTAAAATCTGTTTACCTTTCCATTGACCATTATTTTTATATAACTGCCCATATTTAGCAAAATCAATGGCTCTTAATTGTATTCCACCAGCTGTGTTACCAACTTTTTGAGGAGTATATTGCCATTTATAATTAGTAATATTAAGAGGAGCGAATAGCTTTGTATCAGCAAAAGAAATTAATCCTTTAGGAACAGATTTATGTATAATATCACCCAAAATGATTACTCCAGCGGTAAAATATGTAAACTCTTGTCCTATTTTTTTATGTTTATGTAAGGGGAGATCAAGTGAAAATTTCAACCAGTTTTTTGTAGGATACATGTTTTCTTCATTTCCTGGACTACTATAATCGGTATCATCACCAAGAAAACTAGAACTCATAGTTAAAAGAGACTTTAATGTTATAGAATCTTTCTTTTGAGTATAATTTTTAAATAATTTTAATTGGTAAAACTCTTTTAAGAAAGCATATTCATTTTTAATATGTTTTTCATCAATAGCTATTCCTAGGAGTGTTGATGCAAATGATTTTCCTACTGATCTTGCGTCATGTAAACTATTTCTATTTTCTCCATTAAAATATTCTTCTATTAAAAGTTTATTATTTTTAATAACAACAATTCCATTTATATTTTCAAATCTTTTTTCAGCTATTTTCCTATTTAAAGCCTCTATTTTTTGATGGTTATATTTATCATTAGATAATTCCCAACCACTATTTGGTAGTATTTCTTGAACTGGTATTAAACGTTCATCTACTGTTATTTTTGCTACTTTTATAGCGATATTTCCTTGTGCTATAATTTTTCCAACTTTCACTTTTTTTTCTTTTATATAAGGTCTTATTTGAATGGATAAAGAATGATTACCTTCACTAAAATAATCTTGTCCGCCACCAATTTTCATAAATTTTAACCACATAAACCATCCCCAAAAATCAATTTGTTTTGGATATAGTAGCGGAATTAAAAATTTAAGTTGAGTTGTTTTACTTTTAATACTACCAGCACCTTTATTTAAGTTTTCAACATAAACTTTTTTACCATTTATTAAAAATGTGAATTGGAAATTTCCCTTATTTAATAATTGATTTTGCGTTAAGTTAGGAGCCAATGACTTCAAACTTTCAATAAGAGGCTTATTTAAGTTAAAATGAATGTTTAGAAATTCATCTTTATTTAAAATGAATTTATTAGAATAGTAATTTGGAGTGATTTTAACTTTTTGAAAATTAATTTTTGAAAAATTAATATTTTCAATTTCCTTTTTTTGTGCAAAACTAATTATAGTATTACAAAAGATTATAAGGTAAGTAAGAAAGATTAAATTGTATTTTAATTTCATTTTTTGAATATTAAATTATGTTATTCAACAAACTTACTATTCAAAGGAAGTACCAATAGCTCCAAATTATAGAATGGTACTCATTTTTTGTGCTTCAGGTGTATTTTTCAATGATTTTTTATATTGTAAGGGAGTAATACCTTTAATATTTTTAAATACTCTATTAAAAGTGGTTTTAGAGTTAAAGCCACATTCAAATGATAAGCCTAATAGAGTTATGTGGTCATATCTTTTATTTTGCATTTTTTCAATAATGGCGTTTACGCGATATTCATTTACAAAGTCTGAAAAGTTTTTACCTAAACCTTCGTTTATTACTTTAGATAAAATATTAGGATGCATGTTAAGGCTTTCTGCTAAAGACTTTAGTGTCAATTCTGAGTTAAGGTAAAAAAGATTTATTAGCATTTGTTCTTTTAACCAAGAAGCCTTTTTCATAATTTCTTCAGATGTTTTTTCTTTAATTGTGCTGTTTTCTTCAGAGTCATTTTTTTCTTTCTTAGCTTCAAGTAAAATTATTTCAGGTCTTAAAAAAGCTTCAACACTTATCCAAATAGTTATTACTGAAAGTAAAACATACATGGGATAATAATCATTAATGCCTAGCTGAAAATTAAATACTACATAGTCAATTATAGTATAAGGAACCCACAAAAACCAAAGAAGGGCAAATATTATAATTAACCTGTAAAGCCACTTTAATTTATAAGCATCATTATTACTATAGTTTTTATGCAGCCATGAATGATATTTTTTAATAGATTTTAAAGCAAAGAAAGAGTATGTGACAATGGAAATAATAGCAAATAACTGTAAAATAGGCATTAATTTAAGGTAAGTGTTTGTTTCAATACCAATAATATTATTTGAAAAAGCATCATAGCTTATAATTAAGTGAACAACTAATTCTAATAATAAAGGTAAAAAATGAAGAAAACTTTTTTTAGACAAAAGATGATTAAAATTGGTTATTCTTTTTACGTATAAATATAATAATGGACCAAGAGCTAGTGAAAAATTTAAAGGGATTATATAAAATAATGGGAAGTAATTTGTTATTTGAAAATCTAAACTTAATACCCAAATATTCCATAACACAATAATAAAGGTAACTAAACCAAGTAAAATATTAGCTTTTCTATTAATTCGTTTAGTAAAAATAAGTAACATTCCGAATGTTGTTCCTATAAAAACAGATGCAATTATGATTAGGTTAAATAAATTTAAATTGGATTCGCACATTGATTGTATTTTTAGTATGATAGAATCATCAGTACAGATTTAATTAAGACCTATAGATTCTAATTAACTATTAGACGAACTAACTTATAAAATGTAATTATAATAATCAAAAAAGTGCAAACTTTTTAATTTGCACTCTAACTACCACTAGAAATAACAGTAATTTTTCTTTATTGATTATTCAAAAGTATTAAACTAGGTATTTTTTATTCAATATATTTATCAATGTTTATTTTTCTACTTCTATGATTAGCTTCTTTTACTAATTGCAACATTTTGTCTAAACTTCTTCTGTTTAACAATTTTCCATTAGCAATTACTGTGTTAATTGATTTCGTGTTTTTTATATCTTCTAAAGGATTTTTATTTAAAAGAACCAAATCAGCGTCATAACCAATTTTAATTTTACCAGTATTACTTTTCATCCATTCAGCAGGAGCAACTGTTGCACTATGAAGAATTTTAGAGTTTGACATACCACATTTTTTTAATGATTCAAATTCATCATGTAAAGAGAATCCAGGTACTACACCAGTAACATTAGCATCTGTTCCAGCTGTTAAAATTACATTATGCCTTATTAATGCTTTAGCCATAATTTTAATTGCTTTAGCGTAGGTTTTCCAAAATATTTTTGATTTTTCACTAATTTTTGGATTTTTTTTAACTTCTATATCTTCATAAGCATTATTTCCAGGAAGCCAGCCTTTAGCTAGTCTTGACCCTTCAATTAAACCAGGGTTTGTATATTTAAGTTCAATGGTTTTAATAAAATTATTAAGTTCGAATTTTTGTTTTGGAAAACTTTCGGATACCCAAACTGTTGAAGAAACAACAATATTATTTTTTTTGAGGTTTATAGCTATTGAATCACTATTTTGATTAAGATATTTTAAATAAAGTTTAGGAGTATTGTAAACAACGCCAGTATAATCTTCCATAGTATTTTTAGTGATTTCTTCTATATGAGATAACTGTGATTGTCCAGAGGAATAAAAATGATTTAACCCAATAGAGTAACTTAAGTGGCCTATAGTTAGAATATTTTGTTTTTTCGCTTCATCAGTAATTGCATGGTGTATTTCTTTACTTAATGTACCATTAAGTTTAATTGCATCAAATCCTTGTTTTTTGAATTTTCGGACAGCTTTTCTAGCTTTTTTTTCTGTTGTGTAATTTAGTGGTTGATCAAAATAAAGTTCTTTTATTTTTCTAATAAAACCTTTTTTACTTCCTACTTTTCTTGTTGCTACATATATTTTAGGGCTTACAGCTCCATTTTGAGCTTCCTTTCGCCATTCTAAATGCCTTTTACTTCCGGTCATTTCACTTATGTAAGTAACACCATTAGCCAAATATAGAAGTAAATCATTTTTACTGTTTTTTAAATGTACGTGAGAGTCTATAAAACCAGGAATAAGGTATTTTCCTGTTCCGTTTATTATTTTGTATTGGTTTGTAATATTTATTCCTTTGGCAATGTTTAAGATCTTTCCGTTTTTAATTAAAACAGTTAAACTATCTAACATTTTTGAACTATCCGGAGATAATACACTTATATTTTTTATAGCTATTGGGTTGGATGAAATTTTAAAAATTGATGTGTCTACTAATTCTGTGTTTTTTCCAAGATGTTGGTTGATTTGTGATTTAATTCCAATACAAGATACAATGCTAATAGTAATTAAAATTAAAAAAATGACTAGTATCCATTTTTTGATTGATGTATAATTCATAATGTAAATATTTATTTATACAAAGGACAAAAAAGCTTTTCAATTCGTTACTTTTTTATTTAAAAAGGAACTCTCATAACCTGTTTTGAGAGTAAAAACTATAGTTTAGTATCATTTTTAAGTTCAATAAATTCTTTTGGAGATATTCCTGTATTTTTTTTGAAAATACGATAAAAGCTAGCTTCGGAATTAAAACCACATTCAAGAGCTATACCAAGAATTGACATTTTTTTGTAGTTTGAATCATTTAGTTTAGACTTAACTTCATTTATACGATAGTCGTTTATGAAGTCTCTAAAATTCATTTTATAATGTTGATTAATGGCCAACGATATACTTTTTTGAGAAATACCTAATAACTTTGATAGTTCGTAAATATTTAATTTAGGGTTTAAATAAATTTTATCTTTAAGCATTGCTTTTTGAAGATGATCTATCGTTTCTTCTAGTTTAATATTAGAGAGTGGTATAACTGATTTGTTTTGAGAAGTAATTTCATGTCTGCTGAACGTATAATTAGGCTGTAAGTATCCTTTTAATCCTAAATAATAAATTATAAAAGCTATAAAAAGAGTAAGTAGATTATAATGAATAATTGTTTTGTTTTTTAGATTGAAAAATATATCTAAAGTATGGTTTGTAAGTAAAAAAACACTAACTAAGATAGATAGTGAATAGATGTTTTGTAGCCACTTAAAATTTGGATATGTATTGTCTGATGTTGTATTACATAACCATTTTTTATAATCAGTAAGTTCTTTATAGCCATAAAATAGATAGAAAGGTAGAAAAGCCAATAGTAAATATTCTTCTAGTTGTTTTATATAGTTAAACTTGAAGTTTAGGGCAATTAAATCTTTTTCATAAAAATCGGGACTTAGTAAAGCATAAAAGTAAACAACAAAAGCATACGTTTGTGCCAAAGTGAAAGGGATAAAATGTATCCAATTTTTATTTTTAAAACGAAATTCTGGAGATATGAGAGATTTTATATAAAAATAAATTAAAGGAGATAATGCTAATTCTATTCCGTTAGGGAAAAATCGAAAAAAGGATGTATTCCATAAATTTAAAGTGTGTAGAAGAGGTTTAGTACTTAAAAAACAAAAAGATAATAAAGCAAAAGCTAAAAATTTATTACTGTTTTTATTTTTCTTAGTACTAAGTAATAATATGCTAGTAATGACTCCTTGAATAATTCCAATTAAAATAAGTAAATCAAATAAAGAGAATTGTGGTTGCAAATTGTTTTTTATAATTTTTGTGTAGTTTGATAAAAAGAAAACTTTTTATTTTTTTAATAATTATTGAATTTTTCTAAATGTTAAACTCATTCGTCCATTATTAGTATCTGATTAATTATTACATCTTTTCTCTATTAAGTCTTTTTTAGTGGGATTATATTTATTGTTTTTGACATAATAATTTTCAGATAATCCAGTATTATTAAAAAGTGTTGTAAGAGCACAAAAATTATTTAATATGGAGTTATCTTCAATAACTAAATCTTTACGAATAGATTTTAGAAGTTCTAAACCCTTTAAACTTTTCAGTTTATTGTTGTTGTATATTATTAATGTTCCATTTAGTGATTGTATTTTTGATAAAGCACTAATATCAACTAATGATGAGTTACCTCCACTTAAATTTTGTCCTTGACCAATAAATAAATCGTTATAAATAACTTTAAGGTTTGATAATCCATTAAGGTTTATAAGAGAGTTATTATTGTTTATTACAAGTTTTAGGACATGTGTTAAATCGCTTAAAGGTGATAAGTCAGATATATCTGTTGGAGGAGGAAGTGTTTCAGTAAGGCTGAATAGGTCTCCAATAACTAATGTTCCTTCAATTTTTGAATATTTATTACTACCTAATAGTTCCAAATCTTTTTGGGTTCTTACAATAATTTTATTATCTGTTGTAAAATTCCAAATAGGCGAGCTTGCTAAAACTTCTCCTTTTACTCCAATTGTTTCTACTCTCCAATAATAAGTTTTATTAATTTTCAAATTGGTATATTTCTTTTCTGTTGTTGTTAAATCAAATACTGTTTTAGGATTTTCAGAAGTGTCGAAATACATTCTATAAGTAGCATTTTTTGGAGTATTTTTTCCAGCTATAAAAAATATGCTTCCATTCATTACAGGGATTAGAGCTAGATTTGGATCGGGATTTGATGAATTAATTTTTTCGACAGGAAAAACTTCTAATTGCTCATTGTTGTTCTGACAAGAACAAAGAATAAGACAGATTATTACGATAAGATTGATTTTTTTCATTTGTTTTTTAATTATTGCCAATGTTACCTGTTGGCTTTTTATAATATTTTTGATTCAAATTCATTTTTTAGTAATACTGCATTCAAATGAATTTTATAGTCGTGCCATTGAGAACCACTATAATGTTCAGTATTATTAACTAACTTGATTAATTCTACTATTTTTTTAAATTCAATTTGAGTCGGTTTATCTATTAACCTAATCAGTTCATTAATTCCTTTTGAAGTCTCATATTCTTGAATAAATAGAGATTTAGCTTTGGAAACTTGCCTTAATAGCCGTTTGTAATAAGCTATTAAAACAAGCCTTTGCTATCGCGAAATCAAGATTAATATACGATGAAACTTACAGAAATACTTTGGTTAAAAATTAAACAAAAATTAGTTTTTTTTACCACAGTTCTTTGTTACAAGCTGGCTTTTATTCGTTCAGTTATCTCTTCAATTGTTCCAAGTCCATCAAAGGTCAGAACTTTAATTTTTGATTTCATATATTCAATTGCTGGTCTTGTCGAATTCTCAAAAACCTCAATTCTTTTAATGTGAATTTTAGGGTCTTTGTCATCTTTTCTGTTTGATGTTTCGGCTCTTTTTTCCGCTCGTTTTAAAAGTTCAGATTTCGGCACATCTATATTCAGCACTTTTCCAATACTCATTTGTTTTGAATTCACAAGTTCAATTAGGTCATTAACTTGTGGTTCAGTTCTTGGATAACCGTCTAATATAATTCCTCCTTTTGAACTGTTTTCGTCCAATATTTGACTGAAAAGGTCTTTCATAATCGAATCAGGAACTAAATCTCCTTTTTCTTCATATTCGGACATTATTTTTCCGATTTCGGTTTCATTTTGTTTTTCTAATCGGCATCTATCTCCTGTTGATATATGTTCAAAATTAAGTTGTGTTTTTAAAATTTCACATTGTGTTCCTTTCCCAGAATATGGTGGTCCTGTTATTATCAATATTTCCATTTATGTTGGTTTGTTCAGCTTGCTTGTAACGTTAAGTATAAGAAATCGTAGGGCAGGTGATAAGCACTATCGTTTCGGTTTATTACTTAGCTAAATATAAATATTTTGCTTTTATCTTTTTACTATAAACGCCAAATTTTATATTTAGCAACTTTGCAAATAAACACAGACCTTTCGATTAAGAACCAGAGCACTATGTTTTTTATACATTGTTACCTGCTGGCTTTTTTAATTTAGATATTCCAAAACCTCTTTTTCGAATGTCTTAAACGCTTGAAAAGGAAAATCAGAATTTCTGTTTTTATTATAGCTATTATCTTTTAAAAGTTCTGATATTTTCTTGAATTCGTAGTAAAACATAGTCGCTAATAATTTTTTCGAGATAGAAAATTTAAGAGCCTCCTCAAAGTCGTCAATAATTTCTCCGCAATCATTAGTGAATTGATCTACAGTAAATTCAATCATATTTTTTTCAGTTTCAACTTCTTTTAAGGTTATTCTTTCTCCACCAGGTTCTCCGTACCATTTAAATTCAGAGTTTTTCTGTCCGTTTATCATTCTAAGTATGCAATTCATACATTCTTCGATTGGATCTTCGTGAAAAATATGAGTGATAGACATTTCATAAGTTTTATCTTTTGTATTTATCCAGCAAGTACTCCATCCGTGTTCAGCTAAATAATATGATATATTTATGTCCATTCGCTAATCTATTTTTTATTCAATTGAGGCTTTGACTTGTTTTTCCAAGTCCGCTATCCCGTCAAATTTCTTTAAATCTAATTCTTTTCCAAGAGAGTTTAGTTCAGATGATAAGTCAAGAATTAATTCCAAAGGTTCTGCTTCAAATCCGAACATATTTTGGTCAAATTGGGTTCCAATTAAAAGTCCGTCATTTTCCATTCCAATACACCAGTTTTCCATAAATTCAGATAACCGTATTTCGGTCACTTGGTATTTTTTCCAACCGTCTTTAATACATGATTTTGCACGTGCTTTTTCAGCCCAAAAGCATATCATTCCAGCTGGTTCTCCATTCTCATCATCATAATGGACAGAACTTGAAGTTGCAAAACCTTTTTTGTTTTTTAGTCCATAGACTATTTCGGTTTCACATATTGTTTTTATAAACTTCTTATGTCTGTTTTTAACCGTTATATGATTTTGTAACATAGTTTAGTCAGCTGTCTAGTCCTGAAATATGGCTACAGGTTAAAATTGATTTTTAAGCTGATAATTTATATACCATATTAGGTGTTTTATAGTCTAAAGATAAGTGTAATCTTATTTCGTTGTATAAATTAATTGCATTTTTTGCCGCTCTCTTTGCGTGACTCACGTTATCAAAGGTTTGGTCGAGATAAAATTCATCTTTTAAAATTCCATTTACGCGCTCTGCCATTGCGTTTTCGTAACAATGATTTTCTTGGGTCATACTAATCTCTATCTTTTTTCTTTTAAGTATTTGTGTGTACAGATTACTACAATACTGTATTCCTCTATCCGAGTGATGAATGAGTTGTTTAATGTCTTTAGCTTGATAAATAGCCTTATTAAGAGCTCTTACACATCCTTTTAATTCTAAACTATCACTTAGGTCGTAACCTACTATTTTTCTAGAATGCATATCAGTTATTAAAGCCAAATAGCAAAACCCTTTTACGGTTCTAATGTATGTGATATCAGATACCCAAACTTGGTTATTTCTAGTAACTTCCAGGCCTTTTATGATGTTGTTATATTTATAAAAACGATGATAAGAGTTTGTGGTTCTAGCACTTGTTCTCCTTCTAAGGGTTAACATTTGATGTTTTCTAAGCACATTAAATAAAGTATCTCTACCAACTTTAATATTAGCTTTATTAAAATCTACATTTAACGATTTCACAAGTTTTCTTACACCTTCTCTAGGAAGGGATTTGCGTCTTTTTTTAACGATGTTAATAATCTGTTGTTCTATTTTTAAACGTTTATCAGCTCTAGATTTGTATTTATAATACGCGTCACGTTTATGTCCAAAACAATGGGTTATAGTCTTTAAAGAAGCAAATCCCTTAGCTTTTTCTTTAGCTTTAATTAAGGCTTTATACTTAACTTTTTTTTTAGATCAGCAATAGATTTGTAACCGAGATCTTCCGCCGCTACTTCAAGATAGGATTCTTCGATCATAGCATCCAGATCTTTTTTAAGTAGTAATTTTTTAAGCTGTTCTATTTCTTTTTGAAGCGCTTTAATTCTAGATATTTCGTCTTTAGTTTCCACTTTTACTCTGGTGTTCATTAAGTCTTTACGGTTGTATTTTTTAATCCACTCATTTACTGTTGTAGGAGCAATGGAATAGAGTTTACAAAGTTCGCTCTTTGTGTGTTTTCCGATGGTAAGTTCGGCTAAAATTTTTAATTTAAAAGGTTCGCTGTAACGTCTAATTACTTTGTCATTTTTGTACATAATGTTTAAAATTATGTAGCCTTATTTTAGGACGGGTCATAATGTTTGCTAACGGGTTTGTATATGAAAAGTAGCGGGTTTTTAAGAACTAACTTTTCGGTTTATAACTGACCTTAATTTTATTATTTATGCTTTCTTTTAAGCACTATAACCGCTATTTTTTATATACGTTGTTACCCAACGTTTTTTTAATAACTGGAATTACCATTTGGATTTTCAATAGTTTTCCAAACTCTATATTTTGTTTTGTATTTATTTCTAAAATTGTCCATTGATGCTTTGAATTGACCTATAATTAAAATTGCATCACTATTTGTTGGTAAACTTTCATCGTCTAATAAATCTAAAAAATCGACAGTAGGCTCATCTTTAAGGAAACTCTTTAATTGGGTAAGTACTCTATTTACATTTTTTACTTTAAATTTATTAAGAGCATCATCAGGCTTTTTCTTTGAGAATTCTTTCATCTCAGTATAGATTGAATCAGTTAGTTCATTGAGCATTTCAAATTTTAAAACTTCTTCATCTGTCGGAAGTGATTTTCTATTTCCCATATTATTTTATCTTTTTTGGTGGTGCCGTTTTAATTTTAGATTTGGATTTGTCGATAGACCAATACCATTCGTAGAAGTATTTGTTACCATCGTATTTCTGTTCGCGATATATATTATCGGCTCGTTTTTTTTCAAAACAATTCAAATATTGCGATAAGATAAATGTAATATCGCTATTTGAGGGTAAATCATCTTCGTCAAATTTTTCAAAAGAATCTAATGGTTTATATGTTTTTCCAAGAACCTTATTACCATTAACTATAATTTCATTAATAAATTTCAATTTAAATTTATTCACTCCATCATTAGGTGATTTCTTAGCTAGAATTGTTACTTCTGTAAGTAAGCCTTCAAGTTGACTTTGCGTTTTTTCAAATAAGTGGACTTCAGTTGCGTTCATTTTTTTTCTTATTAAGAAGGACAAGCCCTCGTAAATTCAATATATTTCTTTTTTATAACTTCAATCGGGTCTCGTTGTTTACTTTCAAAAACTTGTGTCATCATTTTTAAATCAGAATCGTCTAGAACTAAAATACATTTTCTGTGAGCTGACCACAAATCAATTATATTTTTAGTTACTTTTTTAGGTATAGGATTTCGCGCTATGATGATACCAAACCCACCAAACTGTTCTTTTAAATATCTATTTAATTGCAATATGTGCGACTGTTGAACTTCTTTTACGTTTTTAAGTTCCATCACAATCTGTTTACAATTATATGCCTCATAAATTTCTTTTAAAAAATCACTTGATTTATTATTGTAAAATATTAAATCTCTAATTTGAACACCTGATTCGGTTCTGCTTTGTTCTTGAGCAAAATCTAAATGAGGATAAACGAGCGAGGTCATAAGTTGACATACGTTATCTTCAAATTTTCTATCTGCATTATTTGTTTTACCTGTTGGTAGTTTTGTTATCGTTGAAATTTTTCTTTTGGCTGACGTAATTGGAATTTGAGTAAAAAGAGGGTCGTTTTTGCAGTTTTCTATTTGTTTTTCTTTAATAGCTGTGTATGCTTGAACCATATCATAGTTCTGTCTATTAAAATCTAATAATTTTATTTTACCTGGAAATTCGTCTCCTTCTTTATGAATGTTTTTGACATAATAATTATTAAAATAGTCATCTGTATTTATCCAAGGAATATGTTTTAACCATCTTTTGGGTGTGAAAATTATTGGTGTTTTAGTATTTGGGTTAATAGGTAGGTAGGTATCCTCTTCTCCAAAAGTATTTGTTTTTGAACTGTAAAGGTTCGTTAGTTTAATTTTTTCAATTGGAATTCCATATTTTTCTGACTGTTCAATTGTGTAG
Source organism: Tenacibaculum sp. MAR_2010_89 (assembly GCF_900105985.1). Classification (NCBI taxonomy): domain Bacteria; kingdom Pseudomonadati; phylum Bacteroidota; class Flavobacteriia; order Flavobacteriales; family Flavobacteriaceae; genus Tenacibaculum; species Tenacibaculum sp. MAR_2010_89. Next base: position 2,851,463 of record NZ_FNUB01000005.1, on the reverse strand, counting down.
TCTACTAAAAACGATTGAATAAAATTACAGGCAATATCACTTACTCTATCTTTTGAAAAATTATCAACTAATAGTTGAATTTCCTCAAAATGAATAAATCCATTTTTTTGTAATTGTGGAATTGACGTGAATTGATTTAAAATTTTCAAACCTAATTTCTTTCCAATTCTTTTACCAACTTTAGTTTTTGAATTTCCTAAGCCAACTTCGTCACACTCAGATGCTCTTATAAGTATATTTAATGCTTCTTTTTCTTTTCCATTTGAAATTAAATGACCTAATTGGTTAAAACTATTAGTTATTGAAAGATGTAATGAATTATCCTGCATTGAAGGTGATTTCCAAAGAAGGAAAGGGTCAACATACAAAGGAATGTCCTCATCAATAAACGGAATTGCAAAATCGACCTCTTCTTGAGTTATAGGAATATTATAAAAATCATTAAGTCTTGGTCGGATTATACTCATTTTGTTCTAATGTTGGGTAACTCGTTATATAGAGAACAAAGTTCTCGTTTATTGGATTATTGTTCCAGATAAAAGGAACTTTAGGTAAATATATAAAGTGGTACTAAGGTAATTTTACGGGTATCCTTAGTTCTTTATTTTCGGTAAGTATATAGCCTAAAAAAATGTAGATATAGCAATAGAGTACTCTAACAATTTTTTCAATACCAAACGTAAGAAATATAATTGCTTTTTGCAAAGTGAAAATCAATGATTTTCAATGTTTAAACAATTGTGAGAACACAACTTATCAACAAAAGCAGATTCAAACATATTTTTGTTTTATTTTTGCAATATGTTTGCATTGGTTGATTGTAATAATTTTTATGCTTCCTGCGAAAGGCTATTTCGTCCAGATTTAAATAATAAACCAATCGTTGTTTTAAGTAACAATGATGGTTGTGTTATTGCACGTTCAAATGAAGCTAAAAAGTTTGGTATTCCAATGGGGGCTGTAGCTTTTAAATACAAGCCAATTTTTAAGCAACACAATATTCATGTGTTTAGTTCTAATTATCCGTTATATGCTGATATGAGTGAACGTGTAATGAATATACTACAACAATACACTCCTGATATTGAAATTTACTCTATTGATGAATCTTTTTTAAAGTTTGATGGTTTTGAAAAACATTTTAATATTAGAGAGCATTGCTTAGAAATGAAAGATTGTGTAGGAAAATGGACGAGTATTCCTATTTCTATTGGTGTTGCTCCAACCAAAGCATTAAGTAAAGTAGCAAATAGAGTAGCTAAAAAGTTTCCTACGCAAACAAAAGGAGTTCATATTATAGATTCTGAAGAGAAACGTATCAAAGCTCTTAAATGGTTAGCTATTGAAGATGTTTGGGGTATTGGTAGAAAATATGCTAAAAAGCTTCGTGCTTTGAATGTGAATACGGGGTATGATTTTACTCAATTGCATCCTGATTGGGTGAAGAAAAACATGAGTATTGTAGGTATGAGACTTCAAAGAGATTTGAGTGGTTTGCAAACTTTAGCACTAGACGAAGAAGTGAAAGATAAAAAGAACATTGCTACTACACGTTCTTTTGCTAGTGATTTAATGAAGTTTGATGATATTAGAGAACGAGTTTCAACATTTGCAGTAGAGTGTGCTAAGAAGTTACGAAAACAAGGTTCGTATTGTGGGTATGTAATTGTTTTTGTTTCTACCAATAGGCATAAACAGGATGCGCAACAATATTCAAAGAGTACAGTAATTACACTTCCGTATGCTTCAAATATTAATAATGATTTAAATACCTACGCTATTTTAGGATTAAAACGTATATTTAAAGAAGGTTATAAGTATAAAAGAGCAGGTGTGATCGTTGGAAATATTACACCGATGACTTCTCAGCAATTAACAATATTTGGAAATGAAGGGTATAAAATGCAACCTTTAATGAGTGCCATTGATAAAATGAATACCAAATATCATAAAGATGTTATTAAAATGGCTACTCAAAATCCAAACCGTACCTGGATCATGAGACAGCAGAAGTTATCACCCAATTATACGACACGATTGAAAGATATAATTTCTGTAAAATAATGTGTTATCATATTTCAAATACTAAAAAAGAACCTAGAAAATTAGAAGATAGATTTAATGCTACTTTTGAACACCCTGAAGCGTATGAGTCATACTATCATTTTAATGGTTGGGAAACAAAAAACTTGTACATCATTCGTCAAGAAGATCCTGAAACAATAGATTTTGCTTCATGGGGATTATTACCTTCTTACTACGATTTATCAAAACGTTCAGAGTTTTTACGAAAAACAAATACACTAAATGCAACTCGAGAGCGATTATTTGAAAGCCAGCTGTATAGTCAGTTTATAAATTGGCAGCGTTGTTTAATAATTGCAGACGGATTATACGAGCCACATAAAGATCCAGGAGTAAAAGGATCTATTCCGTATTATTTTCAAATGAATAACCATCAGTTATTTGCGTTTGCTGGAGTGTATAGTGTAATTGATGATGGTATTAATCCGCTATATTCAGCTAGTTTAATAACTACGGAAGCAAATCCGTTGTTTAAAAAGATTCATAATTCACCAAACTCAAAAGGAAGTTATCGTATGCCATTAATACTTGATCAATCCGATGAATATGAATGGCTTCATTGTGATGATAATCAAGATACGATTAAAACCCTATTGCATACGTTTACTAAAAATGAAATTGAAGCTTTTTCAGTTTCTCAAGACATTTTTAAAAGAGTTGATAGTAATAGAAGTGATATTTTACATCCTGTTAGTTATTAGGTATTAAATCTCAATTTTAACCTGAAATAGTTTTGAATTAAAAAATGTCTTCTATGATAAATTTTCATCAAAAAAACTAAGATCTAGGAAGTTGTCTAATACTGCTAGTTTAATTTTGTTTTTTAGGTCATTAGGAGGATTGATTATAGCATAATTGTTATTTGAAAAAATAAAATTACCAAAGGATTCTATTCCATCTGGTCTTGGCCACATTCCATAAGCTATGTCACGTAAAGTGTCTGATTTTAGTTGGTTGTATTTTTCGCTGTTGGACCTGTATGGTTCTTTGAATTCATTAAATAATTTTAAGTTATCTTTAATTTCAGTTACTTTAAAATAATAGACGGTTCTTGTCTTAATTATGGCTGTATCAATAAGAATTGCTTTTTTATGATTAAAAAAACCTATGCTATAATGAGGATCCCAATCTACTTCGTAAGGAAATGATGCTAGCATGTATATACTATCTGTTTTAGTAATTATGTTTATATCTTTTAATTCAATAGGGAAATAAATATTTTTATTGGAAAATAAACTCTCTAATTTTAGAAGTAATTTTAGCTTATAAGGAATGTTTTCTATCCCAAAATATAACCTATCGGCAAGCTCGTCTTTTGAATTGGAAAAATAATAGACTAATGTTTGGTTAAATCTTATTAGACCATTATTATTATTATTTATAAAGAATTTTAATTTATCACTTATTGTTTCTAAATTGAATAGAATTGATGACCTAAGTTTCTCTTTGTCTATAAAACTTATTCGGTTAAAGAAGTTAAAAACCGACCATGCATATTCTACTGTTTTATCTGCTCTATGAGGTTTAAATAAGTCAACAATATTTTCAGTTAATTTATTTAATTTTTCTGTATGATTTTTCCAAATAGAATCTTGTTTTTTAAATTGATCATCAATATGTAATATAATTGAGTTAATTGAATCACTAGGGTAATTAAAATAATCATCTTTTATATAATCATATAAAAATTCAATAGCTCTGTCAGGCTTGCAAAATTCTATTATTTTGTCAAAAGTTTTAAAATATGATTGATGATTTATTTTGTCAAAATTAATATCAAATAAAATTATTATTATTTTAAACAATTCAAAGCTCTCGTTATCTGTGTAAGTTGAATTTTCACCAGCACCAATTTTATTTAAAAATTTAGTTATTGTAATTGCATCAGGAAATTTCAAAGAAAAATTGAAGGCTTCATTTTTTTTAAAATCATTTATTATATTTTTAATACCTTGTGTACTTAGTATTGCTGAGTTAGGATTAAGGGCTAAACTAAATGTTTCTGAAAAGCATATGTTTTTATCAGATTTATTAGGGTTTGAACCAAAAAGATAATCAAAAATTAACTTTAAACCTTTTTTTTGTGAATTATAATCATCAATAATTTCTTCTTGTTTACTCAATGGAGCTACAGTTGAAGCTACAGTTTTAGAATTTTCTAATTCGTAATAACCGTTATTTAATACTAGATATTCATTATGATTTAATTTTAATTTTTCAAAAATCTCAGGGTATCTTAATTTAAAAATAGAAAAAACTATTAAATCATTGTGGTCAATTGAAGAAGGTTTTTTTAATAATAATGATTCGAAATTAATTTGGTTTACAAGTCTTATTATATCTCTATAGTTGAATATAAAAAAATTAAAAAGTTTAAAATTAAAACTGTAATTTTCATTAAAGCTTAATTTTGTTTTTTCTTTTAATTGTTCAATAAAGAAAATTTTTAAATCCCAATGGTTTATTTTAGGTATAAAAACTTCTAATTGAAAAAACTTATCTAAATAATTAGTGTGATTAGAATTTATGTGGTTTAATTGTTTTATTATTTGAGTTTTATCTATAGCAGTTATGAAAAAAGTGTTATAGAAATTAGCTGTACTTCTAATAAGTCTTAAAACATGAAATATCTCTTCTTTTTGTAGTCTATCTAGATCATCTATGAATATAACAAATTTTTTATTAATTTTTTTTATACTTTTATTAATTTCAATATAAAGTGTGTCGGATGATTTATTATTATAATCGAATATATTATTAATTATAGTTCCGAATGTTTTATTCTCGTATACTTCATTAAGTTTTTTAGCATAATCAATTATTTTATTTGATAATGTACCGTCATACTTTCTTAGTTGATCTTTAAAAATATCAAAAAAATACTCTATGATTTCATTTTGGTTATGATTATGAAAAGGTTTAAAGTCAACTAAAACTATATTTTTTTCATTTTTTAAATGATCTTTAACGATGGATAATAATGATGATTTCCCACTTCCCCAGTGACCAGTAATACCTATAGAAAACGATTTGTCAAAATTATTACTTTTTATTATGTTAGAAATTTCTTCAGAAGGTTTTGTGATATGAGACCCTTTTTTGATTTTCTCTTTCCAAAAGTTAAAAGAATCTTCTAGAAACATGTTTTCTTTGTTTTCTTTTTTCCGAATTTGATCAATGTAGCCAAAAAAATGCTTTATTATTAAACTGAATAAAACTAAAACTAAGATTAATAATAAAAGTTCTAATAGAAGAGTAGCAGAATTACCAAAATGTATATCAATTTCATAAATAATAGTAGCATTAGTGCTAATATGATAGGTGATAATTAATAGTGTATATAAAGAAAACATTTCTAATTTAGATGCAAAATATTTCTTTCTTATTGTAAAAATAAAGTAAATAATTATTAAAAAAAGACATCCATATGTGGCAATACTAAATATTTGTAAATTGATATGATAACTTGATATATATTCTATAACAAAACAAAAAAATGATTTTGATTGAGATATTGTAATTAAAGGTAAAAAAAAGAAGAAAAGTAATGATCCAATTTGTTTTATAAGTATTAAAGGTTCAATTTTTGGTAAATTATAACTATTTAAATAATTTTTTATATCTTTTTTCATTAATCCTATTTTTATATAGCAAATTATGTATTTCCATTTGAAATATATTTTCTCTTTTTAATTGCAGGAAATTACTATTAATAGAGTTTTATACTTAAAATAACTTATAAAGATGAAAGTGCTTTAAGTAATTTTTTATATTTTATGGTAATAAATAAAGGGTTACTTTACGGGTATCCATAGTTCTTTATTGTTGGTATGTATATAGCCTAAAAAATGTAGATATAGAAATTGAGTATTCTAACAATTTTTTTTCAATATCAAACGTAAGAAATATTAATGTTTTTTGCAAAGTGTAAGATTAGAAAAATCTTGTTTAATTAACCAAATAACTTGTTGATAGTATCTGATTCTTCTTTGTGATAAAAATCTTTTAAATAATGCTGAGTTGTAGATAATTTGGTATGTCCAAGTAATTTTGAAATCATTAATAACCCAACATCACTTTTTACAGCATAATCAGTAAAGGAATGTTTTGCCATGTGCATGGATATAGGTTTGTTTATATCACACTGTTTTGCAATTATTTTTAAAGCCCTATTTAGATTATTATTAGTAATGTATATTCTATGTTCAATTGTTGTTATTGAAGAGTTTTTATGATTGTATAGAGGAGGGAATACATAAAAATCATCTTTGTTCTTATATTTTTCTAGTATTTCAATAGATTTAGGATTCAAAGGTATTGTTCTTCGTGAACCAGATCTAGTTTTAGCTTTGTTCATTGTGTAAACAATATCATTACCTATTATATTAATCCATTTTAATTGACATATATCAGTAAATCTCATACCAGCTGTATAAAATGAAAATAACCATATATCTCTAGCTTTAATCATTCCTTTATGTCTAGGGTGTATTTCTAAATTTATTACTTTTTCAATTTCTTCAAGTGATAAAGATTCTTTTTCTACATTCTCTACAACAATTTTATAACCTTTAATAGGGTTAGAGTTTATTAAGCCAAGTTTTATAGCTTTATTTAGAGCTGAGTATATTGATTTAAAATTGGAAGCTATTGTGTTTATTTTATTTCCTTTTTTGAGTAAATAATTTTCATAGTCTGTTGCCCAATTAACAGATAAATCTGAAAATGAAATATGGGAAGAGTATTTTTTTAGTTTACTAATGTATTTTTGGGTAGTGTTTGCTGATCTAATTTTCTCTTTTAAGATCATTTCATCAACTAAAGATTGATAAAAGTCTAAAAAAGATGAAGTGTCAAATTGTTTAGTGTTTTTATAAATTTGTAAAAGTCTCTTTGCGGAAGCACCTTCATTTTTATAATGAACTTTTTTTACTTCTGTAAGTAATGCGTTTAGTTTAGCATTCAAACTTTCTTCTAAAGGGTGTTTTTTAACAACTTGTTTTTTTGAGTCCCATTGGTTTTTTAAAACTGATATTTTTGTGTCAATGTATTGAATATCGTTCTTATTAGTGAAGAAGCGTAACCGTATAGCTTGTGTTTGGTTTTTCTTTTTATAGGACCTTAATTGTAAGCTGAAATTCATAAATATTTTATTGGTTCACTATTGGTTCACTTTTTTAACAAAAATAAACAAAAATAAATAATTATGAAAAATAAAACCCTCTAGTAAAATAGAGGGTTGGTGCTGTGAATGCTATGTTTATTGAGATTACATTTCCATAGAATGGTAAACATTCTGAACATCGTCTTCTTCTTCTAATCTCTCTAAAAGCTTTTCAACTTCTTCTTGTTGTTCGGTTGTAAGTTTGGTAGTTGTGGTTGGAATTCGTTCAAAACCAGAAGATAAAATCTCTAAATTGTTTTCTTCTAAATATTTTTGGATACCACCAAATTGCTCAAAAGGAGCATAAATCATAATACCATCTTCGTCTTTAAAAACTTCTTCTACATCAAACTCAATCATTTCTAATTCAAATTCTTCCAGGTCTATTTGTAAGCTTTCTTCATTAATTCTAAAGTTACAAGTATGGTCAAACATAAAAATAACAGATCCAGAGGTTCCCATATTACCATTACATTTATTAAAAGCAGCACGTACATTAGCAACAGTTCTGTTATTATTGTCAGTAGCAGTTTCTACAACTACAGCAACTCCATGAGGAGCATATCCTTCAAAAAGTGTTTCTTTATAGTTAGCAGTATCTTTATCTGAGGCTTTTTTAATAGCACGTTCAACATTATCTTTTGGCATATTTGCAGCCTTAGCATTTTGAATAACAGCACGTAAACGTGAGTTAGTTTCAGGGTTTGGGCCACCTTCTTTTACTGCCATTACAATGTCTTTACCAATACGAGTAAAGGTTTTCGCCATAGCTGACCAACGCTTCATTTTTCTAGCTTTCCTAAATTCAAATGCTCTTCCCATTTCTAAATAATTAAGTTTTAATGCCTGCAAATGTAATTATTGCAGAATATATTTACAATTTAAAATCGTTTTTTGAATAAGAGTTCTTCATCTTTTTCTCTGTAGGCTTTCCAAGTACCTATTTGAACTCCTTTTTTGTACTTTCCTGTTATTTTTAAATTCCCGTTTTTATAGTATTCACTATAATCACCATGTTTTTAAACCGTTTTTTAATTCAACTTCAAATTTTATAGTGCCAGTATCGTGTTTCTTTATAAATTCTGAAGCACTTAAATCATTTGGAAATATTTCGGGTATTTTAAAAAAAGTTTCTTTTGTCATTGCTACTGATGCTGTATCATTTTCATTAACAAGCTTTTTTAATAAATCTCTTTTTAAATTTTTATTGTTTCTTAATTGCTTACCAATTTCAACAGGGTTTTCGTATGCAATTGCTAAATAATTTTCAAAATGACTACCTCTGGAAATTAACTGAAGTCCAATTTGAGAAAAAGAAATTAAATAATCTTTGTTTTTATGTATTTTTCTTTGAGTTTTTCTATCAGTAAAACTTAGTAAATCATCATAAATGTATGGAGTATTTATGTATGCAAACAAACTTGATTTCTCATCAAATTGATCATTGAAATCTAAAAACTTTTTGCTAGAAGCTAAAGTGTAGCCAATTAATTGTGTATTAATTATCTCTTTTAGAGTATTAGGACTATTACTAAAAATAACATAGTCATCTATAATTGTAAAATATGGTTTCTCCATTTTAGAAAATAAATCACCCGCTAACATTTTAAAGAAACCTTTTAAGTCTAAAAAGTTTATAGTTTGGTTTTTGTAATTTATTTGCTTGAATTTTAAAGGTGTTTTTTCTTTTATTTTTGTTAAAATAAAGTCTAAATTTTCTTTAGCTTTATTAATGCTATTTGTTTTTAATACAACAGCTACATCTTTTTGTTTTTTAGAAATGGCATCATTAATATGTAATAAAGCTATTTCGTTTCCAATCCAGCTAAAAACATGTTCTTTTAAGTTGATATCTAATCTGTTTTCAATATCAGTAACCTGTTCTGTATACGCTTTAAAATTATTTTGATTTTCTTCTTTTATGGCTTCGAAATTTTCATGGAATTCATCAAAGCTGTCAAAAGCAAAACTTAAATAGAGTGCTGTATTTTTAGGAGCTATTTTAGCTATAGACCGTTTTCCTTTTCCTGACTTTTGTAAAGCTCGCAAGTAACTTTCCGAACTTAGGTCAAAGTTGGTGAATCCTTCTGCTTGAATTATTGTGCTTTCTTTTAATCCAACATCAAAACCAGAATAAAGCCATGTATTTCCAATAGTTTTTAAAATATCAGAATTTACTTTGTTAGAAAAGCAAGACAAGTATTTATTAAGATATTTGTAATGAATAAATAGTTTAAATAAACCATCTTCAGGAGTTTCTTTGTTAATTTCAACAAAGTCAACATCTCTACCAATAACTGGTTCTAAATATTGATCAATTGAATTTTCAACTAATACGTGCGTATAAGAGGCTATTAATTGATTTTTAATAAAAGAAATATATAAAGTTTCTCTCTTTTTTTTATCGTATAATTCTGTTATTTCATGATTGTGGTATTGCCTTTTTGTTACTTTATATCCTTCACCAGCAAGTTTAGCAATAGAGCTTTTTAAAAAACTTAGTTTAGAAATTTTTTGTAAATCAACAACATAAAATAATCCGTATGTTTTTGGTTTATAAACGTGTATTGAAATAAGGATGTCTCTTTCGCCTAAAAATTGTATTATTTTTTGCTGTTCCTTAAACGTTTTGTCAAGGTTATTAAGGCTTTCAGTAACAGTATTAAAATAAGAGTTTTTTTGTAGGTGTTTCCAAATATTACTATTACTAATCTCATCCCAAGTGTCTATAGGGCGCTCAGTGTCTATAAGAAAAACAGCATCATCAGGAATTAAATAAATAGGATTAATATTGTCTTCATCAACAGTGGTGAAAACATAGATTTGATAAATAATGATACTAAGTAAAATAAGTAATGCAGAAAATAGTATCTTTTTTTTCATAAGTTTTCTTTGTTAATGTTTTATAGAACACAACAAATTTAGAAAAATCATAAAGGTTTAAAAAGAAAATCACTTTCTAAAAATACATTGAAAGTGATTTTCTTTAATTTTAACATATTTGTAATCAATACTTCTATGCTTTAAATAGTATTTCGATAATTTAAGTGAGCTAAATTTTAATAAAAGCAACTCTGCGGTTATTTGCTTTTTCTTCAGGAGTACTATTGGTATTCAATGGTTCGTTTTCTCCTTTTCCAATAGTAGTTAATCGTGTTTCAGAAATTCCTTGAAGTATTATTGCTTGTTTAACAGCATCAGCACGTTTTTTTGAAAGTTTAAGGTTACCATTGGCGCTCCCATCGCTATCTGTGTATCCGATTATTTTCATTTTCCAATCTGGATTTTCTTTTAAAACTGTAGTTATTTTATTTATAATTCCCATAGATTGCAGTTTTATTTTTGCTTTTCCTGAATTAAAAAGAATTCCATTTGTAACATATTTACCTTCACTCATTATACGTTTATACATTTGCCCACCTCCATGAGCAATACGTATATTTTTAATACCAGTAATTAGTTTTCTATTGTCAAATGACTTAGGAGTCTCTAAAACTATGGTAAAACCTTTTATATCAGTAGGGAAATTAGGGATGTTACCAATTCTTTTTTCATTATGGTATATTTTTAGTTTCTTTTTATAATAAGATATAGAAATATGGTGCCAACTTTTCTTTGAACCAAAATTTATGTTTTCAAGATAAAATCTTTGATCTTTAGTATATATGTTACCCTCAACCTTATTTTTTCTATGAGTTATTGTAATGTCACCGCCATAACCCAAGCTTTTGTATTTTTTAATTGTGCCAGTGAAAAATATTTTAAAATCAAGCCAGTCATTAATATTATTAATATCATCTATATAAATATCAAATTCTATAGTAAATTCATTACCTAAATAATTGTCTTTTTTAAATAAAGGAGAAATTGCATTGGTGTATTTAGTCGTAGGAATTATTACTTTTTGATTGTTGAATAAAGCAATTTCTGAGCCTCCTTCAAAAAGATCCCATTTAGAAGGAAATTCTCCAACTTCTTCATATTTTAAATTATCAAAAAATATAACTTTTTCACCTGGTATAAATTTAAAATTACGCCAAATTTTTATAGAATCGTTTTTAGGTGTTTTTTTATTATTTCCTTCTACAATTTTTTTATCGTTATTTTCTTTCTTTTTATTTATTTTTTTATCAATTTCTTTTTCGGCTTTCTTAACAATTGTGTTTTCAGCTTTCTTTTTTAATTTTTTCCAAAATTGGGCTTGAATATTAGGTGTAAAAGTGAATAAAAGTATAATTAATACAATTGATTTTCTAATCTGTTTCATTATAAAGTTTACTAAAAATTAAATGATTTTTAGATTAAAGGTAGTGTAAAAAAATATTCGTTTCATTATACGAAATAAGGAAACTTGAATTTGTTTTTTTTTTATTTGAATTTAAGGTTGTTTGTTTTGAATTGTAATATATGGTATAGTTAACTTGAAGATTTTAAAAGGTGCAATAAGTCCGCTTTTTTTCCTTGAGATACAGGTAAGGAGGTGTCATTAATTAATACAATTTCATCATTACGCTTATTAAATTTTTTAATATGTTGTAAGTTAATGAGGTACTTTTGATGAATTCTAAAGAAAAAATATGATGAAAGTTGGTCATCAAATGACTTTAATGATTTAGAAACTAAAATTTCTCTTTTATCTATAGTGAAAAAAGTAGTATAGCTATTATCAGATTTTGCGTATAAAATATCTTCTAAAGAAACTACATGAATACTGTCAGAATTTGAAAGAATTATTTTCTTTTGACCAGATGTGTGGTTATGGTATAGTGTAGTGATTTTTTCAAGATAATTCTTATGTTCTTCTTGAATAACTTTATTTACGGCTTTAATAATGTCTGATGGGGAGAAGGGTTTAAGAACAAAGTCAATAGCACTAAATTTGAAAGCTTCTACTGCGTATTTACTGTAAGAAGTAATAAATATAACAGTAAATTTAGGAGAATTAAATTTATTTAGAATTTCAAATCCATCACCATCTTCTAAATTAACATCTAAAAAAATAAATGTAGGGTTTGTATTTGTAATTAACTCATAGGCACCATTAATTGACGAAGCAGAACCAATTACATTGATAGCATCAAAGTTTTCTTCTATAATGCTCTTAAGCATTGTAATTGTATTTTTATCATCTTCAATTAACGCACAACTAATCATAAATAGAAGTTTTTTTTGGGAAAAGTAAAGTTATAATAGTACCATTATCATTCGATTTAATGCTCGTTTTAATGGAGTAAGAGTGGGTTTTTTCCAGGTTTTTAATTCTACTTTTTAGTACGCTTGAACTTGTAGAGTGTTCTAGCAGTTGGTTGTTATTACTGGTATTGATTCCTTTTCCATTATCAAAAATAATAACTTTAATTAAATTGTTGTAATTACTATATGTAATTTCTACTTTTCCATTTTTAATGTTTTTAATACCATGTTGAATTGCATTTTCAACATAAGGCTGAATGAACATAGGAGGAATTAAAAAATGTTCAATATTAGAATCCACATTAATTAAAAAAACAGTGTCTTCGTTAAAGTTTACTTTTTGAAGTTCTAAATAACTATTCATAGTATTAGCTTCTTCTTTTATGGAAATAAAATCAGTAGAAGCACTATCAAATATAGAACGCATTAGTTTACTATAACTAGACAAGTAATTTAGTGATTCTTCTTTTTTATTTTGATAAATAAATGATTGAATGCTATTTAATGAATGAAATAAAAAATGAGGATTTAATTGAGTCTGTAGTAATTTATGTTTTAAAGAAGCTTGCCTTAGTGATTGTTTAGTTTTTTGGTTTTTAAACCATAAATAAATTAAAATAGAAACTAATAAAACAATAATAAATAAAACAATAAAGATGTTTTTTTGATTGTTAATTTTTATTTGCTGCAATTGATTTTTAATATGTAAAACATCTATTTGTTGTTGTTTTTTTTCTGATTCGAATTTTTCAACCAATGAGGCTACTTTAACTTTTTGTTCTGCCTTGTATAGTGAGTCTTTTAGTTTTAAAAGATGGTTGGCATAATTAAGAGCAGTATTGTCTTCTCTTAAATTTTTATGAGCATCTTTTAAATTGTTTAAAACTAACCGTTGTAGACTTTTGTTTTTTGTGCTTTTAATTTTATTAAAATATAAAATTGCATTTTTATATTGTTTATTAAGTAGGTAACTATATCCAATATTATTGATGGTTATTTCTGGAGAAAGTTTTAGTTTTTCTTTTAAAAGAAGGCTTTTTTCTCCGTATTCTATTGATTTTGGATATTCTTTTAAACGATTGTATAAAAGACTAAAGTTGTTGTAAATATTACTTAAAACAGCTTCGTTATTTAGTTTTTTAGCTAAAGTTTCTGCTTCTTGATTAATTTTTAAAGAAGAAGTAATATCTCTATTTTCAGTATAAAGACCAGCGATATTAAATAATACTTGAAGTTTAAGATTATCTTCTTTTTTTATATGTGATAAAGATTTTTGTAAATAAATTATTGCTTTATCAAAATTTTTAAGGCGTGCATTTAGCACGCCTATATTTGTGTAAACCTTAATTAGCTGTATAGAATCTTTTTCGTTTTCTAAAATTTTTAAAGCTTCAAGATAATTTTTTATTGATTGCTCAAAGTTTTGTTTTTTTAGATTTTTATTTCCTTTAGATATAAAATAGGTGGCTGTTTTAATTGAATCAGTATGTTGACTCTGAACTAGCGTACTAAAAAATAATACAGCAAAAATTAATATTTTTTTAATCAAAATTAAGCATAGTATTAAACTTGAATTACACCTAAGTTAAATGGCTTTTCGATAGGAGCATGGTCAGCAGCTTCTATCCCCATTGAAATCCAAGTTCTAGTGTCTAAAGGGTTGATTACTGCGTCTGTCCAAATTCTTGCAGCAGCATAATAAGGTGAAATTTGCTTATCGTAACGAGACTTAATTTTATCAAATAACTCTTTTTCTTTTTCAGGAGTAATTTCTTCTCCTTTTTTCTTTAAAGAAGCAGTTTCTATTTGTAATAAAACTTTAGCAGCTGAAGCTCCACTCATAACAGCTAATTCAGCACTTGGCCATGCAGCAATTAGTCGAGGGTCATACGCTTTACCACACATAGCATAATTACCAGCACCATAGGAGTTACCAATAACAATAGTGAATTTAGGAACTACTGAATTACTTACGGCATTTACCATTTTTGCACCATCTTTAATAATACCTCCATGTTCTGATTTGCTTCCAACCATAAAACCAGTAACATCTTGTAAAAATACTAAAGGAATTTTCTTTTGGTTACAGTTAGCTATAAAACGAGTTGCTTTATCTGCAGAGTCATTGTAAATTACACCTCCAAATTGCATTTCTCTTTTAGCATTTTTAACTAATTTACGTTGATTAGCAACTATACCAACAGCCCATCCATCAATTCGGGCATAACCAGTAATGATGGTTTTTCCATAACCTTCTTTATATTGATCAAATTCAGAATTATCAACTAAACGTTTAATAATTTCAAGCATATCATATTGTTCATGACGTGCTTTTGGTAAAATTCCAAAAATATCATCTTCATTTTCTTTAGGAGGAAAAGCTTCTTTTCTACTAAAACCAGCTTTATCATAATCACCAATTTTATCTACAATATTTTTTATCTTATTTAAAGCGTCTTTGTCATCTTTAGCTTTATAATCAGTAACACCAGAAACTTCGCAATGTGTTGTAGCTCCACCCAAGGTTTCGTTGTCGATAGTTTCACCAATGGCAGCTTTTACTAAATAGCTTCCTGCTAAAAATATACTCCCAGTTTTATCAACAATTAAAGCTTCATCACTCATAATTGGCAGATAAGCACCACCTGCAACACAACTCCCCATTACGGCAGCAATTTGAGTAATTCCCATACTACTCATAACTGCGTTATTTCTGAAAATCCTTCCAAAATGTTCTTTGTCAGGAAATATTTCATCCTGCATAGGTAAATATACTCCAGCAGAATCAACCAAATAAATAATAGGTAATCTGTTTTCTATAGCTATTTCTTGAGCTCTTAAATTTTTCTTTCCAGTAATTGGGAACCAGGCTCCAGCTTTTACAGTTGCATCATTTGCTACAACGATACATTGTTTACCTTGTATATATCCCATTTTTACAACAACCCCTCCGGAAGGACATCCACCATGTTCTTGGTACATTTCTTCACCAGCAAAAGCACCAATTTCTATAGATTTTTGATTGTCATCTAATAAATAATCGATACGCTCACGAGCAGTCATTTTTCCTTTTTCGTGTAACTTATCAATACGTTTTTGGCCACCACCTAGTTTTACTTTGGTAAGTTTTTGACGTAATTCTGATGCTAAAAGTTTATTATGATCTTCGTTTTTATTAAAGGTAAGGTCCATATGTTGTTATCGTTGTTTGTAAGCGATTGCTAAAGTACTAAATTAGTAGATAATGTTCAATTGAAAAAGACTGAATATGATGTTGATTTTATATTAAGAGTAAGTGTTTAAAATGGTAGAAACTGTTTTGTCAAAATCTTCAAAATCAAGTTCTCTTTGTAAACGCCACGGTTCTATCATTCTTTCTTTGCAGTCTTTTATAGAGCATGTTTCACAAGTAATACCAACTTTTTTTGTAGGTATAGAAGTGTCATTTGCAAATTTTAATCTTTTCTTTAAATGTGGTGATATAAGTAAACCAATAGAAATACTTCTACTTACATCCTTTTTAAAAGGGTCTGATGTGGCTGATGATAGTACTAAATATTCATTAGTTGAATTCTCATAAGAAGATGTTTGAATACCAAAAGATGTTGATGCATTCGAGTTTTCTAAATTTTGAATAGAATTAATTGAAATCCAGCGTCTACAATAGTGTTCATTATTTCTATTAGCATGTGGTGTTTGCTGTTGTGTAATGTGTAACTCTTTAGTTAGTTTGTATTTAGGGGAGTCTACTTTATGGGTGAAACGTAGAAAAAATAAATTTTTAATATTGAAATATTTAGGAAGGATATTTGTTAAACGCTGATAAAAAGATTCAGCTGAACAATTATACTTTCTCATCATTATATTAAAATTTTCATTACTCCAAGTTTTAGATTCAAAAAAGGTTTTTAATTCATGAACTAAGTTTTGTTTTGAAATGATCAAAGCGCCAGCAAAGTATGAAGCTATAAAATTATTTAAAACTTGATCAAAGCTTTCAAATTTTATCCATGGGAAAGTAAATAATCTATTTTCAATTTTTAAAAAATTGTAAGCAATTTCTTTCGCGTAAATAAAAGCTTTTTGGGCTTCTGATATTTCTTTACTTATTAAAAGTGTTTTTTTTGCTGGAATATATAAGTTACGAAGCTCGTTTAAGTTTGAGTATTTAGAAAGTTCTTCATTGTCAATCGTGTAGTTGAATTCTTCAATTAAAATTTCTTCTAGGTCAGAAGATTCAATTTTAGATGATAAATCTATATGATAAGCTTTAGCAAAAGCTTCAACATGATCTTCAATTTCTTCAAAATAATTATTATGAGCTTCTTGGTAAGAACGAAGTGATGCTAAGAAGAAACTCTCTCTAGTTAAGTTGTAGTTTTGAGATATTTTAATAATAGTACTAATGAACGCATTTACTTTGGCTGGAGCATTAGCAACAATATCAATTAAATTTTTTTCTTGAATACCAAATAACTCAAAAGGGATTTCTTTTAGTATTTGTGATTGTAGTATTTCACCAATAGGAGCTAAGTTTTTATCTAATTTTAAAGAAACTAAATGATCATAAGGCACATCTAAATTTTCTGAAAGCAAAACAATTTTATCTGTTTTGGGGTATTTTTTTCCTTTTTCAATTTCATTTAAATACGATTTTGAGAGCCCTGTAAGTTTTGCTAATCCAAATAAAGATAGCTTTTTCTCAGTTCGTATTTGCTTTAATTTTAAACCAAAAATTAATCTAATGTATTCGTCTTCAATATGCATAAAAACAAATATATAAATAATAAGCGAATAAATTATTTTTAAAAATTTAATAAAAATAGCGAACGTTCGCTTGTGGAGTTCAGAAATATTTTTTATCATTGCGGTGTAATTCTTAAAAATGATAATTATGAAAGCAGCAGCATTAATTAAAGAAATTAATTTAAAAGGTTTTAAAACAGATATCTATCAAGATATTTTAACAGACGAGGCCTTGCATTTTTTAATTGAGTTACATAAGAAATTCAATGCCAATAGGATTTCACTTTTAGAGGATAGAAAAATTTATCAAGCATATTTTGATGCTGGAAATTTTCCTGAATTTCCAAAAGAAACTAAAAACATAAGAGAAACTAATTGGACTTGTGCTGAATTACCAGAGGATTTGTTAGATAGACGAGTAGAAATTACTGGGCCAGTTGATAGAAAAATGGTGATCAATGCACTAAATTCCGGAGCAAAAACATTTATGGCAGACTTTGAAGATAGTAATTCTCCAACAATTACTAATTTGTTAAACGGACAAGTAAATCTTCGTGATGCAGTAAACAAAACAATTTCTTTTTATAATGAGAAAAAAGATAAAACTTATAGTTTAAATAAAGAAGTAGCTACGTTACTTGTTCGTCCAAGAGGTTTGCATTTAGAAGACAAACATATAGAAGTAGAAGGAGAAAAAATGTCAGGTGCATTAGTTGATTTTGGACTTTTCTTCTTTCATAATATTAAAGGTTTATTAGCTATTAATTCTGCAACCTATTTTTACTTACCAAAGCTTGAACATTATTTTGAAGCTCGTTGGTGGAATGATGTTTTTGTATTTGCTCAAGATTATATGGAAGTACCACAAAAAACAATAAAAGCAACTGTTTTAATTGAAACTATAACTGCAAGTTTTCAGTTAGATGAAATTATATATGAATTGAGAGATCATATGGCAGGATTAAATTGTGGTCGCTGGGATTATATTTTTTCATATATAAAGAAGTTTAGAAACCATAAAGGATTTATGGTTCCGAATAGAGATCAAGTAACTATGAGTACTCCTTTTATGAATGCATATTCTTTAAAAGTAATTCAAACTTGCCATAAGCGTGGAGTTCATGCAATGGGAGGAATGGCAGCTCAAATTCCTGTAAAAAATAATGAAGAGGCTAACAAAGTTGCTTTTTTGAAAGTTAAAAAAGACAAAGAACAAGAAGTTATTAATGGGCACGATGGAACTTGGGTGGCACACCCTGGCTTAGTTTCTACAGCAATGGATATGTTTAATGAGTATATGCCTAATAAGAACCAAATAGATAAACAATTAAGTGAATTAAATATTACTGAGAAAGCATTGGTAGAGTTACCTGAAGGAACAATTTCAGAAGATGGTATAAGAAAAAATATAAATGTAGGTATTTTATATATAGAAAGTTGGTTATCTGGTAATGGAGCAGCAGCACTATATAACTTAATGGAAGATGCAGCTACTGCTGAAATTTCAAGAACTCAAATTTGGCAATGGTTAAAAAGTGAAGTAATGTTAGAGGATGGAAGAACATTTACTGAGCCAATGTATAATGAGTATAAAAAATCAGAAATAAAGAAAATAAAAAATTTAGTTGGAGATGTGGTTTTTTCTGAAGGAAATTATAAAAGAGCTATTGAATTATTTGATTCATTAGTATTATCTAATGAATTTGAAGAGTTTTTAACCTTACCAGCGTATAAATATTTATAAAAATAGCCCTGCAATGCGGCAACATTAACAGGGCAAGTTATCAATACAATTAATAACCTTTATCAATTACAAAATTATGAAAAAAATAGCACACGAAAGTTATAGTTCTGCATTAGAAACTGTAAGAAGTCTTAAGGAAAAATATGGGAGTTCATGGAATGCTATTAATCCACAGAATGCAGCAAGGATGGTTTCTCAAAATCGTTTTAAAACAGGATTAGATATTGCTAAATATACAGCAAGTATAATGAGGGAAGATATGGCAGCATATGATGCAAATTCATCTGAATATACACAATCACTTGGTTGTTGGCATGGGTTTGTTGCTCAACAAAAAATGATTTCTGTAAAAAAACATTATAAAACTACCAATAAAAGGTATTTATACCTTTCAGGTTGGATGGTTGCAGCTTTAAGATCAGAGTTTGGCCCACTTCCTGATCAGTCGATGCATGAAAAAACAGCGGTACCAGCTTTAATTGAAGAAATTTATGATTTTTTACGCCAAGCTGATGCCATTGAATTAAATGATTTATTTCGAAGGTTAGAAGCTGGTGAAAATGTACAATATGAAATAGATAATTTTGAAACACATGTTGTGCCTATTATAGCAGATATTGATGCTGGTTTTGGAAATGAAGAAGCAACGTACTTATTGGCAAAAAAAATGATCCAGGCGGGTGCTTGTGCTATTCAAATTGAAAACCAAGTTTCTGATGCAAAACAATGTGGGCACCAAGATGGTAAAGTAACAGTACCTCATGAAGATTTTATAGCTAAGTTAAATGCTATTCGATATGCATTTTTAGAATTAGGAGTTAATGATGGAATTATAGTTGCCAGAACTGATTCTGAAGGAGCTGGTTTAACTCAAAAATTACCTGTAAGTAATGAACCAGGTGATTTAGCTTCAAAATATTTAGATTTTGTTGAATGTAAAGAGGTGTCAATTGGTGAAATCAAAGAGAATGAAATATTATTGAAAAGAGGAGGGAAGTTGGTACGTCCAGTTAGATTAGCAAATGGTTTGTATAAATTTAAAGAAGGTTCAAATATAGATAGAGTGGTATTGGATTGTATAACAAGTTTACAAAATGGAGCTGATTTATTATGGATTGAAACGCCTACACCTCATGTTGGACAAATAGCTCATATGGTAAATAGGGTTAGAGAAGTTGTACCAAATGCTAAATTGGTGTATAATAATTCTCCTTCATTTAATTGGACACTTAATTTTAGAAATCAAGTATATGAAGAGATGCTTGCTGAAGGTGAGAATATGACGCCATATGACAGGAATAATTTAATGGATGAGCAATATGATGGTTCAGAATTATGTCATCGTGCTGATGAAAAAATAAAAACTTTTCAAATTGACGGGGCAAGAGAAGCTGGGATATTCCATCATTTAATTACGTTACCTACGTATCATACAACAGCTTTACATATGAATGATTTAACAAAAGGATATTTTGGAGAAGATGGTATGTTAGCTTACGTAAAAGGGGTACAAAGGCAAGAAATAAGAAAAGGAGTTGCTTGTGTAAAACACCAACGAATGGCAGGCTCTAATTTAGGAGATGATCATAAAACATTTTTTGCTGGAGATAAAGCGCTTAAAGCTGGTGGAGCAAAAAACACTTCGAATCAATTTGAAACTAAAGAAGTTAAAAAGGAAATAGGAAGTGGTAAGAAAATAGCTGTAGCGTAAGTGTAGTTATAAAGTTAAATGGAATTAAAGAGAATGTATTATTTATTATAAGTAATAAATTTTATGTTATTTTGAAGTGAAACTCCACCTTTTGGTGGAGTTTTTTGTAGTAAAGCTATTAGATTTAGGTATTAGGTTATTTCTAAAAACTCTCCATCTTCAGGAATCCAGACTTTATTTATTAATTTATTTTTTATTAAAATATTTTTTAATTTTTTTCTAGTTAATGGACAGTGATTTATTGACTCCATGTGATTTGCAATAACTTTACCATCTGTATTTTTTACAAATTTTAAAATGTCATCTACATTCATAATAAGTTTATTAAACAAGTCAAATTGAGCTGCTCCGCATGCTAGAACGCTAATTTCTGGTTTGTGGTTTTTTAAAACGTTATCTACTGAACTTGTATAAATAGTATCTGAACTTAGGTAAATCGACTTTTGATTTGGTAGTTTTATATAGAATCCGATTACATTACCCATTAATTTAGATACAAAACCATATCCATGTTTAGCAGGAATTCCCTCAATTGTACCTCCTAAAAAACTTTGTTGCTCCCAGTATTTTAATGTTTTAACTACGTTTAACCCTTTTTTTAGAAAAGCTTTTTTATCTTTTACACTACAAGTAACAGGAATGTTTTTCTGAATTAAAAACTGTATTCCTTTATTGTCAATATGATCAGGATGTTGGTGTGTAATCAAACAATGAGTTACTTTATTTAATATTGAATTGGTATTGTTTGGTAAAGAAATGGTAGGATTTTTTCTGGCCTTATACCTAAAAAGTGTAAAACTAGGCATGATTCCCTGGTCACCTAGCATTGGGTCTATTAAAATAACGTCTTTTTCGGTTTCTAAAACCATTGTAGCGTTTCTAATATGATGAATTTTTAACATACGTATAATATTTATACAAATGTCTATTCTAAATAAATAATGACCATTGATTCAAATCAAGAAATTCTTTTTCTAATACGACTCAATGTTTCAGGAGTTATGTTTAGGTATGAAGCAATATGGTATTGAGGTATAGATTGAAGCCAATCGGATTTATATATAATTAGTTCATTATATAATTCTTCTGGTGTTTTGGTAATACGGTTAAATTCAAGTAATTCTTTTTGCTTTAATAGTTTTTGAAATGACGCTTCAACAAATGATTTTCCACATTCATATTTTTTTAAAAGATTAAAAAATGATTTTCTTTCAATACTTAAAATTTCTACAGAAGAAAGACATTCTTGATTTTTAAGAGTAGTAGAGTTTTGATTAAAAGTTAATAAATCAGTAATGAATAGGGGTTTTGTATAAAAATTTATGTTGATTTCTTTCTCATGGTTTGAATAAAACTCTCTAACTAAACCTTTGTTAAGAAAGCGTAGTTGTTTTTCCTTCTCATTTTCTTTTAGTATCAAGTTTCCTTTTTTATAATGGCCTATTTTAAATAGAGAAAAAAGTTCTTCTAACCCATGTTCATTTAAGGGGTATTCAGTTTTGAAAAATTTAGATATTTCAGAAAACATTGTTGCTTTATTTAATTACTTAATAAATGTAATGGTATTCTATTTATATTCATGACTTTTAAAAAGAAATCTACAGTTTTTAAGAAAACAAACAGAGAATAAATATTAGAACTTATCTCACAGTTATTAATATTCAATTACCTGTTTTAAAAGAGTATTAATAACTGCCTAAGTTTTAGGTATAGTTGTATTACTGATTATTTTATTTCTCCTATTACTATAATTGTTGCTTTTATGAGTGAAAACTATATATTCATGACATTTTTTTTAAAATAAACTTATTAATTCTACAAATTTGAATTGTCTGACTCTATAATTATTAGTCGAGTTTATTGTGTCAGATGTTGTTTAATCATTTAATATTTAAAGTAAATAATACTGGATTTTGATTGATTGGCTATGATTGTTTTTATAGGTGGTATCCGAAAAACCTATTTTAAAAGAGTAGGAATTATTTAAAACTTTATTAATTATGGAGGCAGTGAAAACTATTAAAACTCATGAAGCAGTTGTTGAGCAACTGAAAAGTATTTTAGATGGCGATTCAGCAATGTCAAAAAGTTTGGGAGAATCATTAAAAAAGGCAGTTGAATTATCTAAATATGGTAGTCCTGATAAAAATATACCTCCTTTAAACAATGATCTTTACAAAGCAATTGATAAAGAGTTTAAAGGTAAAGGTTGGCCAGTAACTGTTGATGCTTATTATGATTATTTAGATCTTTATGTGAAAATGATTCCTAATGAAAGTAGAGATCCTGAATATCCAAATGCTTGGACAAGTGATGGAACAAAAAATGGATACAATCAAAAAGTGTATGATTTACTTTGCCAATCATATTGGTTAATAGATCAAGAAGACTCAGAAGGAAAAACAATGCAAAGCTATCCTGAATTTGCCAATTGGTTGGTGAGTTTTGCAAATGCTTGGGGTACTTTCTTAGATACTGAAGCATCATTAAATGATGAAACTTTAAAATCGTTTAAAGATGATAAAAATAGTTTAGGAGAAAGCGTTTATAATTTTCCTTTATATTCAGATAACGAAAAAAGTTGGAAAACTTTCAATCAATTTTTTTATAGAGAGTTTAATCAAGCAGATCCAAAAACAGGAATATCTCCATTACGTCCTATAGCAAGTCCTGAAGATAATACAACTATTGTGTCTCCAGCAGATTGTACTTTTAAAGCTTTTTATCCAATTGATAAAGAAGGAAATGTTGATGAAATTACATTGAAAGGAACTCATACTATTGGAACTGTAGATGAGCTATTGCAGTTTAGTAAATATGGTGAGAATTTTTATGGAGGTACATTTATACATTATTTTTTAAGTCCGTTTGATTATCATCGCTTTCATACACCAGTAAGTGGTGAAATTTTAGAAATTTTACCAGTAGAAGGTAAAGTATATTTAAATGTAGAAACTGCTTCAAATGGACAGTTTGATGCTCCAGATGGTGGAGAAAATGGATATGAGTTTACACAAGCAAGAGGATTGGTAATTATGGATGCAGGACCAGAAGTAGGAAAAGTAGCTATTTTACCAATAGGAATGTGCCAAGTATCAGGTGTTGATATGTATACTGAGCTTCAAGGCAAAAAAGTAGTTAAAGGCCAAGAGTTTGGAAAGTTTAGGTTTGGAGGGTCAGATATTATTATGTTATTTGAAAAGCCTCCACATGAGTTATATATGTTTCAACAAGATCCATCACATCAACCTATTCATTTCCAATACGGACAGACTTCTGTTTACTGGAATAGATAATAAATTAGTTAGAAAAAAGGTAGTTTTGAAACAAAACTACCTTTTTTGTTTTTTGGAAACAATAAGAAAATCAAACCCATATGCATGATGTAATAAAGGTTCTTTATAAACAGCATTTTCTAATTTATTGAACTCAAAATCTGGTTTGTTTTCTAGCTTGTTATTTTCGCTATTGTTTTTATTAATTGAAGTTTGGTGTGTAGATAATCCCTGTCCATTTTGTAAATGCCCAATTACAATTTCAAATTTATCAGTTTTATATGTTCTAGTTGAACTTATATAATAAGAAGTTAAGTCATCAGAATATTGCATACTTCTTTTAAATTCTTTGAATCTATTTAAGTTTATTAGTTGTTTTTTATTTTGATAGATTAAAAAATTCTTTTGAGTTTTTTTAGTATGAATAATTTCTAAAATTTCACATTTTTTTTGAAAATTACAAAATGAAATATATTCAGGTTCAAAAAAAGTTAAATTTTTAAATTTGCTTTTTATAGTTTGAATTCCCTTTTTGTAAGAAATTTTAAGTCCTTTAAGGTATTCGTCTTTTCTTATTTCTGATACATCTAGAGCTTCTTTAGATATTAATTTTCCATTTAAATCATAAATTCCGATAAAAGACTTTAAAGACCACGAGGTTTTAGGAAATACAAAATCATCAGTATTCTTCTTGTCTATGTATCCTCCTCTATAAATATAAACATCAAAAGTTATTATTTTTGAATTACTTATACCAATAGGAAATATTTTAAATTGAGTTGTAGATAGGCATGCGAATGATACAGAGGCGTATAATGAAAAGTAGAGTAGTAGTGTGAATTTCATTTTCATTCTTCAGTAGTTTTTTTAATTATGCTTTTTTTATATCTAATTTCATCATAATGTCAGTTTGTTTGTCATTACCAAGCATAAAAACATGCTTATCAAAAGCAATAAAATTATTTTTTTCATAAAAGCGAATGGCCTTATAGTTTTGTTCCCAAACTCCTAACCAAATATATTTTATATGATTTCTTGTGGCTATTTCAATTGTTTTCTCATAAAGGGCTTGTCCAATTTTTTTACGATGAAATTCTTTTAACACATAAATACGTTCAATTTCTAGTGCGTTTTCATCTTTTATTTCAGTTTGAGCTTCTTTGAAATTTACCTTTAAATATCCTACAATTATTTTGTTAAGTATAGCAAAGTAAAATTCAATTTTTGGATTGGTTAAATCATTTGTAATTTTTTCAGTAGAAAATTCATTTTCCAAATATTTAGCCATATTTTCATAGCTGTTTTTAGAAGAATAAGTTTCAATAAAAGTCAATTTACTTATTTCTTTTAAGCTTTCAATATCTTGAATCGTTACTTTTTTAATTGTCATTAAACCAAATATAATCATTTTGTTTGGTAATTAATTTTCAATTTTCTCTAGATTAGAATCAATTTCATTTTCACTAAAACCTAAAAATGTCATTTCGTACAATGAGTGTGCAATTATTTCAGCATTTGTGAAATTTTTTAAACTAATTGGGTGAATTTTCATGGCAAGCCATTTTTTCCAATTTATAGCTGAAATATTATATGAATTACCTAACTCATTAATTTCACCAATTCCAGAAACTCTAATATAAAAATCTTCGCCTTCAATTTCTACTTTCTGTATAAAAAGAATAAATTCATTTTCTACAATAGGAAGATTATTTAACTCTATAAATACTTTTTTAAAATCTGGAAGTGAATTTTTCAATTCAGGATAATATTTTATTAACTCAAGTTGAATATCTTCCCAGTTACAATTGTTTATTATGTTTTTTAAAATCAAATTTTTAATAATTATGAGGTATAGTTAATTAATAACTTAAAAGGTGTTCTATTCAAATTAAATAAAAAAGTATTTATTTTTTTGATATTTCTAGTGCTTTTTCAAATGATTTGACAGCTTTTGTAATATCACTTTCTGTTGTTGCCCAAGAGCAAATACTAACTCTCATTACTTTTTTTTCAAACCATATTGAACCTCCTAACCAACATTCTCTTAACTGTTGAATATTAAGTAAAACATTCTCTGTAATTTTATCTGAATCACATCTTACAATTACTTGATTAAAAACAATTTCATTTTCAACATAAAAGCCAGTTATTTTTTCTATTTCATTGGCAAACTGTTTAGCTCTTTGGTTCATTGTTAAAATCATTTCATCGATTCCTTTTTTTCCTAGATATTTCATTATTGACCATAACTCTATTATTCTAGCTCTACGAGACATTTCAGGAGTATAAAACATTCCATCCCTTTCCGAGCTTTCTACAATATAACTACCAGACATATGAAGTGCAGAAGTCATAGCTTCTTGATCTGCACATAGTATAATTCCACAATCATACGGAGTATTTAATGTTTTATGACCATCTACAGCCCAAGAGGAAGCATTTTCAAGCCCTTTAGTTAAATATTTTAATTCATTTACTGCTTCGGCCCATAATCCGAAGGCTCCATCAATATGTACCCAAGTATTGGCTTTTTTAGCTTTTTTACAAATAATTTCAAAATTATCGAAAGCTCCACTGTTTACATTACCAGCCTGTAATACCAAAATAGTGTTTGCATCCAATTCAGGAATTTCTTCGGGTATAATTCTCCCTTGTTTATCTACATCTACCCATTCTATATTTTCTTTGCCTAAGCCTAAAATACCTACAGCTTTTAAAACTGTAGAATGTGCTTGTTTACTTGTAACAATTCTTATTTTGGGTGAATTTCTAAGCCCTTTTTCATTGATGTTCCAATTGTTTCTTTCCAAAATTCGATATCTAGCAGCAGCTAAACCACATAAGTTTGCTGTTGATGTTCCACTAACAAATCCTGCTGAGGTTTTTTTTGGTAAATTAAATAAATTAACAAGCCATTTTTCTACAACAGATTCTAATTTACTACCAATGGGAGAAAGAACATTCATTGCTGGTGCTTGATCCCAGTATGTGCCTAGACTTTTTGCAGCTAATCCTACCGGAACAGCACTCCCAGCTACAAAACCAAAATACCTACCACCTAATGTTGCAGTAGTAGCTGGGTTACCATATGTATTTAATTGCTCAATAACTTTTGTAGCTTTTGTTGAATTTTCAGGAAGTTCTTCATTAAAAACAGACAAATTATCTAGTGCTTCTTCTGAAGGATAAACGTTCCTATTAAAAATAGAATTTAAATATTCATACGAATATTGTTGCACTTGGTTAAATATTTCTTTGCTTCTAATTTCTTGAAACATTTTATTTTGAATTTCACTCATTTTTTCTAATTAGTATTAACAATTTATTACCTATTCACTAGATTATTTTAATCATAGTGATTGAATTTTATCTAATAAAGATTTAGATGTATCGATTGAAGTTTTAATGCTTACTATAATAAATACTAATATTTTTGGTCATCAATAGATTTTGTAATTGTAGATTCTATATCGCCAGTATGTTTTGCAGATTTAGATTCAATAAGCATGATTAAACAATCTTCAGATGAAGAAACTCTATGGTTAACACCTTTTGGTACAACAAATAAATCGCCAGTATTCATTACAAAATTAGGTTTATTTTCTATTTCCATTAAAAGAGAACCTTCAATAATATAAAATAACTCATCTTCTTTATCATGATTGTGCCAGGGAATTTCTTGACCTTTAATTTTTGCTATTTTAACGTATTCATCATTAACTTCAGAAATTATTTTAGGGGAAAAATAGTTTTGTAATTTATTAGCCTCTTTATTTAATTCTATTTTCATAATTTAAAAGTTAGTTTAGGTTTAATTTCATTTTAATATCACTTCGTTCATATGGAGAGTCTTCTTCAACAGGAATTTCAATGAAGTTATATTTCCTATAAATATAAATAGCGTTTTCAAGTTTTCTATTAGAGTATAATATTAAGCTCTTAAAGTTATTTTTAGTAGCAAAGTCAATGCAATGTTGCATTAATTGTTGACCAATTTTATGGCCTCTGTAATTTGGTGACACTGCCATTTTTGTTAACTCATAAGTCCCATCTTTTGGCATTAGAGCAACGGTTCCAACAATTTCAGCACCTAATTTTGCAAAGAAAATATGACCTCCTTTATTAATAATATATTTTTCAGGATTACTTAATACTTCTTCATCAAAAGCTTCTACATAAAAGAAGGATTTTAACCATTCAATATTTAAGTTGTAAAAAGAAGTTGAGTACTCATTTTTAAAATCTACAATTTCAATTGTTTTTGTTGTTGTATTCATTTTTACATGTTCAATTATCGCTTGACTAAAATCTTTTTGATTAAATTTTTCTTCTAAAATATTTAGATGTTCAATTAATGAATTTGATTGTATAGCGGTGTATTCTTTAATAATATGTTCAATACTTTCCCAAAGTGGAGTTATCTTTTGTATTAGTTCAATTCCTTTTTTTGATAAGAAAATAATTTTCTTTCTCTTATCATGTTTATCTTCTTTTAGTATTATAAGTTGTTTTTTTATCAGTTTGTTAAGAGTTTGAGTAGTTGCGGGTTGTGATGTTTTTAAACTAGCATTAATCTCAGTATTCGTAACACCATTTTTATTTTTAATGATTTTGAAAACAGGAAATAAATAGGGGTCGAAATCTATATTGAATTCGTTATATACTAGTTGAGTTTCTCGCATCATATAGTCACTAACTCTTTTAAGTCGTGACCCCATGCCAATTTCTCCTATACCTTTTAATGCGTCTATCATATTTTAAATAAGTATTTATATAAGTACTTATGCAAATATATGAATTTTTAATATCAAATTAATTTATATAAGTATAAATAATATTTTCCATAAAATTATATACCATGGAAAATAAAATGTATATTTGCATTAAATTTAAAATATAATACAATGAATAAGAATAAAATTATTTTTTACGTATCAACAGGTTTATTGACTTTGTTAATGTTGTTTTCAGCAGGAATGTATTTTTTTAATCATGCAGAAGTTGCAGGAATGTTCACAGGATTTGGATATCCAACTTATATAATATATCCATACGCAATTGCAAAAATTTTAGGTTTAATTGCCATTTGGTTTTTTAAAGGAAAGTTTTTCAGAGAATGGGCGTATGCAGGATTCTTTTTTGCTTTTATTTTGGCGTTTTTTGCGCATGTAATGATTTCAGATGGTGGGCAATTTGCAGCTTTAGTGGCATTAATTTTATTGGTTGTTTCATATATCTTTGATAAGAAAGCATAATATGGCAACAACAGTTTCTAAAGTAACATTGAGTAATCGTGATTATTTAGCTGAGTCTAAAATGAGAAATCACTTTGTAGTTATAGATGAACCAACTAATAAAGGAGGTGATGATAACGGTCCTACACCAGTTGAGTATTTATTAACAGCAATAGGTGGATGTGTATCAATAACACTTAGGATGTATGCAAAACACAAAGGGTGGGATTTAGGTAAAATAACAGTTAATGTTTATCAAAAGGAAAAATTAACTTCTGAAGGTGTACAAAAAATATTAGAAGAAGAAATTTCTTTTGAAAAAGAAGTAACCGATAAACAAAGAAAAAGATTATTGGAAATAGCTGGTAAATGTCCAGTAGCAAAAATGGTAAAGGGTGAAACACCTATAATTTCAAAAATTAAATAAAAAATGAAAAAAGTAGTGGTATTTGCAGGTAGTAATAGTGTTAATTCAATTAATAAACAATTAGCAGAGTATGCAAGTAGTTTGTTAAATAATGTTGAAGTATCAGTTTTAGATTTAAATGATTTTACACTTCCAGTTTACGGAATTGATGAAGAAACAAATAATGGTATTCCAAAAAATGCAAGTAAGTTCTTAGATGAAATTCATGGTGCTGATGGTATTATACTTTCTTTAGCAGAGCATAATGGTAATTTTTCAGCAGTTTTTAAAAATACGTACGATTGGATGTCAAGAATTCAGCAAAAATTGTGGAATAATATTCCAATGCTTTTAATGGCAACTTCACCTGGGGCTAGAGGAGGAAGTTCAGTTCTATCTATAGCAAAAGCTGGTTTTCCTTATATGGGAGGAAGAATTGTAGCAGATTTTTCTTTACCCTCTTTTTCTGAAAATTTTAAAGACGGTGGTTTAATTAATGAAGAGTATAATGACCAACTAAAAGAATTGGTTAATAAGTTAAAAACTTCATTATAATTTGAGTTTACATATTATGAATTGTAAATATATTCCTTGGTAATTATTTAAGGTTTTTATAATTTTGTAAGAGAAAAAATAAAAGAAATGGGAGATATTTCAAAAGACATTAAATCAACGTTTCCAAATGATAAAGTAAAAGCTTTTATTAATATTAAATATACTGCAAATTGGTTGACGAGTAAGGAGAATGAATTTTTTAAACCTTATGGTATTTCACCACAGCAATATAATATTCTTAGAATTTTACGAGGAGCAGGTAAGCCAGTAAAAGTACAATTAATAAAAGATAGAATGATTGAACGTGCACCCAATGCAACACGTTTAATGGATAAATTATGTGATAAAAAGTTTATAGAAAGATATAGATGCAATACAGATAGAAGAGTAGTGTTTATAAAAATTTCTGAAAGTGGTTTAACATTACTATCTGATATTGGTAATACCATTGAATTTGATTTTTTTGAAAATTTAACTGAAGAAGAAGCTGTACAGTTAAGTGATTTATTAGATAAATTAAGATAAAAAAATAAAATGGATTTAAAAATAGTTCATAAAATAAGTGAGAGTCCTATAGTAAATATGGGGAATATTAGGTTACGACAACCTTTGCCAGTTGAAGGTATAGAAATGGTTGATCCTTTTTTATTACTTCACCATTATGGGCCTTATGCTATTAGTCCTTTTAATAATCCTTTTGATGTAGGTGCACATCCTCATAGAGGTTTTGAACCAATAACTTTATTATTTAAAGGAGAACAGTTGCATAGAGATTCTTTAGGTAACGAAGTGATTGTAGAAGCAGGTGATGTTCAATGGGTAACAGCAGGTAGAGGAATTGTACATTCTGAAGGACCTACAAAAGAATTTATTGAAAAAACCGGAGATTTAGAAGGAATCCAATTGTGGCTTAATCTTCCTGCTAATAAAAAAATGATTCCTGCTAACTATCAGCATATTAAAGCATCACAGATACCTATTGTTGAAAATATTGATAAAAGTATTTTATTAAAAGTAATTGCTGGAGGGCAGAAGAATAAACAAGGGTTAATAAAAACGCAAACTTCAGTAAATGTATTCACTATTGAAGCTAAAAATAACGGAGAAATTGAGTTTGATGTTCCTGAAGGTCATAAAGCACTTGTGTATTTATTACAAGGTAAAGCTATTATAAATAAAGAAACGACTTTATTGAAAGGTGAAAACCAAATGATAACTTTTAAAGAAGAAGGAAGTAGGATTGAGTTAGAAGCTGAAAAAGGAAGTGTATTGTTGTTCCTTTCTGGTGAACCAATTAAAGAGAAAGTAACATCTTGGGGGCCCTATGTAATGAATTCACAAACTGAAATAATGGAAGCTTTAAGAGATTATAAACAAGGTAAAATGGGTTTTCTATATTAGAAATTAATATTTAAATAGTTTTTATAAAAGTTATGCACTTAAAAATCTCAGCGTTAAATTTAACGTTGAGATTTTTTATTTAAGTAAAAGAAGTATAGGGTAATAACTAATAAAAATTAGTGCAAAACCTTTTGTAGTATTTAATTAATTTTCAATATTTTGTAAACAACTAAAAACTATAACCAAACATTATGATTAACCCTATTTTCTTATCAGAAACAAACAAAGCTGATGCAGAAGCAACATTGAATGATTTATTCAATGATCCAGTTGTAATATTATTAGTAATAGGTAATAGCAATACAGCTGAAACAGTTTTAACAAAAATATCTTCTTTAATTAATTCAGATGATCATTTTTTTAAAGGAGTTCGTGTAGTTCAGGCCAAGAACCCTATATTGCTAAATGACTTATTGAGTAGTCTACATGTAAATCCTAGATTAGATACAATAAAATGGGATGCTATTCAAGAATACATCTTTTTTTCAATTACTAATGTTTTTAATAATATTGGAGATGCAGTGTTAACACAAAAGTATGCTAATAAGCCTATGTATTATATAGAAAGATCAATTTTTAGAGCCTGGGCATTTGATAAAAATTTAAGTATTTAAAAAAGAAAAGATGAAAGCATCACATTATATTTTTTTAGTTTTATTACTCATACAAAGTATAACTAGTATAGGACAAGAAAAAGTTATTTCAGTTTTGGAAAGAGATAGAGATGGCGGTTACGAAAAAAACAAGGATGATTATAAAAATAACATAGTTGTTGATATTAATAGTGTTTTACAAATTGATCTAAATAAAAATGTAATTTTAGAAAAAGCAAGACAAAACACAAATGGAGTTTCAACTAGTATTGTAGAAAAAATAAAGTTTTTCACTAAAATATTGGAGTCTAGGAAAAGTCTTTTAAAATCATTTAATGCTACTTTGAGTGCTTATAATTACAATGAATTTAAAGAAGATACTAGTAATGAAAAAAACAAGGAATGGGCTAGAGAAATGAGTAAAATAGCCAGAGACGTTATTGATTTAGCTGATATTTTAAAAGAGGAGAATGTTAATTTTCAAAGGTACAGGTTGGAATACATGTATGATGCAGCTCAAAAAGAATTAGATAAATTAATAAAGGAACTTGAAGAATATGCAGATAAAGAAGGTGTTTATGTTCAATTTGGTGCTTGGTTATCTAATAATGGGCAAACAGAGTCATTACACTTACCTGGTTTTGACTCTATAGCACCTAAAAAACCGTATGAGGTACAACGTTGGCAAATTTTACCTACTGAAGAACAGTTAAAAGAATTTGAAGAATTCAGTAAATTAACTCAGGAGAATAAAACTAGTGGACTTACGGCTTTAAAAAATATAGTATATAATCAATTAACTTATTTAAAAAAGATATTTTCTAATGAATTAGAAATGCTTGTAAATCAAATTAATGAAGATTTAAGAGCGCTACCTGTTGCAACAGAGGTAAATCAAATTATTGTTGATTTTACTAGTTTTAAAAGCGATTTAGAAGTTTTTGAGAAAGAAATTAAAGAACGAGTTACTTATTATGAAAATTTAACATTTAATAATCAGAGTATTGTTTTTCAAGTGATATCTCAAATTAAAAATGATATAGATTTAATAGATAAAGAAGGAAAGAAACTTTTAATAAAGAGTACTTCATTATATACTAAAATTAAAGCGTTAGGAAGTCATGAAAATTTAGAGAGTACAGTAAATAAATTAAAAGATAATTTAGATTCATGGATAAGAATTGCCTTTAACAATGAAATTGTAGGTGCTATAAATGAACTATTATCAGGGACACCTATTGATTTTTCATTGTTGAAATTTAGTAATAAAGTATTTAAATTATCATTAAAGGATATACCTAAGCAAACGGATTTAGATTTAATAACTACAGGAAAAAGAAAAAGTGGAGATAGAATTGCTTTTAAGTTAGAAGTTAATTCAAAGAAAAAATTATTATATAGTGAAAATAGAGAGGTTTATATGTATAAAGTTCTTCCTCATTTAGAAGGATCTGTAGGTGTTATTTTTGCTGATCCATTAGCAAATACTGAAGTAAAAACGCAGTTTCAAATGGCACCATATTATAATTTAATTTTTAAAGGTATTTGGGATCAAAAAGCACGAAGAAAAAGTGTCACTTATAATAGAATTTTTGATTGGGGAGTAGGTTTACATATGTCTGCACCAGATTTTGATGCTGATGATGTTCCCGAGTTAGGAGTTGGTGTTGTAGTTTCTTTACTTCATGATTATGTGCAGTCTGGGATAGCTATTAATGTATTTACTGGTGATCCTTATTGGTTTTTTGGACTAAAATTACCAGTACCTTCATTTAACATTGGTACAGTAAGATCTACGAATAATTAATTATTACAGAATAAAAAAAGAGCGCATCTTGCGCTCTTTTTTTATTTATATAAAAATGTTTTCTGATTTTTTTATAAATGAATTACTTCATCATAAGCATCAGCAACAGCTTCCATTACCGCTTCACTCATAGTAGGGTGAGGGTGAATAGCTTTTAAAACTTCATGTCCTGTAGTTTCTAATTTACGACCTAAAACTGCTTCTGCAATCATATCTGTAACACCAGCTCCAATCATATGGCAACCTAACCATTCACCATATTTAGCATCGAAAATTACTTTAACAAAACCATCTGGAGTTCCAGCTGCTTTTGCTTTTCCTGATGCAGAGAATGGGAATTTACCAACTTTTAATTCATAACCAGCTTCTTTTGCCTTGGCCTCAGTTAATCCAACTGAAGCAATTTCTGGAGTAGCATAGGTACAACCAGGAATGTTTCCATAGTCAATAGCTTCTGTATGTAAACCTGCTAATTTTTCAACACAAGTAATTCCTTCAGCAGAAGCAACGTGAGCAAGTGCAGGCCCAGGAGTTACATCACCAATTGCGTAGTATCCAGGGATATTAGTTTGATACCAATCGTTTACTAAAATTTTATCTCTATCAGTAATAATTCCAACATCTTCTAAACCAATGTTTTCGATGTTAGTTTTAATACCAACAGCGGATAATACGATGTCAGCTTCTAAAATTTGTTCTCCTTTTTTAGTTTTAACTGTTGCTTTTACTCCTTCTCCAGAAGTATCTACAGATTCAACAGAAGAACTTGTCATTATTTTAATACCTGATTTCTTAAAAGAACGTTCCATTTGTTTAGAAACATCTTTATCTTCAACAGGAACAATAGTTGGCATAAATTCAACGATAGTTACCTCAGTTCCCATAGAATTATAGAAGTGTGCAAACTCAACACCAATAGCACCAGAACCTACAACAATCATAGACTTTGGTTGTTTTGGCAAACTCATAGCTTCACGGTAACCAATTACTTTTTTACCATCTTGAGGTAAGTTTGGTAACACTCTTGAACGAGCACCTGTAGCTATAATAATAGTATCAGCACTATATTCAGTAACAGTTCCATCTTCAGCAGTAACATCTACTTTTTTACCAGTTTTTACTTTACCAAAACCATCAATGATGTCAATTTTATTTTTCTTCATTAAGAACTGAACTCCTTTGCTCATTCCTTCAGCAACACCACGACTACGTTTAATTACAGCTTCAAAGTCTTTATCAATAGCTTCAGCTTTTAAACCATACTCGTCAACATGTTTTAAATAATCATATACTTGAGCAGATTTTAATAAAGCTTTTGTAGGAATACATCCCCAGTTTAAGCAAATTCCACCTAAGTTTTCTTTTTCTATTACAGCAGTTTTAAAGCCTAATTGAGATGCTCTAATAGCTGTTACATAACCTCCAGGACCACTTCCGATTATTAATACGTCGTATTTCATGTCGTTTATTTTACTTGTTGTTTGTTATATTATTATTCTACGGTTTCAATGATTTTACTAATAAAAATCACAAATAAATTGTTTTGGGCGTTTTAACGGGCTTTCCTCTATATCTTTTTAAAACGTGTCATTACGAAGTTTACTTTTTTGTAAACTGTGGTAATCTCTTAATCCTATGAGATTACTTCGTCCCTTGTCCTCGTAAAGACGCTTACTTTATAATGTTTTAAAA
The DNA here is from genome assembly GCF_900105985.1 of Tenacibaculum sp. MAR_2010_89. Taxonomy (NCBI): domain Bacteria; kingdom Pseudomonadati; phylum Bacteroidota; class Flavobacteriia; order Flavobacteriales; family Flavobacteriaceae; genus Tenacibaculum; species Tenacibaculum sp. MAR_2010_89. Next base: position 2,815,857 of record NZ_FNUB01000005.1, on the reverse strand, counting down.
AGGATGCCGCCCTAATCCCTAACGCAGGAATACCTGCTAACTTTTCTACATTCTTTCAGGAACCTGAATTCCTAATAAATTAAATGCAGACTTTATAGTATTAGCAACTTTTTTAGCTAGCTGAACTCTAAATGTTTTTTTATCTTGATCTTCTTCTCCTAAAATATGTACGTTTTGGTAGAAAGAATTAAACTCTTTAACCAATTCGTAGGTGTAATTTGCAATAACTGCTGGTGAATAATTATTAGCAGCTTGCTGAATTATTTCAGGATATAATTCTAATTGCTTAATTAATTCTTTTTCTTTATCGTGTAATTCAATAGCTACAGGTTGAGAATAATCAAAAGTTGCTTTTCTTATAATTGATTGAATTCTAGCATAGGTGTATTGAATAAAAGGCCCTGTATTTCCTTGAAAATCTACCGAAGATTTTGGATCAAATAAAATTCTCTTTTTAGGATCTACTTTTAAGATAAAATATTTTAAAGCTCCTAATCCAATAATTTTATACAATTCTTCTTTCTCTTCATTAGAATACCCTTCTAATTTCCCTAGTTCTTGAGAAATAGTACGCGCTGTATCAGTCATTTCATCCATTAAATCATCTGCATCTACTACTGTACCTTCACGAGATTTCATTTTTCCAGAAGGTAAATCAACCATTCCGTAACTTAAATGATGTAGTTGACTAGCCCAAGAATACCCTAACTTTTTAAGAATTAAGAATAATACTTTAAAGTGATAATCTTGTTCATTACCAACTGTATATACCATTCCACCAACATCAGGCATGTCTTTAGAACGTTGAATGGCAGTACCAATATCTTGCGTCATATAAACAGCAGTTCCATCAGAACGTAATACTAGTTTTTCATCTAAACCTTCATCAGTTAAATTACACCAAACAGAACCATCTTCCTTTTTTAAAAAAACATTCGTTTTTAACCCCTCTTCAATAACATCTTTACCTAATAAGTAAGTATTACTCTCGTAGTATAATTTATCGAAATCTACACCTATATTTTTATAAGTAACATCGAAACCTTTATACACCCATCCATTCATAGTTTCCCATAAGGCTACAACTTCTTCATCACCAGATTCCCATTTACGAAGCATTTCTTGAGCTTCTATAAATAATGGAGCTTGCTTTTTTGCATCATCTTCAGAAATACCAGAAGCAATTAACGCAGCAATCTCTTTTTTATATTCTTGGTCAAACTTCACATAATAATTACCTACTAATTTATCACCTTTTAAACCTGTTGAGTTTGGAGTTTCTCCGTTACCGAACTTTTCCCAAGCCAACATAGACTTACAAATATGAATACCACGATCATTAATAATCTGAGTTTTGTAAACTTTCTTTCCAGATGCTTTTAATATTTCAGCAACCGAATATCCAAGTAACACATTTCTAACATGCCCTAAATGTAAAGGTTTGTTGGTGTTAGGAGATGAATATTCAACCATACGAGCATCAATCTTGTTTTCATTTACAAAGCCATATGAAGTGTTAGTTGAAATTTGGTTAAAGAAGTTTACATAAAAAGAATCGTCAATTACTAAATTTAAAAAACCTTTAACTACATTATAATTAGTTATTTCTTCTATGTTTTCTACTAAGTACTTACCTAAATCTTCACCAATTTGAACTGGATTTCCTTTTTTGTACCGCAGTAAAGGGAACACAACAACAGTGATGTCTCCTTCAAAATCTTTACGAGTTGCTTGAAATTCAACACTTGGAATTTCAATATTATACAAGGCTAAAAATCCTTCTTTTACTTTAGTTTCTATTAAGGTTTGAATACTCATTATTTATTAAAAATTGATGTGCAAAATTACATAATTTATTTGGATGATATTTAAAGTGATTCTAACAATTTATATAGGTATTTTTGCAATGATTTAAAATGCTAAAAAGGCGTCTAGTTTTCTTTTAGATTTTAAGAAAATAATTAATAGAATTATAGTTATATTTAAACTGTTGAATGATGGATAAAGATTTAGAAAATTTAGAGAAATTAGCAAAAGACGCTTTAGAAGAGAATAAAAAATATTTTCAACTTTTAAAAAAGAGAACGCCAAAACGTTTAGATTTAATTGTTAGAGAGATTCATGATGAAGAGTTTGAAAAAACCGATTGTTTAGATTGTGGTAATTGTTGCAAAACAACATCTCCAATTTTTACTGATAAAGATATTGAACGAGTAGCAAAACATTTAAAAATGAAAGTTCATAACTTTGTTGATCAATATTTAGAAAGAGATTCAGACGATTTTATGGTGTTGAAATCTGCACCCTGTACTTTTTTAGATGAACGAGATAATTCTTGTTATATTTATGATGTTCGGCCAAAGGCATGCGCTGAATATCCACATACCAATCGTAAAAAGTTTGCTCAAATTTCAGATTTAACAATAAACAATACTGAGATTTGCCCTGCTACTTATAGAATTGTTGAAGAATTAAAAAAGCGCTTACCTTTAAAATCTAATGAAAAAGTTAGAAGATCACCTAGAGCTAAAAAGCAACGATAGAATTTTTAGTGTAATGAATTGGTGTAAGGGTTGTTATTTTTAATTTTAAGAAGCTTGAATATAACTTAGTAAAAAATAAAAAGATAGATATTTAGAAAAATATTTTTCAACTTTAAGTAAGTCAGAGCGAGAATTATGTAGCTTTATAAAATTAGGGTTATCAAATAAAATAATATCTACTCTTAGAAATGTATTACTTGAAGCGGTTAGTTAGGTCAAGTAGATTTCGATTAGGAAAAAAAATTAAACTTTACATCAAAAAGATGAAGTAGAAGTTTTTTTACAAAAATTGTAGATTATTAAAAAAGAAAAGACTAACTCAAAACTTTTTTTTATTTTTAAGGAAAACTAGTACATATTGGAAACCCTTATAAATTATTTTGAAACAATTCCTTCAGCTCATAGAAGTTTAATACTTGTTGGAGGAATAACTTTTTTTTGGTTACTCGAAGGCGCCATACCATTATTTAATTTTAAGTACAATAAATGGAAGCATTCATTTCCTAATTTGTTTTTTACAGGAACTACTATTGTAATTAATTTTTTGTTGGCTTTTTTATTATTAAAAACGGCTGATTGGGTACAAGAAAATAACTTTGGGCTAATAAATAGGTTACCTAAAATTCCATTATGGCTTTATGTTTGTTTAGGAGTATTTTTTTTAGATTTTTTTGGAGCTTATTTAGCACATTTTGTAGAGCACAAGGTAAAGCCGTTATGGATGGTACATTTAGTTCATCATACAGATCATAAGGTAGACACCACAACAGCAAACAGACATCATCCTATTGAAAGTATAATACGATTTATATTTACTTTATTAGGTGTGTTTTTAGTAGGAGCTCCTATTGCAGTTGTTATGTTGTATCAATCCTGTTCTTTAGTTTTAACTCAATTCAATCATGCAAATATTAAAATACCTAAAAAATTAGATAAGATATTGAGTTATGTTATAGTTTCTCCAGATATGCATAAAGTGCATCATCATAATTTATTGCCTTATACTGATAGTAATTATGGGAATATTTTTTCTATTTGGGATAGAGTATTTGGTACTTACATGGAATTAGACCGCGAAAAAATAGTATACGGTGTTGATACATTTCCAGATGAAGAAATAAATTCCAGTTTAAAAGAGTTATTAAAACAACCTTTTCAAGGATATAGAAAACCTACTAATATCTAATTAAAAATAGCCATGTTTTTTACATGGCTATTATAGTTTGATTTCTTTTAAGATTATGGTCTAATATGATCGTTGTAATTAAACTCAAAATAGTCATCATCACTAGCAGCAACTTCTGCAATAGGTGAACAGTTCACTGAAGAAGACGATACATCAGTACCAGAATTAAAACTTGATCCATCAGCTTTAAAGCATAAATAATCATTGGCACCTCCATTGATTACTTTTTTTTTAGCATTATTTAACTCTTGAACACCACTTAAACTTAAAACTTTTTTTAACATAACTTATAATTTAATTATTAATATTGTTATCAATGTAGAATGATTTGATGATATAAAAGTTGAAAAGTTTTCGAAAGAAGTAAATTTGTTTCCGAAAATGATTAAATATTATTTTTAAGGGGAAAAAGTTAGGTTAAAATACAGGAACTGTAGGAACACACATAATATAATCTCCAGATAAATCAATGTTTGAATCCCAACAATTACCATCTTCATAGCAAACAAAAGCTAAATCGTAAGTAACACAACCTCCTGTAACCTTTTTTAAATCAGAAGTTTTTAATTTTTTAACACCCTCTAATCTTTTAATTTTTTTTAACATAATATATAATTTTAATTAATTAAAATTAATTTATAAAGGTTTTTGTAAAAAAAGGTAAAGACTTTTCAAAAGAAGTAAATTTGTTTCCGAAACGAATGTTTTATGAATGTTTACTAATTAGTTCTAATATTTTAGTGCCTCTAGCTTTGCAACCTTTACTTTCATGTATTATTTTAGTACTAATTAAGTGTTTTAGTTCGGGGTGAATCCAACTTTTATGTAAGCCGAATAAATAAAGAGTAGTCATTGTATATGCTCTAACAGCTATTTTTTGATCGGTAATAAGCCAGTCAAACCCAGTTTCAACAATTTTATCAATATGATTTTCTGTTAAAATAAATTTGGTGTCATTTTCTTTTTTTGAGGTATATGCTGTGGCTAAATGTTCACATATTTTTGAGCAGGGTCTTATAGCGCTATCAAAATGTACTTTTGAAATGCTTTCAGTAAAAACATCAAGATAAGGGTGTATGTTATTTATACCATGATGAGTACAAATCCATTCTAATACCCAAGCAGCTTTTATTGAAATTTTATTGCTAGTGTCAAAAGTTAATTCAACTAAGAAATTTACTAACTCAGGTTGTTCTAATACAATATTTGCTGCGTTATTTCGATTAACTCTTGCAGGGTTATCCATATTTTTTAGTACAGTAATTAAAAAATCAATACTCATATTGGTATGGTTTATGTAAATTTGAATCGTAAAAGGAGTAACAAAATGATAAATATAAAAAGGATATTTTCAATCACAATTTTATTAGTAATGTTTTTTACAGTAACGATGAGTGCTCAAAAAACAAATCAATTTAATAATAAAGGTAAAAGAACTGGAGTTTGGAAAAAGTTTTATAAAAACGGAAAAATTAGATATCAAGGTGAGTTTAAAGATGGTAAAGAAATAGGAGTTTTTAAATTTTATTCAATTACTTCATCAACTCAACCAACTATTATTAAGGAGTTTTCTTTAGTTAATAATGTGGCTGATGTAAAGTTTTATACTATTACAGGGAAGTTAAAGAGTAAAGGAAAAATGAAAGGAAAAAATAGAGAAGGTACATGGCTTTATTATTTTCCTAATGGGAAAAAAATTATTTCTGAAGAGAATTATGCTAATGGAAAATTGGATGGAGTATTAAAAAACTACTATACTAATGGAAAGCTAACAGAAGAAACATATTATAGTCAAGGGAAAAAACATGGAACTTCTAAAGTTTTTACTGAAGATGGTGTTTTGATAGAAGATGTAAGCTATGAAGAAGGAAAATTACATGGTGAAGGGAAATACTATGATTTGAAAGGAAATATAAAAGAAAAAGGGAACTATAAAAAAGGTAAGAGAGATGGTAAATGGGAATTTTATATGGATGGTGAAGTAGTTACAAAGAAGAAGAAAAATAAGTTATCTGAGTTGAAAAATAAATAAACTTACATATTTAATATTTTTTTAAAGAGCTATTGTATTTATAAATGCAATAGCTCTTTTTAATATTATTTTTTTATAATTTGTAAAACTTCAGTTGTGTTTTCGTAGTTTATTCGTATAAAATAAAGCCCTTCTTTCAAATTTGAAATAGAGATTTTATTTGAAGGATTTTCCTTTTTTTCAATAAAATTTCCTTTTATATCATAAAATATAGCTGAATTAATTTTTAAAAATGTATTAATGATTATATAATTATTTGTTGGGTTTGGGTAAAGAGTAGTGATGATTTTTGATTCAGGTTTAAATGATTTTACATGAAGAGAGTTACTCACATTTTTTAGTTCGTAAGCTCCAATATCAAATGCATTGTTTAGAGGTCTGCTAATTCCATTAAAATCATTAGTAATACCAAATTTTACTAAATCTTCACCTGTATCTACCATACTAGAGCTACTGTTTTTTGGAGTATAATTATTATTTAATGAATCTGAAAAACCAAGTGTATCAATATTTTTTGAAAGTAAATTAGAACTGATATATTTTTTCAGCATGTTTTTTTCATCTGGAGCATTAAAGTCAAAATAGTTTTCATCAATATTTTTCCATGTTCCAGTAGTTTCATAATTATTACCTGGATTTACAATAATATTATTTACAAAATAACTAGGAATAGAAGATTGTAGTGTATTTAATAAATTTGGATTTGAACTTTCTGTAATATGAGTATATAATTTAACGCCTGATTTTTCAGGGTTTATAATTGTATTGTTTAAAACATAATAGGCTCTAGTTTTATCTTCCAATTGATGTCTACTATGTATAAAAATAGCATCAGATTTTGGATTAATCATCACGTTATTATATATCATTGTACCACTTTGAGTACTTATAAACTGCATTCCTTTACCATCGTTTAAGTTTTTGATATAATTATTATAAACTGAGTAACGACCACCTCCAATACTCATTGCAAATTTTTGATATCCATTATTTGTAGATGTACCATAACCAGTTATAGTATTATTATAAATTTGTCCATTTTTTCTCACTAAATTTACTTGAATACCATCCCAGCCAACATTTTCAATACTATTATTATATATTTCAATGTTTTCTAACCAATGAGGAAAAGCATATTCATCATTACATTTTAATCTTGTTTTAACTTTATATCCATCTGTACTTCCTATATAGAAGCCTTCACCTTCAGTGTCTTTTATATAATTATCATGAAGTTTAATGTTTTTCATAATAAATCCATTTCTTCTCCAGGTTTTTGGGTTATTACATCTCGGATTTGTTTTTGCCATAAAACCAGCGAAACCAGCACGTTCTACTTTAATATGATCCATTTCTATATCACTACTAAACTCAGTAATTCCTATAGCAGTTGTATTTGCTGTAACAATAAATCCATATTTGTTTTCAGTATTACCAGTACCTGTAAATTTTATAAAAGTACTTTCTTTTAATTCTATAGCTGGATATGTTGTTTCAGAGAAAATAACTTTTCCTCCATCATTTTTAAAAATTAAAGGGTTGTTTTGTGAGCCATTAAAATTAACTAGTCTAATCCCTTTATATTCACCACTAGCAATACAAAAAATATCACCAGGTTTATAATCAAATGAGTTACCATTAATAAGGTTGAAATTTGTAGCACTCAAATTGGATATGTAATGATCACAATTACAATTGTTTTGAGCAATTAGTATGGCTGAATGTAGAATTAGGGTAAAAAAATAAATACTTTTTTTCATAATTATATAGGTTAGTTGTTTGTGTAAAATTAAAGAGAACTTAAAAAAAAGGGGTAACCCTTTTCGGGTGAAATTTCAGTTGATTTCTGTGTTAATTGGAATTATATTGAAATGATTAATTATTGAAAAGGTATTCGTAAATTTGCACCTCACTAAAAGTAAATAATGAAAAGAGTAGTAGTAGGACTTTCAGGTGGTGTTGATAGTAGTGTTACGGCACACTTATTAAAAGAGCAAGGGTATGAGGTTATAGGTTTATTCATGAAGAATTGGCATGATGATACTGTAACTATATCTGATGAATGTCCGTGGTTAGAAGATAGTAATGATGCAATGATTGTTGCTGAGAAATTAGGAATTCCATTTCAAACTGTTGATTTAAGTGAACAATATAAAGTACGTATTGTAGATTATATGTTTAATGAGTACGAGAAAGGAAGAACTCCTAATCCTGATGTTTTATGTAATCGTGAAATTAAATTTGATGTATTTATGGATATTGCATTAAGTTTAGGAGCAGATTATGTTGCTACAGGACATTACTGTAGAAAAGCAGAAGAAATTATTGATGGTAAGCCTGTATATAAATTATTAGGTGGTAAGGATACTAATAAAGATCAATCGTATTTTTTATGTCAGTTATCTCAAAAACAATTATCAAAAGCTTTATTTCCAGTTGGTGAATTAACGAAGCCAGAGGTTAGAGAGATAGCTAAAGAGGCAGATTTAATAACAGCTGATAAAAAAGATAGTCAAGGTTTATGTTTTATAGGTAAAGTACGTTTACCAGATTTTTTACAGCAAAAATTACAACCAAAAGAAGGGGTTATTATTCAAATACCCTCAGATTTTGAGGGATATAATCGTTCAGTCACTCAATTTGAAAATAAAGAGGCTGAATTAGCGTATTTTTCTACAAAGTTCGTTTATACGAAAGAAGATGGTAAAGTTGTAGGAAAACATCAAGGAGCTCATTATTTTACAAAAGGACAACGTAAAGGATTAGCAGTAGGAGGAACAAAAGAACCTTTATTTGTTATAGAAACTGATGTTGATGAAAATGTAATTTATACTGGAGAAGGAAAAAATCATAAAGGATTATACCGTAATGTTTTATTTGTTTCTAATGAAGAATTACATTGGGTACGTAAAGATTTAGCATTAAAATCTGGTGAAACTTTGGAAGTAGAAGGAAGGATACGCTATCGTCAAAAATTAGAAAAAGCAACGTTACATAAAGTTGAAAAAGGATTATATGTTGAATTTGATAATCCACAATCAGCAATTCAAGAAGGTCAATTTGTAGCTTGGTATAAAGAAGAAGAGTTACTGGGTTCAGGAGTTATTAGTTAGCTTGTTTTTATAAAAATAATAATAAAAGTAGTAATTTAGTCAACATGAAAAAATTACTACTTTTTTGCGTTTTATTATTTAGCTCTTATCTCTTTTCTCAAGAAGATGCATGGGTTATTTTGAAAGATAAACCTAGTGCTTCTAACTATTTATCTAATCCTTTAACTATGTTATCCCAACGTTCTTTAGATAGGAGAACGAAACAGAAGATAGCATTAGATGAAAAGGATGTACCAGTACATAGTAGTTATTATAATCAAATTAAAGGAGCTGATGGTATAACAGTTTTAGCAAAGTCAAAATGGTTAAATGCAATTCATATTAGAGGAGAAAAATCAAAAATTGATGCTTTAAAAACTACATTTAATTTTATAGATAAAATTGAATTTGCTAATAGATCATTAAACGCTAGAACTACTGTTTCAACAAAAAAAGTGAAAGCATCACATTATAATAAATTTTCATCAGTAAAAGAAGACTTCAATTATGGGTTAACTTCTAGTCAAATAACTATGATAAAAGCTGATTTTTTACATAAAAAAGGTTTTACAGGTAAGGGAATGCAAATAGCTGTTATTGATGCAGGTTTTCCAAATGTAAATATATTAAGTGCTTTTAAAAGGATTAGAGATAATAATAAAATTCTTGGAGGTTATGACTTTGTTAACAGAAGTACTAACTTTTATTCAGGTCATAATCACGGAACTAATGTTTTGTCAGATATTTCAGGATATATTAAAGATCAATTTGTAGGAACAGCGCCTGACGCATCGTTTTATCTTTTTATTACAGAAGATGTTTCTAATGAAGGACCTTTAGAAGAAAGTTTGTGGGTTGAGGCTGCTGAAAGGTCAGATAGTTTAGGTGTAGATGTAATTAATACATCTTTAGGGTATACTACATTTGATAACGCAAATTATAGTCATACCTATGCTGATATGGATGGGAAAACAGCTTTTATTTCAAGAGGAGCAGAAATAGGAGTTTCAAGAGGTATGATATTGGTTACTTCAGCTGGGAATGATGGTAATAAATCATGGAAATATATTTCTGCTCCAGCAGATGCCGCTTCTGTATTTACGATTGGAGCTGTTGATGCCACAGAAACGATAGCCTCTTTTAGTTCATTTGGACCTACAGCAGATGGAAGGGTAAAACCAGATGTTTTAGCACATGGACGTAATGTTTATGTTATCAATCATCAAACAGGAATTCCATCAACATCAAATGGAACTTCTTTTTCTTCACCGGTTATGGCTGGAGCAGTAGCGTCTTTTTGGCAAGCTTTTCCTTCAAAAACGAATGTAGAAATAATGAATATGATTAGAGAGTCTGCAGATAAATATAGCAATCCAACAAATCAGTATGGGTATGGTGTACCAGATTTGGAACAGGCGTATAATAAAACATTGTCATCAGAAGATAATGACAAAGAAGAGTTTAAGATATTTCCAAACCCTGTAAAGGATCATTTAATAATTTCTTTTACTGATACTATTAATGAGGTAATTGTTTATAGCGTTCTAGGACAAGAAGTATACAAGAACATTTCTAACTCTAATATAATAAATGTGTCATCACTTAATAAAGGTGTATATATATTACAAATTAAAAGTGGAAGGAAAATTGAAAAAATTAAGTTTATAAAAAAATAAGAAATTAAAATTGAAAAAGAATTTTATTATTATAACATTATTGTTGTTATGTGTAAATAATTTATTTAGTCAAAAAGATTCAATTGTAAATTATATAAATCATAAAGAAAAAATTACAAAAAGAAAAAAAGAAGCTAAATTTATAGAAACTATAGTAAAAAAGGATACTATTTGGGTAGGATCACTTTATTTTAGAAATGGAAAATTAGCAAAAAGAGGAGCTTATAAATTTAAAGATAAGAAAAACCCACAAGGGAAATTTGTTGAATTTTATAGAAATGGAAATTTAAAAAAGACATTTTCGTTTAATAAAGATGGTGATTTAAATGGTATTGTTAAATCATGGTTTTATAATGGAGGTGTAGATAATACATTATTTTATATTAATGGAGTAAAGACTGGAATATGGAAGTATTACCATACTAACGGGAATATAGCCTGTAGGCAATATTTTTCTAAAGGGAAGTTAATGAAAACATTATTATATAACGAAAATGGTGTAAAAGTAAAAAAAGAGTTGATAGAGCGTAAAAAACTTTTATTTAAAGGAGGAGATAGTAAGGTTTTTTTTAAAAGAATTAAAAAAATGTACAGTACATTAATTACATCAGGTTTTCAGATAAATGGAAGAGTTTATTTAAATTTCATAGTAACCTCTAAAGGAAAAATGATTGTAAATACAAGTGATAAAATACCAATAGATTTAAAAAATAGGTTAAAAATTTATTTCAAAAATATAAAAGGATGGGAACCAGCTATTCATATGAGTAGAAAAGTCCCCGTTCATTTTAGTACACCATTTCATTTTTATACAAGTTTTAATTAATGCAAAATAAAATAACAACATTATTTAATATAGAATACCCTATTATTCAAGGAGGAATGATATGGGTAAGTGGTTGGAAACTTGCTTCAGCAGTTTCTAATGCAGGAGGTTTAGGATTAATAGGTGCAGGTTCAATGTACCCTGATGTATTAAGAGAGCACATTCAAAAATGTAAGAAAGCTACAAATAAACCTTTTGGAGTTAATGTACCAATGTTGTATCCTGATATAGAAAAAATCATGGATATTATTATTGAAGAAGGAGTGAAAATTGTTTTTACTTCAGCAGGAAACCCTAAAACATGGACAAATTTTTTAAAAGATAAAGGTATTACAGTTGTTCATGTTGTAAGCTCTGTGAAGTTTGCTTTAAAAGCTGAAGCAGCTGGAGTTGATGCAGTGGTATGTGAAGGGTTTGAAGCTGGCGGACATAATGGGCGTGAAGAAACAACTACTTTTACATTAATCCCCATGGTTAAAGAACAAGTTAAAATACCTGTAATTGCAGCTGGAGGAATAGGGTCAGGTAGAGGAATGTTAGCAGCAATGGTATTAGGTGCAGATGGAGTACAAGTAGGTAGCCGTTTTGCAGCTACGATAGAGTCATCAGCTCATGATAAATTTAAAGAAACAATAGTTGAGGTTAAAGATGGAGGTACTCATTTAACATTAAAAGAGTTAGCTCCTGTTAGATTGGTAAAGAATAAATTTTACAATGAAGTACAAGAACTGTATCAGAAGAACCCTACAATAGAAGAAATTAAAGATTTATTGGGGAGGGCTCGTGCTAAACGAGGAATGTTTGAAGGTGATTTAGAGGAAGGCGAATTAGAGATAGGACAAATAGCAGGATTAATTCATAAAATAAAACCAGCTAAAGATGTATTAGATGATATAATGAAAGAATTTACTAGAGTTAAAAGTGAAATGCTAGGATAAATAATGGAAAAAGAAAAAGGAGTTAGGTTTTTAAAATTACCTTTTCAGTTTAATGTTGAAAAACTTCAGAATGAGTTACAAACAATTGTTACTTCTAAATGGAATGATCATTTTAATAAAACAGGTTACGAAGGGAGTTGGAAATCAATAGCTTTATATGCTGAAAATGGTGATGAGAATAATATTTATGCGTCCATAGAAAAAGTAAAAATAATTGAAACTCCTTTCTTAAAAGAATGTCCATATCTTAAAGAAGTTATAAATACCTTTAAAAGTTCATTAATTTCAGTAAGATTACTAAACTTAGAAAAAGGCTCAAAAATAAAACCTCATAGAGATTATAAACTTGGATATGAAGACAATTGTTTTCGTATCCATGTTCCTATAATTACTAATAATAAGGTAACTTTTTTATTAGATGATGAAATTGTTGATATGAAAGTTGGAGAATGTTGGTATACAAACGTAAACTATATACATTCAGTTTCAAATTTAGGAGATACAGATAGAATTCATTTAGTTATTGATTTAGAAAGAAACCAATGGTCAGATAACTTATTTTTTTCTCTTGCTGAAAAGGAACGCTTTTTTATACTTGAGAATTCTTCTCAAGTACATGATAAGGCAACCATTGAACAAATGATAAACGAACTTAAATTACAAAACACGCCAGCATCCAAAGAACTAATTATTCAATTAGAAAATCAACTGTTAATTAAATAAATCTCCTATTTTATATTTTTAATTTTCTCTGAGAGCTCTTTAGCTTTAGTATAATTATAATTTTCTTTGTTATTAAGGATTATAGTTAACGTTTTTTTAGCATCAGTTAATTTATTCTGATTCAAAAGAATTAAAAGCTTATACCAATACCCTCTTGAGCTTTCTAATGAGTTAGTGTTTATTAAATTGTCAAAAGTAATAGAAGCATTTTTAAAATCGTTTAACTTGACATAAGAAGTTCCTATGTAGATTAATTCATAAGGAGCTTTATTTGTAGGTATATTAAAAGCAATAATTTTTTTATATTCTTTAGCGTTGTACAGTATTTCTAACTCTGAAAGAGTATTACTTTCTCCTTTTTCAATTAAAGAAGGTAGGTTGTTCCAATCAGCATATTCATTATATAAACTTAGAGAATTTTGTTGGGAGTTGTAAAATAACATAAAAGAAATTAAAATAACCGCAGCTATTGAAGCAATAAACTTGGTTACTAGTTTTATAGTTTTTTTATTTGAGTTTTTATGTTTTTTAGTACTTTCTTTAATAAATTTTGAAGTTTGTCTTAATTCATCTGACTTTAATTGTTGTTTAATGTCATTAATTAAATTGATGTTATAAATATTTTGATTGTGTTGAATGCTAGGATCCTCAAAAGATTCATGAATTGCAATTTGAAGTAAAACTTCTTCTTTAAGCAATTCATCTGATTTTATTTTTTTTTCAAAAACAGAACGTTCTTCTATGTTCATTTCGTTATGTAAGTAACGTTCAATTTCTTCTTGTGTTTTTTCTTCCATCACTTTAGTTTATTATAACGACGATCCTTTTTTATTAATGAAATCAACTTAGTTTTACATTTAAAAACTCGTTGTCTAATAGTATTTATTGTACTATACGAAAACTCTTCTAATAATTCTTGATACCCCATTCCATTAAAATAGTTACCTAAAATTTCTTTACAATTTGAAGAGAGTTTATGAAAAGCATCTCGATATAAATCTCTTCTTTCTTGTTGAATAATTAATAAGCTTAAATCATCATCTTTATCTTCTAGTGGTAAAACATTATTATTTATTACCTGTTTATTTTTATTTTTTAATGAAGTTTTCCAAATGTTTTTACAAATGGTGAAAAAATAGCCTTCAAAAGAGTTTATTTTTAAGGCTTGTTTTTTATGAGCAACGATTAAGTACATTAAGGCATCATGAAAAACATCTTCTACATCTTCTTCTTTTCCTTTATTGGCTAAAATAAAAGAACTAACTTTTCTATAAAATTTTGTGTATATCTCTGCAGTTATTTTTTCATTCCCTTTCAATAAAGCATTTAAATACCTTTCACTTTCTGTCATAAATTTAAAATATAGTTCAAAAATAAATTAATTTAATAAAATAAATGGGTAATGATTTTAATAATTTTAAGCCTATAATTATAGTAATATAAATTAAAAATAGTAATATTACTAAGTTTCCTAAAATAATTATAAACAGAAAAACAATGAAACTCTTAAAATTATTATTTGTTTTAACTCTATGTTTAGGCTTTGTTGAGTGTACAGTAAATGATACTGAATTAACAGAAAATCAAGCAAAATCAAGAATGATTAAAACAAAAAAAGTTATTCTACCAACACCAAGATATTCAAAAACTGAACTTATTATTAAGTTTAGAGAAGGGGTAAGTACTAGTAAAAAACAAAAATTGAGAAAACTCTATGAGGTTGTCAAATACCAATTTTGTGATTTATGTGATGATAAATTAATAGAGAAATGGGATTTTGGAAGTAATGCGGATGTTGAAGATAAAAAATTAACTATACAAGGTGGAAGTGGAGGCCCGGAAGGGGATATTTCAAATGTAGATAATGAATTTGTATTTCATTTAGAAAATGAAAATAATTCAGGAATGTCAAATACTGATAATAATAGTTTTATATCTCAAATTGTACCGAATAATACGGGAGTAACAATTGGTGTGTTAGATACTGGAGTCAATGCGAACTATCCATTGTTTGTAACTCCTTTTTTATATAATTCTTCTGGGGTTAATGTGGCTAATGAATTATCGGGATGGGATTTTGTAAATCACGACAATGATTTTTATGATGATTATGAATTAATTCATGGAACAAAAGTTACTTATATTGTTAACAATAAATTGAATGAAGAAGGGGTGCCACATCAAATTTTACCAGTAAAAGTATGTGATCAAAACGGGGTAGCTAGCTATTTTAATATTTTATGTGGTTTAAAATATGCTTTACCAAGAGTTCATATTGTTCAAATGAGTTTAGGTTGGTATGATAATAATACATATGTTAACTCTATTTTTAATGACTTAATTGCAGAATATAATAATGTTTTAATTGTTACTTCAGCAGGAAATTCTGGTGTTAATAATGATTATGTAAGTCATTATCCTTCATCATATCCACAAGGTAATATTTTAGCAATAGCAGCATCAGATTCAGAGAGAAATAATATTGCTTCTTTTTCCAATTATGGAATAAATACCGTAGATTTTTATGCTCCTGGCCACAATATTTTGTTTTATGATATTTTAGGCACTCCTGTATATATTTCAGGAACTTCATATGCTGCACCTTTAGTAACAGCAATTTCTGCCAAAGTATTATTTGAGTCTGGAATGTTATATAGTCCCAACCAAATTATAGACGCATTAAATGTTATAGGTGTAAATCAATTGTATTCGAGACCTGTAAAATATAATAAATTGTTAAATTAGTATTCCATAATAATAATGAGATACTTATGAATCGATTTCTTTTTCTTTTTTTATCGTTTTTAATCATTCATCAAAAATCCTTTAGTCAAAGTAAACTAAATCAAGAAAAAGAAATCGATTCTATTTATAAATTAAATATTGAGAATACATTAAAAACTCAAATTTTAGAAGAATTTATAACTAAAAGAGAAAATTTAACTAAAGAGAATATATCGTATGCTTATCATAAGCAAGGTATTTTATATTCATTTGAAAATAATTATGAGAAAGCTATTTCTGTTACACAGAAATCAATTAGTATAAGAATAGATACTGATTCAATTGACTATTATAAATTAAATAATAGTTTTTATAATTTAAACTATTACTATAAGGTTCAGGGTAATGAGAAAAAGCAAAAAGAAATAATTATAAAACTGCAAAGTCAACCTGTAAAAAATAAATTTACTTATAAATCATATATAGATTTAGGGTTTATTTTTACTAATAAAGGTGATTATTTTAATGCTTTAATAAATTTTAATAAAGTAATTGAAAACTATACATCTTATAAAGATCCAAGAACTTTATTAAAAGCTCATGAAGCAGTGATTGCTACTTATAGTTATATAGATGAAACAAAAAGGTATTTAGAAGAAATAAATTATCATATAAACAGTATTGATAATATTTTAAAAAATCATAATTATCTTTCTACTGATATAGGCTATAAAAATAATTTAGCAAATATTTACGAAAACTTAAATAAGCCATTTAAAGTTATTGAATTGTATAAACAGGTACTAAAAGTTTATGAAGAAAAGAATGATTTTGGTAATGTAGGTAGAGTATACAGTAATATAGGAAGGGTATATAATAAGTTAAAGAAAAGGAAAAAAGCAAATTATTTTTTTGATAAAGCATTAGAAATTAAAACAGATAAAAAAGCAATTGCCGCTGTAAATAGTAATATGGGAGATTATTTAACTCCTGAAATTAAAATACGTTATAATAAAAAGGCGATAGGCATTCTTTTAGATAGAGGTTATGATGAAACCGTACTTAGTTTAAAAGAAATTACGAATTCAGATTATACGTTAGATATTCTTGACTATTTAATAGAAAACGTAGAAGCTAGTATTAAAAATTATGAATCGACTTTAAAAAATGATGATTTAAATAAAGCAATTGAAATAAGTATTTTAGTTGATAAACTTATTTCGTTTATTAGATTAGAAAGTATTGTTGATACTTCTAAGCTGTTTTGGATACGCAAAGCAGCTAGTTTTTACATGAAAGCTGTTACTTTATCGTATTATAAAAATGATGTTTCTCAAGCATTTTATTTTATGGAAAAAAATAAGGCTTTATTATTATTAGAAGGATTAAATAATACTAAGGGCAGTAACAAAAAAGAATCTTTAATAATTAGTTTAGAAGAAAGTATTAGACAACATATAGGTAAAGAAAAAAACTTGGTAGAGTATATTTTAAATGAAAAAAGAGGTTTTGGAATTTTTTGTAATGAGAATGAAAAAATATTTTACAAATTAGAAAACGTACCAGAATTAATTAATCAAGTTGATAGTTTAAAAAATAAAATGTCTAAATATTTTATTTATAAAGATGATAAAGAAAAATACAAGAGGTTAGCAAATAATGTATTTTTAAAACTATTTCCTTTTAAAAATTCTATTAAGAAAATAAAAAATAAAGGATTAATAGTAATTCCAGATTATAAATTACAACGTATTAATTTTGAAGCATTAATTCCAGATGCCTTAACAGGTGAATACTTATTAGAGCATACAGAGATTAATTATTTATTATCAGCTTCAGTATTTGAAAAATTAAATAGGAACACTAAGAAATCGATTGATAAAATATTGGCATTTGCTCCAGTAGATTTTAATCAAAAAACTCTTCAATCACTTAAAAGAAGTAAAAAGGCAATGCAAGAAGTTGCATCAATTTGTGAAACTGAGTTATTTATAGAGGAGAAAGCTACAAAAGAAACTTTTATAAAAGAGTTAAAAAATTATTCAATAATACATTTAAACACTCATGCTGGTTTAAATAAAATAGATAATGATCCATGGATAGCTTTCCGGGATAAAAAAATTAATTTAAAGGAGTTATTGAGTTTGTCAAATAATGCAGAGTTAGTAGTCTTAGATGCTTGTAATGGAGCTTCAGGAAAACAAGAAATAGGCGAGGGAATTATGAGTTTGTCTAGAGGTTTTTTTAGAGGAGGAGCAAAGAGTGTGATTACAACACAATGGAAAGCAAATGAAAAGTCAACTAATGAAATTTTAAAAGTATTTTATAAAGAATTAAGTGCAGGTAAAACAAAGTTGAAGGCTCTAAATATAGCAAAGAAAAACTATTTAAAAACGCATCAATTAAGTGAAACATCACCATATTTTTGGGCATCTTTAATATTAATTGGAAATCCAGATAGTATAAAAATAATACCCAGTACTAATTACAGTAACTGGGTATGGATATTATTGTTTATAACTTTAGGCGTTATATTTTTATTCCTAAAAAGAAATAAATTGTATTTAAAGTAAAATTAATAATTAACGTAGTCAACTATTTCTAAACCGTATCCAATCATACCAACACGTTTAGTTTGTTGAGAATTAGATACTAAACGTAGTTTATGAATGTGTAAATCATGAAGAATTTGAGCTCCAATACCAAAATCTCTATTATCCATTACAACATTTGGAGCTTTCATTATACCATTTGCTTGATTTTCTTTTAAGCTTTTAAGTCTGTTTAATAGATTTAAAGATTGAGATTGCTGATTTATAAAAAGAATAGCACCTCTCCCTTCTTCATTTATCACCTTAAACATTTGATCAAGTTTTTTATCAGCATTATTGGTTAATGTACCAAGTATATCGTTATTTACTAGAGTTGAATTAATTCTTGTTAATATTGATTCATTTTTAGTCCAACTTCCTTTTGTTAATGCTATATGAACTTGGTTATTAGTTGTTTGTTGGTAAGCACGTAAACGAAAATCACCAAAACGAGTTTGAATAGTATAATCTTCTTTTTTCTCTATTAAAGAATCATGCTCCATTCTGTAAGCAACTAAATCTTCAATAGAAACAATTTTTAAGTCGAATTTTTTTGCAACCTCTAAAAGTTGAGGTAAACGGGCCATTGTTCCATCTTCATTCATTATTTCAACAATAACACCAGCAGGTTTTAAACCAGCTAAACGAGCAAAATCAATAGCAGCTTCTGTGTGGCCAGTTCTTCTTAAAACACCTCCGTTTTTAGCTCTTAGAGGAAAAATATGACCAGGTCTTGCTAAATCAAATGATCTAGTTTTAGAATTAACTAAAGCTTCAATAGTTTTGGCTCTATCAGATGCAGAAATACCTGTAGTTACTCCATTACCTCTTAAATCAACAGATACAGTAAAAGCAGTTTCCATAGGGTCAGTATTGTTACTAACCATCATACCTAGTTCTAGCTCTTTACATCTACTTTCAGTTAAGGGAGTACAAATTAATCCGCGTCCATGTGTAGCCATAAAATTAACCATCTCTGGAGTAATTTTTTCTGCAGCAGCAAGAAAATCACCTTCATTTTCTCGATCTTCATCATCTACTACAATAATAACTCTACCTTTTTTTATATCTTCTATAGCTTCTTCAATTGAATTTAATTGAATTTTAGGAGTTGTATGTGTTGTCATTTAGTTAAGTTGTTTTCTCTTTTTTAGAGAATATATTTTTAAAAAATGTTGTTATTGGTATAAATAAGTTACTAATACTGAATAAACCTTTGTCTTTAGCAGCTCTTATAGTTAATGTAAGGGCTAAAGGTAACATTAAAACTACAGCTAACCAAGAACCTAATAAGGCAGTTACAGAACTCTCTTCTGCCATATTTCTTCCAAATGTATTTGTGAAAAAATACAAAACATATATTGAGATAGCTAAAATCATAGGAAGTCCCATTCCACCTTTTCTTATAATAGAACCTAATGGAGCTCCAATAAAAAATAATAAAAGACAAGATAAAGAAAAGGCTATTCTATTATAATATTCAATGTCATGGTGGTTAAGCCATTTTCTTCTGTTTTTTAAAGGTTCTTTATATGATTTATTATTACTTAAAGTTCTATCTATTTTAGAAATAGCAATGTTTAAAATGTTAGTTTTCTCTCTAAGTTCAAAGTTGTTTAATATGGTTGGAGATAACTCTTTGTTAATAAGAGAATCTGGGTAGTTATGAAGGTCTTCAACATCTAGAGTAAGAAATAGGTTTTTAGCTCTACTAGCAATATATTCATCATATCCTTTTTTAAGGGCAGGAATAGTATCTTTTAATTGCCCTAAACTTAGCATGTTGAAGTTTTTTGTATATTTTAATTCATCTAAATCAGTATTGTCAAGTGAAGAGATATCAATATTTATAATGTATTCTTCAAAATTAGCATGAGAGGCAGGCATTTTTTTCCTTTCTTCAAATGTTTCTCCTGATTTTCTATGATGTTCAAAATAATATCCATCATTAAGTATCAAGGTCATATAACGACTACCTTGTTCTGAAGTAATTTTACCTCTTTTAGCTGTAATTATTTTATTATTCCCTCTTTTAGAAGATAAGTCATAAATTAAAACTTTTTTTAATAAGTTTTTTTCTTCACCGTATTTTTCTTCAAATTTAATTTGATAATTAGGTATTTCTGTATTAAAACTACCAGGCACTAATGCTAAAGCTGGCTGTTTCTTTTTTATATTAGCTTTTAAATTTAGTTGTTTTAAAACTGCATATGGGTATACATAATTTAAAAATAAAAAATTAATAGAGCTTAAAAATACAGCTAAGAAAACGAGAGGACGAACCATTCTTTGTAAAGATACTCCTGCTGATTTTGCTGCTGCAAATTCGTAGTTTTCTGATAAACTACCTAAAGTCATTATTGAAGATAGTAATACACCAATAGGTAAGGCCTGTGGTGCAGCCATAAGAGTAGAGTACCACAAAAACTTCAGTATTATAAAAATACCAATTCCTTTACCTGCAAAATTATCAAAAGCTAACCATAGCATTTGCATTATTAATACAAATAATATAATTAGAAAAGTTGTTAAAAAAGGAATTAAAAAACTTTTTAAAATATATCTGTCTAGTGTTTTCACAGAAACAAAGGTAGTTTGTTAGTTTTATAAAAACCTAAAAGTTTTGTTATTGTTTAAATAATAACAAAACTTTTAGATTATTTAGTCAATTAAGTAACCTTGACTAGTGTATTTTTCTTTATTGAAAGAGAAGTATTTTTCTGAAATAGGTTGATTACTTTTAAATTTAGTAATTGTAAATGTAGTTTCAGCTCCATTTGATCCTATTTGTACTAACTTATATATATGTTTTGTTTTTGCATCTATACCAAGTTTTACTTTTATAATATCAGAGTTACTATCAATTGGAGTTAGATCAACATATTGAACTTTACGCCCTTTATGATTCTTTAATTTTCCCATTTTGTAATTATAACCTTCTTTATAAAAAGTTAGAAGTTTTGAAGGGTAGATGAATCCATCTTCTTCTTCAAGGTCTCCATTAGAAATATTTATTTCTTTTTCATCATGGTTAATTACCGCAAGCTTTTTACCATCAAATAAAAAGTTGTTACCTAAATATTCTAAATTATATTTCTCTCCAGCGATTGTTATATTTCCTCGGATAGGAGGGTCGTTGGTTATACCAGCTTCTTTATTTACTAAAGTAGAGTTAAAGCCTATTACCATATTTTTATATGCTCCCATTTTTGTAGAAACTTCATCTAGTAAAAGTTTTGCTTTTGACGAAGAATCTTGAGCTATTGTATTAAAACTTATAAATATTCCTATAAAAAATAAACCTATGTTTTTCATTTGATATATGATTTCCGTTTTCGGATTTTAATTGTTGTTTTTTTCGTTTTCTAGTAATTGATCTAAAGATACTAAATCAGGAACTAAAACTTGCCTAGCTTTACTACCCTCAAAAGGGCCTACAATACCAGCAGCTTCTAATTGATCAATTAATCTACCTGCTCTATTATACCCTAATTTTAGTTTACGTTGTAATAATGAAGCTGAACCTTGTTGAGCCGTTACAATAACTTCAGCAGCATCTTTAAATAATTTGTCGCGATCTGCTATATCAATATCAACATTTGTGCCACCATCTTCACCAACATACTCAGGAAGCAAATGTGCGTCAGGATATGCACGTTGAGAACCAATAAAATCAGTTATTTTTTCAACCTCAGGAGTATCTACAAATGCACATTGAATACGTGTAATATCATTTCCTCCAGAATATAACATATCACCTCTACCTATTAATTGATCAGCACCAGGAGCATCCAAAATAGTTCTACTATCTATCTTTGAAGTTACTCTGAAGGCTATTCGAGAAGGGAAATTTGCTTTAATAATACCAGTAATTACGTTAACGGAAGGTCTTTGAGTTGCTACAATTAAATGAATTCCAATGGCACGAGCTAATTGTGCTAAACGAGCAATAGGTGTTTCTACTTCCTTACCTGCTGTCATAATTAAATCGGCAAATTCATCAATTACTAAAACGATATATGGTAAAAATTGATGACCATTTTCAGGATTCAATTTTCTAGCTTTAAATTTAGTGTTATACTCTTTAATGTTACGAACCATTGCATTTTTAAGAAGATCGTAGCGAGCATCCATTTCAATACATAATGAATTTAAAGTATTTACAACTTTGGTTGTATCTGTTATAATTGCTTCTCCTTCATCAGGTAATTTAGCAAGATAATGACGCTCAATTTTATTAAATAAAGTAAGTTCTACTTTTTTAGGATCTACCAGTACAAATTTTACTTCAGCTGGGTGTTTTTTATATAAGAGTGAAGTTAATATAGCGTTTAAACCTACTGATTTACCTTGTCCAGTTGCACCGGCCATTAATAAGTGAGGCATTTTAGCTAAATCTACAACAAAAGTTTCATTAGAAATAGTTTTACCAAAAGCGATAGGTAATTCCATAGGTGATTCTTGAAATTTCTTAGAAGAAATAACAGAATGCATTGAAACTATGGTAGATTTTTTATTTGGTACTTCTATACCAATAGTTCCTTTTCCTGGAATAGGAGCAATAATACGAATACCTAAAGCGGCTAATGATAAAGCGATATCATCTTCTAAATTTTTTATTTTTGAAATTCGTACCCCAGCTTCGGGTACAATTTCATACAAAGTAATAGTAGGACCAACTGTTGCTTTTATTTGAGCAATACCAATTTTGTAGTTCTTTAAAGTTTCTACAATTTGATTTTTATTAGCTTCTAATTCAGCAGGGTCTACAGAGATACTTTCATGATATTCCTTTAATAAGTTAAATGTTGGGAATTTAAAGTTACCTAATTCTAATTTAGGATCGAATTCTCCAAAATCTTTTACTAATTGGTCAGATAAATTTTCCGACACACTTTTTTCTTCAGCAATTTTTTCAATTGCAACTTCAACTTCTTTTATAGTTTCTTCAGAAATTTTTAACTCAGGAGTTTCGGTAGAGGTAATATCTAAAGAAATCTCTTTGTCATCTTCTTTTTTAATTGACTGTTGATTAACATTAGAATGGTTTGTTATAGTAGGCTGTAGGTTTTCTACTGAAAGTTCAAAATCAGATTTCTCATTATCAGCCTCTTCTTTATGAATTTCTCTAGCAGTTTTTTCAATAGCTTCTTGCTCAATTTTAGCAGCTTTTTCAGCTTCTTTTTGTTGTTTTTTAGCATCTATGTTCTCAACTATAGCGTCAGGGTCAATACTAAATCGAATAATTAAATAAGCTATAAAGAAAAAAAGTAATAAAATAATTAATCCCGTTTTACCTATAAACGTTTGAAGGTATTCATTAAGTTCAAACCCAATTATACCTGATAAAACAGCATATTTACTTTCAACAAAACCAAGAGAAATAGCAGTCCAAAGCATACCTAATAATCCCCAATTCCATGAAGTAATAATTTTTCTTAAATTAGTTTGTAAAAGTATTCGTGCTCCAGTAAAAAAAAGTATAACATTTAAAATGAAAGCACCTAGTCCAAAACCTCTAAATACTATAAGGTTACTTAATTTTGCACCTACTTTACCCAATAAGTTTTGAGTTGGTAACTGCCTGTTAGAGAATTGCTGTAATGAGCTTTGATCTTCTTGCCATGAATAGAAAAAAGAAATAAAAGCTACGGTTAAAAAAATTGAGAAAAGGATTAGAAAAGCACCAAAAATAGTTTGGTTTTGTCTGTTCTTAATAAATACCCCAATCTTAGTAAATATAGAAATTTCACTTTTTTTACTTTTAACAGTTGTCTTCTTTTTTTTTACCATATATGTTAATTGACAATAGTCTAAACGCTAAAATATAGCTATAATTTTAGGAACGTAAATAATACTTGCAATAATAAGTGCAATAAGAGCAGCAAAAGCAGGTGCTCCTGCTGCAATATCTTTTATAAAACCTATTTTTTTATGATAATCTGGATGTATGAAATCGGCTACCTTCTCTACAGCTGTGTTTAAAGCTTCAGCTACTAAAACTAAGCCAATTGTTAATAATTGAATCATCCATTCGGTAGTTGATATAGAAAAGTAGAATCCCATTAAAGTACTTAATAAACCTATAAAAGTTTGAGCTTTAATACTATCTTCTGTAGTTAGTAATAGCCACATTCCTTTAACAGCAAATTTGATACTTCTTAATCTACCTTTTATAAATCCATCATTTGGGTTTTTCATATAAAACTATAATGCTTTTAAGGCAGCGTCATAATTAGGTTCATCAACTACTTCACTTACTTGTTCAGTATATGTTACGTTTCCTTCTTCGTTAACTACAACTATACAACGAGAATGTAAACTTTTTAAAGGACCATTAGCTATTTCTAATCCATAATGTTTACCAAAATCACCAGTCGCGAAATCAGATAGCATTACAACGTTTTCAATACCTTCAGCTCCACAAAAACGTCCTTGAGCAAAAGGCAAATCTCTTGAAATACATAAAACTTTGGTGTTTTCTAAACTAGCAGCTTTTTTATTAAACTCTCTAACTGAAGTAGCACAAGTTCCAGTATCTACACTTGGAAATATATTTAAAATTAGCTTGTTACCAGAAAAATCGCTTAATTTTTTTTCGGATAAATCACCAGCTATTAAATTAAAATCAGGTGCTTTTGTATTTGTGTTCGGTAAGTTTCCAACAGTCTCTAAAGGATTTCCTTGTAATGTTATTTTTGCCATTTTTTTCAAATTTAATCAGTTTTCAAAGGTAGTTAAATAATTTAAAAAATGGAGGTAATAAAATATTTTGACCTTTAAAAAGAAGTATCTTCGCAGATTAAAAATAATAGAGTAAAACAAATTGAATTTTAAGGAATACACATCTGAGTTTAGTTATAATTGGAAACTTGCAGCACCAGTAATGTTGGGCATGTTAGGACATACGTTTGTTAGTTTTGTAGATAACATAATGGTGGGGCAATTAGGAACAGCAGAGTTAGCAGCAGTATCATTAGGGAATAGTTTTATGTTTATAGCTATGTCGCTAGGAATTGGTTTCTCTACAGCTATAACTCCTTTAATAGCTGAAGCAGATTCATCAAACAACTTTGATAAGGCAAAGTCAACATTTAAGCATGGATTATTTTTATGCATAAGTATGGGAGTTTTAATGTTTTTAGGAGTTTATTTCTCTAAGCCTTTATTATATTTTATGAAGCAACCAACTGAAGTAGTTGATTTAGCAATTCCATACTTAGATTTAGTGGCTTTTTCTTTAATTCCTATGATTATTTTCCAAGGATTTAAACAATTTAGTGATGGAATGTCTATGACTAGGTATCCTATGTATGCTACCTTATTAGCAAATGTTTCTAATGTTTTATTAAACTATGTATTAATTTTTGGAAAGTTTGGGTTCCCAGCAATGGGAATTGTAGGAGCAGCATATGGAACTCTATTGTCAAGATTTATAATGGTCATTTATTTGTGGTGGTTGTTGACTAAAAATGAACGATCTAAAAAACTTGTAACAAATATTAAATTATTTGTTTTAGATAGTTTAATGTTGAGAAAAATTATAAATTTAGGAGCACCAAGTGCCATGCAAATGTTTTTTGAAGTAGCTATTTTTACAGCGGCTATTTGGTTGAGTGGTTTGTTAGGTAAAAATCCACAAGCAGCTAATCAAATTGCCTTGAACCTTTCATCAATGACATTCATGGTTGCGATGGGCTTAGGAGTCACCTCTATGATTAGAGTAGGTAACCAAAAAGGGCTACAAAAATATAATGAATTAAGAAGAATAGCTTTTTCTATATTTTTATTAGGAACAATATTAGCTGTCGGTTTTTGCTTTTTATTTTTTGCGTTACATGAATATTTACCACATTTATATATAGATTCAAATGATGTAGAAAATTACGCTGATAATATGGAAGTGTTAAAGTTGGCATCGAATTTATTAATAGCTGCAGCTTTTTTTCAAATTAGCGATAGTATTCAGGTAATGGTATTGGGAGCTTTACGTGGGTTACAAGACGTTAAAATACCAACAATAATAACATTTATATCTTATTGGATTATTGGTTTTCCTATTAGTTTTTATTTTGGTAAGGAAAACATGTATGGTAGTTTTGGAATTTGGTTAGGGTTACTAGCTGGATTAACCACAGCTTCAATTCTTTTATATTTACGATTTAATTATTTAACTTTAAAACTGATAAACAATAATGAACTTACCTAAATTTTTACTAGCAGATAATAGTAATCATCCTGACGATGTTTTTGTATTACATACTGAATATCCTCGTTTTTTAATTAATCTTAAAGATGATGAAATAGAATGGTTTGAAGATTTAACAGGTGAAAAAGAAGAGGATGTGGCTACAGAATTGGCCGATTTAATGGATAAAGCAGGCGAGTTTTATGATGAAGAAATGAAGAAGTATGAATAGTAATTAATTTATGGTTAAAAATAAAAAAAATATTTCCCTAATAAATAAGTGTTTATTAGAGAAATATTTTTATTTTTCTTTACTATTTAAAAGATCTTTTGCTTGTCCTTTCCAATTATCTCGAACAATTCTACCTGGAAAGAATTGAATTAAATCTGTTATAGTGTTTATGTCTTCATTGGTAAGATTGTTTATTTGTTTATAGGTATAAATGCCTATGCTATTTAGTTTTGTTTCAATAAAACCACCAATTCCTTTAATTTGGGTTAAATCATTTTTGTCTTTTTCAGTAGCAATACCAATTTTATTAAAGTCAAGCTCTTTAGGTTGTTTTATTTCTATACCACCTCTTTCTACGGTTTTTTTCGCACGTATGGTTGATTGCATTTCATTTCTTAATTCTGTTATTGTTTCTGAGCTTTCGTTTAATTCTGATTTGTATTTATTCTTGAAATAAAACCAAGAAAATATATAACCAATTAAAAAGGAACCCAACATCCAAAAAAAGAATTCAAGTAAATGTGATGTTTTGGTTGTTAAAAATAAAATCATGTTTAAGGGGAGGTTAATTAATTATTACTTCAATTCGTCTATTCTTTTTTCTAGCTTTTAGAGTTTTATTGTTGGTAATAGGAGAGGTTTCTCCTTTAGATTGAACGCTAATTCTATTTTTATCTATACCGTTTTTAGTAAAGTACTTAGCAACAAGGTTAGCTCTTTCTAATCCAATAAGTTGATTAGTTTCAGTGTTACCTTGATTGTCAGTGTGTCCAATAATTGTTATTTTCTTAGACAAATGCTCTTTAAGGTAATTCTTAATTTCAAAAGTGTAAGTTAACAAGGCTTTAGTTGGTTCTAAACTACTTTTTCTAAAAGAAATGTATAGCGTTTTGTGTGAAATTTCTTTTTCTATAAGAACACGTTTACTTTCAGAGATATTTTTAACCAATATGGTTACGCCATCTGCATAATATCCTTCTTTATCGTATTTATATTCTTTTACCGTAGCTTTAGATGTAATTCTATTTGAGTTTATACCATATTTAACTAATTTGTTTTTGAGGTTGTTTGCTCTTGCTATTCCAAAATTAGTTTTATCAGTCAATATTTCATTTACTTTGTAAACTGCATTTATAACTATTTCCTTACCACTATTACTGTTTAAAAAGTTAAATATAGAATCTTTAAAATAGTAAAACTTCTTAGGAAGAAGTACTCTTGTATGTGCTGAATTAGTTATAAATTTGTCATTAAAAACCAAAGGAAAAGTATTGGCGTTCATTTTGACTTGCTTTTTTAAAATAGCCTTAGTTATCTCAGCTTTTTTTAAAATCTCCTTTTTTGTAGTATCAGTTTTTTTATTCGATAAACTTGACTGTTTATTTTCTATTGCATTTACTTTAGTCTCTAACGAATCATAATTTTCATTAGGATTGTAAAGAAAGAGAGCTAAAGCAGCCCAACATAAAAAAACGAGAAAAGCTTTTAAAAAGTTTCTCATGGTTAAGGGGTAGTAGGTTTGGTTTTAAGCACATAAAGTTATAAAAAACTTTTATTAAATCAAATTTTTTATAAAACGTAGTAATGTTTTATGTTTTTAAATGATTGTTTTTATAAAATTCAATGAATAATTTATTGAATATTAAGCTTGATATTTTTATTGTTTTATTAATGCAATAAAGGAAGTGTGTATAGATAAAAGTGTATAATAATTTATTTTTTTCTTGAATTTAACCATTGATTATATTTATCTTTATGTTTAAAGCGTTTATGAGACCATAAATAATAGGCAGGTTGTTCTTTTATCACTTTTTCTGTAATAGATAAATATTCATCCATTAGTTCAAACTTTTCATACTTTTTTGGAGTGTCAGTAATTAGTGTAAATTCACTTTCGTAATACCCTCTTTTAATTTTTGTCGTATTATAATAAACCACTGCAAAATCATATTTTTTAGCAAGCATTTCAGCACCAGTATGAATAGGTACTTTTACACCAAAAAATTCTTTCCAATAATGAGATTTATGTACCATAGGAGATTGATCACTCAATAATATGTATAAACCTTGTTTTTTCTTTAGACTATTTAAGTGAATTTTTTTTACAGTTTCCGTGGTTTTTATTCCTATAAATCCAAATCTAGATCTAGCTTTTTTAATTTTTTTTTCAAAATAAGGATTCGCAAGTTTGGTGTATGAACCATAAACATCTATATCTATAGCAAAAGGTAAACTAACAATCCACTCCCAGTTACCTTTATGTGCTCCAACTAAAGCAATACTTTTACCTTGTTTAGCTAAATTATTTATAAGTTCAGGATTTTTGTACTTGTAGCGTTTTAAAATTTCTTTTTCACTAATAGAAAAAGATTTGACACTTTCAATCATTAAATCTATAAGATGCCTGAAAAATTGTTTTGAAAGTTGTGTTATTTCTGAATCAGTTTTTAAAGGGAATACTAATTCTAAGTTACTTTTTACTACTTTCTTTCTATATCCAACAACATAATATATTATGAAATAAAAAAAATCAGAAATTATATATAAAATACGTATTGGTAATCTTGAAAGTAACCAAAGGAAAGGATAAGAAATTATATATACAATGAAGCTCATAAATCAAATTTAAATATGCAAATATCTTAATAATATAATTGAAGAGTAAAAAGAAGTTTAAATTTTATTTTTTATATGTTAAATCAATTTTATTTTGGTAAATATTTGTTAATCAGTGTTTTTCCTGTTTTTGTTGTGGTTTTAACCCTTAAATTTATAGAGAATAAGAAAAGAAATAAGTAGTCCCCCCGTTTTTATCATTCTAATTTTAGTGAGAACTCTCCATTTTAAAAATAAATTGGAGAGTTTTTATTTTTGTAGGCAACCTTTTTTATTTTACAATCGTCTTTATATTTGAAAGCACAAATTATTTGTAACTGAATTGAAAGTAATATCATTACATAACACTACTTCAAAGCTTATAAAAAAAGCTTGTAAGCAAGACAGAGAAGCTCAAAAAGAAATATTTGAAGAGTATTCTCCTAAAATGTTAGGCGTATGCAGACAGTATGTTAAAGATGATTACCATGCAGAAGAAATGATGTTATCAGGTTTTTTTAAGGTTTTTACGAATATTGATAAATTTAAATTTCAAGGCAGTTTTGAAGGTTGGATTCGTAAAATAATGGTAAACACATGTTTAACGTATTTAAAAAAGAAGAATATTTTAGAACTTACTGATAAGGAATATGTTTTTGATGGGCAGTCGATTGATAGTTTAGAAAATACAAGTGTTGAGGATATTCAAAAGTTAATAGATAAGTTACCTAACGGATATAAAGTAGTTTTTAATTTATATGCAATAGAGGGATATAAGCATTCTGAAATAGCTAAAAAATTAAAGATTTCTGAAAGTACATCAAAGTCACAGTTGTTTAAAGCTAGGAAATGGTTGCAAGCAAATTACATTAAAATGAACAAGTTAGAAAATGAAGGAAGATAGAATAGATAAAATAATTAAAAGTAAGCTTGATAACAGGTCTATAGAGCCATCTAATTCAGCCTGGGAACGATTAAGTAATCAGCTGGATGAGAATCAATATAAAACCAAAAATAAAAAAAAGATTTATTACGGCTATGCAGCTAGTTTATTACTATTGTTAAGTATTGGTTTTTCTTATTTCAAATTTAATTCGAAAGAAAAAATAAAACCAATTTTAGTAAACACTAAATTAGAGATATTAAAAGTTGATACATTAAAAAGTATAGATAACTTAATTAATGAAGAAACAATTACAATTGCTAAACAAGAGTATATTCCAATACCAGAAGTCAAAATAGAGAAAAATAATTTAAGAAAAATTGATAGAAAAATAAATATAAAAAAGAATGAGGATACTTTTATTAAAGTTGATAAAGAAAAAAATGTAAAAATTGAAACTTTGATAGCTAGTGCTAGTAAAGAAAAAAGTAAAAAACCAATAAATATAAATACAATAAAAGTTAGTGGTAAAGATTTACTATTTGCTGTAACGCATAATGTTGATGAAGTAAAAGAATACTATGCTAAGCATAAATTAAATAGAAATAAAATCATTAATACAATTGAAAGAGAATTAAAAAAGTCAAACCTTAAAATTAATCCGGAAACAATTTTAGCAGAGGTAGAAAGCGACTTGATTAATGATCAATTTAAAGGAAGTTTTATGCGTAAAATAAAACTAAAAATATCTGATATTGCTATCGCTGTTGCTGATAGAAACAAATAAAATGTAAGGTCTTACTAAAAATAAATTAGCTTAATTTTTTAACATCTAAAAACAAAACAAAATGATAAGAATAATACTAATACTAGTGTTGTTTAGCACAACTATTGCCTTTTCTCAAGAAAGAGTATTTGAAAAAGAAGTAAGTAAAATATCAAAAAAAATTGATAAAATTACGAGACAACAAAAAGATTCACTAAAGCAAAAAATTAAATTAATAAACAAAGAATTAAAAGAGAATAAAATAACAAAAGAACAAGCTTTGTTACAAAAAAATGAAGCAGCTAATTATCATGCAAAGCAAATAGAGGTAAAAGTTAGTTTGCAAGAGCATAAACTTCAAGAGTTAGTTCAGGATAAAACAAATGGTAAAATTGCTAGTGTAGAAGAGGACGACTCTTTTAGTATCCGTTTCTTTGATAATGATATTATTGTTTTTGACGGAAAAAATAAAAAAAGGAAAAAGAAAAAATATAATAAAAGAACAACTTCACAATTTGTGTTTGCTTTTGGGGTAAATAATGTGTTAGAGAATAATGAGTTTAACTCTTTAAATAATTCACAATATAGGTTTTGGCAATCACATTTTTATGAACTAGGTTTTACATTTAAAACTAGATTTAGTAAAGAAGCATCTAAGTTATATTTTAAATATGGGTTGTCTTTTTTATGGAACAACTTAAGAGCTAAAAACAATCAACACCACGTTGTAAATAATGGAGTTACAAATTTAGAACAACATGTGAAGTCATTATCAGAAAGTAGGTTGAGGCATGTTCAAATGACGTTTCCGATGCATTTAGAATTTGATTTTTCAAAAAATAAAAAGTTGTCTGATGGAAGAGTTATTGATAA
Organism: Tenacibaculum sp. MAR_2010_89; assembly: GCF_900105985.1. Taxonomy (NCBI): domain Bacteria; kingdom Pseudomonadati; phylum Bacteroidota; class Flavobacteriia; order Flavobacteriales; family Flavobacteriaceae; genus Tenacibaculum; species Tenacibaculum sp. MAR_2010_89. The sequence continues at coordinate 2,783,989 of NZ_FNUB01000005.1, read as the reverse complement.
AACTCATGATGGATTAAGGTTTGGGATAGGAGGATTCTTTGGTTTTAAGTTAGGAACAAGACAGTACTTGGAGTTTGAAAATAATGAATCAATACGTGTAGAAGAAGTACAGAAAGGAGATTTTAATATGAACACAGTTAATTATGGGCTGAGTACGTATCTTGCTTATGAAGGTGTTGGTTTGTATGCTAAATATGATTTAAATCCATTATTTAAAGGTACAGAAACTCGAAATATTTCTTTAGGAGTTCGTTTTGATATTAATTAGTGTAAAAAAAATATAAAGCTAAAAACTATTTTTCAAAGGTGGTTTTTAGCTTTTGTTGTGTAAAAAAGTTCTATTAATATAGTATGAATAAAAAAGATAAATACACTTTCACTCTTGTTTATAGTAGTAAACACGTGAAAAATGTATAAATCCATCTTACCTTAGATTTAAATTTAGTACTTTTGCTAAATTAGGGATGATTTCTTTCCCACGCTGAATTTTCGGAATTCTTCGAAAGGATAAAGGTAGATAAGGAATGGTTATTTTATAAATTAAAAATTATTAAAAATGGCTGTTTTAGACCAATTAACTTCGCAACAAGCGATCGATTTAGAAAACAAGTATGGAGCACACAATTATCACCCACTACCAGTAGTGTTGAGTAGAGGAGAAGGTGTGTATGTATGGGATGTTGAAGGGAAAAAGTATTACGACTTTTTATCAGCTTATTCAGCAGTAAACCAAGGACATTGTCATCCAAAAATTGTTGGTGCAATGGTAAATCAAGCACAAACATTAACATTAACTTCTCGTGCATTTTATAATGACATGTTAGGTAAATATGAAAAGTTTGCTACCGAACTTTTTGGTTTTGATAAATTATTACCAATGAACACAGGAGCAGAAGCTGTAGAAACTGCTTTGAAATTGTGTAGAAAATGGGCTTATGAAGTAAAAGGAATTAATGAAAATGATGCTCAAATTGTAGTTTGTGAAAATAACTTTCACGGACGTACAACAACAATTATCTCTTTTTCAAATGATCCAGTAGCTCGTAAGAACTTTGGACCATTTACTAATGGATTTATCAAAATTGAGTATAATAACTTGAAGGCTTTAGAAGAAGCTTTAGAGAATGAAAATAATATAGCAGGATTCTTAGTAGAGCCTATTCAAGGTGAAGCAGGTGTATATGTTCCTTCTGAAGGATATTTAGCCGCTGCTAAGGCATTATGTGAAAAACATAATGTACTTTTTATTGCTGATGAAGTTCAAACAGGAATTGCTAGAACTGGTAAAATGTTAGCCGTTGATCATGAAAATGTAAAACCAGATATTTTAATATTAGGAAAAGCATTAAGTGGAGGAGCATATCCAGTTTCAGGAGTATTAGCTAATGATGTTGTTATGAATGTTATTAAACCTGGTAACCATGGTTCTACTTTTGGAGGTAACCCTATTGCTGCTGCTGTAGCTATAGCTGCTTTAGAAGTTGTTAAAGAAGAAAGTTTAGAAGAAAACGCTGAACGCTTAGGGAAAATTTTTAGAGCAGAATTATCTGAATTTGCAAACCAAACTGATTTAGTAAAATCTGTTAGAGGTAAAGGGTTATTAAATGCTATTTTAATTAACGATACTGAAGATAGTTCTACAGCCTGGGATATATGTATTAAATTACGTGATAATGGTTTATTAGCAAAACCAACTCATGGAAATATTATTCGTTTTGCACCACCATTAGTAATGGATGAGGAGCAGTTGATGGATTGTATCTCTATTATAAAGAAAACAATTTCTGAGTTTAAAAATTAATTTTATTCTTAGTGTTAAAAAAAAGGAGTAATTTAAATTACTCCTTTTTTTTATTGGTTTAATTAACCATTTCTAAAATATTTAGATGCTTTTTTAAAACTCCAGATGGAGTGTTTTTGGTTTCATCAAAAATCCTTGTATCTCCAAATAAAATGAAACTATCTTTTGCTCTTGAAACCGCTACGTTTAGCATGTTAGGTTTGTTGTCTTTGTCAAAAAACATAGTACCTTCATCTTCATTACTGTAAACAGAACTAAATAATATGATATTGCGTTCTGCGCCTTGAAGAGCGTGTACAGTTCCAAGTTTTATTTGATTCACTTTAAAACCTGCTTCTATCAAGGCTTTCGATAACTCTCCTTTTTGACTTGCAAATGGGGTAATTATTCCTAAAACACTTTCAATAGAAGTTACATCATAAGCTTCTTGTATCGCTTCTTTATTTTGTTGTAGCCAAGAAATGATTGCTTTTACTTCGTTTAAATTACATCTACTATTATATTTACGTTCACTAACCCCTTCAACATGATAAGCTATCATCGATTGAAAAATTTGACCTTCTTTAGCTTTACCTTTCATAGGCTTTAAAATACCTTCGTAAGCTAATTCGTTACAAAAACCAATAATTTCATCATTACACCTTCTGTGTTCTAGAAGTATTAAGCCAGTTTCTTTCTTTGAAGCTATTGAGGTTTCAAATTCACAAGCATTTTGAGCCATTTTCATAATACTACCACTAGAAGCTAAAAAACCTAGCTCATGTAAGTGCTCATTTTCTTTTTCTTCTTCTATAATATTTAAAGATGTTAAATTACCAATATCAATTTTTGGTGGAATGGACCAAATAGGTTCAATTTGTTTTAAATCACCAACAACAAAAGCTTTTTTTGCTAATGAAAAAATTGGGATACTTACTTCTGGTGTTACTTGTCCTGCTTCGTCAATGATTAATAAATCTAAAAAATTATACAAAGGAAGGTATTCAAAAACAGGTTTACCTTCTTCATTTTCGCCTTGAAATTGACTATATAAAAAGTGTGTAGGAGCCATGTAAAAAGTAGCAACAAAGCATGGTGTAAGCATTGCTCTTCTTTTCCATTTGGCTTTAATAACATTTTCACCAGTTCCTTTTTCTGTATCATTTTCAATAAGATCAATGGTTTCAAGTAACCAGCGAGCTTCCCAATAATGAGTAGCTAATAAAAAAGCAGTATGACGTAAGCCAAGGTCAATTTCGTCATAAAAAAAACGATGTGTTTTGTCTTTATTCTTTGCTTTTTCATATTCATAATGCCACATTTTCTCTTCGGAAACAAAAGGGTACCCTTGAATGTTATTTTCAAGTTTCCAGTTGTTTAATTTTAAGTTAGCTTGTAGCACCATATTTACATTATAAATACAGTCTTTTATAAAAGAGAAAGCAGATTCATTATTAGAAATAACATCTTCATTAATTTTAAAAATATAATCAGAACTTTCTATCTCTTTATTTTTTGAAGAGGTTACTATAAAATGAGTTTTAATTTTATTAATAAAATCACTGTCTTTAGCATAAGATTTAAGTTCAGTAAAAAGAGTTCTCCATTCTTGTAGTTTAGATATCTTAAACGTGTTTTTTTCAATAAGATCCTCTTTGTTTACTAATATCGCATTAATTTTGTCAATATAATTTAGGTAATCACTAGAAAAATCTACACTATCAATAAGATGGTTTTCAATAGTAATTATTTCTTCCTGTAAATGCATACAGGCATCTTCTAAGGAATTAGTTTCTACTCCAAAATAATTATTATACTTCGTTAAAAAATAATATTCAGCTTCGTAAACGTATTTTTCATTATCTAAATCACATAAAGTTCCTTCATGCCCAAATAAATTACCTTTTAAAAAATTAATATTCTTTAAGTATTTTTCACTTTTGGAGTTAGAGGGTAAATAAGTAGCGTAACCATTAAAATCAGGAACCCAACGTTCAGCTAATTCTCCCATACTACTTTCTGAGTTAATAAAGCTATCAATAATATTTGTAACAGCTTGGTTGTTATTAGAGCAAGCTAAGATAATTGGAGCATCTTCTCCTTTAATAGCAGCTTTAACAACTTCTGTAGCTACTAAACTTTGTAGTAATGTAGTTTTCCCTGTTCCTGGTGGGCCATTTACTGCAGTTACTGAGTTTTCTTCAGCAGTTAAATAAGATAATAATGTTTTACGTTGACTTATAGATAAAGGAAATTCATTAGACATTTGTCCTAAATGTAAATGATTATAATTTAAAAAACCATAGTCTGTTATTGGTTCTTTTCTGGCTCTATTAAAAGGATTTATTATTTTAGATAATACAGGTAATTCTTCAGTCTCATTTAATAAGTTTTGATATAAGAATAAAATACTTTTGGCTGTAGATATTTTTGAGCTAATAGAAAAATAAGTGAGTTTATATTCGGTGGTATATTTTTCTTTTTTATAATTAGATAGATTACTAAAAGTAATTTCTGAAAAGACCTCATTTACATACGTCCAGTAATCATCCCAACCTATTAACTCACTTCCATATGGAGGTTCAGGTTGTTCAATATCTCTAACCATCATGACAGTATCTAAGGACGAAAAAATGAAATCATTTTTTACATCTGCAATAGGATCTAAATAGTTACGAACAATAAGAGGGAACAAATCGTTTGGTGCAGATAAGTTTCCTGAACGGTCTACTTTTGCCGCTACCCAAAAAGGATATATTGTTCGTTGTTTAAAGTTAGGATTATCAGTTTGATATTGTAAATGAAATGGGGCAATAAGAATTTGAGTTTCGCTTACTTCATGCCATTTAGGACTATCTTTTTTACTAATTCCTTTTAACCTATTTATTCTTCTTTCCTCTACATCTAATAGTTCATTAGCTTGTTTTGGGTTTAAAAGAGCTGTGGTTAAATCAGCATTATTTTGATGAAATAAATTTTTGATTCTTGAAATATCAATAGCCAAGTTTTCACTATCAAATAAACTGTTTTTATAATAATGTAGCCAGTTTTTTTCGTTATCCATTCGTGCGCTTTAAGTGCTCTAAATTAAAAGTAATTTTGTTGGGGAGAATGGCGAAAATAAGAGTTTTAAATTATTTCTATTTAGAAATAGAAGTGTTTTAATTAACAATTTTTTGATGAAGGAGTTTATCTTTTAAGTATTCAATTACTTAGATAAAAAATAGTATAAATTAAAAACACCATCCTAGTTTATATATATAATAGAATGGTGTTTTTAGTTTTATAGGTTAATTTTTTATTGCTCGTATTGTTCCATCATTTGTCGTGATTGCTCCATGATATTGTCCCAACCTATAGTGTATATTTGATAAGCAGTATAGGCTAAATACAAAACATTAATAATTAAAATAACCAAAGCAACTATTTTACCAGTATAAATACTGTCTTGGTTAGTATATGATTCAGGATCTTTGTAGTATTTTTTTAATTCAGTATGAGCAATGTAAAAGGCAATACCAGAAGGTATAATACCAATTCCAGCGCAGCAACATAAAGGAAGTCCTACAATAGCCAAAATATAAATAAGAGGTCCGTATTGTAATTGTTTAGGTTCCATAGTTTATAGTATTTTTAAAATAAAGTTTCCTACTATTAAAATTAAGTTTAATAAAAGTAAGAAACGAACTGTTTTTTGAGAATTATTAAATTTGAACTTAAAATTTAGAAGAATATATATTAAAAAAAATAATAATGAATAGATTGCAGGATACATTTTAAAAGCATCGATAAACTCACCTTTTAAAACATGCACAATCGCTCTTTGAAAACCACAACCTAAACAATCAACTCCCAAGAGTTTTTTATTTAAACATGGTAACATGTAATCTTCTAACTTTAAAAACATATTTTTTATTTAAACATATCCATTCCGGGAATATTTGGCATACCAGTTTTAGCAGCAATAGCTAATTCTTGCTCATTTATTTCACCAGCTCTTTTTAAAGCTTTATTTAATGCTAAAATTAAATAATCTTCTAGTTCTTCTCGGTCTTCAAGTAAGGTTTCATTAATTGTAATAGCCTTAATTTCTCTATTGGCAGTTACAGTAACTTTTATATTATTATTAGCAACAGTTTCATCGATTAAAACAGTATTTAATCTTTTTTTTGTTTCTTCTACTTTTTCTTGGGCTTCTTTTAGTTTACCCATCATACCAGAAATATCTCCAAACATTGATTTATTATTTACATATTTATTCAATAACAAATGTAGTATTTTCATAAGAGTTTTAATCATTCTTGATAAAAATGAAAAAAATAATGCTACCTGCTATGGCTTTTAATCTTATTTTTGCATTCTGCAAAAATGATATAATGAAAAAAGACATTAAAGCACCAGTAGCTGAAAAGCAATTAACTAAGTTAGAGAAACACGGTGATATTAGAGAGGATAATTACTTTTGGATGCGTTTAACAGACGAGCAAAAAAATGCAGAAGTTAAAGATAATCAAACTCAAAAAGTGTATGATTATTTGAATGCCGAAAATGATTTCTATGATAAAATGACTGTTGAAACTAATGATTTTCAAGAGCAGTTGTTTCAAGAAATGAAAGGAAGAATAAAAGAAGATGATGAATCAGTACCTTATAAAAGTAATGGTTATTTTTATATAACTCGTTATGAAAAAGGTCAGCAATATCCTATTTTTAGCCGAAAAAAAGAAAATTTAGAGGCAAAGGAAGAAATCATGTTTAATGTAAATGATGAAGCAAAGGGACATGAATATTTTCAACTAGGAGGGCTAAGTATATCTCCAAATAATAAGCTGACTACTTTTGCTGTAGATACAGTTAGTAGACGTCAATATATTATTCAGGTTAAAAATTTAGAATCAGGAGAAATTTATTCTGATAAGATAGAAAATACTACTGGAGGATCTGTATGGGCAAATGATAATAAAACGTTGTTTTATACTAAAAAAGATCCTGTAACTTTACGAAGTTCACAAATATATAAACATATTTTGGGAACTGATACTAAAGATGATGTGTTAGTATTTGAGGAAGAAGATGAAACCTTTGGTACTTTTGTAACTAAAACAAAATCAAAAAAATACATAGTAATAGGTTCGTACAATACTGTTTCTTCGGAATATCAAGTATTAGAAGCAGATAAGCCTAATGGAAATTTTAAGGTTATTCATCCTCGTGAGCGCAATTTAGAATATGATATAGCACATTATGAAGATCATTTTTATATAAAAACCAATAAGGATGGGGCTACTAATTTTAAATTAATGAAAACTCCAGAAAAGAAAACTTCAAAAGAAAACTGGGTTGATGTTATACCACATAGGGAAGATACTTTGTTTGAAGATTTTTCTATTTTTAAAGAGTATCTTGTTTTAGAGGAAAGAAATGAAGGATTGAATAAAATTAGAATTAAAAGATGGGATAATACTTTAGATTATTATTTACCTTTTGAAGAAGAAACTTATTCAGCAGATGTATATTCTAATCCTGAATTTGATACAAATGTTATTCGTTATTCTTATAATTCAATGACAACTCCAAGTTCTATAATTGATTTTAATATGAAAGATCAATCTAAGAACATTAAAAAAGAACAAGAAGTTTTAGGGGGGGCATTTGATAAAAAAAATTATGTAAGCAAACGTATTTGGGTTACAACACGAGATGGTGAAAAAGTAGTGGTATCAATAGTGCATCACAGAGATACAAAAATAGATGAAAATACTCCAGTTTTACAGTACGCTTATGGATCATATGGTTACACAATACCAGATGGCTTTTCAACTACACGATTAAGTTTACTTGATAGAGGTTTTGTATATGCATTAGCACATATTAGAGGAAGTCAGTATCTAGGACGTGAGTGGTATGAAGATGGTAAAATGTTAAAAAAGAAAAATACATTCACAGATTTTATTGATTGTTCTAAGTATTTAATAGATAATGGGTATACTTCACCAAAGCATTTGTATGCTATGGGAGGTTCTGCTGGAGGTTTATTAATGGGAGCTATTGTTAATATGAACCCTGAATTATATAATGGAATTATTGCTGCTGTTCCTTTTGTTGATGTTATCTCAACAATGTTAGATGATAGTATTCCTTTAACTACTGGAGAATACGATGAGTGGGGGAATCCTAATGATAAAGAGTATTATGATTATATTAAGTCGTATTCCCCTTATGATCAAGTAGTGGCAAAAGAATACCCAAATATGTTAATTACTACTGGTTTACATGACAGTCAAGTGCAATATTGGGAACCGGCTAAATGGGTAGCAAAACTAAGAGAGGTTAAAACAGACTCGAATATGTTGTTTTTACATACAAATATGGAAGCGGGTCATGGAGGTGCTTCAGGAAGATTTGATGCTTTAAAAGAATTAGCAGAAGAATATACGTTCTTTTTAATGTTAGAGGAAAAGTTAGAAAAATAGTTTTACTTTTGCCCCTCGGAAAGAGTAGGGCGTCATTACTAGAAAATAGATAAAATCTTTAAATTTCGTCATATATTCTCGTAATGACGCCTTTTATATTAGATAAGAATGAGACACGCTGGTATTACCAATACAATTTTAGATTTAGTAGGAGAAACACCATTAGTAGAATTACATAGAATAACTAAAAACATTCCAGGAAAGCACTATGCTAAGGTAGAGGCTTTTAATCCTGGCCATTCAGCTAAAGACAGAATAGCACTTCATATCATTGAAACAGCAGAGAAAAAAGGAATTGTAAAGAAAGGAGATATTATTGTAGAAACTACCTCTGGAAATACTGGTTTTTCTTTGGCAATGATAAGCATTGTAAAAGGTTATAAATGTATTTTAGCAGTTAGTGATAAATCATCGCAAGATAAAATAGATATGTTAAAAGCTATGGGTGCTGAAGTTCATATTTGTCCAGCGAATGTCGCTGCTGATGATCCTCGTTCTTATTATGAAGTAGCAAAAAGATTACATAAAGAAAATCCAGGTTCTATATATATTAATCAATATTTTAATGAATTAAATATTGAGGCACATTATGTAAGTACAGGCCCAGAGATATGGGAACAAACTGATGGTAAAATAACTCACTTGGTTGCCGCTAGTGGAACTGGAGGAACAATTTCTGGAACTGGGCAATTTTTAAAAGAAAAGAACCCAGAAATTAAAATTTTAGGAGTTGATGCTATAGGATCAGTACTTAAAAAATATCATGAAACGGGTGAATTTGATGCTAATGAAATTTGCCCATATAAAATTGAAGGATTAGGAAAAACTTTAATTCCTACATCAACAGATTTTGATGTGATAGATATTTATGAAAAAGTAGCAGATAAAACATCAGCTTTGAAAGCTAGAGAGTTAGTGAAAACTGAAGGTATCTTTGCAGGGTATACTTCAGGAGCTGTTTTACAGGGAGTTCAACAATATGCCGATAAAAACTTTTTCGATGAAGATAGTTTTGTTGTGATTATATTACCTGATCATGGATCACGATATATGAATAAAATTTATTCTGATGATTGGATGAATGAACAAGGATTTTTAAATTAAATTTTATATGTTTTTAAGTTGTGTCTAACTTTACTATAGAAAATGTACCTGATTCTTACATCAAAGGCACAAATAATCCTGATCTTTATATTTACGATTTAAAAATGGTTGATAATGCCATTAAAACAAAAGTAAATTTAAATATGCACATGTTTAGCTTTTTACAAAAAGGTAAAAAGCAAGTTCATTTTGCAGATAGTAAAGTGCAAGTAGATAATTCACAATCAATTTTAATAAAAAAGGGAAATAGCTTGTGGAGTGAGTTGTTAGATACAGATGAAGTTTATTACTGTAGATTATTATTTTTTTCTGAAGATAAATTAAAGAATTTTATTAAAAAACATATTAATAAAAAAGTGAGCACAAAAAATATAGCTCCGTATTTTGTAATTGAAAATGATGACTATTTAAGTTCTTATTTGAACTCTCTAAATAATATAAGTACATCATCATCTAAATTCATGATTGATTTACTTTCTTTAAAACTAGAAGAGTTATTGTTGTATTTATTGAACAAGTACGGAGAATTATTTGAAAATTATATTTGTAGCTTAGTTCTTAAAGAAGAATCTGTATTTCAGTCTACTATTGAAAAAAATATATACTCATCATTAACAATTGAAGAAATTGCTTTTTTGTGTAATATGAGTTTATCTACATTTAAAAGAAATTTCATTAAGGAGCATGATATTTCACCAGGAAAATGGTTTCGAAATAAACGTTTAGATAAAGCTAAGGAACTTTTAGAAAAAGGAAATTTAAAAGTGTCTGATATTTATTTGGATTTAGGATATAATAACCTTTCTAATTTTAGTAGTGCTTTTAAAACAAAATTTGGAATAAGTCCATCTCAAATAAAGTGACCTTTTTTCATAAGTTATTTGACCTTTTCAAGTAAACAAGAGCGTTAATTCTAGTACTAAATTTGCAGTGTAAATATAAATCACTACAAAATGAATATAGTATTAGAACAAGCAGAAGAAATTATAAAAGTAGCTAAGGCTAAATCTACGGAGTTAAATACAAAAATGAATATAGCTGTTGTTGATGCTGGAGCAAATTTAGTTGCATTTGCCAGAATGGATGGAGCATGGTTAGGTTCTTTAGATATTTCAATAAAGAAAGCAAAAACAGCTCGTTTTTTTGATATGAATACAGGAGTAATAGGTGAATTGTCTCAACCAGGAGGTTCTTTATTTAATATTGAGCATTCTAATAACGGATTAATAACTTTTCCTGGTGGAGTACCTATAAAAGATTCAGAAGGTACTATTATTGGTGCAATTGGAGTAAGTGGAAGTTCTGTTGAAAATGATCATGCAGTTGCAGAAGCAGGAGCAAGTGCAATATTATAAATCAATTAGTAAAACATAATTAAAGGTAGCAAGTAGGCTACCTTTTTTTATACTTAAATTTTTAAAATGAAAAAGTATTTAGCTGAATTCATTGGAACATTTGCGTTGGTTTTTTGTGGAACAGGAGCAGTGATTGTTAACTCGTTATTTAATAATAGCATAGGTTTATTGGGTGTTTCTGTATCTTTTGGAGTAACTATAACAGCAATAGTTTATGTTTTTGGAAGTATTTCTGGTGCTCATATTAACCCAGCTGTAACTATTGCATTAGGAATAAGAAAAGTAATTTCTAAAAAAGAAGTTATAGGGTATATAGTGTGGCAAATATTAGGTGCATTAATGGCTAGTGGATTACTTAAAGTTGTTTTTTATAATACAACTACTTTGGGAGAAACTTTGCCAACAGGAGGAGTAATTCCTTCTTTTGTATTGGAAGCAGTATTAACGTTTTTTTTAATGTTAACTATTTTAGGAGTTAGTGAAAATAAGAATTATTCACATTTATTAGGTATTGTTTTGGGGGCTTTAGTTATGGGGTTTATTTTAATAGCTGGACCTATTTCTGGAGGATCGTTTAACCCTGCAAGAAGCTTAGCTCCATTATTGTTTACAGGTAATATGCATATAGCATGGCTGTATTTTTTGGCACCAGTTATTGGGGCGATTACTGCGAATTGTACATGGTTATTTATAAGTAAAAAAGGCTAAAACATTAATGTTTTAGCCTTTTTTAAATTAGTTGGTTTCAATTAAATCTGATTGATTCCTAAAAACAAGTTTATCATCAAAAGCATCTAATAAAATAATGCTATCTGTGGTAAGTTTTCCTGATAAAATCTCTTTAGATAAAGCATTTAAAACGTCTTTTTGAATTACTCGCTTTACAGGACGAGCTCCAAATTCAGGTTGATATCCTTTATTAGCTAAATAATTAATTGCTTCATCTGTAGCATCAATAGTAATGTTTTGTTTAGCTACCATTTTCTTAACATTATTCAATTGAAGTTTTACAATATGTTTAATATTAGATTGTGATAACGGAGTAAATAAAATAATGTCATCTATCCTGTTTAAAAATTCAGGTCTAACACTTTGTTTTAATAATCCAAGAACTTCTGTTTTAGCTAACTCCATAGAAGTATGAAGATCATTTTTCATGTTTTCAAACTTTTCTTGAATTATATGACTTCCCATATTTGAAGTCATAATTATAATTGTGTTTTTAAAATCAGCTACTCTCCCTTTATTGTCAGTTAATCTTCCTTCATCTAATACTTGTAATAGTATATTGAAAGTGTCAGGATGTGCTTTTTCAATTTCGTCTAAAAGTACAACAGAATATGGTTTTCTTCTTACAGCTTCCGTTAATTGTCCACCTTCATCGTAACCTACATACCCTGGAGGGGCTCCAACTAATCTACTTACAGAATGTTTTTCTTGATATTCACTCATGTCAATACGAGTCATAGCGTTTTCATCATCAAATAGATAATCAGCAAGTGCTTTTGCAAGTTCTGTTTTACCAACACCAGTTGTACCTAAGAATAAAAAAGAACCTATAGGTTTGTTAGGGTTTTGTAAACCAGCTCTTGAACGACGTACGGCATCAGACACTGCCTCAATAGCTTCTTCTTGTCCTACAACACGTTTGTGTAATTCATCTTCTAATTTTAATAATTTCTCACGTTCAGATTGTAGCATTTTTGTAACTGGAACTCCTGTCCATTTTGCAACAACTTCAGCAATGTCATCATAAGTAACCTCTTCTTTTATTAAAGAGTTTTCTTGTTGATTAGCTAATACCAATTGTTGTTGATCAAGTTTCTCTTGGGTTTCTTTGATTTTACCGTACCGAAGTTCTGCTACCTTACCATAGTCACCATTACGTTCTGCTTTTTCAGCTTCTAGTTTGTAATTTTCAATGTCAGATTTTAATTGTTGAATACCGTCTACTACATTTTTTTCTGATTGCCATTTAGCATTCAATTCGTTACGTTCTTCTTTAATGTTTCCTAAATCAGCATTTAATGATTTTAACTTAATTTCATCATTTTCACGTTTTATGGCTTCTATTTCTATTTCTAACTGCATTATTTTTCGATCAAGTACATCTAATTCTTCAGGTTTAGAGTTGATCTCCATGCGTAATTTAGAAGCAGCTTCATCCATTAAATCGATAGCTTTATCTGGTAGAAATCTGTTAGTAATGTAACGTTGAGATAATTCTACAGCACCAATAATGGCCTCATCTTTAATTCGTACTTTGTGGTGTGTTTCATATTTGTCTTTAATACCTCTTAAAATAGAAATGGCACTTTCAGTATCTGGTTCATCAACTAGTACTTTTTGAAAACGACGTTCTAAAGCTTTGTCTTTTTCAAAATACTTTTGATACTCATCTAAAGTAGTTGCTCCAATGGCTCTAAGTTCTCCACGAGCTAAAGCTGGTTTTAAAATGTTAGCAGCATCTATTGCTCCTTGTCCACCACCAGCACCAACTAAAGTATGAATTTCATCAATGAATAAAACAATATCTCCTTCAGAAGTAGTAACTTCTTTAATAACAGATTTTAAACGTTCTTCAAACTCACCTTTATATTTAGCACCAGCAATTAAAGCTCCCATATCTAATGAGAAAATTAGTTTGTCTTTTAAATTTTCAGGAACATCACCTCGAATTATTCTGTGGGCTAAACCTTCAGCAATAGCAGTTTTACCGGTACCAGGTTCACCAACTAGTATTGGATTATTTTTTGTTCTTCTTGATAAAATTTGTAAAAGACGTCTTATTTCTTCATCTCTACCAATTACAGGGTCTAATTTTCCATCTTGCGCTAATTGGTTTAAATTCTTAGCGTATTTGTTTAGAGAGTTATATGTTTCTTCAGCATTTTGAGAAGTTACTCTATTACCTTTACGTAATTCATCTATTGCATTTTGAAGATTTTTTTCAGTTACACCTTGATCTTTTAATACTTGAGAAATTTGACTTTTTGATTTAAATATAGCTAAAACCAAATGTTCTATAGAAACATATTCATCATTCATTTTTTTAGCTATTACAGAAGCTTCTGTAAGGCTTTTTCCAGCTTCAGGAGAAAGTGTTAAATTTGCACCAGTAACTTTAGAAAAACTATCTAATTGTTTGTCTAGTATTTGTTGAACAATTGTTAAATTAACATTTAATTTTTTTAATATAAAAGGGAGTACATTTTCATCAACTGAAAATAAAGCTTTAAAAATATGTTCGTTTTCAATTTGATTATGTTGATACTCTTGCGCTAATTGTTGCGCTTGTTGTATAGTTTCTTGCGATTTTATTGTATAATTGTTAAAATTCATAATCATTAATTTTACAATGAACTAGTCAAAATTAATACCAATACTTTTTTAAAGATAAAAAGAGTCAAAATGTCGCTAACCACTTTGTTTTTGCTGACTTTTTGACACTTGAAAGGTTTTGGTTTTATAGTCGACAGAAATACTAAACAACAATAATGGGAATATTAAAATCACTTTTTGGAAATTCATCATCAGAAAAAAAAGAAGAAAAATCGTTAGTTAACTGGTTGCCTTTACGAAGTATGGATCAACTTAAAGAAATTGAAATTTTATCAAAGAAAGAACCAATAGCTATTTTTAAACATTCAACGCGTTGTGGAATTAGTAGAATGGTTATTCAACGTTTTGAAAGTAGTTTTGATGAGAGTTTAAAAGATTTTAAAGTTTATTATTTAGATTTATTAAATTACCGTGAATTGTCTAATGAAATTGGTTATAAATTTCAGGTATTACACCAGTCTCCACAGCTAATGATTATAAAAAGAGGAGTGGCTGTAGCTTATGCTTCTCATTATGATATTACTAACATAAATTTAAAAACTTTTTAAATTTTATAATGTTTTTACTGGTATTTACTTAAATAGGTCGTATTTTCGCATACTTCAAAATAGTACAAAATTGAGTAAAGAAACAGCGACGACTAAGCCAATTGTAGGTAAAAATTTATACGATTATCAAAAGGAAGCGTTACACAAAATTTTTAAAAGTTTTGAAAATGCCCCCGAAAATTACCACCTACTGTATCAATTACCAACAGGAGGAGGGAAGACAGTTATTTTCTCTGAAATTACCCGTCAGTATTTAAAGCATTATCAAAAAAAGGTGTTAATAATGACGCACCGTATTGAATTGTGTAAACAAACCGCTAGGATGTTAAGCGAATTCAATGTAGATAATAAAATCATTGATAGTAAAGCAGACTTAAATGATCAAAGTAACTTTAGTTGCTTTGTAGCAATGGTTGAAACTTTGAATAACCGTTTGAATGATGATATGTTAGATATATCGGATGTAGGATTGGTTATTATTGATGAGGCTCACTATAATTCATTTACTAAACTGTTTAAGTTTTTTGATAAGTCGTTCGTATTAGGTGTTACCGCAACTCCATTGAGTTCTAACATTAAGTTACCAATGAAGAACAATTATGATGAGTTAATTGATGGTGAAAGTATTGGTAATTTAATAGAAAATGAATATTTAGCAAGAGCAAATGTATTTTCGTATAATGTAGGATTAACTTCATTAGAGGTAGGTGCAAATGGTGATTATACCGTAAAATCTTCTGAGGATCTATATACAAATTCAGATATGCTTTCTAAGTTATTGCAGGCATATGAAGAACGTGCAAAAGGAACTAAAACTTTAATTTTTAATAATGGAATAAATACTTCTTTACATGTATTTGATACTTTTAAAAGGGCTGGATATCCTATTGCTCACTTAGATAATACGAATACTAAAAAAGAACGTGATTTTATTTTAAAGTGGTTTCATAAAACACCAAATGCAATTATCACCTCAGTAAGTATATTAACTACTGGATTTGATGAGCCTTCAGTAAGATCTATTATATTAAATAGAGCAACAAAATCATTAACATTGTATTACCAAATGATTGGTAGGGGATCGCGTGTTTTACCTGATAAATCAGAATTTAATGTTATTGATTTAGGTAATAACTTCCATAGATTTGGTCCTTGGGGTGCTGATTTAGATTGGCAAAAGATGTTTAGAGCTCCTAACTTTTATCTTGATAATTTATTAAGTGATGAAGAGCTTGAAAGTGAATTTAAATATGAGCTTCCTGCTGATGTAAAAAAGGAATTTTCTAATTCAAAAGATTTATATTTTGATGTAAAGAAGGTGTATGTTGACACAATACAATCGGGTCAATCTTCAAAAAAAGTATTAGAGAAATCTATTGAGCATCATGCAAAATTATGTATTGAAAATAGTGAAGATGTTTTTGATGCTTTAATTTTAGCTAAAAAACTAGGAGGAGATATAGATGATAGAATATTTAGGTATTCAAAATGTATTTGTAAGAGTACACATAATTTTATTGATTGGTTACAAGATGACTATAGAAAAAAGTTAAATGCTTACTTACGAACAAATTTTGATGAAGTGTATGAACAAATTTTTGGACATCCACCACCAGAAGAAGAATAAAATAAAAAAAAATCCAGTTCAAAACGAACTGGATTTTTTTTTATAACACTATTTAGTTTATTCAATTGCAGGTAAAATTTTACCAACACACTCTCCAAAACCAATACGAACTTTGTCATTTTTAGAATATCCACGCATAATAACTGTATCATTATCATTGATAAATTTACGCTCGCTACCATCGTTCATTTTAATAGGGTTTTGACCTCTCCATGTTAATTCTAACATTGAACCAAAACTATCTTGAGTTGGACCAGAAATTGTTCCACTTCCCATCATGTCACCAGCATTAACAGGACAACCATTTACAGTATGGTGTGCTAATTGCTGAATCATTGTCCAGTACATGTATTTGAAGTTAGAGTTACAAACAACAGTCTCTTCTTTATCTTCAGGTTGAATAGCCATTTGTAAATTAATATCATAACTATCTTTACCTTCTTTACGTAAATAAGGTAAAGGTTCATGTACTTGTTTAGGGTTATCTACTCTAAAAGGTTCTAAAGCATCTAAAGTAACAATCCAAGGTGATATAGTAGAAGCAAAGTTTTTACCTAAAAATGGCCCTAAAGGAACATATTCCCATCCTTGAATATCACGAGCAGACCAATCATTGAATAAAACCAATCCAAAAATATAGTCTTCAGCTTCTTCAATAGGAATTCTTTCTCCTAAATCATTTGCAACTGTTGTAATAAATGCCATTTCTAATTCAAAATCTAACAATTTTGAAGGACCAAAATTAGGTGTAGTTTCACCTTCATTAGGTCTAGATTGACCAACAGGTCTTCTTATAGGAGTACCAGAAGGAATAATAGAAGAACTTCTTCCGTGGTAACCAATAGGTATTTGTAACCAGTTAGGGAATAATGCGTTTTCAGGATCTCTAAATAATGAACCTACATTTGTAGCATGTTCTTTACTAGCATAGAAATCGGTATAATCACCTACACTAACAGGTAATTGCATTTCTATTTCATCCATTCTAAAAATCACTTTGTCTTTATGTTCAGCATTGTCTCTTAAACTACTGTTTTTAACATCAAAAATTTCAGCAATTCTGTTTCTAACTAAACGCCAAGTTTTACGACCATCAGCAATAAAATCATTTAAGGTATCTTGTAAAAAAATATCATCGGTTAAAGGAATGCCTTCAAAATATCCAAGTTGATGTAAAGCACCTAAATCAATAGCATAGTCACCAATCCTTGTTCCAATTGTAATAATATCATCTTTGGTTAAAAAAACACCAAAAGGTATGTTTTGAATCGGAAAATCAGAGTTTTCTGTTACAGTTAACCAAGATTTTCTATTCGGGTTATTTGCAGTTATTTCCATTAATTGTATTGTTTAATTTTTTATCAAACCTACATATTTTTTTTGAATTTTAGAGAGGTAAAAAACTAAAAAATGTAAAAAAATGCACACAAAAGATTAATATAGTATCAATAATTAACTAATACGTATAAATGTGTGAAAATACTTACTATCCAAATAAAAATTAT
This sequence comes from Tenacibaculum sp. MAR_2010_89, assembly GCF_900105985.1. Taxonomy (NCBI): domain Bacteria; kingdom Pseudomonadati; phylum Bacteroidota; class Flavobacteriia; order Flavobacteriales; family Flavobacteriaceae; genus Tenacibaculum; species Tenacibaculum sp. MAR_2010_89. Next base: position 2,766,255 of record NZ_FNUB01000005.1, on the reverse strand, counting down.
TGAGAAAATGATTACATTTGGCAACAAAATTTAACAACACATAGTAATGCAAAAAGATCATCAAATTTTTGACCTTATAGCTGATGAAAAAAAACGTCAGTTAAATGGGTTGGAGCTAATAGCTTCTGAAAACTTTGTAAGTGAGCAGGTAATGGAAGCGCAAGGATCAATTTTAACTAACAAATATGCAGAAGGATATCCTGGAAAAAGGTATTATGGAGGATGTGAGATAGTTGATATTGTAGAGCAAATAGCAATTGATAGGGCTAAAGAATTATTTGGAGCTGCATATGTAAATGTTCAGCCTCATTCAGGTAGTCAGGCAAATACAGCTGTGTTCGCTACATGTTTAAAACCTGGTGATACTATTTTAGGTTTCGATTTATCTCATGGAGGTCATTTAACTCATGGTTCACCTGTAAATTTTTCAGGAAAATTATACAACCCTGTATTTTATGGTGTTGATAAAGAAACTGGGCTTATAGATTACAATCATTTAGAGCAACAAGCTAATGAACATAAACCTAAATTAATTATTGCAGGAGCTTCAGCGTATTCTCGTGATATTGACTTTAAGAAATTTAGAGAAATAGCTGATAGTGTAGGTGCAATTTTAATGGCTGATATTTCACATCCAGCTGGTTTAATAGCTAAAGGAATTTTATCTGATCCGTTACCTCATTGTCATATTGTAACAACGACTACACATAAAACATTACGTGGACCTCGTGGTGGTATGATTATGATGGGACAAGATTTTGAAAATCCTTTTGGATTAACCTTAAAAAGTGGAAAGCCAAAAAAGATGTCGACTTTATTAAATTCATCGGTATTCCCTGGAAATCAAGGAGGACCTTTAGAGCATGTAATTGCTGCTAAAGCAGTTGCTTTTGGTGAGGCGTTAACTGATGGTTTTTTAGAGTATCAAATTCAAGTTCGTGAAAATGCCAGAGCAATGGCTGCAGCTTTTGTAGCGAAAGGATATGATATTATTTCTAAAGGAACAGATAATCATATGATGTTAATAGATCTACGTAACAAAGGAATTACAGGTAAAGATGCTGAAATAGCTTTAGGTAAAGCTGAGATAACAGTAAATAAAAATATGGTTCCTTTTGATACAGAATCACCTTTTGTAACTTCTGGTATCCGTATTGGTACTTCAGCAGTAACTACACGTGGTTTAAATGAAGAAGATATGATTGTTGTTGTTGATTTAATTGATGAAGCAATAACAAATGCTACTAATGATGAAGCATTAGAAGCAATAGGTGAAAAAGTATATGATTTAATGCATCAAAGAAGATTATTTGTGATGTAACTATTATATTAAAACAATAAAAAAGCGACTTAATTATTAAGTCGCTTTTTTTAATCCTCTTCTTGAGCTCGTTCTATTATTTTTTCAGGAAGTGCTTTCTTAGCTTTAGCTCCCATTTTCTTTAATTTTTCTACACTAGTAATCAAATTACCTCTACCTTCTACTAATTTGTTCATGGCAGAACTATAATCAGCTTTAGTAGCATCAATTTTTTTACCAATACTAATCAAATCTTTTAAAAGACCATCAAACTTATCATACAAAGCACCAGCTTGTCTTGCAATTTCTAAAGCATTTCGTTGTTGTTTTTCATTATTCCACATGGTATCAATAGTACGTAAAGTAGCTAAAAGAGTAGTAGGAGTAACAATCACGATATTTTTTTCAAAAGCTTTATTGTATAAAGTATTATCTTCATTTAAAGCTACAGCAAATGCAGGCTCAATAGGAACAAATAGCAAAACAAAATCAGGAGATTCTATTTTATAAATATCCTCATATTTTTTTTCTGAAAGTTGCTCTACATGTCGTTTTAAAGAGTTTACATGTTCTTTTATAAAACGAGTTTTTTCAATAGCATCATCAGTATTTACATATTGTTCATATGCAGTTAAAGAAACCTTAGAGTCAACAATCATTTTTTTATTATCTGGTAAATGAATAACTACATCAGGTAGTATACGTTTACCTTCATCGTTAGTAAAAGATTGTTGTACAAAATATTCTCTATCTTTTTCTAATCCCGACTTTTCTAAAACACGTTCTAATACTAGTTCTCCCCAGTTTCCTTGTGTTTTACTATCTCCCTTTAATGCTCTAGTTAAGTTAATAGTTTCTTTACTCATTTGGGTGTTTAGCTCTTTTAAACCAAGTAATTGTTCTTTTAGAGCTGAATGCATTGAAATACTTTCTTTTTGAGAATCTTCAACTTTCTTTTCAAAAGTTTGTATTTTTTCTTGTAAGGGACTTAGTATATTTTTTATATTTTCTTTATTCTGTTCTGTAAATTTATTAGATTTTTCATCTAATATTTTATTTGCAAGGTTTTCAAATTCTTTGGTAAACTTATCTTGTAGTTTCTCAACCTCTTCTTTATTTTCGTTTAACTTTAATTGTAAGTTTCTTAGTTCTTCATTTTTTCTAGCTAATTCAGTAGCAGAGAAATCTTTTTCTCGTCTTAATTCATTATTCTCTTTTGTTTTATCATCCAAGCGTTTTAAGAAATCTTCTTTTTGTTGAATAAAAACCTGTTCTTTTTCATTCTTCTGAGCTTCTGCATTTGATATAGTAACAGCTAAGGTGTTGTTTTCTTTTTCTAATGTATCTGTAGCTTTATTTAAAGCTAATTTACCTAGTAAATGGCCAATAATAACCCCTAATACTAATCCAGAAATTGTTGTGATTATTAATAGTAAAGTAGTACTCATTAAATGAAAAAATTAGTTGAACAAGCAAATATAACGCAAGATATTATAAAAATGTTTGTTATTGTTACTGAAAACCGTATCATTGAGGCATATTTTATAAGAGATGATATCTAAGTTTATATATACCAAAATTTTAGGATGGAAGTTAGTTGGAGAATTTCCTAAAGAATTAAAAAAATATATAGTTATTGGTGCTCCACATACTAGTTGGAAAGATTTTCCAATAGCGATCTTAGCAAGAAACTCATGGGGAGTAAAAATTAATTTTATAGGAAAAAAATCATTGTTCAAGCCTCCTTTTGGTTTTATTTTTAGATGGTTAGGCGGTGCACCGGTTGACCGTTCAAAAAGTAATAATAAAGTAGATGCTATTGTAGATGTTTTTAATAAGCATGATGAGTTTCGTTTAGCTTTATCACCAGAAGGAACAAGAAAAAAGGTAGATAAATGGAAAACAGGTTTTTATTACATAGCAAAGGGAGCCAATGTACCTATAATAATGTTTGCCTTTGATTTTGAGCATAAGCAAATAATTTTATCAGAACCTTTTTATCCTACTGATAATATGGAAAGTGATTTTGAACACTTTTATTCTTTTTATAAAGATATAAAAGGAGCTAATCCTGAATTATTTTAAGAATATGAAAGTTAAAAGTCTACTATATATTATTTTTATTTTATGTGTTTTTTCTTGTGTTAAAAAGGAAAAACTAAAAAACATTCCTAGTGTTCCTTATTTTGTAGTGTTAGGAGTTGCACAAGATGCTGGATATCCGCAAATAGCTTGTAAAAAAGAATGTTGCTTAAAAACTTATACAAACTCTAGCTTGGAAAGAATGGTTAGTTCTATAGGTTTGGTTGATCCGATAACTAATGAAAGTTGGATGTTTGATGCAACACCTGATTTTACAAAACAAACTAAGCTATTATCTACCTATACAAAGAATAAAGATATTCCTGATGGTATTTTTTTAACTCATGGCCATATAGGACACTATACAGGAATTATGTTTTTAGGTAGAGAAGCAATGAGTGCAACTAAAATGCCAATTTATACAATGCCAAGAATGAAAACATATTTGGAAACTAACGGACCTTGGAGTCAGTTAGTAACTAACAATAATATTGAGTTAAAGGCATTAAAAAAAGATTCAGCATTTGTTTTAAATAAAAGAATTAGTATAACTCCAATTCATGTACCACATAGAGATGAATACACAGAAACAGTTGGTTATTTAATTAATAACACTTCTAAAAAAGCATTGTTTATTCCAGATGTTGATAAATGGGAAAAGTGGGATAGAAATATTATTGATTATATAAAGCAAGTTGATATAGCATTTTTAGATGCAACCTTTTTTAAAAATGGAGAGATTAACAGAGACATGAATGAAGTTCCTCATCCTTTTGTTGAAGAAAGTATGAAGTTGTTTGAGGGGTTAACAAATGATGATAAAAAGAAAATCTATTTTATCCATTTTAATCATACGAACCCATTATTAGGTGAGGGAAGTGATGCTGAAAATAGAGTTGAAGAAAGAGGGTTTAATATTGCTAAGCAAAATTCAATTATAAAATTCTAATATTCAGAATTAAGTTAATTTATTATTTAATATAAAACCCCGAAGCTAGGGGAATGCTTCGAGGTTTTAGTTGCATATAATTAAATATAATGAAAGACAATTATCTTATTAAAACTTGTAATTAACTGATAAGTTAAACATAGATCCTAATTGACTGAAATGGTAACCATCGTATGTCATTTGAGAATAACGTTGGTTAAAAGTAATTAAGTTGGATTGTGTTTTAACTTGTGCAGGGTCATTTAAAATTGCTTGTCCAGCTGCGTTTTCAGCTTTAAAACTCCATTCTGGTAATACGCTTAAAATGTTATTAGCATTGAAAGCTACTGTCCAATTATCATCTATATTATAGTTCACACCTAAGTCAGTTACAATTTGTGGAGTAAACTCAGTTCTTAAGTTACTGTCCATACCAGCTTGCTTAAACTTCGTTGTTCCAAAGTAAGTGTTGTTTAAAGTAAATCCAAAGTTACCAACATCATATGTTGCTCCTAAAATCCATTTAGTATTTGGTCTTGAAGTAAATAATAAAGCTTCCTGAGTTGCGTCAATTAAAGCACTACCATTGTTATCAGTTCTACCATTTTCAAATGTATAGTTACCAGATAAGTTAAAGCCTAATTTACCATTTCCTAATTCTAAATTCTTATAACCAATTACAACATCTAATCCAGACGTTCTTGTGTTAATTGCATTTGCAAAATAACTAACAGTTCCGAATGAAGTTGAAAGTTCATTACTTAAAACAATTCTATCTTCAACTTCAATATTATAATAATCTAAAGTAAAACTAAAGTTATTGAATGGCTTACCTCCAATACCAACAGTAAAGTTTGTAGATTCTTCAGCTTTTAATCTAGGAACCCCTAATTGTCTAGCTTCTCTAGAAACATTATTAATTAATCCACTCACTTGAATACCTGAACCAGCAACAAAACTATATTGTTTCTTTTGTGTATATATTTGATGTAAAGTAGGAGCTCTAAATCCTGTAGAAGCAGATGCTCTTATTGTATATTTATCATCAGCAAACTTATAACGTGAGCTTACTTTCCAAACAAAAGTACTTCCAAAATCTGAATAGTTTTCAGCCCTAACAGTACCGTTTAACTGAAAATCTTTAGTAGCATCCCATTCAACACTAAAATATCCACCTAAGTTGTAACGGTTGAATTCTCCAGAATTTTCTGGTCTGTTACCAGCAAATGAATCGGCACCAATTCCATCATAAGAAGCTAAACCACCTTGAATTACTTCAAAATCTTCAGCTCTAAATTCAGTACCTACTGCAATAGATACATTATCTGATAATATTTTTGAAATATCTAAATTTCCTACTACATGACTAAAAGCAGTACCTCCTGGTTTAAAAGATATAGGACTATTTTCTCTATAAATATTTTCATTATTAGAGTCAAGAATTGTACTCCTATTATGAGAATTACTAACAGTATAGGTTTGTTTGTTACCACCTACAGTAATACTACCATCAACATTCCAGTCATTAATAGTTGATTTAATACCCACTGTAGCATTATAATCTCCTAAAAGACCTTCAAAAGTAGGAAGGTATCCATCATAACCACCAGCATTTGTTGGGTGACTTCCCGGGAAGAAGTTAGCTAAATATGGAAAATCACCAATAGTTCTCCAATATGGAGTTCTATAGTTAGCAAAACTGTTAACCATTTTATATACATAGGCAGCATTGAAATATAAATCAGAATTTTCACTTAAATCATGGCTACCGTTAATTAAGAATTTTGCAGCAGTAGTTTCAGGAGAAGCATTAATATTACCAGCATCTGGTTTACGTCCTAAAAATTCATTTACAAAATTAATATTAGCTCCAAAATCGGCAGCTTCACCTTCAGCATCTACAGTACCTGGTCTGTTAGCCATTTTAGTTTTTGAAAAATCAATAGTGTAGTTTATAAAACCTTTTTTACCAAATCTACTTCCATTATTTACACTAACACCAAGCATTTCACCATCTCCTTCACCAGTAATTCCAGATCTAAATGTTGCAGAACCATTTTTATAATCCTTTTTTAAAATGATATTCATTACACCAGCAATAGCATCAGAACCATATTGAGCAGATGCACCATCACGTAAAATTTGAATAGTTTCAATTGCGTCAGTTGGGATACCAGAGATATCAGCACCTGTTTCACCTCTACCAGGAGATGTTTGTGTATATAATAATGAACTTAAGTTTTTACGTTTACCATTAATAAGTATAAGCGTTCTACTTGGTCCCATATTTCTAATTTCATATGGATCAAGTAATGAAGTAGCATCATTAACAGGTGTTTGTACTGTATTAAATGATGGTATTTTATACTGTAAAGCTTTATCAAAAGTTGTTTGACCGGTTGCTTGTAGTTCTTTTACACCAACAACATCAATTGGTAATGAACTTGTAGTATTACTTCTAGAAGGAGTTCTACTACCTGTTATAATTACTTCATCAAGTTCTAATCCTTCTTTTAAAACAATATTAAATACTTTTTTACCATTAACTGAAACTTCCTGTGTTTCATATCCAGAAAAACTAACAACAAGTATTGCTCCTTCTTGGACTGTCAGGTTAAATTTTCCATCAAAATCAGTATTTGCACCATTTTGTGTGCCTTTTTCAATGATATTTGCGCCAGGTAGGGCATCATTGTTAGAGTCTGTGACTGTTCCAGAAATTTGCATTTGTGCCCATGTAAAACCACTAAATACAATTGTAAAGAGTAACGTGAAAAGTTTTTTCATAAATAAAAATTTAGTTAATAATTAAGAAGGTTTTTGCTGTTTTGTTATTTTATTAACAGTAGCCTTGTATTATTATTAAGTTGAGTTTTATTTTTCTATACTCTGTTTTTTTGAAAGAAGTTAAAATAAAGTTAAAAATTAACAGAAAATTTACTGTAATAGAAAGCTCCATTACTACCCATTTGAACAGCATCCCATAGACCTCCACTATCAGTATTTCCGCCTTGTTGAGTAGGGTAGGTGTTAAATAGATTGTTGACACCAATTTGAATTGAATAATTTTTTGATAATTTATAAGAAAAATGACTATCTAAAGTGTATTTTGCATCATAGTCATCTATTGAGGCTGATAATCTTTCTTCAGGAGAGTTGTTAAAATCACTAAGCGGCTTATTTATTTGCCAATCAAGTAATCTAAGACTACTAAACCTTGTTATACTTGAACTTAATGATATATTTTTATTACTGTAAATAGCATTTAAAATTAATTTATGTTTCGGAGCTGAAGCAAGTAAAAAATATTGTTCTCTTGTTCCAAAAAATGTTTTTAAATCAAGATCTTTATTGTTTATCCTTGTAATTTTCATCTTATTAAAATTTCCTGAAAAATTAATAAAGAGTTTTGAAGCTGTAAATTTTTTACACCAATTAAGTTTAAAATCTAATCCGTAAGTTGAAGTGTTAACCCCATTAGCAAAGAATTGAACATTTTGAACATTAGGGTCAATACTTGATGCATCAAAATTTCCACTCAAAATAATTCTATCTTTTATAAAAATATAATAAGAGTCGATAAAGAATTGTAAATTTTTACTTGCTTTGTGACTTATACCTAAACTATAGTTAACAGCTTTTTCTTCTTTTAACTGTTTAATTCCAAACTTGTTAGTGATTGGGTTGTTGTTAGCTATTAAAAATGATTCAACAGGTTTGTTATCTATGTAGTTGGTGAATTTTAAATTATAATAAATTTGAGCTAATGAAGGAGCTCTAAAACCTGTACTAAATGATGCTCTTAAATTTGTTGTTGAAGTAACTTTAAACCTAGTAGCAATTTTAGTATTAATAGTGTTTCCAAAATCACTATAATTTTCATAACGAAAAGCTGTTGTTAGAAGCCACTTTTTTGAAAAATCTATTTCGCTATCAAAATATAAACTAAAACTTGTACGATTTCTGTTTACTTTATTTAAGGGCGAGTACCCAGGAAAACCTTGAGATCCTCCAGGTCTTATTTTATTGTTTAAGGTAGGTATTTGATTAATAGGTGTATTACTATTAACAATATTACCATTAAGGTCATAGGAAGCATAAGAGCCTTCTTCTCCAGCAAAAATCTTATAACTTTCAATTCTATTTTCTAAACCTAAGGCAATGTTTAGGCCTTTAAAAGTGGATCGAAAATATTTTGAAATATCAAAGTTTGTTGTATTTTGACTTAAGCTATGCCCACCAGCATCAAATTCTTTTGGAGATTTATCTAGAAGTGTAGCATTTAGAGTTTCTTTTATGAAATAATGGAAATTATTTTTTCCATACGTGTTACTAAAGTCAATATTCCATCCTTTTAATTTTCCTTTTAAACCTAGTGTAAATGACTTATCTGAAATGTTAGAAGTAATCATTGGATTAAATCCATTTGGATAAATACTTATTATATTTCTTTCACTATCTGAAGTTCTAGTAAAAGCATAAGCTTCAGTGTTTTTAAAACTATATCCTCCATTTGTGTAAGCTCTCATTGTAGGGGAAATAGGTATTTCAGAATTGATGAATAAATTACTACTTTTTAGTGCTGCATCGCCATATTTTTGTCGAACATTTGTACCATTTCTAAATGTATGATCTTTAGAAAGAAACTCTGCTGAAACATTTACAAAACCATTTTTATTAATTTTAGTTCCGTAATTTACATCAGCTTTATAGGTAAATCCATCGATACCTTTTTTACTTTGATCTGAATTATTATTTGCATTATAAAACCCTACAGTTGAATTTATATTTGTTTGATTAACATTATCTTTTAAAACTATATTTATAACACCTGCGATAGCATCAGAACCATATTGAGCAGAGGCTCCATCTTTAAGAACTTCTATTCTTTTAATTGCAGAGGCAGGAATAGCATTTAAATCTGTACCAGAATTCCCTCTACCTCTTGTTCCGTATAAATTGATAAGTGATGCTTGATGTCTTCTTTTACCATTAATTAAAACTAATGTTTGATCTGGTCCTAATCCTCTGTATGTTGCAGGAACAATATGATCAGCTCCATCTGAACCTGATTGTTTAGTAGCATTAAATGAAGGAATTTCATTTTGAATAAACTGATTTACCTCTAAAAATTCACTTTTCTTTTTAATATTATCTATTTCGATAACATCGGTTGATACAGGTGAGTCTACTTTCTTTCTTTGATTATTTCTAGACCCGACTATTAATATTTCATCTAATTCAATTCCCGATTTTAATAATACTCTTAAAAATTTATTTTTTGTTTGAACAATTTCTGTTTTATATCCTATATGAGTAAATATGATAGGATTATTTATAAGAAGCTTTAACTCAAAAGATCCGTCATTTCTAGAAATGGTTCCATTTTGGGTATTACTTTCAATAATATTAACTTTTTTTATTGGTTGATAATATTGATTAAGTACAATTCCTCGTACTGTAACTTCTTCCTCTTTTTTATTGATACTATCTTTTAATAGTTTTAATTGTGTATTGTATAATGATTTTTGATTTGTATAATATTTATTTTTTATTGAAGCATACAATACATAATAGTTGTTTCCTAGATAATCTATTTTGTAAGAAGTTAATTTTTTTAATAATTCAATTGACTGATTTAGTGGGAGCTTTTGTAAGTTTTGAACTTCTACTTTTTGATCTTTTATAACAACAGGGTTATAGGTAAAAAACACCTTATGTTTATTGCTTATTATATTTAAAGCATCACTAAGAAGTAACTGTTTTTTATTTTGAGAATAGCTAGTAAGAAAATAAAAAAGGCAAGCAAAGAATAGTATAAAATGTATTTTAGTATTCTTTTTGGACATTAAAAAAGGTGGTTGGTTATTTTTTATAAACCACTAATTTAGTATTTTCTTTTTTAATAATAATATTTGTTGATTTTTTTATAGCATTTAAACAGATATCTAAATTAGTTGTAGGAACTATTCCAGTAATTAAAAACGCTTTAGTTTCAGGGTTTTTATAAGTGAAATTTACTCCATAGGTATCTGTTACCTTGTTTAATGCTTCTTCTAATGTATAGTTGTTAAAAATTAACTTTCCATTTTTCCAAGATGTTTTCTCTTCATTTGAAATTAATTTTTCATCAACTGTTATTTTTTTATATTCAGATGAGTATTCAATATAGTTACCCGGTATCATTTTTTTAGATTTTCCATTATTCATAGTTAACCAAATACTACCTTCTTCTAAATATACTTTTGTTTTTTCTTTTTTAGTATTAACGTTAAATTCTGTTCCATATACTTCTACTTTTAGGTCATCGGTATTTACCCAAAATTTTGCGTTAGTGGTTTCTTTTTTATTAACTTTAAAATAAGCCTCACCTTTAAGCCATACTTTTCTAACATTATTATTTTTATATGTAATGCTAGAGTTAGAGTTTAATGTAACAGAAGTACCATCTTTTAATTTTAAATCTAACGTTTCACCATATGCTGTTTTATGAGTAATATACGATGAGTTTAAAAAAGTAGTATATATACCTACAGAAATCAATATTAAAATACTTGCAGCAACACTAATTAGAGTTAAATATTTTTTATTTAAAATATTATTTTTTTTGTTTTGAGTAGCTTTTAGTTTAGTTTCAAGTTTGTTCCACTCAATATTTAACTTTTCTTCTGGTATAGACGTTTTTTTAAAATTAATGCCTAGTAATATATCACGTGCTTCATAAGCAATATCTTTCTTTAAAGGATTGTTTTTTAACCAAAAATCCCAAAAAGAAATATCAGATAACTGACTGTTATGAGCCCAGTTTTTAAATGATGAATCATTTAAAAAATCATGAATTGTATTATACGTCCTTTTAGCCATTAAATTATAGTAATACTAACTGTGTATATATATAAAGTACATTATTTTATATATATACTCTTTTTAATCCCGCAAATTTATGAATTTAATAATTGTAAAATAGCCATTTCTTCTCTTAAATTTTTAATAGCTTTATGAAGTATATTTATTACACTTTGATAGTTAATATCCATTGTTTCTGCTATTTCTTTAGCTTTTAAATTACAATGAAATTTTAAATAAATAACTTCTTTTTGTCTTTTGGGTAGTTCGTTGACTAGTTTGGTAAGGTTTTTATTTCTAAAGGTTGTTGATTCTTGGTTAGTTATAAACTCTTCTGGGGTAAAATTTATATCAACAATATTTTTATCAATGTTTCTAACTATTGAATATTTTTTAATCTTGTTTATTCTCTTAATAATAAATCGTCTGTAAGAAGAAAATAAGTAAGGAGCAATCTTATCTAAGTCACTTAAGTTTTCTTTGTGTTCAAATATATATACAAAGAAATCTTGTAAAGAATCTTCAGTAATAACAGGATCTTTTGAAATTTTTAGACCATAACTAAATAGAGGAGGATAAAACTTTTTGAATAGTACAGAAAAAGCTTTAAGATCACCTTCTTTTAATGATTTCCATAAAATGTCATCAGATAAATTACTCATTAATTAGTAGTTAATTCCCGATAAATGTAGTGAAAAAAATATTAATATGATAAAAAACTGTTAAACTAGTTGTATTAGGTTCTACAAATTATAGTCATAAAACCAAGTAATATACTATATTTGCATTCGCAAAAAATATCAATAACATATTATAATGAAAGCTGGAATTGTAGGATTACCAAACGTAGGAAAATCGACATTGTTTAATTGTTTGTCAAATGCTAAAGCGCAGAGTGCAAATTTCCCATTTTGTACTATTGAACCTAACATAGGAGTGGTGAATGTACCAGACCCAAGAATTCAAGTTTTAGAAGGTATGGTAAATCCTGAAAGGGTAATGCCAGCAACTGTAGAGATTGTTGATATTGCAGGTTTAGTTAAAGGAGCAAGTAAAGGAGAAGGTTTAGGAAATCAATTCTTAGCAAACATTAGAGAAACTGATGCTATTATACACGTATTGAGATGTTTTGATAATGATAATATTATTCATGTAGATGCTTCTGTTGATCCAGTAAGAGATAAAGAAACTATTGATATAGAATTACAGTTAAAAGATTTAGAAACTGTTCAAAAACGTTTAGAACGTGTAAAAAGAACTGCTAAAACTGGAAACAAAGAAGCTCAAATAGAATTAGAGGTTTTACTAAAAGTTGAAAAAACTTTATTAGAAGGTGTTTCTGTTAGAGCTATTGAGTTCTCTGAAAAAGATCAAGAGATTGTAAAGTCATTACAATTCATAACCTCTAAGCCTGTATTATATGTTTGTAACGTAGATGAAGGTTCAGCTGTTTCTGGAAATGCTTATGTAGAAAAGGTAAGAGAAGCAGTAAAAGATGAAAATGCAGAAGTTATTGTATTAGCAATAGGAACTGAGGCAGATATTACTGAATTAGATGATTACGAAGAGCGTCAAATGTTTTTGGCTGATATAGGTCTTGAAGAAGCTGGTGCCTCAGTTTTAATTAGAGCTGCATATAAGTTATTAAATTTACAAACGTATTTTACTGTTGGAGTTAAAGAAGTAAGAGCTTGGACTATAAACATAGGTGATACTGCTCCACAGGCTGCTGGGGTAATTCATACCGATTTTGAAAAAGGTTTTATTAGAGCTGAAGTTATAAAGTATGATGATTATACTTCTTTAGGTGGTGAACAAAAAGTTAAAGAAGCTGGAAAGTTAGGAGTAGAAGGAAAGGAATACATTGTTCAAGATGGTGATATCATGAACTTTAGATTTAATGTATAAAACATAGTTAAATTAAACATATATAATTAACCCTATTGAAATATTTTCTATAGGGTTTTTTTGTATATTTAAATCAAATTTTAGTTAGATGCAATTCGAAAAAAAAACTTTTCAATTTTTACAAGATTTAGAAAATAATAATAACCGAGATTGGTTTGCAGAAAATAAAAAAGTGTATGACCTTTCCTTGAATAATGCGAAAGAATTATTTACTGAGATAAATCAAAACCTAGAGTTACATGATGAGATTGAAAAGCAAAAAGTATATAGAATATATAGAGATGTGCGTTTTTCAAAAGATAAAACACCTTATAATCCTCGTTTTGCAGTTTCCTATTCAAGAAAAGGTAAAGAATTAAGAGGAGGGTACTTTTTACAAGTTAAGCCTGGAGATACAGTTTTAGGAGGAGGCTTTTGGCAACCAGAAAAAGAAGATTTATTTAGAATCCGTAAAGAGTTTGAATTAGATGCTTCTGAAATAAGAGAAATACTTGCTGAAGAAAACTTTATAAAATATTTTGGAGGGAAATTAGAAGGAGATGAACTAAAGACTGCTCCTAAAGGATTTGATAAAGAACATGAATCAATAGATTTAATTAAAAAGAAAGGTTTTGTAGCTATTAGAAGGTTTACAGATAAAGAAGTCATGTCTAAAAACTTTTTAAACGAAATAGATGCTTCCTTTAAAACTCTTAGACCTTATTTTAATTTAATGAGTGATATACTTACTACAAATTTAAATGGAGAGTCAATACTATAAAAAAAGCTGAGATATAATCTCAGCTTTTTTATTTATTATTATATTTGACTTAAGCCACCATCCACTTCTAGTTCAACTCCATTAATATATGAAGCGTCTTCTGAAGCCAAAAATAAAGCTGTATTAGCAATTTCTTCAGAAGTTCCAAATCTGCCTAAAGGTACTTGGCTAGCAAAACCTTTCCCCATTTCTTCTACAACATCTTGTGGTAAGTTCATTTTTCCATAAATAGGTGTATCAATAGGACCAGGGGCAATTGAGTTTACACGAATTCCTCTAGATTTAACCTCAGATGTTAATACTCTAGCATAGGCTCTTAAGGCTCCCTTACTAGCTGAGTACACTGATAAACCATCAAAGCCTTTTTGATGTACAATAGAGTTAGTAAATAGTATACTTCCATTATCATTCATATGTGGTAAAGCTTCTTTAGTTGCTAAAATCGGGCCTTTAACATTTATATCAAAAAACCTCATTATAATGTGCTGTTGTAATGTCTGTTGTTGTAGCAAGAGGTGCAACTCCTGCATTTAAATATAATACATCTATGTTTCCATACTTTTCAACAGCTTTTTTAATTAGTGTTATGTTATCTTCATCTTTAGATACGTCAGCAACAACAGTTATAAAGTCGCCAGATAAGCCATTTGTAGCTTCATTTAAAGCATCTTCTCTTCTACCTGCTAGTACAACTTTAGCACCATTCTTTAAGAATAATTTAGCAGTTGCTAATCCAATTCCACTATTTGCACCTGTTATTACGGCTACTTTGTTTTGTAATTTATTCATTTTTATTTGTTTTATTTGAAACGTTCGTTTCAAATTAGGTTAAAAAAAATTATTTTAATGTAGAAAGGGTTGTTTTAACTATACTTTCTAATTGTTTACAATTGTTCATTAAAATTCCAGAAATACTTAAACCTTGAATAGAGTTTAATAAATATAAAGCATATTCATATGCAGTATTATTTTTGTTGATAGAACCTTCTTGTTGCCCTTTTTCAATAAAATCTTGAAATAATTTAATCATGCTTTTATGATTATTATCTAAGAACTTTTGAATTGTAACTTCTTGATTGGCCATTTCTGAAGTACAATTATTAATTAAGCAACCTATATTTTTATTATTCTTATTTTGCTTAATATTTAATATAAAAATAGCTTCAATTGCTTTAAGAGGTGAATTAATATTCTTTAAAATATTTTCTATACTACATTTAAAGTTAGTTTGATAACTTTTTAAACAAACTGTATATAAATCTAGCTTGCTACCAAAAGTATTATAAATACTAGATCGGTTTAAGCCAGTTGCATCTACTAGATCTTGCATAGACGTTAAGCTGTAGCTTTTCCGATGAAAAACTTCAGTAGCTTGTTTTATTACAACTTCTTTATTAAAGGTTTCTACTTTTGGCATTTAATTGAAATGAACGTTCCAAATGTACGAGTTTTTTTAATATGATAAAAAAAGATAATGTTAATTATTAATTTTTAAGTTTAAACGAATTTCTCTTTGCAAGAAAAAATAAGTAATTAGAGTAGATAAAATATCTGCTATAGGAAAAGAAATCCATACGCCATTAATACCATAAAATTTAGGCAAAACATATACTAATGGAATTAAGAAAAACCCTTGTTTTAATAAAGTTAATAATAATGCAGGTAATGCCTTGCCTGCCGCTTGGAAATAAGCAGACCCTATAAGTTGCGTAGTAATTACAGGAGTTGCTAAAAAGGCAATAATTAAAGCATTTGGAGTTTGGTTTAATAATTCTTTATCATCTGTAAAAATACCCACTAGCTGAGAAGGAAATAGCATTATTAAAATAAAAATAAATGTAGCAATACCTGTACCAAATATAATAGATGTTTTAATAGACTCTTTAACTCTTTGTGAATCATTAGCGCCATAATTATAACCTGCAATAGGTAAAAAACCTTGAGTAACCCCAAGTACAGGGAAAAGTGAAAACATCATAACTCTATTAATTATACCATAAATAGCTATAGATATTTCACCCCCATATTTAAATAATGTAAAATTTAAAATGATAACAAGAACACTAATAGTACCTTGTCTAATTATTGTAATACCACCTAAAGAAACAATTTCTTTTAAAATGGAAAAGTCAATAATAAAATACTTTGGAATGATCTTTAATTCGGTATTTTTTGAAAGAAAAAACCATAAAATAAATAGTCCGCTTACAGCATAAGAAATTGAAGTAGCTAAACCAGCACCGTACATGCCTAAATTCATAAATTTAATAAAAATGATATCTAGTAAAATATTTGCTATTGCAGGTAAAATTAAAGTAAACATAGCATAATTAGGTTTACCTATAGCTCTTGTTACTGGATTTCCCATCATAGCAAAAGCTAAAAAAGGAATTCCCCAAATAATGACATGGAAATATTCTGTAGCAGGAACTATAATGTTACCATTTGCACCAAATAATTCTAAAATTGAAGAACAATAAAGGGTACCAATAAAAACAAAAGAAAGGGATAGTACAACAGTTAAGCTTACCTGATTACCAAAAACTTTATAAGCTTTGTATGTGTTTTTTTTTCCTAAAGCTCTCGATATAATAGAGCTACCGCCAATACCAATACCCATTCCAATAGAAGAAATAAGAAATGCAATAGGTAAAACAACAGTAATTGCAGCAATAGCCATAACACTAATCCAACGGCCAACAAAAATTGTATCAACTATCATATTTAAAGACATTACTAAAATCCCTATCGAAGCAGGAATAGCCTGTTTTAAAAGAAGTTTACTTATTTTTTCAGTGCCAAATTTGTTAGTAATTTTATTCATATGTAGTTTTCAGTACTCGAATATCATGAATATTATGTTATAGTAGTAAAATGAAGATAAGATTTAAGTAAATATTAACATCATTCATGTAAGTTTGCTGCATGAAATTTTACGAGAATAAACGTGTTGTGTCTTCTAACGAAATAGATGAATATAATCATGTAAATAATGTAGTATATGTTCAGTGGATGCAAGAAATATCTAATGAACATTGGTCAATATTAATAAAAGATATTCCTAAACCAGATTATGTTTGGTTTGTAGTAAGACATGAAATAGATTATAAAAACCAAGCAGTTTTAGGCGACAAAATTATAGTAAAAACGTGGGTTGGTAAAACAGAGGGAATAAAGTCAATTCGTCATTTTGAAATGTATAGAGGTGAAACTTTATTAGTGAAATCGCAAACAACATTTTGCCTACTTGATGCAATTAAATTAAAACCTAAAAGGGTAACTAAAGAAATAACAAACTTACTTTTAGGCAAAAAATAAGCAATATCTTTGCAGTTATAAATAAATTAAGGATGACAACATTTAGAGAGTTAGGGATAAGAAAAGAGTATGTAAAGGGGTTAAAAGAGTTAGGAATAACTATTCCAACAAAAGTACAAGAAGAAGCGATACCTTATTTATTAGAAAATAATTCAGATTTTATAGGATTGGCTCAAACTGGTACTGGTAAAACAGCTGCTTATGGCTTACCTATTTTACATAAAATTGATGCATCAAAAAATACTATTCAGGCTTTGATTTTATCACCAACTAGAGAGTTGGTTCAGCAAATAAAAAAACAATTATTTAAGTTTACGAAATATGTTGATGATAAAATTTTTTTAGAAGCTGTTTATGGAGGTGAAAAAATTGATCGCCAAATAAAAAATTTACAAAGAACAACTCATATTGTTATTGCTACTCCTGGACGTTTAATTGATTTGATAGAAAGAGGAGAGGTAGATTTAAACGATATAAAAACACTTGTACTTGATGAAGCTGATGAAATGCTAAGTATGGGGTTTAAAGAAGAGTTGAATCGTATTTTAAAATATACTTCTGGAACAAGAAAAACATGGTTGTTTTCAGCAACTATGCCAGATGAAATAAGAAGTATTATAAAAAAATATATGAATGCCTCAGCAAAACAAGTAGAGGTGAATAAAAACTCATTAGTAAATGCTAATATCACTCATCAGTTTGTTGAAACCACAATTCCTGAAAAAGTAAATTTAATTGTTAAGTTCATAGAAAGAAGAAACTCAGAAAGAGGAATCATTTTTTCAAGAACAAAAGCAGGTGCTCAAAAACTAACAAAAGAATTGAAAGAAGAAGGTTTTTCTGTAGAAGCTTTAGAAGGAGATATGCAACAAAAGGAGCGTGATAAAGTTATGCGTGCATTTAAAAAAGAAAATTTACAAATATTAGTTTCAACTGATGTAGCAGCTAGAGGTATAGATGTACAAAATTTAGGGTTTGTTATTCATCATCAATTACCAGAAAAACTAGAGTATTATACGCATAGAAGTGGAAGAACAGCAAGAGCTGGTAAGAAAGGAGTTTCTTTAACTTTGATTCTTAAAAATGAAAGAAGTCGTATTAAAGAGGTTGAAAGATTGTTACAGATAAGAATTTCTGAAATTACAATTTAAAATGAATATAATTTATGCAATAGATATCATTGGTACGTTTGCTTTTGCTATAAGTGGAGCTCTGGTTGCATTAAAGAAAGATTTTGATGTTTTTGGAGTTATTATTATTGCTTTTGTAACTGCAGTTGGAGGAGGTATGGTACGTGATGTACTAATAAATGCGCACCCTATAAACTGGATTGGAGATATAAATTATATATGGACAATTTTAACAGCTGTTGCTATAACTTTTTTATTTAGAAGTAGAATAGCACCCTTGCGAAAAACTATGTTTTTGTTTGATACAATTGGTATAAGCGTTTTTACTTTATTGGGCTTACAAAAAGGATTATCATATAATTTACACCCATTTATAGCTTTAGTAATGGGAATGGTTTCAGCAGTTTTTGGAGGTGTAATTAGAGATGTTTTAACAAGAAAGGTACCTTTAATTTTTAAAAAGGAAATATATGCATCTGCTTGCTTAGCTGGTGGTGTAGTGTATTTAATACTTGGTTACTTTAATATAAATGAAGATATTCACTTTATTATATCAGCAACAGTGATTATTATAATTAGAACAGTTGTGGTTAAATATGAGTTGGAGCTTCCAAAAATAAAAAATGATTTATTTGGTAAATAGTTGTTTAGTATTTAATCTATAATGGCATCT
Organism: Tenacibaculum sp. MAR_2010_89; assembly: GCF_900105985.1. Taxonomy (NCBI): domain Bacteria; kingdom Pseudomonadati; phylum Bacteroidota; class Flavobacteriia; order Flavobacteriales; family Flavobacteriaceae; genus Tenacibaculum; species Tenacibaculum sp. MAR_2010_89. Next base: position 2,747,310 of record NZ_FNUB01000005.1, on the reverse strand, counting down.
TTTATCAATAAAAAAACAGTAATTTAATTACTGTTTTTTTATTATAAGTTATTTTTTATTTAAGATATCCAGCCTCGATCAATACTTTTTTTAGTATAAAAATATAAGAATACTGCAACTACGATTACCATAATGGGCATTATTACTACACCAGGTCCGTAAACTTCAAGAGCTTTACTTAAAAATACATTATAAGTCATTTGAATAATTATAGCTATTAATGAAATTAAAAATACAATTAAGGCTAGTTTTTTTCTTAATAAGAGTAAAATACAACCTAATAAACCTCCAAAAACAGCTAATGCAAAAGCTGCCATTACCCATGAAGGAGTGTTTAGTACGATTTCTAAATGTTCCTCTTCATACATGGCTTTAAAAGCATCTGTTTTATAGGCTTGTTGAATATACGCATTAACACCCATAGCGTTCCATAAGAGAGCTATAATACCAATAATCCAAAAAAGAATATTAGGTTTGTTTGAATTTGTCATTTTTTTAAATTTAGTTAGTTTTTCTAAAACTACATATAAAGAATTGATAATCAAAATTTAATGATAATTTTACTTAGTTTATTGTTAATAAATTACAGAGGTGAATATTAGAAAAAATTTACAATAAAAATTAGAATATATAAAAGTATTCGTGAATAAAAAAGTGTAATAGAGTGTTGTTTTCGAGTTGTTTGTCGATTTTTTTTTTTGATGCTATCAATAAACTATAGCTTAAAAAGAAATTAATTTAAAAACTAAAAACTTTATGAAACCCTTCTCATTCGTTCGAGAAAAACTATCAATAGTTTTTCTTCTAATGACTACATTCTTGTTTTCACAAGTAAACACAGGTGGAACAGCAACAACGTCAAATCATCAAAAACAAGTTATAGGTTATATAACAAATTGGGATGCATGGAAAACAACAACAGCCGGAATTCCTGGACAAGGTGCTTTAACGCATCTAAATATTGATTACTCTAAATATACGATCTTAAATTATTCATTTTTTGGAGTTGCTAATGATGGTTCACTACATAGTGGTGATCATAGAAATAAGCAGATATATCAAAGTGGAGCTACACAAGCGCCTAATGATATTTTTATGAAAGATATTTATAGTAGTTGGGATATGCATATATTATTTGGAGAAATAGATCCTTTACAGCATATAAACGCAGATGCAAAAAGAAGAGCAGAAGCTCAAGGGTTCCAAGTTGAATTGGAAGGAACTACTTGGACGCATCCTACTTGGGGGTTAAGTGGGCCATTACCTTTACCGTTACACAAGGAAAGTGGTGCTCCTGGTTTACTTGAACTAGCGCATCAAAAAGGAGTAAAAGTTATGGCTTCTATTGGAGGATGGAGTATGTGTAAGCATTTTCCAGAAATGGCTGCTGATCCAGTAAAGAGAGCAAGATTTATTGAAGATTGTAAAAAACTTATTGCTACTGGTTTTGATGGTATTGATTTAGATTGGGAATATCCTGGGCCATACTCAGGTATGAACTTTACAGGTACACAAGCCGATTTTGCTAATTTTGAGAACTTAGTAGAAGAAATTAGAGTAGCTATAGGCCCTGATAAATTAATTACATCTGCCATGTCAGCTGACCCAAGGAAATTAGATGGTTTTAATTGGAATAAATTATCTAATTCAATGGATTACTTTAATATGATGACCTATGATATGAATGGTGGTTGGTCAAACAAAGCTGGGCATAATGCACCAGTATATCCATATGCAAATGCAGAAGTTTCTTTTTTTAATTGGCAAGCAACTCTACAAAAATTAGTAGATAATGGTGTCCCAAAAAATAAAATTTGTTTTGGTGCTCCATTTTATGGTAGGGGAGTAGTAACTGAAGGAGCTGCTGATTTAAATGCTAAAACAGTTAAAAAGGCAGTAACAATTCAACCAGATGGCCCTATACAAACAGCTTCTGATTATACTAATTGGAAGTTAGAAGTGTATGATGGTACTCCTAATTATTTTTTTATAAAGCAAAAAGCATTGTCTCCTAATAGTGGATGGACAAGAAAGTGGGATGATGAAGCTAAAGTACCTTATTTGGTTAAAGGAAATTTCTTTTTAAGTTATGATGATGAAGAATCTATAGGCATAAAGGCTCAATTTATAAACGATAATGAACTTGCAGGTACTATTGTTTGGACAGTTTATGGTGATCTTGAAATAAGTGGTTCAGCGACATCTTTTGGAACCAAATTGAAACGCTGGTCAAATGTAAAGTCGCCTCTTGTAAATAAAATGAATGAAGTTTTTGCTAATGGTGGAACAGGAGGAAATACTTCACCCTCAGTAAGTATAACTTCACCAAGTAATAATGCAACTTATGCAGAAGGAGATACTGTTACAATAAAAGCAAATGCTTCTGATAGTGACGGAACAATTAGTAAAGTCGAATTTTTTAATGGATCTACAAAATTAGGAGAAGATACTACTTTACCTTACGAATTTACATTAGAAAACATTGTAGCTGGGAATTATACATTAACTGCTAAGGCTACTGATAATGATAATGCTGTATCAACTTCATCAATTGTCACAATTGTTGCTAATGGAGCCGGTGAGAATTTACCACCAATAGTTAGTATAACTTCTCCTACTGATGATGCTATATTTAATGAAGGTGAAACAATTGAGGTAAAAGTTGATGCCACTGATAGTGACGGAACAATTAGTAAAGTCGAATTTTTTAATGGGTCAACAAAATTAGGAGAGGATGTAACAAGTCCTTATAGCTATAATATAGTAAATTCCTTAGTAGGAACATATACACTAACTGCAAAAGCAACTGATGATAAAAATTTAAGTGCTACTTCATCTGTAATAACAGTAAAAGTAAATGGAGGTACGGTAGATAATTGTAGTGGAATAGCTGATTGGTCAGCTACAATTACATATAATGGGGGAGAAAATGTTAAATATAAGAATGTTAACTATCAAGCGAAATGGTGGACAAAAAATCAAACTCCAGATACACATACAGGTGATGGTCAACCATGGAAGAAGATAAAGGATTGTACTGGAACTGGTGGAGGTGATAATGTATCTCCAACTGTAAATATAACTTCACCATCAACTAATGCAACTTTTAAAGAAGGGGCGACTGTTGAAATTACTGCAAGTGCTTCTGATAGTGACGGAACGGTTAATAAAGTCGTGTTTTTTAATGGAACTACAAAATTAGGAGAGGATACAACAAGTCCTTACAGTTATACCATAACTAACGCCTTAGAAGGAACGTATACATTAACAGCTAAAGCAACTGATGATAAAAATGCTTCAACTACATCTATAGTAGTACAGGTTAAGATTGAAAAAGATAATACTGGAGGAACTGGTTGTGATGGAGTAACACAATATGCAGCTGGAACTTCATATAATCAAAATCAAGAGGTGCAAAATGGAGGAGATAAATTTAAGTGTAATGTAGCAGGATGGTGTTCATCAGCAGCAGCTTGGGCTTATGCGCCAGGAACAGGAGCTCATTGGCAAGATGCATGGGCTAAAGTAGGAAGTTGTAGTTCAGGAAGTAGCCCAGAGGTAAGTATTACATCTCCTGTAAGTGGAGCTGTATATACGGTAGGTGGTTCAATTACAATTAATGCTTCTGCAACTGATGATGGAAGTATTTCAAAAGTTGAATTTTTTAATGGAACAACAAAATTAGGGGAAGATACTAGTAGCCCATATTCATATACGGTAGCAAATGCACAGGCAGGTAAATATATATTAACAGCAAAAGCTACTGATAATGAAAATAATTCTACAACATCTTCTTCTGTTGTAATATCAGATGGAACACAAACTCCAATATCAGGAAAAATATTAGTTGGTTATTGGCATAACTTTGATAATGGCTCAACAATTCCAAAATTAAGAGATGTGTCATCTAATTGGGATGTTGTTTGTGTAGCGTTTGCAGAGCCAAAAACAGGTAGTAAATCTGATATGAAATTTTCCCCATTTAGTATTTATGGAGGAAATATAAATGAATTTAAAAATGACGTGGCTATTTTACAAGGTAGAGGTCAAAAAGTATTAATTTCTATAGGAGGAGCTAATGCTCATGTAGAGCTAAATAATGAAACAGATAAAAATGAATTTGTTGCATCAATGACAAGTATTATTAATACATATGGCTTTGATGGTTTAGATATTGATCTAGAAGGAAATTCTCTGTCTTTAAATTCAGGTGATACGGATTTTAGAAACCCTACAACACCAAAAATAGTAAACCTTATTCAAGGTACTAAAGAGGTAATAAATAATGTAGGAGCAAGTAAATTTACATTAAGTATGGCTCCAGAAACGGCATATGTACAAGGTGCATATGGAAATTATTCAGGAATCTTTGGAGCATACTTACCTGTAATACACGCTTTACGTGATCAAATGGATTATATACATGTACAACATTATAATACAGGTTCAATGTTTGGTAGAGATGGTAAAATATATCAACCAGCTACAGCAGATTTTCATGTAGCAATGGCAGAAATGTTAATTACTGGGTTTAAGGTAGCACAAACAGGGTTAAATTTTCCAGGATTAAGATCAAATCAAGTAGCAATAGGTTTACCAGCTGAACCAAGAGCAGCAGGAAGTGGATATACATCAGAAGCTATAGTTCAACAAGCATTAGATTATTTAATTAAAGGTACATCGTATCCAAATAGAACTTATACTACTAGTACTACTTATCCTGAATTTAGAGGGTTAATGACTTGGTCTATAAATTGGGATTTAGCTAATAATTCTACTTTTTCTACAAGCCATAAGGCATATTTTGATTCTTTAGGTCAACAACTTAGAAAATCACTAACAACTAAGCAAGTTTTAAGTGAAGAAGAAGTAAAAGTATTCTCTAACCCAGTAATTAATAATTTAATAATTGTTGATTTAAATATGAGAGAGGCTAATATAAATTCTGAAATTGAGGTGTTTGATATTAATGGTGCTGTAGTTTTTAGAGAGAAAACAAATTTAAATACAAGTAAAAAAGTATTTAATGTTAGCTCTTTAAAAAGTGGTTTATATTTTTATTCTTATAAGAGAAATAATAAAAAACATATTGGTAAATTTATTAAAACAAATTAAAGGCAAAGCGTAATTTTGTTATTAACCCCATATAGGTATATATACTTTGTGGGGTTTTTATTGTTATAATGTAATAGCTTAAAGATTAGTATATTTGATGAGAGTTAAAGAGAAGAATAATGAGGAAAACTTTTTTAATATTTTATTTACTACTATTTATTAGTAATTATACGTACGCTCAAGAAAGTAAATTGCCAAAAGGGTGGGATAAAATTTCATTGAATGGTAAAATAGCTTATATGAATTTAATAACTGGCGATGTATCAAAAGTTTTACCAATTAACCCAGCTACAAAACCTCAAAAAAAGATAAAGGTTGAATATGACCCAACAATAACTCATATAGTTCTAAAAGGAGAAACATTAAGTACAATTGCAAGAAAGTATAATCTAAATTTAGGGAAGTTATATCAATTAAATAGTTTGGAAAACTTTGATAAGATTGAAATAGGTGATGAGATAGTGGTGGGCTATGAAGATTTAAAACAAAAAAAAGAAGTTTCATCTATTGATGAAAAATCAACGGTAGTTAATGTTGAAAAAATGAATCATATTGTTGGTTCTGGCGATACATTATATAGTATAGCAAAACAATACGGAAAGTCTGTAACTGAAATTAAAAGTATGAATAATTTAAAAAGTAATACTATTTTTATTGGGCAACGTTTGTTTATTGAGTAAGTTGATATCATAAAATACTGTTAAAGGTAAAATTAAAGTGTAACTATTGAAAGAGCAGGTCGTCTTATAATTGATTACTTAACATAACAGTTAGTGATTAGTTAGTTTTTAATAGTTGATTTAAAAAGGCTCAAGTGTAAAACTTGGGCCTTTTTTTATGAAAATTTTATTGTTAAAGAAATGTAAATTTTTTTTAACTAACTAGTTTATTTTTAGAATAAAAATTGTTTTCTTTGCGTATCAATTAATTGCTGAAATTGGAACTAAAAAAAACGTTGTACATTTTTGTACTATTTCCCTTTATCGTTTTTAGTCAAAACTTAGAGAAAATAGGTAAATCATCAATCTTTAAATTAACAGGTGGTGTTGGAGTTAACTCAGTTTTTTATAGCGGAGACTCTAATAGAGAACCTTTTACTTATTTTTTATCAGGAAATATTAATTTGAATATAAGTGATGTTTATAATATCCCTTTATCATTTTCTTATTCTAACAGTAAATTTCAAACTAATAATCCTTTTTCTTTTAATAGGCTTAGTTTACATCCAAATTATAAATGGGTCACTGCTCATATTGGAGATGTAAATATGTCTTTTTCTCCTTATACATTAAGTGGGCATCAATTTACTGGATTAGGACTTGATTTGTCACCTAAAGGAAATTTTAAAGTAAGTTTAATGTATGGAAGACTTTTAAAAGAGAGAGAGTATAGTACAGAAAATTTAAATGGAGAAGCTAACTATAAAAGAATGGGATATGGATTTAAAGCTTCTTATAAATTTGATAAATTCTCTATTGGAGGAATATTTTTTAAAGCAAGTGATGATTTAAGTTCGTTAAAAGAAAGAATACCTGTAGAGAAAAATATTCAACCAAAGGACAATACTGTAATTAGTGTTGATGGAGAAGCAAACGTTATTAAAGGGTTAAAAGTAAAAGGAGAAATAGCTTTTTCTGCTTTAACAGAAGATATAAGAGCAGGAGGAAAGAGCGATGGGTTCATGTCCTTTTTATTAAATTCTAATGTAACAACCCGTTATTATAAAGCATTTAATTTTAATTTTGTTTATCAAATAGGAAAAGGAAGTATAGGAGTAGGTTACGAATATATAGATCCAAACTATCAAACACTAGGAGGTTATTTTTTTAATAATGATTTAGAAAACATAACAGTAAATGCATCCCAACGTATATTTAAAGATAAATTAGCTATTACTGTAAATGCAGGTTTACAAAAAGATGATTTAGATGGAAGTAAAGCAACTCAATTAAAAAGATTAGTTAGTTCTATTAACTTAGCTTTTGATGCAAGTAAAAAAATGAATATGACATTAGCATATTCTAATTTTCAATCTTATACTAATATAAAAAATCAATTCGATTTTATTAACGGAGTATCTCAAATTGAACAAGAGTTAGATAAAGCTAATGTGTCTCAAATATCACAAAATGCAAATCTTAATGTAAACTATATCCTTAAAGATACAGAAAGTTCTAGACAAAATATTAATGTAGGATTAACATTTCAAGATGCAGTAAATGAGATTGATGGTAAAGCTAGCAATCTGGATAAGTCAACACTCTATAATGGTAATGTAGTATATACAATAGGGTACCCAGAGTCTAATTTAAATATATCTGGAGCTTTAAATGGAAGTTATAATAAGGTAGCTGATAATAATAGTGTCATAATAGGGCCAACAGTATCGGCTAATAAAAGTTTTTTAGAAAAAAAACTGAAAGTAAATAGTTCATTAGGATATAATCAAAGTATAAATAATGGAGAAAAACAAGGCGACATTACTAACTTCAGGATTAGTGGACGCTATATTTATAAAAAACGACATAATTTTAACTTAAACACGCTAGCTCAATTAAGAAGCTCTTTAAATAATTCAAAAAAAGATTTTACAGTAACTTTTGGTTACACTTATAATTTCGGTGTTTTTGATTCGAAGAATATAAAATTCAGAAAAAGGAAAAGGAGAGTACGTCTTAAAAAGAAAAAGCGAAAAAGAGTTAAAAATGATGCTATTAATTTTAAATACAGAGATTCTATTTATAAAGGATCAATTGAAGATGTAGATCAAAAAATAGCAATATTATTAAACTCTTCAATTTTTAAAGATTTGCCTTTAAAGAGAAAGAGAAAGTTTAATGATAATAGAATTGAAATTGCTAAAGAAGATAATAAAAAAGCGTATAAAATTAAAGCAATTCAATTTTTAAAAGCACTATATGACTCTGAAAAAAGCTTGAGTATCTATTATTCTACTTTGCATGGTGTTTTAAATGATTTATTAAAAGATGCTAATAGATTAGATTATAGAATGGAATTAGAATATTTAAAAGATAAAAAAGAAGCTATAAAACATTCATTATATAATAAGAGTAAAGAGGATAGAAAAGAATATTCTAAGTTGTTACAAAAAGAATATAGTGAGATTGATAAGAAATTAAAAAAATCATTAAAAAAATTAGTAACTCATAGATGGATTGTTTCAAAGCTGAAGAACTATAAAACCCTAGAAAGTGTTAAAAAAGACAAAAACTATCTTAATCAATTTTATAAAAAATTTGGAAATAGAGTTTTTGAAATGATTGAAAATGATGATGATAAATCAAAAATAAAATTATATTTGTTAAAAAATAGTATTGAGTTTTTAGCAAATGAATCAGAAAAAAATATAGATAAAAATAAACTTCAACTAAAGTATCTATAAAAACTAACTAACCCTATTGTATGAAAAGAATATTACCCCTAATCTTTGCATTATTTTCACTTGTAGCTAATTTATATTCACAACAGTATCCAGTAACTATAGTACCAAGAGTTAGTGCGCCTGCTCCAGTGAATTTTTATAATTATGCAGATGAAACAAGTTTAAATAGTCCTATAACTGTTCAAATATTTTTAAATGATATAACTGTTAGTAATAGGCAAATTCGTTTACGAACCTATTTTGAAGGAGGAAATATACAATTTAGAAGTAAAGATTTTGTATTAGGTGCTGAGAACTTGTATTTAGAAGGTGGAGTTCCTTTAACTTTAAGAAATCAAGAGTTAGCTCCTTACTATAAATATGAGAATATAGAAGGTATAAATACAGCAACTTATGCTCAAACAATACCAGAGGGAAGTTATAATTTTTGTTTTGAAGTATATGATTATTTATCAGGAGCAAAATTGTCAAGTAAAAAATGCGCTACTGTTTTTATCTTTAAAAACGAACCTCCAATATTAAATTTACCTTTTAATAAGGCAAATATTGAACCTCAAGATTTTGAAAATATTGTTTTTCAATGGACGCCAAGACATATAAATGTTAGTAATGTTGAATATGAGTTTGCATTAGTTGAGGTATGGGATAATCATATTGATCCTAGAACAGCATTTTTATCACAGGCTCCAATCTATGAAACAACTACCAGAACAACTACTTTAGTATACGGACCAGATAAACCGTTATTATTACCAGGAAAGAGGTATGCATGGAGAGTACGAGCGAAAGCATTACAAGGATTAGAAGAAATAGGGCTTTTTAAAAATCAAGGATATAGTGAAGTTTTTTGGTTTTCAAGAACAGCTCCCTGTCAAATTCCTGAAGATGTAAATGCAGAGGCTAAAGGAACATCTAAAATAAATGTATTTTGGAATCAAGATCCAACAATACATTCTGAGTTTATTATAGCATATAGAGAAGCTGATAAGCAAGATGCTCATTGGTTTACTAAAAGAACCAATAGTGGTTGGGCAACAATTTGGGGATTAAAGCCTGGAACAACCTATGAATATAAAGTAAAAGGTAAGTGTGCATATCAATACAGTGAGTATTCTGATTTGCAAAGAGTTTCAACAGATATCATTCAAAATGAAGATGCGAATTATCAGTGTGGTATTGTACCAGATGCAGTTGCTATTAGTAATAGAGAACCACACCCAGGGTTAAATATTGGAGATCAAATAACAGCTGGAGATTTTAAAGTAACAATTACTGAAATGCAAGGCCAAGCAAATGGTGTGATTTCAGGAAAAGGTTTTGTAGCGATTCCTTATTTAAAATTCGCAAAATTCGGTGTTACATTTAGTAATATTTTGGTGAATTCTTCTAATCAATTAGCAGAAGGAGAAATTGTAACGTTATATGATCCAGAGTTTGGAGAAGGAGCTTCAATGACGGTTGATGTAGATGTTAATATTTCAGAAGGTGTTAACGGTGATAATGGTGTACTTGAAGACTCTGTTACTGTTGATTTTATTGTAGATTCAATAGAAATAGATGCTAACGGTGCTATTGTAGTTACCGGGACTAACGGGGAAACCGCAGTAATACCTGGAGACGATGATGTTGATATTATTAGCTCAAATGGAGATGTTTGGTCTGTAGGAGAAGATGGAACAGTTACTCAACAAGAAGGAGCAGAAGGAGGTGCTGTGACAGATACAAATACCAATGGTTTAGATTCGAGTGGTAATGTAAATTCTATTACTGCTTCTGGAGTGTCAGTTGTCTTTGAAAACTCTGGATACTATCATTTTGATGAATTACCTAATGGAACTTCGACTAAGTTTGAAAAAGAATATAAGGTTTTAGATAAAAGCGGTAGTAAATATAAAGTAGCGTATAAAGCTATATCTGATACTAATGGAGATGACTTTATAAATGCTAAGGTAACTATTAATGATAGTGACGTAAAAAAAGAAGATCTTGTTTTTAAAACTAAAGATGGGGCTAAAATAGAAGTTACTAGTTGGAATGGTGACATTGCAAAGTTAAAACTTAAAAGAAAGTACCATTATGCAGATGAAGAAATTTTTGCAGTTATCAAAAATAAAGATGATAAGTTTGATGTTGCGGGTAGTGTAATACTAACACATTTAGCATCTGATAAATTAGAAACTATAAATATAACTTTAGTACCTGTTGGGATTAGTGAAGTAGATTCTAAAGTAAAAGAGCAAGTAAAAGATATCTATAGAAAAGCAGGTGTACGATTAAATATTCAAGAGGTTGATGAGGTTTCACCAGAGCAAATTTATGGATGGGATAAAGATAAAGATGGTAGATTAAAAGTAGGTGATAGCTCAGTTTTATCGCACTATACTGATGAAGAAGCTGTATTTAATAGTTATATCAAAAAGCAAAATTACTACAGTAAAAAGACCTATTATGTTTTTGTAACTAATGTACCCGTAAATAAATCTGACGTAGAAGGATTTATGCCATTAAAAAGGCAATTCGGATTTGTGTTTACTGCTAATGCAAAAACTGTTGAAAAACAAACAAGGACACTTGCTCATGAATTAGGGCATGGAGTTTTTGGATTACAACATACTTGGGATGAATATAAGTTTCCTCAAGGAGCAACAAATTCTTTAATGGACTATGGAAATGGTACTGTTTTAAATCACTTAGATTGGAAAAAGATGCATGCTCCTGGTATCAAAATTTACTGGTTCCAAGGGGACGAGGATGGTGAGCACTATGTCACTCAAGGCTATTTTAAGAAGCTTGATTTTGGGCAAAATACAGATGAGGCTAAAACTTTTAGTTTCTTTACACCTTCAGGACAGATATTAATATTACCTAATAAAGTAAAAGAGGTAACTAAATACTATGGTTATTACGGAACTAGTTTGCTGAATGATATAGGAAAGTTTGATGAATTTATGAGTATTGTTCCAGGTACTATATTATCTTTTGTAATAGAAGATAAAAAATATATGGCTGACATTTATGATAGTAATGGAGGTTATAAATTAAGAGGTTATAAAGCATCAGATGGAACATTCTATAAGGTTGAAAGTAATGGTATTACGCCTAATGAAAAGAACATTCATAAAGCAATGTTATTTGGGGTAGAAAAATTAGAAGAAACGGGATACCATATTTTACAGATGAATACAGCTTCTGGTTATTCAGTTTTTAAAAATGATTCAGATGTAATTAATATTTTAGATTTTAAATATAACTATAAAAATATTCTAAAAAAGAAGAAGTTAAATATATCCAATAGTTCAATTAAATTAAATCAAAATTCAATAACCGAAGAAGGAATTAAATGGACGTTTATTGATAGTAATTATGAAAGTCAGGATAATGTTTTTTTAATTTACAATAAAATTTTAGAACTAAAATCACTATACCCTAGATTTTTAACTCAGATTTCAAATAATTTTGGGAAATGGAATAAGAATAATATCTGTAATATAGGTAGTTTAAGTACTAAATATGAAAGGAAATTATTAAATAAGTTTTGTGAATTACAGAATAAGCATTATGATTTCAAAGATGAATTGGTGAATGAATTGCCGAAAAGTAAAAAAGAGTGGGGAGAAGACTTTTATAGATTTCTAAATAGTAATATAAATGATTTAGCAAATGATGTGGCTAAATCAATAGTAGAATATAATCAGTTAACTCCCGAAGATAAAGTTAAAGAAGATAAAGTAAATAATATAGCTAAGGTTATAAATTTAGCATCCCAAAATGATATTAAACAACTAAATTCAAGTGCAGTTTTAAGAATAATATCAAAGTTTGTAAACCTTAATTATACTCAAGAAAGTGATTATCCTAGTAGAGATTTTGAAGGAGCTATTTTAAAATTAATACAAAATTCAAATGCGAATATTTATAAAGAATTATTAATAGGAATAGAAGGGAAAAATAAATACTCATCAGAATATTTATTTGAGCAAATGTTTAAATCCGTTGATGATGAAACTAGTTGGTTACTTTTTAAAACTGGTAGCCCGAACCGTTTAAAATTAATGGGAGTTTTAACAGAAATGATGTTAAACTCTAAAGATTTTTATGATGAGAGATTAAAAGAAGCATACAATAATTTAGGAGAAAGGGTTTTTATTCTTGAATACAATAATATATATAAATCATTAGGTAAAACGTTGCTGTATGATGTTGCTTATGGAGAACATTGGAATAAAAATTTTAAAGACAAGCAAAGTAGTTATGATATAGATTATGATTGGTTTTCTGATGATTTAGAGATTTCAATAAGGCAACATAAACAATATGGGTGGTATGAAACAGATACTAATCCAGCAATAAAATTAAAACCATTTGATTTAGTTGTATTTATTAATAATTCAAATTTATCAAATGTTAAAGGATTAATGAGAAACCCAAGATTAACGGATGTACCATTACCTTCCTTATCAGTAGTATATTCTTCAGATGCTGCTTCTGGAGAAACAATAGATCAGTCATTAAGTGCAGTTATAGATGTAGCATCTTTATTGGCTTCAGGAGGAGCGATTACTGCAATTAAAGGTGCTACTACAATGCATAAAATGCGAAAAGCTTTTTTAATTGCTGACATGGCTAGTAGTGGTTTATCCATAACTGCAACAATGGTTTCTGACTATGAAGAAAATGATAAAACAAGAAAAGTTTTATCTAGTTTATCTGCAATAACGGGAATTATATCTATGGGAGATTTGACTTTTATTAGGAATAAAAGTTTAAAAGATAGATTTAATATATCAAAAACGTATGTAGATAGGGTAAAAGATTTACCTACTAAAGAAAAGGTTGAGGCAGTAGTAGAAACATTACATAAATTTACGGCTGCTGAAATGGAAGCTTTCATTAAAGCTTATCCAGATGATGCGGATAATGCATTATCTATTGTCATTAAATATTTAAAAGATGCTGTTAACTCTAATGAAGCCTCAAGGATAGTTGAAGGAAAAGAAGTATTGAAGAGAATGTCTAGTGCTGCTAAATCACTTAATGTTTCTAATGATCTCTCTAAAATAAATAAGTTAACAACATCTAAATCGATAGATCTTTCAATGGATAATATTGATCAAATGGAAGTTTGGTTTGATTTAAATGATAATGTAGTTAAAACTAGTGCTAAATCTTTTGCAGATGAGATACCAAGTTCAAGTAATAATTTATATGATGTAACAACTAAAGAAGGATTGTATATTAAATTTGATGTTAATGATGGAAGAATCTTATTAGGAGATACTTCTGGTAAATATCATGCATTTGGGCAAGTTAATCCGTCGGATTACGAAAAAATAAAAATACAGTTTAAAAATAGTGAAGAAGCTATAAAAAATTACTTTTTAGCCAAAACATCACAATTACAAAGATTATCAGGCCTTACTAAAAGGCGTTTAAAAATAGGGGGTACAGATATTTTTCTCTCAGAAAATAAAGTTTCAACAATATTAGGAAGATTTATGCCAGATATTAAAGGGTTGTTTGATGATTTAGGCTCTTTTAAAAATATAGGCTTGGGAGAAGTAAAAGGAGGGGTGAATTTATTAAATAGACCAGATAATTATTATGAACCTTCAACTTGGTGGGTTAAATATAATGAACCTTGGTTAAAAAAAGCTATTGATAGGGGAGATGACATAATATTGGCAACTAAACCCACAAAAAAAACTGATTTAATTGATGCTAGTGGAAACCTAAAAGGAGCTTTTTCGCAAGAATTAAAGTTTTTGGTTGATAAAAATTATAAACCTAAAAATATATCATTAAATGATTGGAATAAGTATAAAAATTGGTTCAAAATTTCTAAATATGAATCTTTAGGTCTTACAGGTTTAGTTAGTGAGTTAGAGAAGTTAGATGAGGTTACTAAATTAAGATTTTTTGATGATTTTATAGATGCTTCAGAAGTAACATTAAAAAAGTTAGATACAAATGTTGAGTTAATCACATATTGGAAATTTAATTCAGATTTGTTTAGGAATAAATCATACCCTAATGCACCTAATATTGAATGGGATATAGCTAAAAATAAAATTTTAGAAAATAATGATCCTCATGAAGTAAAAATATTAGAAGGAATAATTGAACAAGAAAAAAAACAGCCTTTATCTAATAAAAAACCTGTAATGTCCGGAGCTTATTCAGATATTCTAGGAAATGAAGTAGTTGTGAAATACAATTTATCAACAGCAGAGAAAAAAACTTTTAATTTTGATGAGTTGGATCCAGTAATTAAAGAACATATCGCATACATGAATTTAATAAGGGAAGATTTGTTAAATGGAGGTAAGTTATATGAAAAATTATATAATGCTGTACCTAAAAATAAATTAATAGCAGCAGGAGAAGCTGCTTCTCATGCAGAAGTTTTGGCTATGAATGAAGTTATTAAAAAGTTAAGAGAAGCTGGAGAATTTAATTCTAGACAGGATTTATATAAAATAAAAGTTTTGGTTAAAGGAAAAGGGAATTGGGGTAATATGTGTAGATGCCCCCATTGTTTTCACTTAACAAATGGAGTTAAAATTATAGGTAATGAGTAAGCAAGTTAAGATTTCAACAAATAAAAGTAAGTACGTATTTAATTTTTATGATGAGTTATGGGTTTCTGAAATAATTACATTTAAAGAAAGTTTTAGTTTTGAAATATATGGTTTGTCTTTTGATAACATTTGTATTACTAGAATTTTGGAATTTTTAGAGAAAGATTCTTTTTATAAAATTAAAAATAAAGGTAAAGAAGTTTTGAATTTGTTAGCTATTCATTTTTGGGGTGAAGAATATAAAGACTCAATTTTTGATTTTCAAGGTATAGTTGTTGATTTAGAAAGTGAAGAAGAATTGGGAGATTTTCAATTATATTATCATATGATTTCAAAATCTAATGAGTTTGAAGATTTTGCTAATTGGATTTTAGATATAAAAGATTTTAAAATAACAGGTGCTAGAAGAAAACAACTTTAAAGTTGGTATCCACTTTATATAAGAAAGATATGTTAAGAAAAAATAGATATAAAATTACTTGGATTGAATTTGTTGAAATAATGGATTCATTGCAAATAGCAAGTGGATATTTTTATGGATTAAAACAAATAAAAAAAATGAAAGATGCTATTGAGAGTGATGGACTTATAATTATAAAAAAAGAGGTTCATTGTGTAGTGAAAAATATTGAAGAATTACAAACTCATGTAAATGAATATGATTCTTCTATTGATTTAAAAAAAATGATTTGAGCCTAATTAAAGCTTTAAAAAGAAAAAAATCAACAACCAAAAAGTATGAGTAAAAAATTACCCCTAAGTTTTTTAATAGTTGTATTTATAAGTATTAATCTTTTTTCCAATACTACATTTAGTGTTGATAAAGATAAAAACGAAAAAGATAGTTTAGTAGCTAAAGAAAAATCAGTAAAACCATTAAATTTTACTAGTAAGAAAATGTTTCGTAATTTTTCTTCATTAGAAAAATTTGATAAAGTAGAAGCACCAGTTGTAAAAAAGCGTTTTACAAATCAAGGATTTCAATTTAATACAGTAGATTCTCTAGTCAATAAAAAATGGCTAGATATGGCAGAAAATACGTTTAAAAGTATTGAAGAGTCTGCTAATTTTATTGATGTATTAACAAAAGATGGATTAAGTGAACTTCCAGTTGCTATAAAACCTGTAAGTATAAGTAATGTAAAATATACAGTTGGTATTGCAAAAGCAGTTTTTAAACCAGCATATACTGAGTTAACAGTTTTTTTAAAGGTAGAATTACCTAGTACAAATCCAGATAGAGGAGATCAAGTATTAATTTTAGGTGCTTCAGATGTGAAGTTATCACATGAAGGAGGAATTGTAGGAGAAGCTAAATTAAATCTAATATCACAATTTACTGTAAACTTTAATCAAGGTTCTGTATTACTAACCTTAAAAGGAAGTTTTGAAAATCCGGGTACCTATGCTATTGTTGATTGTTCTGGTTTTAAAGAAATGGGTTTGGATGCAAACATTAAGTTTGCAAATGGTTTATTACATCCAGTTGATAAAAATGGTAAAAAGAAAATTGGGTATGTAGAAGCAGATTTTAAAACATCTATTGCAGATTGGAATGATATGGTAGTAAACATATCATTACCTGAGTTTGGAATAAAAGGGTTAGAGGGAACAACTTTTCAGTTAAATACAGCTGTATTTGATTTTAGTGATTTACGAAACGATGAGGCTACGCCTGCTTCTTATTTAAATAAATACTACAAAGAAGAACCTAATTTATGGAGAGGTGTATATGTACAATCATTAAAAGTAATTTTACCTCCTGAATTTAAGAAAAAGAATAGTGATAAAAGAGTTGCTTTTGGAGCTACTGATTTAATAATCGATGGACAAGGAGTTACGGGGAAATTTATTGGAGAAAATGTAATTGGGTTAAAAGAAGGTTCAGCCTCTGGATGGGATTTTTCATTAGATTATTTCTTATTAGATATTGAAACAAACAATTTAAGAGGAGGAGAGTTTAATGGTAAACTAGTATTGCCTGTTTCTCAGTTAGATAGTTTGCAGTATAACGCTGTTTTTCAACCAGGAGAGTATAAGTTATCTGTTAAAACTGAAAAAGATATTAGGTTTAATGTATGGAAAGCAAATGTACATTTAACTAAAGATTCCTATATAGAAATGAAAGTTAAAGATGGTGAATTTAGACCCAAAGCGAGTCTAAATGGTTCATTAAATCTTGCATCTGGACTTAAAAAGGATAAACCAAATCAATCATCAAGTCCACCAAAAGATACTTCTAAAAGTGTTATAAATTTTGAAGGAATTACTTTTCAAAAAATGGTGCTTCAAACGGAGTCCCCCAATTTTTCCGTCGAATATTTTGGGGTAAAAGGAAAATTGAAGATTGCTAATTTTCCAATAGCCATAAATGAAATAGGATTAAGAACTCCTACAGGTAACAGAGCTGAGTTATTTTTCGATTTTGAAATAAATCTTACTTCTGAAGGAGACGGAGCTAATGGTGGAGCATCTAAATTAGCTATTAAAGGTAAATTAGATGAACAAGGAAATAAATGGAAGTTTGATGGTGTAAAATTAGAACATCTATTTATACAAATGGAGGTTGCAGGAATGCAATTAAAAGGAGCTATTTTTATTTTTGAAGATGACCCTACATATGGAACTGGTTTTGCTGGTGCAGTAGGAGCTAAGTTTTCTAAGGGAATGAAGTTAGAAGTTGAAGCAAAAGCATTATTTGGAAGAACGAAAACTTTTAGATATTGGTTTGCTGATGCACAAGTGACTATACCAAATGGAATCCCAGTCTTTACAGGTTTTGCGTTAAATTCTTTTGGAGGAGGTTTTTACAATAGAATGAAGATGGCTGGTAATACAAATGTAAAAGATGCCGCCTTTAAAGAAATCGGAGCCTCAACTTCTGGGGTTATTTATGAGCCATATGAAGATAATGCTTTTGGAATGAAAGCTTCTGTAGGAATTATAACACAAAACTCAGAAGATTTATTCCATGCAACAGTTGAATTTGGAATGGCTTTTAGAAAGTCAGGTGGATTACAAGAAATTTATTTTAAAGGTTTTGGAGAGTTAATTGCTGCATTACCAAATGACTTTTTTGATAAAGTGAGTAGTAATTTATCAGGTATAGCAGATAAAGATAATCCAGGAATACCAGCCCAAAGTCCTTCAGGAGCTATTTCTGCGAATGTATTTATAGGATTTGATTTTGTAAACGATATTTTTCAAGCAACATCTGAAGTATATATAAATTTCGGAATTATAAAAGGAGTAGGTCCATCTGGAAGAGCAGGTTGGTTAGATTTTTATGTGTCATCTGATGAATGGCATTTATTAATAGGAACTCCAGAAGATAGAGTAGGAATTAAAATTGACCTTGGTATTTTAAAGGTACAGATGGATAGTTACTTCATGGTTGGTGATAATTTGCCCGGAAGTCCACCACCACCGCCTATTGTAGCTGATATTTTAGGGTTAGATGTTTCTGAGTTAGATTACATGCGTGACTTAAATTTATTGGAATCAGGAAAAGGATTAGCATTTGGTGCTAGTTTAAGTGTTACAACTGGAGACTTAACATTTTTAATTTTCTATGCACGTTTTGATGCCGGTGTTGGTTTTGACATAATGCTTAAAGATTATGGAGATGCACACTGTAAAGGTTCTTCTGAGCCAGTTGGTATGAATGGTTGGTATGCAAACGGTCAAGCATATGCATATTTGCAAGGAGAATTAGGATTAACGTTTAAATTATTTGGTTCTAAAACTAAAATCCCAATAATTAGTGGGGGTGGTGCAGTTTTATTACAAGCAAGACTTCCAAACCCAGCTTGGTTTAGAGGTTATTTAGGTGGTAAGTATAATTTATTAGGAGGATTAATAAAAGGACGATTTAGATTTAAGGTTGAACTTGGAGAAAAATGTGAAATTGTAGGAGGTAGTCCGCTTGATGGAATTGTTGTTATTAGTGATTTAACTCCTAAAGATGGTAGTGGAGATATTGATGTTTTTGTTGCCCCACAAGCAGTGTTTAATTTACAGATAAATAAAGTTTTTGAATTACCTGATGAAACTGGAGACAGAAAATATAAAATATTATTAGATGAATTTTCTGTGACTAATGGTAGTGAAAAAATAATAGGAGAGTTAAAATGGAATGATCGTAATGATGTGGTTGCATTTTATTCTCATGAAATTTTACCACCACATGCTCAATTAAAAGCTTTTGTTCAATTACATTTTGAGGAGTTTAAAAATAATAGTTGGCAAGTGATCAAATCTGATGGAAAACCAGCTTTAGAAACTAAAGAGGTGAGTTTTACTAGTGGAGATGCACCTAAAACAATTCCTTTAAGTAATATAGAATATATGTATCCTGTTTTAGGGCAGAAAAACTTTTTTATCGAAGAGTATAATAATGCTTATATAAAACTAAAAAGAGGGCAAACATACTTGTTTGATGCTGTTCCAGACTGGAAAAAAGAAATGATAATGACAGCTTCTACCGGAAATGTATTGAAGAGAGAATATGTTTATAATTCCTCTAGCAAACAATTATCATATAGTTTACCTAATGGAATGGAAAATCAAACTGAATACAATGTAAATATTAAGTTGGTTTCAAAAGGAAGTAGTTTAGATGGTAATGTTTCTGAAAAATATACAAGTAAAAATTTAGGAAGTAGTGATTCTGGAAATACAGTAAATGTAAAATCTAGAAAAGCTGAAGGAAGTGTTAGTAAAGACGGAGAAAGAGAACTATTAACACATAAGTTTAGAACAAGTTTATACGCTACTTTTTATGATAAAATGCGTGATATGAATAAAAATAAAGATTTATACGAGCATGTACAATACCCTTATGGATTAACATTATTAGCAGCGATTGACAATCAAGAAGCATTTGATTTAGTTGAATTAAGAGGAAGTCAATATTCGGGTAATAAATCACTTGTAGTAGCTAGAGCAGTATTAGATGATAGTTATTACAGAAAAGAAATTTATCCATTAATATATAACAGTTATCCATTAGCAGGTACAATTGAAGTAAATAGAGAAACAAATAAAGTAGGAGTTCCACCAGTTGAAGGGGTTGAACCTATGACGTGGTATTTAACATATTTAGAGAATGATTATACTGGTGAAATTAATCAATACAATCCTTATAGATATAATGTTACTCACTATTACCTTCAAGATTTTGAAGATTTGAGTTACCAACTAGTAAATTCAAATTTACCATGGCAAAATAATCCACAGTACAGAAAAATTGTAACAGAAGCTTTTCCTTATATGAGAAGAGGAAAATATAAAACAACATTTAAGTACGTTTTACCAGGCCAAGTTCAAACAAGTAGAAAAAATTTAGTAAAGTACACAAACCCTTTAAATGAATAAGAAAATCAATAGCCTATTAATAGTCGCACTATTATTGGTTAATATCAATATGATTGCTCAAAAAGCTATCGGTAATCAATTGCCAGAAGTAAAAGTAATCGCTACAGCAACGAAAAAAAGTATCATGTTACGTTGGGGAGTTACAACACCTACAGCATGGAAATATGCTAACAAATATGGATATACTATTGAGAGAAAAACCATTGTTAGAGATAAACAAGTTTTACCTAATCCTGAAGTAAAACAGCTTGTAACTGTACCTCTAAAACCAAAACCTATGATGGAATGGAAAGAGTTTACAGAAAAAAATAACAATGCAGCAATTGCAGCCCAAGCTTTATATGGTGAACAGTTTGATGTAAACATGAATGAAGGAGGTAATGGAGTTATAAGTATAATTAATCAAGCCCAAGCTTTTGAACAACGATTTACATTTGCTTTATATGCAGCAGATCAGGATTTTGAAGTCGCTAAGTTTTCTGGATTAGCATTTATTGATACTTCAGTTAAAGCAAATGAACGTTATCTATATTCAATTAAAGTAGTATTACCAAAAGAGAAAAAATATAAAATTAAATCTGGGGGAGTTTTTTTAGGATTAATGGATTATAAACCATTACCCAAGCCACAAGAATTTGTTGGAGTTTTTAAAAATAAAACAGCCATTTTAAGTTGGAATTTTGCAATACTAAAAAGATATTATACTAATTATATTATTGAAAAGTCAGATAATGGAGGTGAAAAATTTAAAAGCTTATCTAGTACTCCAATAGTGAATATGGGAGAACGAGAAAAGAATCCGTCAAATAGAATGATGTATGTAGATAGTCTTTTCCAGAATAATAAAGAGTACAAGTATAGAATAAAAGGAATTTCACCTTTTGGAATTCAAGGGCCTTACTCAAATATAGTAGCTGGTAAAGGAATAACACCATTAGTACATACACCTTTTCTTACGGATTTATCTTTTCAAGATAACGGAGATGTTATTTTAAATTGGAAGTTTCCTTCAGAAGGAATAAATACACTAAAATCATTTGAATTAGTAAGAGCAAATAAACCTAAAGGGGTTTATTTGACTGTAAAGAAACAGATTGTAAAAAATCAAAGAACCATAAGATTATCAAGATTACAACCAATCAGTTATTATAAAATAGTAGGTATTGGTTATGACGGAAGTAGAAGGGAATCTTTTCCTAAAATGGTGCAGCCTGATGATAGTACTCCTCCTGCTACTCCAACTTTATTAAGTGGTACAATAGATTCTTTAGGTGTTGTAAAATTAAACTGGAAACAAAATACTGAAGTTGATTTTTTAGGGTATAGAATATTCAAGGCTAATTTAAAAACTGATGAATTTACTCAAATTACTTTTGAGCCAACCCCTTTTAGCAATTTTATTGATACAGTAAATATTAAAACACTAAACAAAAAAATCTATTATAAAATTCAATCTTTTGATAAAAGATATAATCCATCAGGTTTCTCAGATGTTTTAGAATTAGATCGACCAGACATAGTACCACCAACATCTCCAGTATTTTCTTCATTTAAAACAGATAAAGGAAAAGTAAATTTGAACTGGATAACAAGTACAAGTAAAGATGCTAAGGTTACTATGTTATATAGAAAAGAACACGGAGTAGGTTTACAATGGCAATTAATAGCAGAGTTACCTCTACCACAAAATAAATATGTAGATGCTACAGGTATAGCTAGTAAAACATACTTATATACTATACTAACAGTTGATAATTCAGGACTTGAATCAGAGCCAGTAACTCCTTTGAAAATAAAAGTGTTAGATAATTTATCGAAACCAAGTATTGATAAATTTACTGGTGAAGTGAATAGAGAGCAAAAATTTATTCAGTTAAATTGGAATTATAAACAAGTAAATGTTAGTGAGTTTGTTTTGTACAAAGCAAGTGAAGGAAAAAGACCAACGATGTATAAAGTATTTAAATCTAAAACTAAAAAATTTAGAGATAAAAATCTTTTAATCAATACAAAATACACATATATACTTCAAGCTGTATTTACATCTGGAGTAAAATCACCCCTTAAAAAAATTGAATTAAATTATTAATGCTATGAAAAAACTATTACTTTTTTTATTTTTTATTTTTATTAGTTTATCAGAATCATATTCACAACAGTATAAGATAAATGTTTCTGGATATGTAGCACAAGGTAGTTCTAGTTGTGGTACCATAAATGGGTTAAGGCGAGTAACTTTAATATACAAAAATGGGAGAAGAGAAGACATTCATAAACTTAATTATTATATAAATAAAAGTTATTCTTTTACAAGGAATTTTAATCAATCTAATCCAGTAGTTCAAGTTGAGTTTTTTACTCGTGCCAGACATAAAAACTGGGTTGGAGATTGTAGATCAGGAAGAGAAGCTACTAAAAAAGTAAGTGTGTCTATTCCTTGTAATTCAGTAAGATATAATAAAAATCAAATTTATCAAGAAAGAATAAAGAGTGGATATGCTCTTATTGAAGTTTTTCCTTTACCACAAATAAAGTTTACTAACGGTTCAAGTATTTATAGTACGCAAACAGCATGTGAAACTTCTCCAGTAAAGTTAACAAGTGAATACAAATTGTATAGATCTCCTTCAACAGTATATAAATGGGAGTTTTTTGATCCGGTAAATAAAATAACTAGAAATACATCGGGGTATCAGGCTTTAATAGATAGACTAACAAGAGCTAGAGAAAGATGGGAAGATTGTATTAATTTTGATGGAGGTGGAGGTGGAGACATACCAAGAGCTCCTCAGGAAGAAAAAAAGAAAAAAGGTAATCTGCAAAAAAGAGCTCGACCGCCTGGTGGAGGAGGAAACTGTGATTATTATATGGATCAAGTCATTGAAATCAGAAGATTGATGCGTAATTATAGTCCAAAAACTGAACAAATATCTATTTGGAGACCAATTACTAGTAAAAATGGACAAGCTGCTATAGACTTGTACTTATCTAACTTATATTCTAGTACAGCTGATCGAAAAAAAGCATTAAATAATTTAAAAATTCAGGTAAGGCTTAATCCAGGGTGTAATGGATTAAAAGATAAGTCAAGAACTTTATCTGTACAATTTTTACCTGAGCCTCCTAAAATAGCTAAAGCTCCTACATTTAACCAACCTTTATGTTCTTATAGTGATGTAAAAGGGTTTGTGTTATATTTTAAAAGACAATTATTTGCTCATGAAAAAATAGAAATTAATTTATTAAGAAAGTTTCAAAACGGATCATATGTTCCTGAAGATAATAATGTTAATATAACATCTTTAACTCGGGTGAGTACAAATGTATATAAATACACCTGGAGATCTTCAAGAGGAAAGTCAATAAAAGGAGGTGACTATAGAATAGAAGTTTCTGGATTCAATAAAGCGAACAATTCTCCTTTTTGTAAGCAATATAAATATGATTTTAAAATAACTGTTCCTACTCCAATAACTTTTAATGCAGCTAAAGTTCAGGATGAATTATGTTATAATTCAAAAAATGGTAAAATTAAAATTACTGCATCTGGAGGTACTGGTAGCTATGTATACAGTTTAAATAATGGATCTACATGGAGTAGACCTTTTGGAGGAACAATAATATTAAATAACCAAGCACCTGGAACTTATACTATAAAAGTAAAAGATTCGAATGGTTGTGTAGATAAAACAAAGTCTAATGTAAAAGTTAGTATTGGAAGAAAAAGTAAAATAACACATGTTGTAACAACATCTCAAACAAAACATACAAGTGCTCCAGGAAATAGTGATGGTTCTATAAGAATAGGAAGTGTAAGTGGTGGAACACCTATTAGTAATTATTTTAATTATACAGTTTTATTAAAAGGAAGTGCTTCTAATACCAAAACAGGAAAAGCTTATACTAGTGGTTTTACAATTCCTAATTTACCAGCAGGAATACATAAAATAATTTATAAGGATAAAAATAATTGTACCCAGCAATATACATTACCAGAAATAAAAGATCCTAAACCAATTGTATTTTCTGTATCTGCTGTAACTCCTGATTGTTATCAAGGACAAGGGAGAATTAATATAGCTAGTATTTCAGGAGGATATCCGAAATATACAGTTATTATAAAGAAAAATGGAAGTACAATAAAAACATTATCAAACATTACTAGCAGTACTTTCGTTAATGTTACTTCTGGAAATTATGTAGTATTAATAAAAGATACAAGACAAGGAAAACTTGAAAAAGGAATAACAGTAAGCGCACAATCTCAAGTTAAAATTTCTAGTATAAATATAAGCCCTATTAAATGTTATAATGGTAAATCAACAGTAAGGATTTCAGCTACAGGAGGAAAATCTAGAAGTTATCAATATGCTATTTGGAAAGGATCAAGTACTGTATGGCAAAATAGTAATACTTTTAGTTTAGCTGCTAATACCAGTTCAGGGTATAGATTTAGAATAAGAGATAGAAATATTACATCATGTACCTCAGTAATTTCTGGCGTTAGAAAAATTTCGCAACCAGCTCTTTTAGCGGTTACAAATATTTCTGTAGTTGACAATAAAGTTTTTAATGGTAGTGTTGGTAAAATTACATTGGCATTAGGTGGTGGTACTAGTCCTTATTCGGTTACTTGGAAAAAGAAAAATTCATCGTCTACAAAAACAGGTCAAACTATAACAGGTTTAAAAGCTGGTTTTTATACAGCAACAATTAAAGATGCTAATGGTTGTACTATTAATTCAAGAGAAATAGAAGTAAAAGAATTACCAGAATTAAAATTACAATTAAAAGTTACTAAAGTAATTACCTGTAATCGTGGTAAAGGTAATTTACAAGCTACCGTAACTGGAGGTTCTGGTTCTTATACTTATAAGTGGAAAAGAAATGGTGTATTACTGTCAAATTCAAGAAATGTTTTAACTAATACAATTCAAGGAAATTATTCTGTAACAGTA
Organism: Tenacibaculum sp. MAR_2010_89; assembly: GCF_900105985.1. Classification (NCBI taxonomy): domain Bacteria; kingdom Pseudomonadati; phylum Bacteroidota; class Flavobacteriia; order Flavobacteriales; family Flavobacteriaceae; genus Tenacibaculum; species Tenacibaculum sp. MAR_2010_89. The sequence continues at coordinate 2,721,880 of NZ_FNUB01000005.1, read as the reverse complement.
AATGATAGTCATACTAACAAAACAGCAGCAATTAATTTAACAGAACCGTCAAAAGTAACTTTAAGTATAATAAAAACAGATATAACATGTTTTAATGCCAATAATGGTAAAATTAAGTTAGTTACTAATGGAGGGTCAGGTAATTACTTATATTCAATAGATAATAAAGCAAGTTATAAGAGTACAAGTACTTTATCAAACAATACTATAGTAGGATTATCGAAAGGAAACTATAATGTTTGGTTAAAAGACTCTAAAGGATGTGAAATTGTTGGTGCCAAAACAACAACTGTAAGTGAACCTTCAGATATAAATATTACAAGTACTTCAATAATTAATTGTGATATACCAGGAGGTAAAACTGGTAGTATCGCTATTAATATTATTGGAGGAAATGGAGGCTATACTTATAAATGGACTAAAAATGGAACTCCTGTTTTTATAAAAACAACTAAAAACATTAATAACCTATATGCAGGTCTATATAAAATAGAGGTTACTGATAGTAAAGGGTGTAAAAAAAATAAAGACTTTGAAGTTAAAGAACCTAAGCCTATAAATGTAAGTATAAAACAAACAAAAAATATTTTATGTTTTGGAGAAAGCTCTGCTTCTCTACTAGCTGAAGTAAAAGGAGGATATCCTTTAAATTCTGTTCCTTCAGATTTTACTTATAAATGGTATTTGGTAAATGGAGGATCTAAAACTTTATTAAATTCGGATTTTAAATTAACGGAATTAAAAAATAAACAAAAAGGTACCTATAGAGTTGAAGTTAATGATAGTAAAGGAGAAAGTGCTTTTGCTGAATTATCTGTTAATCAACCAGGGAAATTGAATGTTAATTTATCATCTTCTAAAGATGTTAGTTGTTTTGGAGGAGCTGATGGCGAAATTACTATAAATGTAACAGGTGGAGTTTCAACTTATTCTTATAAATGGTCTAAACAAGGAGATATTGGTTTTTCTTTAAGTTCTAAAAATGTATCAAATTTACCTAAAGGAGTATATTCTGTAGAAGTAACAGATGCAAATAATTGTAAAGTAACTTCTATAAACGTAGAAATAAAACAGCCAGTTAAAAAACTTACGATAGATAGTTTTAATTCAGAAAATTTAAAAGGATTTGAAACTAATGATGGAAAAGCCTCTGTTGAAGTATCAGGAGGAACACCTAATTATAGTTATGAATGGAGAGAAAAAGGGAAAACAACTAAAATAGGTAGTAGTAAATCAATTAATAATTTAAAAGCTGGAGAGTATGAATTAACAATTAAAGATATTAATAATTGTTCTCTAATTAAAATTTTTAAGATAACACAGCCTAATAAATTAGAAGTATCAAAAATTACACAAGTAAATGATATTTTATGTTTTGGAGATTCAAATGTAAACTTAACAGCTTCTATACAAGGGGGAACAATTCCTTATACCTATAAATGGTATAAAAAAGGAAGTGCTACAGTTTTATCAACTAAGAATGCTTTAAATACTATTACTGGTGGAACATATGTAATAAAAGTTACTGATAAAAATTTAATAAAAACTGAAAAGGAATACGTGGTTAATCAACCTTTGAAGCTTGAGTTTTCTAAAGTAGATGTACAAAATGTTTTATGTTACAAAGGAGCAACTGGAAGTATTTCAGTTGAAGCTAAAGGCGGAACAGCACCTTATACATATAGTTGGAAACATGGAGCAACAGGTTCAAGTATAAGTTCATTAACAGGAGGAGATTACACAGTAACGATTCGCGATAAGAATTTATGTGAGATAAGTAAATTAATAAAAGTAACAACTCCAGCTACTGGATTATCAATAAGTACAGAAGAGGAGAAAGATGTAACTGGATTTGGATTATCAAATGGATCAATAAAGATAACAGCGAATGGAGGAACACCTGGTTATAGTTACCAATGGAAAGATTCAACAGGAAAAGTATTAGGAAGTACTTCTAATGAGTTATTAAATATAAGTGGTGGAACGTATACGTTGCTTGTATCAGATAAAGGAAATTGTACGTCAACTAGCACTCATATAATCAAGGAACCATTATTATTAGAGGCAAAAGTAGAGGAAGTATCTATTTTATGTAATGGAGGAACAGGCCAGTTACGCTCAAAAGTAACTGGAGGAGTTTTACCATATAGTTATAAATGGACAGATTCAACAGGAAAGGTAATTTCAACTTCAACGTTTATAGAAGAGGTATCTGGAGTTTATAATTTAGAAGTTACGGATAAGAATAATAACAAATCCAAAGTATCTTCTATTAATTTAGTAGAACCAGCCGTATTAGTATTTGGAACAATCAATGTTGTAGATGTTTTATGTTACAAAGGAGCAACTGGAAGTATTTCAGTTGAAGCTAAAGGCGGAACAGCACCTTATACATATAGTTGGAAACATGGAGCAACAGGTTCAAGTATAAGTTCATTAACAGGAGGAGATTACACAGTAACGATTCGCGATAAGAATTTATGTGAGATAAGTAAATTAATAAAAGTAACAACTCCAGCAAGCGGATTATCAATAAGTACAGAAGAGGAGAAAGATGTAACTGGATTTGGATTATCAAATGGATCAATAAAGATAACAGCGAATGGAGGAACACCTGGTTATAGTTACCAATGGAAAGATTCAACAGGAAAAGTATTAGGAAGTACTTCTAATGAGTTATTAAATATAAGTGGTGGAACGTATACGTTGGTTGTGTCAGATAAAGGAAATTGTACGTCAACTAGCACTCATATAATCAAAGAGCCATTATTATTAGAGGCAAAAGTAGAGGAAGTATCTATTTTATGTAATGGAGGAACAGGCCAGTTACGCTCAAAAGTAACTGGAGGAGTTTTACCATATAGTTATAAATGGACAGATTCAACAGGAAAGGTAATTTCAACTTCAACGTTTATAGAAGAGGTATCTGGAGTTTATAATTTAGAAGTTACGGATAAGAATAATAACAAATCCAAAGTATCTTCTATTAATTTAGTAGAACCAGCCGTATTAGCATTTGGAACAATTAATGTTGTAGATGTTTTATGTTACAAAGGAGCAACTGGAAGTATTTCAGTTGAAGCTAAAGGCGGAACAGCACCTTATAGATATAGTTGGAAACATGGAGCAACAGGTTCAAGTATAAGTTCATTAACAGGAGGAGATTACACAGTAACGATTCGCGATAAGAATTTATGTGAGATAAGTAAATTAATAAAAGTAACAACTCCAGCAAGCGGATTATCAATAAGTACAGAAGAGGAGAAAGATGTAACTGGATTTGGATTATCAAATGGATCAATAAAAATAACAGCGAATGGAGGAACTCCAGGTTATAGTTACCAATGGAAAGATTCAACAGGAAAAGTATTAGGAAGCACTACAAATGAGTTATTAAATATAAGTGGTGGAACGTATACGTTGCTTGTATCAGATAAAGGAAATTGTACGTCAACTAGCACTCATATAATCAAGGAACCATTATTATTAGAGGCAAAAGTAGAGGAAGTATCTATTTTATGTAATGGAGGAACAGGCCAGTTACGCTCAAAAGTAACTGGAGGAGTTTTACCATATAGTTATAAATGGACAGATTCAACAGGAAAGGTAATTTCAACTTCAACTTTTATAGAAGAGGTATCTGGAGTTTATAATTTAGAAGTTACGGATAAGAATAATAACAAATCCAAAGTATCTTCTATTAATTTAAGTGAACCAGACGTATTAGCATTTGGAACAATTAATGTTGTAGATGTTTTATGTTACAAAGGAGCAACTGGAAGTATTTCAGTTGAAGCTAAAGGCGGAACAGCACCTTATACATATAGTTGGAAACATGGAGCAACAGGTTCAAGCATAAGTTTATTAACAGGAGGAGATTACACAGTAACGATTCGCGATAAGAATTTATGTGAGATAAGTAAATTAATAAAAGTAACAACTCCAGCTACTGGATTATCAATAAGTACAGAAGAGGAGAAAGATGTAACTGGATTTGGATTATCAAATGGATCAATAAAAATAACAGCGAATGGAGGAACTCCAGGTTATAGTTACCAATGGAAAGATTCAACAGGAAAAGTATTAGGAAGCACTACAAATGAGTTATTAAATATAAGTGGTGGAACGTATACGTTGCTTGTATCAGATAAAGGAAATTGTACGTCAACTAGCACTCATATAATCAAGGAACCATTATTATTAGAGGCAAAAGTAGAGGAAGTATCTATTTTATGTAATGGAGTAACAGGCCAGTTACGCTCAAAAGTAACTGGAGGAGTTTTACCATATAGTTATAAATGGACAGATTCAACAGGAAAGGTAATTTCAACTTCAACTTTTATAGAAGAGGTATCGGGAGTTTATAATTTAGAAGTTACGGATAAGAATAATAACAAATCCAAAGTATCTTCTATTAATTTAAGTGAACCATTAAAGCTTGAATTTTCAAAATTAGAAGTTGTTGATATTAATTGTTACGGAGGTTCTACAGGAAGTATTTTAGTTGAAGCTAAAGGAGGAACTGCTCCATATACATACACTTGGAAACATTCAACAGATACTAATAAATTAATAAGTGGATTAAAACAAGGTGTTTACTCAGTTACGATTACTGATAAAAATGGTTGTTCTATAACTAATGATTCAATAAAAGTTAATGAACCTGAATTGTATGAAATTTCAGAAACCAATTTATTTAGACCAACATCAGATTTAATTAATGACGGAAGGATTAGTATTAAAATAGTTGGTGGAGTTAGCCCATATAATTATTTATGGAAAAATGAAAAAGGTGATATTATAAAAGATGCTAATTCAAGTTTAAAAGACGATGAGATCAATTTACTAGGTGAAGGTACATATACTATTCGAGTTACAGACTCTAAAGGATGTATTGTTGAGGAAACATATAATTTAGCTAATCCAGGTGAGTTATTAGTATCTGTTGAACAGTTGCAAGAGATAACCTGTTATAATGGTAAAAGTGCAATTTTAGATGTTATAACTATCGGAGGAGCTGGAGGTAATAAATATACTTGGTACAATGCATCAGATGATTCAATTGTTGGCAATAAAAAACAATTAACAAACATCGTAGCTGGTACCTATTATGTAATTGTAGATAATGCTGCAGGGATTAAAGAAAAAAGTCCTCTTTATGAAGTTAAAGAGCCTACGAAGATTGAGTTAGACTTTTCAAGTGAAAACGTGTTATGTAATAAAGCTGCTAATGGAAGCTTTACATTTAATGTTAAAGGAGGTAATAACATATATAAATATAGATATGCTTTTGAAGGAACTGGGTATTCAACTTGGATAAGAGTAAATTCAAATACTGCTGAAGTTAAAAATTTAAAGCCAGGAAATCATAAAATCCAATTGAAGGATGGTAATAATTGTTTTGCTTTAAATTCTGAAGGGAAAGATGAATTTATTATTAAAATTACTGAGCCTTTACAATTAGAGATAACTGAGTTATCATTAGCAAATCCAACAGGTTTTCAATTATCGAATGGTCATATTGAAACTTCAATAAAAGGAGGAACAGCGCCTTATACGTATTCTTGGGAAGCTAGTAATGGAGTAAGTTTATCATCTAGTTTACGTATAGAAAACTTACAGAAAGCTACGTATACCTTAAAGGTTAAAGATTCAAAAGGATGTAATACAGAAAAGACTTTTGAATTAACAGAGCCGGTAAAACTAGAAGTTAGTATAAACCGTAACTCAATAATAAGCTGTAATGGATCTTCAAATGGAGAAATCGAAGCAGTAGTAAAAGGAGGAGTTAAAAATTATACTTATAAATGGCATAAAGAAGGTGATACTTCTGTTGTTGGAACGAAAGCTGTTTTAGACAATCTATCTGGAGGTACTTATTATGTTATTATAACTGATGCTAATAACAATACAGTTACTAGTTCGAAGTATGAATTAACAGAACCATCAATATTAACTCTAGGGTTAGCTTCAGGTTATGTTAGCTGTGGGACAGGTAATGATTGGGAAGTTAAAAGTACAGTAACAGGAGGAACTGCACCATATACTTATTTATGGAGTACAGGTGATAATACATTAGATTTAAAGAATGTTAAAGCAGGAGTATATACGTTAACAGTAGTAGATGTAAATGGATGTAAAATATCAAAAGAGGTAGAATTAGTAACTCCATTGAACTTAGAAGTAACTGAGTTGTCATTAGCAAATCCAACAGGTTTTCAATTATCGAATGGTCATATTGAAACTTCAATAAAAGGAGGAACAGCGCCTTATACGTATTCTTGGGAAGCTAGTAATGGAGTAAGCTTATCATCTAGTTTACGTATAGAAAACTTAAAGAAAGGTACGTATACATTAAAGGTTAAAGACTCAAAAGGATGTAGTACAGAAAAGACTTTTAAATTAATAGAGCCAGAAAAACTAGAAGTAAGTTTAAAACGTAACTCAATAATAAGCTGTAATGGATCTTCAAATGGAGAAATCGAAGCAGTAGTAAAAGGAGGAGTTAAAGGTTATACTTATAAATGGCATAAAGAAGGAAGTCCTTCTGTTGTAGGAACGAAAGCTGTTTTAGGTAATTTATCAGGAGGTATTTATTATGTTATTATAATTGATGCTAATAACAATACTGTTACTAGTTCTAAGTATGAATTAACAGAACCATCAATATTAACTCTAGGGTTAGCTTCAGGTTATGTTAGCTGTGGAACAGGTAATGATTGGGAAGTTAAAAGTACAGTAACAGGAGGAACCGCACCATATATTTATTTGTGGAATACAGGTGATAATTCATCTAATTTAACGAACGTTAAAGCAGGATCATATACGTTAACAGTAGTAGATGTAAATGGATGTAAAATAACAAAAGAGGTAGAGTTAGTCGCTCCATTGAGCTTAGAGATAATCGAGTTATCATTAGCAAACCCAACAGGTTTTGGATTATCAAATGGTCATATTGAAACTTCAATAAAAGGAGGAACCGCACCATATACGTATTCGTGGGTAACTAGTTCAGGCGTAAGTTTACCATCTAATTTACGAATAGAAAACTTACAGAAAGGTAGGTATACATTAAAGGTTAAAGATTCAAAAGGGTGTAGTACAGAAAAGACTTTTAAATTAACAGAACCAGAAAAACTAGAAGTTAGTATAAAACGTAATTCAGTTATAAGTTGCAATGGTTCTTCAAATGGAGAATTACAGGCTATTGTAAATGGAGGGGTTCAAGGTTATACTTATGAATGGTATAAAGAAGTGACTCCTTTATTACAAGGAACAACTTCAACTTTAAGTAATTTATCAGGAGGTACTTATTATGTTATTATAACAGACGCTAATAACAATACTGTTTCAAGTTCGAAATACGAGTTAATTGAACCGTCAATTTTAATACTAGCCTTAAATGCTGACTATGTAAATTGTGGAACAGGTAATGATTGGGAAATTAAAACTACAGTATTGGGAGGAACTGCACCATATACTTATTTGTGGAATACAGGTGATAATTCATCAAATTTAACGAATGTTAAAGCAGGATCATATGCGTTAACAGTAGTAGATGTAAATGGATGCAAAATTACAAAAGAGGTAGAGTTAGTAGCTCCATTGAGCTTAAAGATAACTGAATTATCATTAGCAAATCCAACAGGTTTTGGATTATCAAATGGTCATATTGAAACTTCAATAAAAGGAGGAACAGCGCCTTATACGTATACTTGGGTAGCTAGTAATGGAATAAGCTTACCATCTAATTTACATTTAGAAAACTTACAGAAAGGTACGTATGAATTAAAGATTAAAGATTCAAAGGGATGTAGTACAGAAAAGACTTTTGAATTATCTGAGCCTGAAAAACTAGAAGTTAGTATAAAACGTAATTCAATAATAAGCTGTAATGGATCTTCAAATGGAGAAATAGAGGCAGTAGTAAATGGAGGAGTCAAAAATTATACTTATCAATGGTATAAAGATGGAAATGCTACTGTAATAGGAACAACTTCTACTTTAAGTAATTTATCGGGAGGTACTTATTATGTTATTATAACAGATGCGAATAATAATATAGTTACTAGTTCGAAGTATGAATTAAAAGAACCATCAATACTTGAATTAAAATTAACTTCTGATTATGTAAACTGTGGAAAAGGAAATGACTGGGAAGTTAATAGTTCAGTAATTGGAGGTACAGCACCCTACACTTATTTATGGAGTACTGGTGATAATACATCAACTTTAAAGGATGTAAAAACTGGATCATATAAATTAACAGTAGTTGATGTTAATGGATGTAAAGTTTCAAATAATATAACTATAGTTTTACCTGAACCTTTAAAATTAGATGATTACAGTTTAATTAACCCAACTTGTTATCAAGGTAATGATGGGGAAATTAAACTTGAAGTAGCTGGAGGAGCTATGCCTTATAGTTATAAATGGAGTAATGGAAGTGTTTCTAATACATTAAATAACTTAATTGAAGGAACCTACAGTGTTATAATAACCGATAATAAGGGATGTAGTATTACTGAATCTTTTAAAATAACAAGTCCAGAGAAAATTAAATTAGATTTAGGAAAGGATGTTACTTTATGTAAAGGACAAAAAATTATTTTAGATGGAAGTATTAAAGATGGTGTAAATTATTCATGGACTTCAAGTAATGGGTTTACAAGTACAGATTCAATGGTTGAAGTAAATGAATCAGGAACCTATAAAGTAATTTCAACAGATAAGAAAGGTTGTTCAGTTACTGATGAAATAATTGTAAAAACTACAAATACAGAAATTTCAGCTAACTTTATTGTTTCTACACAAGTTTTTGTTAATGAAAGCTTTATTGCTGTTAATGTAAGTTCTCCTGAGCCTGAAGAGTCTATTTGGATTGTACCTAATGAAGGACAAATTATAGACGAATCAGGTAGTTATGTAGAAGTTCTTTTTGATAAGGTTGGTGAGTACGAAATAACACTTGTAACAAGGATAGGAGAATGTGAAGAATATATTACAAAAACTATTTATGTTATAGAAAACGATACGGATAAAGATGTAAAAGATAGTACAGGAAGTCAACCTATGATAAAAGATTTTGTAGTTTATCCTAATCCATCAAATGGAAAGTTTAAGTTAGATGTAAAACTTAAAAAAGAAAATAAAGTTAATGTAAGGATTTTCGGTATGTATAAGAATAATCTAATCAGTGCTAAAAAGCTTGATGGTAAGTCTGAATATACAATTGATTATGATTTAACTTTAGTAACTGGAATATATGTAGTTTTAATAGAATCTGATAAAGAAAGGTTAGTAAAGAAAATAATAATTAAATAATAACCTAGTTATATTTTATTCATAATTAAAAACCCCTTTTTGAGATTTTTCAAAAGGGGTTTTTAATTAGATTTATTTTTTTACTTAAACAGACTATTTCTTTTCTAGTAAAGCCATATAGAAACCATCAAAACCAGAAAGATGAGCCAATACTTTATTATCCTTAACAAAAGAAAATTCTGCTCCTGCTTCAGAAGCTAAAAAAGTGTTAACCTGTTCTTGGTTTTCAGAAGGTAGTATAGAACATGTTGCATAAACAAGTTTACCTCCAGGTTTTACCATTTTAGAGTATTGCTGTAATACTTCTTGTTGTGTTTTTCTTATTTTAGTTAAAAACTCAGGTTGTAATTTCCACTTACTATCAGGGTTTCTTCTTATCACACCAAGTCCAGAGCATGGAGCATCAATTAATACTCTATCTGCTTTATTGTGTAATTTTTTTATAACCTTAGTAGAATCAATAACTTTAGTATCAATATTATGAACACCATTTCTTCGAGAACGAACTTTTAATTTTTTTAGTTTACTCTCATAAATATCCATAGCTATAATTTGCCCTTTATTTTCCATTAAAGAAGCTAAATGAAGTGTTTTACCACCTGCACCAGCACAAGTATCAACTACTTTCATACCTGGCTTAACATCTAAATAAGCAGCTACAAGTTGTGAAGAAGCATCTTGTACTTCAAAATAACCTTTTTTGAAAGCTTCAGTTTTAAAAACATTAGCACGTTCTACTAACTTTAAAGCATCATCATGTCCTTTTATAAATTCAGTGTCAATATCTTCTGAAGCTAATTCTTTTTGTAATTTTTCTTTAGAAATGTTTAATGTATTAGTACGTAAAATAACTTGGGCTTGTTTATTTAAAGCAGCAATCTCTTTCGTCCAAAGTTCTTCACCTAATTCTTGTACACAAACTTCATCAATCCAATCAGGAATAGCTTCTCTAAATTTTCTAATTTTTGAAAGCTCATCAAATTTACCTTTAATTCTTCTATTTGGTGTAGGTTCTATTTGATTCCAATCAGGTAATTTAATTCCTTTTAATACACACCAAACTGCAAAAATTCTCCATAATTCAGGTCGTGAAAAAGGAGTTTTAACATTTGCAATTTCAGCATATAATCGTTTCCATCGTACAATTTCATAAATGGTTTCAGCAACGAATTTTCTATCACGAGCCCCCCAACGCTTATCTCTTTTCAAAGCTTTTTCAACAGCTTTATCGGCATAAACCTCTTCATTAAAAATGTCACGTAAGCTATCAATAACCGTGTACACTAAGTTTCTATGTAATCTCATTTGATGAATTTAAGACTGCAAAGATAGTTGAATTTACTGGTTTTTTGTATTTTCGTTAAGAGTAAAAAAAGCTAAAGAATCGATGCATGAAGTTATTTAATTTAATACTATTATTTTTTTTTAGTGTTGTTTTTCAAATGGTTGCTCAAGAGGTATATATTACACCGACTAAAGAGTTTGAACCCAATCAAAAAGTATATTTATTTGGGAATGATGTTAAGTTACGTGAAGAACCCAATACTAGCTCTAAAGTAATTTCATTATTAAAAATAAGTACAGAGGTATTTGTTATAGAAAAGACTAATAAAATAAAATTATATAATGGAATTGATTGGCCTTGGTATAAGATAAAAACCAGTAATGGAGAAGAAGGTTTTTTATTAGGAGGATTGATATCAAAAGACATTAAAAAAATAAAAAATTCTATATATTTAATTTCTTTAAAAAAGATAAACGATGACTATTTTGTACTTACAAGAGTTGTTAATGGAAATGAAGATTATATAGAAAATAGCACAAGAATAGCTACAACTACTTTTTCAATAAGTGTATCAGATAATAAAGGAGTAGAATCAATAAAAAACATGATTTATATTGATTATTTAGCAGAAGCTTGTGGTGTTGATGGAGGAGGTTATTATTTATTTAATACAGGAAGTTCCTTAATAAAAGCCATTGAATTGTCTTCAGTAGCAGATGGTGGTTTATATTGGTTAAAGGAAGATGTTGTTTTTCCTTCTGATTTTGGTGGTAAAAAAGATAAAATTATTTTAAAAAGTGAACGTGGAGAAATGATAGATGAAGTTACAGAACATAAAAAAATAACAATAGAAACTAAACAATTTGTTTGGCAAGGAAAAGAATTAATTATTGATACTAATAAAAAATAGTCGTTATTAAATTCTATGAATTTAAATCATCCTACTACATATATAAAAGGAGTTAGTGTTGCAAGAGCAGAATTATTATATTCTGAATTAGGGATAAAAACGTGTAGAGATTTACTGCATTTATTTCCATTTCGTTATGTAGATAAAACTCAGTTTTATACAATTAATCAACTACAACAAAATTCTTCTGAAGTACAAATTGTAGGTAAAATAACAGGTATTAAAAATGTAAAACAAAAAAGAGGAAGTAGGTTAGTAGCTACATTTACTGATGCTACAGGTTCTATGGAGTTAGTTTGGTTTAAAGGAGCGAAATGGATTAAAGATAATTTAAAAGTAAATGTACCTTATGTTATTTATGGTAAGCTAAATTGGTATAATAGAACTGCTAGCATGCCACACCCGGAAATGGAAACAGTTCAAGTGTATAAAAGCAAATTACAAATGGCTATGCAGCCAGTGTATCCTTCAACTGAAAAATTAACTAATAAAGGGATAAGTAATAAGGTAATTGGAAATATGATCCAATACCTATTTAAGCAAGTATTTGGATCAATTGAAGAAACATTACCTACTTATTTATTAAATGAGCACCAACTAATAGCAAAACGAGAAGCTTTATTAAATATCCACTTTCCTAAAAATCAAGAGCTATTAACTAAAGCTCAATTTAGATTAAAGTTTGAAGAACTATTTTTTATTCAATTACAATTATTACAAAAAAAATTGATTAGAAAATCAAAAATAAAAGGATTTGTTTTTGAAAAAGTTGGAGAGAATTTTACGAGTTTCTATAATAATAATTTACCTTTTGATTTAACAAATGCACAAAAAAAAGTATTAAAAGAAATACGAAAAGATTTAGGTTCAGGTGCACACATGAATAGGTTACTTCAAGGTGATGTAGGGTCAGGAAAAACTATTGTAGCTTTATTAACAATGTTGTTAGCTATTGATAATGGTTTTCAAGCTACTATAATGGCCCCTACTGAAATTTTAGCTATACAGCATTATAATGGTATTGTTGAGCTTTTAGAGAATACAACAATAAAAGTTGATTTATTAACAGGTTCTTCAAAAGTTAAAAAAAGAAGAGAGATTCATGCAGGATTGGAAGATGGAAGTTTACATATTTTAATAGGAACCCATGCTATATTAGAAGATAAAGTACAGTTTAAAAATTTAGGAATAGCTATTATAGATGAGCAACATCGTTTCGGAGTTGCTCAGCGTTCTAAGCTATGGAATAAAGGAAGAAAAGAAGAAAATGAAGAAATAGTACCTCCTCACATTTTAGTAATGACAGCAACTCCAATACCTCGAACCTTGGCAATGTCTGTATATGGTGATTTAGATATTTCAGTTATTGATGAGTTACCTCCTGGGCGTAAAGAAATAAAAACAATACATAGGTATGATAGCAATCGTTTAGGAGTTTTTAAGTTTTTAAAAGATGAGATTACTAAAGGAAGGCAGGTATATGTAGTTTATCCGTTAATTCAAGAATCTGAAGCTATGGATTATAAAGATTTAATGGATGGATATGAGAGTATTTCACGAGAGTTCCCTTCACCTAAATATCAAATTAGTATTGTTCACGGACAAATGAAGCCTGCTGATAAAGATTATGAAATGAATCGTTTTGTAAATGGTGAAACACAAATTATGGTAGCTACTACTGTAATTGAAGTAGGTGTTAACGTACCTAATGCATCTGTTATGGTAATTGAGAGCGCTGAACGATTTGGATTAAGTCAGTTACATCAATTAAGAGGAAGAGTAGGTAGGGGAGCTGATCAAAGCTATTGTATATTATTGTCTAGTTATAAGTTATCTTCTGACGGGAAAACACGTTTAAAAACAATGGTAGATACTACTGATGGGTTTAAAATAGCAGAAGTAGATTTAAAACTTCGAGGTCCTGGAAATATAATGGGAACTCAACAAAGTGGTGTGTTAAACCTTAAAATAGCAGACGTGATAAAAGATTCTCCTATACTATATAAAGCTCGTCAAACAGCTATTAATTTATTACAAGAAGACCCAGCTTTGTCTCAACCTAAGAATTCTGGTTTATTAAAAATTTACACACAATTACAAAAGAAAACAGGTATTTGGAGTAATA